>JBGVRS010000133.1:0-10722 GCA_045128635.1 Lachnospiraceae bacterium
CATTCACAGTCACTGTGATTACATGTCACCAAATGACTACGAAGAACTGTATCGTAGAGTGCAACAGGGCGAATTGCTGATGGCAAGTTAAGATGAGGAAAACCTCATTTTAACTTGTACTAAATCTTGACATAGGACCAGCTATATTCAGAGTAATACGACTCAACACACTTGCTTGAATAAATAAAGCTCTCTACTAAAAAAGAAAAACACTTAACTGACATACTGGTCTCCCCCTCAAGATATCTCCTAAATATTTTTATATCACTAGTATACCAAATATTTTCGTTCTACAAAATTAGGCTTATTATGTACTTCTTTATTCCTTAAAATAAGTTCTCATCTCCATTTTATGCGAAAAGGCAACCCCAAGCCGTCCTCCAACACCTCGAAATTGCCTTTTCACACATTATAAATTTTCTTTCAACCTTGTTCAGACCTTTTTAGGCCTTCAATAATCCACCATGTCACAGCCCCAAATCCACTAAATTTTGGTATAAATCTGGTATAAAAATTCCGTTTTAAAATCCCACACCCGCATATTTACTGGATTCTTTTGAAAACGCGCATTGCTGCCGTGGACATTACTATAAATCAGTTGCTCTCACTCTCTAAGGGCATCTCTTACATGCTGTATAGCCCAATCCTTTGCATGTTCCTTTAGGTAGATCTGTACATCCAATAAATGTGTATTTTCAAGCCCACGCGCCGTCTATTTGCCAGCGGCACTTCCTATTTTATTTAAACTCTACATAAAGCTCATATGATGAATCAACCGCCTTCACCACCGGTTCATACACCGCTTTCACCATCTCCAGCGCAATCTCATCTGCCTTCTGTCCATTTTCTGCCGTGTCAAACTTCTCCACCATACGATTTCTCAAATCTTTTTCAATGGCATTGTAGTCTTTGACCGTCAGCTTAATGTCTCCTCTGGCAAGCAGTCCTTCTTTCACCTCATCAATGATGATTTTTTCCGGATCGATTTCAATCGCCTGCAGATACGCATGGTCGATTTTCAGGGTAATCGTTTTTTCCTTTTTATCCTGTATAATATTACTCTTTGTCAGATTATCCAGGTCTACCACAAAATATCCCTTGCCTGTATAACTGACCTTCTGTGTCTTCTTTAAGAAGTCAAAATCCAACTGTCTGAGCAGTTCCGAAGTAAGCTCAGTAGATACGGTTGCCTCCTGGGTGCTGACGATCAGCTTTCTGGTCTCTTCCTGGGTTCCAATCAGCACTTCTGAGAAATCCACCTCTATCTTGCTGCCGTGAAGATAAATGGTATCCAAATCCACCTGCTCAATCCCATCATCGTAAGGTTCCTTAAAGACATTGTTTTCATTCACAAGTCCCCAGAGCAACATGACAACAATGGCGATTCCCAGCACATAACAGGTAATGGTTAAAAGTTTATTCTTATCCTTCATCATCATTCACCACCTCTATCAAATCTGTTTCCTTGACAAATCTTTTTTTCAGTTCCTTTGGCAATTTCACAGAAACCTTAGGTACCGGTAAATGTAATGCAAACAGTTCCGTCAGCAGCCATCTAAAGAGCAGCATCGTCAACATTGGTAACACAAAGGTTGTCACGATCATCACTGCAACAGAATTCACACATTTTTTCACCACATTTTTAAAATATGCCAGCAGATCATTCACATCTCGGATAGCGGTCTTAAATGCATCTGTCAGCTTGTCGAAAAATGTCGCATCTTCATTTTCTTCCGCCATCAGTTCGTTGATCTTATTAGCACCGGCATCTGCCTCCTCAATGGTTTCATCCACATAAGTCAGATAATCTGCGCAGACAGTTTCTGTAAAATGTGTACTGATTGGAATCACCATAATAATGGAAATTCCAAGAATCAACAGCTTCTTCGCAAAGTTTTTAAACATTTCTTTGGATGTCAGAATTGCTGCGATGTACAAAATACATGCAGCCGGAATCATCCATACAAGAGCGATTTTAATCCCCTCGATCACCACCAGTTTTTCTACAAACAATACCGCAAAGATAAAAATAAAATATGTATTTAAATCTGATACGGTGCTTGCCAGCGGACTTGCAAAGTCATTTGGCAGTGCAGAAAGTGACAGGGATGTGGCGATGGTTGTCCCCGAAAATTTCATGATCGTATTCTGACTTTCTTCCAGATGCTGAATCGTTTCCTGAACAAACTTTGATTCCGGAATGATGCGGGTCAAAACACTAAAGGATAAAACCATCAAAAATATCATAAATAAAATTTTTGCCAGTTTTTCTTTTTGCATAGTGAACCTCCTTTCAAAGGTCTAAGCGTTTGTTACAATTACAATATACCAAATGCAGCCATCAGAATATATCGCTATTGCTGCGACATAAGCTCTGCTAATTCCGTTCATAGAAAGAAAAAGATGGGGCATAAAACCCCATCTAAAAATCTAGTTTTTTCTCATTTTACGAAGCACAAGTCCTAACGCCAGACCAACAACCGCCGGAACCACCCAGCCAAGATTTAAATCAAACCAAGGCAGCACATTTCTTGCAAATCCGATGATCGGTTCCAGATGTAAGCCTGCCTGTAATTCTGCAGGTAATGTTTTGATTAAGTCAAACACCGCCGCCACGCAGGTAAATGCAGTCACACATACATACACCACTCTGTCGTGACCAAAAAGTTTTCCGCTAAGTGCCAGCAGAATCAATGTAATCGCCAGCGGATATAAGAACATCAATACCGGCAGGGAATAATTAATAATCTTGGATAATCCAAAGTTGGATACCGCAAAAGAAAATACTGTAAAAATAATCGCCCATGCCTTGTAGCTCAAGCTATTTGGGAACATTCTTGAAAATGTATCCGAGCAGCTGGTTACCAGTCCAATGGAAGTTTTCAAACACGCAAAGGTAATAGTCAGTGCCAGTACAATGCTTCCTGCAGTTCCAAGGTAATGACCTGAAATCCGTGCCAGCGCAATCCCGCCATTTTCAGAAGTTTCAAATAAACCTCTGGATTGCGCACCCATTAAAATCGTTGCAATGTAAATAATCGCCATCAGCGCACCGGTCAACACACCGGAACGAAGAACGTCTTTTGCCACAGCGGAGTCTTCAGTCACACCCATGGAACGGATAATGTCAATGACAACGATACCAAAGGCAAGCCCTGCAATGGCATCCATGGTGCCGTAACCTTCGATAAATGCTGAGAACAATGCACCATTTTCATAGCCTGCTGCCGGCTCTACCGCTGATACGGCGGTACCCGGATTTAATAAGGCTGCAATGACTAGAATTGCAAGGAAAATCAAAAACAATGGGTTAATAATCTTTCCAATCCAGACTGTAATCTTTGCCGGACGTAAGGAGAAAAATAATACCAATGCAAAGAAAATCAGTGAGAAAATGAACAATACCGTCGTACCGGAAACATTCTGTCCAAGCATTGGTTCAATTCCTGTGGTAAATGATGTGGTGGCACATCTAGGAATGGCAAAAAATGGTCCAATGGTCAGATATAACAGACAGGTAAAGAAGTAACCGTAACCTTTTCCAACCTTGGAAGATAATTCCTGTAAGCCGCTGGAATGAGTATTTCCAATGGCTGCTACCCCTAAAATCGGAATCCCTACCGCCGTAATAATAAATCCTGCCATAGCAGGAATCACATTTGCTCCCGCAAGCTGTCCTAAATGCACCGGAAAAATCAAATTTCCTGCGCCAAAGAACATACCGAACAGGGTACCTGCTACCAATATTCTCTGTTTTATATTCAACTGTTTTTCCATATGTAAAACCCCTCTTTCATTTTATAACATTCTACCATTTTGCTTGTTTCTTGAGAAACAACTGTTTATAATAGGGGTATTAGAAAATGTCATATACTTGAAATATATTAAATAAATGTTACGAGGGAACTATGGATAGTAAAAAACTGGAAATATTAATGACTGCTGCCGACCTTGGCAGCTTTAGCAAAGCCTCCGAAGTGGTTGGATATACCCAATCCGGACTCACCCACATGATGGATGCACTGGAAAAAGAAATCGGCTTTCCGCTGCTGCAGCGTAATCACAGCGGTATCACACTCACTGAACAGGGATTGCAGCTGATGCCTGCCATCAGAGAGTTTTTGCGTGCCAATGCCAATCTGGAAAATCAGATTAAACACATTGCAGAGCAAAAGTGTGAAGTCATCCGCATCGCAGCCTATGCAAGTATCGCCATGCACTGGATGCCGGAACTTCTCTATCGCTTCAAGCGTCTCTGCCCGGAGGTCAATGTAGACCTTCGTATGGTGGATGATGCTCTGGAACCATTTGAACTGTTAGAATCCGGTCAGACAGACGTCATCTTCGCCAGCCGTCAAAACTACCACAGCTGTGACTGGATTCCTCTCTATGAAGAAAAAATGTATGCGATTTTGCCAAAAGATTACCCTCTGGGGGAACGGACACATTTTCCATTGGTGGAGTTTGAAGGAACGGAATTTCTGATGCCTTACGGCAGATTTGATATAGATGTAAAAGCTGCACTCTCGCCTTTGGGTATTAAATTGAATGCCAAACCAACCCGTGTCGATGATGAAACCCTGATTCAGATGGTAGCAAGGGGACTTGGAGTGACCATGATGTCGGAACTAATGATCCGCGGAAGAACGGATAATGTGCTTTGTATCCCTGTGGAGCCACAGGCGATTAGAGAGCTTGGAATGGGAACTCATGTGAAGAAGAAAGAGACGGAAAGTGTGCGGAAGCTGAAGGAATGTATGCTTGGGATGCTAGAGGACAAGCCAGCGCGGTAGGCGCTGGCTTTTCTCTAAATTATCAAGCTGAATGATTTAATTCGATAACATATTTTTCCTTAAGCTTTGAACATCTATTTGGCGGAATTATTTTTTCATGCTGCAACCTGCCTGCAACAATCCCTGGATGAATACCTATAGACTTTGCAAATTCTATAATCTCATCATCTGAAGTATATTGAGATGGAGAAAACTTTCTCATAGCAGATGGCGAAATCAAGTAATTGGTAGCAAAATTATTGGCATCTTCCTCGAGCTGATAATTTGCATCTATCATTTCTTGTTCATTATAACTAATAAATACTGTTTTTATTTTTCGCTGAAGCACATGTCTTATTTCATGAAAAAGTGAAAACCAAAATTTATCAGCATCAAGGCCTCTATTATTTATTGCCAAAACTACACGTTCATCATTAATCCACTTTACAGCTCCATTTACACCTGAATTCTTTAAATGCGGCAGCAAGACAAAGGCCACTCCACATTTTGCAAATATTTCTCTCATTCTTGGAAGAAATATTTCTGGTTTTTGAATTGTCATACTACGTAATTCAGGTAAGTAGGATTTTAACTTTTCAGCATCATAAGACTCTGTTTCTATCGTCTGCGAAAAATTAATTGCTGTTTGAATCCATGCTCTTGAATTAATTACATTTTTTTCACTAATGTTAGATATACCTGTTCTATAGTTCACCAGAAAATCTGGTTCCAGCATAATTCGCAAATCTGAAATTTTAAAATATTTACAAAGATTCGCAACTTTCTCTCTAATTAATTTAGTAACTGGCAAACCAACCACATTTACAAAATACTTATAATCAATTAACTTCACTATTTCTTCTTGTTCATCAAAATCTTTTGCTTGCTGAATTTCTATCAATTTTTGATCATAGGTAGTTTGCAAATTTAGCCAAACATCTACACTTGTGCCCAACATTACAGATAATTTTTTTGCCAAATCATTTGAGATATTTGCTTGACCACTTAACAAGCAACTAAGTGTTTTCGCAGTTGTGCCCATCCTGGTAGCAAACTCAGCCTGACTCATCTCCATATCTTCAATAATATCTGCAATGTAATATCCAGGGTGAAAAGCCACATAATCTTTATATTCTATCATATTACTCATAATGGTTTGACACCTCCGTTACCTTCACTATTTTAATCATTTTGCACTGAGCTATGATATCTCCTTCAATAATTTCGTTACCGTCATCATCGCAGGGAATCATTGTTACTCGATATCCTGTATTGCCAAGTCTGATACTCCACTCATATTTTCGTTGACCTTTCAATCTTTCAAACCGAAAAGGGGGATAATTTACTATATCCAAAAGAGAATTTGAATTATCAATAAAGTTTTCTGCTGCTTCAAGCTTTTTCTTGACCTGCTCTGGATATCTCCATGTTTTCTTGTAATTGGAACAAAATTGTTTTTTAGCAGTTTCATTCTTATACAGTATTTTCATGCTTAAATTAGTACATTTAACTCCTTTTAATTTTATTACCTTTTCGGTAATAAAATTTTATCACACCCAAAAACCTTTGTAAATATTTATCTTTATTTTTATTACCTTTTTAGTAATATTTTCTCATCAATTCCCTCGCTGGCTTCTTCCAGTGTTCTCACTTTTCTTTACTCTCCCCGGTTCTATAATCTATCTCGATCCACGGCTGAACATTGTAAACAAACACACAAAAGCAAACGCCCTCGCCTCGGTCTTCTACAGAATACGCCTCCATTAAGACGCCCGTCGCTACCAGATTATTCCCTGAAAACACGGGAGTAACTCTGTACAGTACATGATTGTCACTTCTTCTCACATAATCTGCGACTTCATTTTCAAACGGCAGCATTCCTTCCACGTTCATGTATCTGGTACCGGTAATCAGATTCTTTTCATTTGCATTTTCACCGGAAAGCTGATATCCAATCAAATGACAACGATTGTACAGGTATCTATCTTCGATCAACTCCGGATACTTTACCGTATGCCAACCTGAAGGTCGTACCGCTCCAATCTGCCCACGTTCTTCGGTAGGCATAAGCTCTTTCGAAATATTTGCATAAGCTACACCGCATCTTCCAAGCTCATCCAGTTCACTATAATTTTCAAACGATTCTGTTGTATAATCGTCCTTTTCGAAAAATGGAACATTCTGATTGATCAAGGCAAATGGTTCGCCTTCATATTCCGGTATCGTAAATGCAATGCTGGTACTTGTTTCTATGTTATTATGTGATTTAGGGAATAACTGATTGCTAACAACCATTGCTAATATTGCTATGATCAGAATTCCACCAGTAATGAATACTCTTTTTATTTCACTTATCCTCTTCTTCCTAAAATCTTATACATTAACCCTTCCTCCACATTTTCCGGGTCCGCATGGAAGATATCAATCATTCCTTCCTCCGCGCTCCTGTCAGAAAATGCAGGATAGAGAAATCCAAACACAGGCTCTGCCGGTTCGTATTCTTTTAGCATCGGGCTTACGGTGCAAATGATAAAATCATAAACTTCCTCTGATTCCCACAGGCGTTCCTTGTCCTTCGCCTTTAGGGGAACATCATAGGTGCCATGAAATACAAATACGGCAAATTCGTAATCCACCGGGAAACCATCTGCAATCTGCTCATACAAAAGTTCCATCAATGCATCATTTTTCAGACCGCACTGCTGAATTGCACGAAGCAGGGTGTAGACACTATCCTTCCCCTTCGCTTCACTGGAAAATGTATATTCTTTTAACTGCTCATTGGTCCTTGCAAATGGAATGGCTTTGGCAAGTGCCAGATTTCTGCTCTTCTCCCCGCCGGAGAGTTTCCCAAAATGCACATTGAAGCTGTCTTCCACCTCACCTAGATCATTGATATATGCGCCTGCAATTCTGTCAAAACAGGTTCTCGCCGGAGTCATGCGTCTTGTCAGCTCCAGCATATCTTCTCTGTTAATCATAGTAATCTCTTTTCTGTTAGATATCAGTTAAATTCATTCCAATAGTCTTCTGCTTCTTCATAATCCCAAAAATCATCGTAATTATCATAATAGAAGTCTTCTGGATCATTATATTCTGATGCATCAAATGGATCGTAATCCTTTTCTTTTCTTTTTGATACATATGATTTTTTTCTTTTGGAAATAGGATCATCTCTATAATCCCATACTTCAGTTACTTTTCCCTGCACACACCTTGCGCTATAAATCAAATCCGAACCCGAATAAAAATCATACAAATTTGCGTCATATCGTTCTCCATTTATATTTTCACTATTATGCCGAATATCCGATGATGGTGCCCCTAATATGGTTTTATCAATATCACTTTCCGACATTCCCACAAAAGGTACTCCCGTTTTGACCTTCTGTTCATATTCCAATTGTCTCTTCTGATATTCTCTTTTTAAATATTCATCATATTCTTCTTCTACTTTTTTCTTAAAAGCATCAATTTCTTTTTCTCTTTCTTCTGATAAATACTCAAACTGCATAAAATAGCATTCGTCATACGCTTCATCTATATCCCCTGCTGCATATGCGATTTTTGCATTACAATAAAAAATCCACGGGAACGTGTCTTGGTAATCTTTTCCCCTAATAGTTTTCAAGTTGTTTAATGCCTCTTCATATCTTTCCGCTGAGATTAATTCCAAAGCATTTTCATATGTAGTTACTATATGGTTATTTTGCATCGTCTCCCCAATAACTACTAATAAAATTGACGCAATCATAATGGCAAGCACCAACTTATAAAATTTCATGCAAATCCCTCATATTTTATATTTTTAATAAAAATATACTTTTTTATCCTACATCTTCTTTTATACTATCTTTTTTAACTAAAATCAAACTTTGAATTTCCTCTACGCAATCTTCGAAATGTTCCTGAATTGCTTCGCAATTGAATGGCTCAACCAAAATTCTTAAAGCCTCCAATTCCTGCAGCTTTTCTTTACGCTCAGTTCTCAGATCACGAAGTCTTTTAAATACCATATACCCCTGAACTGCACTAAAGCTTCCTTCTTCAATCTGCTCTAAAGTGGATTCTATTTCATCATCAATATCATCGATATCAATCTGCAGATTCACGATATACTGCTCTGCATTTTTATAAAATTCCACCTGCTCTTTCGCAAACTGCAGCCAATCCATTTTTTTCGTATCAAAGATCGTATCTCTTCTGACTTCAGACATATTGACTACTCTCCTATCTTCTACCATATCCACCTTAGCCGTTTCCATATTGCTTTCGATTTCACTGTTACATTTTAATAAGTTTCTATTTTCTTTTACTCCGTTATTAAATAATTCCGGAAGCTTTCTTGGAGTATAATTTCGATGTTTTAAGGATTCTAAATGTTTCAGTAACTTTTGAGCTTTTAGCAAATTTGAGCTGATGCCTATCGTTTCCTGAAATTGCTTTACAGCATCCATAGCATCCTTTACATCTCTTCTTCGATGTCTGACATCCTTCAAATGCTGTATCAGCTGCGTCTCCTCATTTTCTCTGATTTCAAAAAGCTCTATGTAATGTAAAAGATCGCAAATTTCCAAATCTGCATCGGATTCCTGCTTTTTCAAATCCGATAAATAGTCTCCTGCTGTTGAAATCAAATAGCAGAAGTTCCTTAAGTAATCACACCAGTCTAACTTTGATATATCATACTCCGTATCTATAGTTTCTTTATGGTAATCCTCAACGTTGCTACCACATTGTTTTGCACTCTCAGGAAGCATTGAGCAGTTGATTATCTTGCTTCCATCAATAGAGACTACATTGTAAAATGAAGCCCTCCTTCCACCGCCTATCTTATTAAAAATATCACGCATTGTAAAAACACCTGCACATTCTTTTCCGGCAGCGACTACCAACTGATTCTGAGAATCTATTCTGTAATAGTTCTTGCTCAAATCCACGATATAGTACATATCATTATTCTTTATTGTATCTTCCATATATCCACCCAAATTTTTCCGCCACAGTATTACTTTTTTACATAATATCCATTTGACATTCTTCGATCCAATGTTCTCCCGCTTACACCACTGTGACTATCAATATAAACCTGTCTGTAATCTGTTCCTCTTGGAACCTGTGTAATAAATAATTCTTTTACCAACTTTGGAATGAACCAAATCAATCCGATAAATAATAATGCACCCATAATATCCTCCTTCTTAACCCTTATATCTCTTATTTGTATCAGTGTAGCGATATGTGCCGTCGTTTGCCCAGTAGGTATCCATTCCTCTGTCATGACACTGCTTTCTGTAATTTTCGTTTTCTACCCATTCCTTAATAAGTGGGATTCCAATAATAAAAATAAATAAAATAATAAACATACGATTTCGCTCCTTTTGTTAGATTCTGGTTATCCTCTCTTCTTGTATAATCAATATAATTCTTTTGCTGTCCCAAAATCCGTACAAGATAGCCGTTTTTTATGGATTTTTGGAGATTTTTCGGCAATCAAGCGCTTCAATTTATTAAGCAAACAAAAAAACAGAAGAGGAAATAAAACCTCTTCTGTCCCGTTTTCTTTTTAATTCTAGGGTAATCAAAGTTTTTGAGGGGCTACTTTATTGAGGGACATTCTTGATGGTTTGTCGTGAGGGGCACTTATGAGGGGCTGCTTTGAGGGGCTTTCATGAGGGTTTCGTCTAATTACATTAAAAAACCAGGAAAATCAAGCTGATTGATTTCCTGGTTTTTCTTTTTTAGAAGGGCTGTATTGTCCTTCTGGCCTTCTTTTCTTATGATAATTCTGCAAAATTCATCTTTATAAAAAGGAGCTTCCTGTATAATTCAAATATAAGGAATTCCGAGAAAGAAGGTTGAGAAAAAAATACCTCAGTGTAGAATAAGATTACTGACTTTGGAACGGTTAGTAAAAAATCTTATTGAACAGAGAGGTATCTGAAATGAA
>JBGVRS010000134.1:0-12528 GCA_045128635.1 Lachnospiraceae bacterium
ATAACGAGGTGAGAAAAATGGCAGTTCCTTTTAATCATAGGGCAGTCGAAGCAAAATGGCGTAAAAACTGGGCAGAAAATCCGGTAAACGTTGATGACGGCAAAAAACCAAAATATTACTGTCTGGATATGTTCCCATATCCATCAGGAAACGGACTTCACGTAGGTCATTGGAGAGGTTATGTAATCTCTGACGTATGGAGTCGTTATAAATTAATGCAGGGACACTATATCATTCATCCAATGGGATGGGATGCGTTCGGTCTTCCAGCAGAAAACTATGCAATCAAAATGGGTGTACACCCAGCTATCACAACAGCACAGAACGTTGCGAATATCAAAAAACAGATTAACGAAATCGCAGCACTCTATGACTGGGATATGGAAGTAAACACAACAGATCCTGAATTCTACAAATGGACTCAGTGGATCTTCGTAAAAATGTTCAAAGAAGGACTTGCTTACGAAAAAGAATTCCCAATTAACTGGTGTCCATCATGTAAGACAGGTCTTGCAAACGAAGAAGTAGTAAACGGCTGCTGCGAACGTTGCGGCGAACCTGTTACAAAGAAAAATCTTCGTCAGTGGATGTTAAAGATCACAGCTTATGCAGAACGTTTATTAAACGATCTTGACAAACTTGACTGGCCTGAAAAAGTTAAAAAGATGCAGGCTGACTGGATTGGTAAATCTTACGGTGCAGAAGTAGATTTCCCAATCGAAGGCAGAGATGAAAAAATCACTGTTTATACAACACGTCCTGATACACTTCACGGTGCTACATTTATGGTGCTTGCTCCGGAACATGCAATGGCAGCATCTTTAGCAACAGATGAAACAAGGGAAGCAGTTGAAAAATACATTTTTGATTCTTCTATGAAATCTAACGTAGACCGTCTTCAGGATAAAGACAAAACAGGTGTATTTACAGGAAGTTACGCAATCAACCCATTAAACGGTGCAAAAACACCTATCTGGTTAGCTGATTACGTACTTGCTGATTACGGTACAGGCGCAATCATGTGTGTACCTGCACATGATGACCGTGACTTTGAATTTGCGAAAAAATTTGATCTTCCAATCGTCCAGGTTATCGCAAAAGACGGCGTAGAAATCGAAAACATGGAAGAAGCATATACAGATGCAGTTGGTACTATGATCAATTCCGGTGAATGGAATGGCATGGAATCCGCAGTTCTGAAAAAAGAAGCTCCAATTATGATTGAAGAAATGGGCTTTGGTAAGAAGAAAGTAAACTATAAGTTACGTGACTGGGTATTCTCACGTCAGCGTTACTGGGGTGAACCTATTCCAATCATCCACTGTCCAAACTGTGGAAATGTACCGGTTCCAGAAGATCAGTTACCACTGAGACTTCCGGAAGTTGACAATTATCAGCCAACAGGCACAGGGGAATCTCCACTGGCAGCAATTGAAGAATGGGTAAACACAACATGTCCATGCTGTGGTGCACCGGCGAAACGTGAAACAAATACAATGCCACAGTGGGCTGGTTCTTCCTGGTATTTCTTAAGATACGTAGACAGCAAAAATACAGAAGAATTAGTTTCTAAAGAAGCTGCTTCAAAATATTTACCGGTAGATATGTATATTGGTGGTGTAGAACATGCAGTTCTTCACTTATTATATTCTCGTTTCTACACAAAATTCTTATATGACATTGGTGTTGTAGATTTCGAAGAACCATTCACAAAACTGTTTAACCAGGGTATGATCACTGGTAAAAACGGTATTAAGATGAGTAAATCTAAAGGAAATGTTGTATCTCCGGACGATTTAGTAAGAGATTACGGCTGTGACTCCTTAAGACTTTACGAACTCTTCGTTGGACCACCAGAACTGGATGCAGAATGGGATGACAGAGGTATTGACGGTGTATATCGTTTCCTCAACCGTTTCTGGAATCTTGTTATGGACAACAAAGATAAAAATACAGCAGAAACAAAAGAATCTGTAAAACTTCGTCATAAGATGATTTTTGAAATCTCTCAGAGATTCCAGAACTTCAGCTTAAACACAGTTGTTTCCGGTTTCATGGAATACAACAATAAGATGATCGAAATGGCGAAGAAAGAAGGCGGCATCGATAAAGCAACATTAGAAGCAGCAGTAGCAATGCTTGCTCCATTTGCTCCTCATATCAGTGAAGAGCTTTGGGAAGCACTTGGACATGACACAAGCGTATTTGCTCAGGGCTGGCCGGAATATGATGCTGAAAAGATGAAAGACGATGAAGTTGAAATCGCTGTTCAGATTAATGGTAAGACAAAAGCAGTTCTTTCTATCCCGGCGGATATGTCTAAAGAAGACGCAATCGCAGCAGGTAAAGAATTAATCGCTTCTAAGATTACAGGTACAATCGTGAAGGAAATTTATGTTCCAAAACGTATTGTAAACATCGTTGTTAAATAGTTTTCAAAAATACAAAAGAGATATTATGAAAAATATGAATGAATCAATCAGACTCTCCCTCGGGAGAGTCTTGATTTTACTAAAATGGATATTATTTGCAGGAATTACGGGTGCAGTGCTTGGCGTGGTAGGAGCATATTTTGCCAGAAGTATCACATTTGTGACAGAGCTTCGTACCAATAACCCGTGGATTCTTTACTTATTGCCGTTTGTCGGTCTTTTGATTGTATTTATTTACAAATTTGAAAATAAAGGCGGCGGTACAAACCTTGTCCTAGAGTCTGTGCAGGGAGGAAAAACAATTCCATTTCGAATGGCACCGATGATTTTTGCGGCGACTGTGCTGACACATTTTGGTGGCGGTTCTGCCGGACGTGAAGGTGCTGCATTACAGCTTGGTGGAAGCATTGCACAGGCAATCGGAAAAGTATTCAAATTAGATGAAAAGAATACAAAAATCATGATCATGTGTGGGATGGCAGCGGGATTTTCTGCGTTATTTGGTACTCCGCTGGCAGCTACGGTATTTGCCATTGAAGTAGTAACTGTTGGTGTGGTGCATTATTCAGCGCTGGTGCCATGTACGGTGGCTTCTTTAACTGCTTTTGAGGTGGCACATCTTTGTGGTGGACATGCTGAGGCCTTTCCAGTGCATAACATTCCGGAATTTGCTTTAAAAGGTGCATTGCTTATTGGTCTTTTGGCATTATTGTGTGCTTTGTTGAGTGTGATTTTCTGTAAGACCTTACATGGGGCAGAACATTTATACAAAAAATATATTAAAAATCCATATCTAAGAATTTTCGTAGGTAGTGTATTAGTCATTATCCTTGCGAAAATATTTGGAACAACAGATTATCTTGGCGGCGGCATGAATATTGTTGAGAAAGCAGTGGAAGGTGAAGTTGTCTGGGCTGCCTTTGCATTGAAACTGTTATTTACTGCGGTTTCTTTAGGTGCCGGCTTTAAAGGCGGTGAAATTGTACCGACTTTATTTGTGGGTGGTACTTTTGGATGTCTGTTTGGACAGATTGCAGGATTTTCACCATCCCTTTGTGCAGCCTGTGGTATGATTGCGCTGTTTAGTGCGGTGACAAATAGTCCGTTGGCATCACTGGTACTTGGATTTGAATTATTTGGTTTTGAGGGTATGCCATATTACTTGATCGCAGTTGCGATTGGATATATGGAATCCGGATATTTTGGATTGTATCACAGTCAGACTGTGAAATTTTCGAAGATGGAACCTGAAGAAATTAATCAAAAAGTAAAAGAATAAAGATGTTGGTTTTTGTTGGATTTGTGTGGAAATATTCCTAATTTCCATTGACTTCTAGCATAGATTTTACTATAATATTTATAGTTATGAACACTATGCGAAAGGAGTCCGACATGGAAATGTTCACAGGCAGCGGAGACCGCGGCATGACCAGTTTAAAACGTGATAAAAACGTGTCTAAAGCTGATGATCGTATCCAAGCAATCGGTGAGATTGAAGATTTAATCACTCACATTGGTATGATCAAACTTCATGCGGACGACTTATCCCTGAAGGCAGATTTAGAAAAGATTCAGAGAAACCTTCTGATCTGTATTGAAGGTATCAATGATCCTTATCATAAAGACTATAAGATTAGCGAAGAAGAAGTGAAGATTCTGTCTGAGAAGACAGAAAACTTAAAGGCATCTTATCCGATGACTGCATACGAACCACTTCCGGGTGGCTGTGAAGCATCACTTCGTATTGATATGGCAAGAAGTGTTGCAAGACGTGCGGAACGCTGGCTTACTTCTTCAGATAAAAAGTATGGTGGACAGCCTGCAAGAAAGCAGTACATGAATCTACTTGGCAGTTACTTATATGCGCTTGCAAGATATACAGATTATGTAGATTCCAAGAAGCCTGCGCAGCCGGCAGCTCCAGTTGTACAGCCAGTTTCACCAGCACCGGCAAAACCGGTGAATGAAAAGGTTCCGGTAATGGAACTGACAAAAGAAATCGTTGTACAGGAAGTATTGAAGAGAATTCAGACTATGGACAGAGTAACGCTTGATATTGCAAAGAAATTAATTGAAAAGATTGAAGGCTATGCAACAAGCGTAGGGAAAAAGGCAGTTGTTGCAGTTTGTGGACCAGATGGAAATCCTGTTGCAGTACATGTGATGGATGGAGCGTTCCTTGTAAGTTTTGATGTGGCTGTAAAAAAAGCCTATACAGCAGTTTCAGTGAAAATGTCTACTATGGAACTTGGAAAACTTGTACAGCCGGGACAGACATTTGCAGGACTGGAACAAATTGAAAGTGATAAACTTGTATTCTTTGGCGGTGGTGTTCCATTGTTCGTAGGAGATAACCTTGTAGGTGGTCTTGGTATCAGCGGCGGTACCGGAGAAGAAGATGATGACATTGCACAGTATGCGTTAAGTGTATTTGAGGAATGTTGCAAATAAAATACATAGAATTAGGTTGAGGATATCCGAAAGGATATCCTCTTTTTGCGTGTAAAAATGAAAAAGAAACTTGTTAAAACCTATTCTTTGATAAGATGTTTTGAGCAAAATTAATCGTCTGATTAATTTGTTGTACTTCCTGCTCAGATTTCCCTTCTTTTAATATAGAAAAGAGAATTTCGAATTCCTGTGGAGTAAAAGAAATATTCTGTTTCCTGGCACTGGTCATAGCGGCCATTAAAATCGGCAGAATATCTTGTTCTGACTTTCCTTCTATTTTCTCGGATATTTTTGTTAATAAAAACACTTTTTTAGGATCCATACCAGCCAGTGCCGGATGGTTCTTCCACGTAGGTAAACTCATCGACCAAATCGCTTCCTTCCATCATTTTTTGCATGGAGCTTAAATCAGGCATGGGAAAATTGCTGTTTCCAAAAAACGGGGGCATATTAGAGTGTTCAGAGGTAGATTGTTCACTGCCCATTCCTTCAAACATTTTAAATAACGCCTGATATTCGTCCATGTGATTCATCATATTCTGAATCATCTCAAAGGTATGCATAAATTCCAGAAATTTTAGATAGAGATTGATTAAATTCTGGATATGTAAAGGAAAATAAGGGAGAAAAAGCTTTAGGGTTTCTATCAGTGTCGGATTGCTTCCATGACAAGAAGGGCATCCGAAGATGCCCCCAGGACTATTTCCAAAGAAATTAGCAGCCACAGCCGTCTCCACAAGAGTTTCCGCAACCGTTGTTCCAAGGTGTGCTGCATCCGCAATTGTTGTTGCAACCGCAGTTATTACCGCCAAATCCAATGCCATTGCCACCACCGCAGAAGAGAAGCAGTAAGATAATCCAGATACAACTGTTGTCGCCACAGCCATCACCACAGCCGTTGCCACATCCGCCACCGAAGAAGCCATTGCCGTTACCGCAAATGCTAAGCAGTAAGATGATCCAAATAATAGAACAGCAGCAGTCATTGCCATTTGACATGCGGTTATTGCCACATCCGCATCCAGAAGATAAGTTTCCCATAGGAATACCTCCAAAATTTTTCTTTACACCTTATCATATGTAGAGGAGGAAAATGTGTGATAGAAAAAGTGACATTCGGTTGACATTTAAAAATAGATTGTATACAATAATACAAGTTGCGTATGTATACAATCGAAACAGATTGTAAGTCGCAGGAGGAAGAGTTATGGAAAACAGAAAAGTAATGTTTAATAAAAAGACGAATCTGCTTCAGTTGGAGGAGCCTTTTTATCATTTGGTGGAAAACCCTACAGCCAACGTGTATCGAAACCTGTTTCCTTATACAGAGGTTCCACGTATCGCGTTCAATGACCGAATTGTACCGCACTGCATGCCGGAAGAAATCTGGATTACAGATACCACATTTCGTGATGGACAGCAGTCCAGAGCGCCGTATTCTACAGAGCAGATTGTAACGATTTATGATTATCTGCACAGACTGGGTGGGCCAAAGGGCAAAATCCGACAGAGTGAATTCTTTTTATATAGTAAAAAAGACCGTGATGCGGTTTATAAATGCTTGGAAAAAGGCTATGAATTCCCGGAAGTGACTTCATGGATTCGTGCCAGCAAAAAGGATTTCCAGCTTGTTAAGGATATTGGCTTAAAAGAAACCGGAATTTTGGTAAGCTGTTCTGATTATCATATTTTCTATAAGATGAAAATGACAAGACGCGAGGTTATGGATCACTATTTGAGTATTATCCGTGACTGTCTGGATATTGGAGTCAGACCAAGATGTCATCTGGAAGATATTACAAGAGCGGATATTTTTGGATATGTCATTCCATTTTGTGTAGAATTGAAAAAACTGATGGAAGAATATCAGATTCCAATCAAGGTTCGTGTCTGCGATACCATGGGATATGGCGTTAGTTTCCCTGGTGCAGTGCCACCGCGTTCCGTACAGGGAATCATTTACGGTATCATGACTTACGCTGGTATTCCGTCAGAATTAATCGAATGGCATGGACACAATGATTTCTATAAAGCGGTAAGCAATTCAACAACGGCATGGCTTTATGGTGCCTGTGGTGTGAACTGTTCTCTTTTTGGTATCGGAGAACGTACTGGTAATACACCACTGGAAGCAATGATCTTTGAATATGCACAGCTTCGTGGAACATTGGATGGTATGGACACAACAGTCATTACAGAGCTTGCAGAATATTATGAAAAAGAAATCGGATATCAAATTCCGCCGCGAACACCGTTTGTTGGTAAAAATTTCAATGTAACAAGAGCGGGTATTCACGCAGATGGTCTTCTGAAAAATGAAGAGATTTATAACATTTTTGATACAGAAAAGTTCTTAAACAGACCGGTACTGGTAGCAATTTCCAATACATCAGGACTTGCAGGTATCGCACATTGGATCAACACTTACTTTAAATTAAAAGGCGATGATCAGATTGAAAAGACGCATCCAATGATTGCTGACATCAAAGGCTGGGTTGACAGAGAATATGAAAACGGACGTATTACAGTTTTAACAGATGATGAAATCTTAAATGCCATTGATATTGCATGTAAACGTCTTGGATTAGAATTTCACGGATATGGAGTAAAGAATCATGGGTAAGGATGCAAAGGAATCCGGCGATAAATATTCCCTGCGTGGGAAAGTTTACGATCGAATTCGTGAAGACATTTTAAATGGTGTTTATAAGGAACATGAAGAACTGAAAGAGGCAACTCTTGGAAAAATGATGGATGTATCCCGCACACCGGTGCGAGAGGCATTAAGGCAGCTGGAATTAGAAGGCCTGGTTGAAATTATTCCAAACAAGGGTGCCAGAGTGACTGGAATTACCAAAAAAGATATTGATGATATTTATCAGATTCGTTACTTGCTGGAAGGACTAAGTGCCAGATGGGCGACTGAACATGTAACGGAAGAACAACTGGATAAAATGGAAGAAACTTTATATCTGACAGAGTTTCATGCAAAAAAAGGAAACTTTACTCAGGTTTATGAACTGGACAGTCAGTTCCATGAATTAATGTATGAAGCATCAGGAAGTAAGATGCTCAACCACATTTTGTCAGATTTTCATATGTATGTGACGAGAATTCGTAAAACATCATTGGCTTTGGATAATCGTTCAAAGAATTCGACAGAAGAACATCGTGCGATTCTTGAAGCCATTAAGGAACGTAACGCGGATAGAGCGGAAGAATGTGCACATACACATGTAAAGAGTACAATAAAAAATAACCGTGAACACGGATTATAATTTGAGGAGAAGAAACATTATGGAAAAGATTAAAATGACGACTCCATTGGTTGAAATGGATGGAGATGAAATGACCAGAATTCTTTGGAAGATGATCAAGGATGAATTACTGGAACCATTTATCGATTTGAAGACAGAATATTACGATCTTGGTCTGGAAAAACGTAATGAAACAAATGACCAGATTACTGTGGATGCATCCAATGCAACAAAAAAATACGGTGTCGCAGTTAAATGTGCCACAATTACACCAAATGCAGCACGTGTAAAAGAATATAACTTAAAAGAAATGTGGAAGAGCCCAAATGGTACAATCCGTGCAATCTTAGATGGTACAGTTTTCCGTGCACCAATCATCGTAAAAGGTGTGGACCCATATGTAAAAACATGGAAAAAGCCAATTACAATTGCTCGTCACGCATACGGTGATGTTTATAAAGCAACTGAAATGCGTATTCCGGCAGCCGGAAAAGTAGAACTTGTTTATACTGCAGAAGATGGCTCAGAAGAAAGAGCACTTGTTCATAACTTTAAAGGAGCAGGTGTTGTTCAGGGCCAGCATAACCTGGATGATTCTATCGAAAGCTTTGCAAAGAGCTGTTTCCAGTATGCATTAGATACAAAACAGGATTTATGGTTTGCATCAAAAGATACAATCTCTAAGAAATATGACCATCACTTCAAAGATGTATTTGCTGAAATTTATGAAACAGAATACAAAGCCAAATTCGAAGAAGCAGGAATTGAATATTTCTATACATTAATTGATGATGCAGTAGCTCGTGTTGTAAAATCTGAAGGCGGATTTATCTGGGCTTGTAAGAACTACGATGGTGACGTTATGAGTGACCTTGTAGCAACTGCATTTGGTTCTTTGGCAATGATGACTTCTGTATTAGTTTCTCCTCATGGATATTATGAGTACGAAGCTGCTCACGGTACAGTTCAGAGACACTACTATCAGCATTTAGAAGGAAAAGTGACATCTACAAACTCTATGGCTACAATCTTTGCATGGAGCGGAGCACTTAGAAAACGTGGAGAATTAGATAATCTTCCTGAGCTGGTGGCATTTGCAGATAAATTAGAAAAAGCTTCTGTGAAGACAATTGAAGATGGAAAGATGACAAAGGATTTAGCTTTGATTACTTCTCTTGAAAATGTAGAAGTATTATCTTCTTTAGATTTTATCAAAGCAGTGAGAGCAACATTAGAAACAATGTAATGAAAAACACCTTGCAGTAAAAATTCTGCAAGGTGTCAGACTGTAGACAAAGAGGCAGTTGATCATTTGCCCAACCGCCTCTTTTCTCGTCTGTTGGTATATAACATTAAAAACTATAACAAAAATATGAAGAAAGAGACTTTCTTCGTTCTCTTTGGTGTAGTATATTTGCCAGTTTCTTTAAATTCATGCATGCGAAAGTCAGCCCGACCTTCATCTGCATTCGCGCTTTTCCATACATTTGAGTATATCTGAAACCATGATTCTCTTTAGCAGTTCCAAAGATTCTTTCAATGGTTTCTTTTCTTTTGGAGTATAAATCTTTCATTCCAATCGTACATCGGATATCTTCGCACACTTCCAGATATTCTTCCCATACATGCCGGGTAATCGTTTTTTCATGAGTTCTGCTTTCTGTGCATTGACTAAGATATGGACAAGCTGCACAGGTTATTCCGCAGCTTTTGTATTCGCGGTATCCATCACGAGTTGTTGTACGATATTCTAACACCTGATTGTTTGGACAAATGTAGCAATCATAATACTCATCATAAGCGTATTCATATTTTCTGAAAAAACCGTCTTTTGTCATGGGACGTTTATAAGGAAACACAGGTGTAATCCCATCATCTAATAGCAGTTTTGCAAGTGCTGGTGTTTTATATGCAGCATCTGCAATCATCTTTTCTATTCCAATATCTTTGATTTTGTCGTACAGACCTTTAAAAGTTCGACTGTCATGTTCATTTCCACGATTTACTGTATACCCCAGAATCCAACCGTTTTTATCACAGGCCGTCTGCACAGTATAAGCAAAAACACTTTTATGTTCTCCTTTGTGAAACCAGCCACTTTCAGGATCTGTGGTACTTGTCTTTATTTCTTTTTCGTCTCCTCCAGAACCTCCAGATGGCTTGTCGTTGTCATCGTCATCCTTTTCTTTTAATGGTTTTTTACCATGATTCTCTCTGTCTTTATTGATTTCATTTTTTAACATGTCTTCAAAAAAGAGAGCTTCTTTATGAGCAATTCGTTTCTGCATTTTTTTGTTGTTTGCTCGTGCTTTAACGTGGGTTGCATCTACAAAAACTTCTGTCGGGTCTACTAATCTGAATTTATAACATTCCTCAAGGATTTTTGAAAAAATCTGTTCAAAAAGGTCCGTGTCTTTAAAGCGCCGAGAGTAATTCTTCCCAAAAGTTGAAAAATGAGGAACTTTATCCATCATTTCAAGACCTAGAAACCAACGATAGGCTACATTTACTTCAATCTCCTTGATTGTTTGGCGCATACTTCTGATTCCATACAGATACTGAATGAATGGAATCTTAATCAGCATAACAGGATCCATACTTGGACGACCTTGATTCGGAGAATATTTTTCTTCAACTAAATCATAAATGAAGTTCCAGTTAATTGCTTTGTCTATGATCCTCAGCAAATGGTCTTGTGGAATCATGTCATCCATGCAGAACATCTGGATTTGTTCTCTTTTTTTATCAGCATTCTGTGTCATCATAATAATCGTACCACCTGTATTTGATACTTTTATTATACTAAAAAAAGTGCCTAAAGTCTTGAAAATCAAGTACTTTTAGCACTTTGTCTACAGTCTGACACCTTGCAGTAAAAATTCTGCAAGGTGTTTTTTAGATAATATATATTTTATTCTGCAAGTGTTTCCCACTGCTCATATAATTCATCCAGTTCTGTGAGAATCGCATCTTTTTCTTTGGATAGTTCCTGGCATTTAAAGACACTAGTAAAAACTTCTGGATCTTCCATCAGGGTATCGATTTCTTTGTCCCTGGCTTCCAGTTCTGCGATACGAGCTTCTACTTTTTTGAGGTCATTTTGACGCTTGCGCTCCTGAGCCTGAGCTTCTTTCTGAGCTTTCCAGTCAAGTTTGGTTTCTGTTTCAACTTTCATGGAAGAAGCGGCAGCGGTCACAGCTTTTGGTGCATAAATGGCGGTCAGCTCATCCTTCTTTTCCAGATAGTAGTCATAATTTCCAATATAATTTACAAGAGTTTCTCCTGTTAAATCCAGGATTCTGGTAGCAGTGGTATTGATAAAGTATCGGTCGTGAGATACGTAAAGTACTGTTCCTGTATAGCTGTTTAATGCCTGCTCTAAAATTTCTTTGGACTGAATATCTAAATGGTTGGTCGGTTCGTCCAGGATTAAGAAATTGGCATTGGAGAGCATTAATTTTGCCAAAGATACACGTCCACGCTCTCCACCGCTTAAATCACCAATGCGTTTAAATACATCATCATTGGTGAACAGGAATGCAGCGAGTACATTTCTGATTTCTGTATTTGTAAGATAAGGATAATCATCGGAAATTTCTTCAAAAATGGTCTTTTCCATATGAAGTACATGGTGTTCCTGATCATAGTAACCGATAGTTACTTTGCTTCCAAGCGTCAGTTTTCCGGCATCCGCATCAATGACCCGATTAATAATCTTTAAAATCGTCGTTTTGCCGGTTCCGTTATTTCCAATAATCGCCACACGTTCGCCACGTTTGATATCGAAATTCAAATCTGAGAAAAGATGTAAATTTCCAAAAGATTTTGATAATCCTTCTACAGTTAAGACATCATTTCCTGACAGCACTTTTGGCTCAATGGAAAAACGCATTTCAGAATTGACTTCTGTAGGTTTTTCAATGACATCCATTTTTGCCAGCATTTTTTCACGGCTTTCTGCACGTTTGATGGATTTTTCTCTGTTAAAAGATTTTAATTTCTGGATAACTTCTTCCTGGTGCTTGATTTCACGCTGCTGGTTTAAATATTCTTTTAAGCGAACTTCGCGCATGTGCGCTTTTTTCTTTGCATATTCAGAATAGTTTCCAAGGAAGGTATGTACTGCGCCCTGATCAATTTCAATTACTTTTGTAACGACTCTGTTTAAGAAGTAACGGTCATGCGCAACGATGATGACAGCGCCCTGATAGTTCATCAGATAAGTTTCCAGCCAGGCGATGGAATTTAAGTCCAAGTGGTTGGTCGGTTCGTCTAAAAGAATGATATCTGGTTTGGTAAGCAATAATTTACCTAAAGAAACACGGGTTTTCTGACCACCGGAAAGAGTAGTGATTCGTTTATCAAATTCTGATTCTTCAAAACCAAGA
>JBGVRS010000135.1:0-12407 GCA_045128635.1 Lachnospiraceae bacterium
TATAACAACGAAGCCATTGCTTGTTGTGTAATGGGTGGTACATCTATGGCAGGTGGTATTGCATCCATCGCAGGTACTGTAATCGGTACACTTATTATTTCCCTTTTACAGCAGGGTATTCTTGCACTTGGTTTCTCCAAAGACTATCAGTTCATTATTACAGGTTTCATTGTAATTGGTGCAGTTTACGCAGACGTTTCTGCAAGACGTAGAAAAAATTAATGTGATAGTACATAGAAAGGACGGGTAAGAATATGGGTGATGTTATTTTAACAATGAAAGGTATTGACAAATCTTTCCCTGGTGTTCACGCATTAGACCATGTAGATTTGGAAATCAGAAAAGGCGAAGTTCTTGCACTCATGGGCGAAAATGGTGCAGGTAAATCAACTTTAATGAAAGTTTTAACAGGTATCTATAAAAAAGACTCCGGTACAATTACATACGAAGGCAAAGAAGTAGAATTCGCTAATACAAGAGAAGCTCAGGACGCTGGTGTTGTAATCGTACATCAGGAACTTAACATGTTAGGTCACCTGACAGTAGCACAGAACTTATTCATCGGCCGTGAATTTATGAACGGTGTGAAAATCGATGATAAGAAGATGAACGAAGAAGCTAAAAAACTTTTCGATAAATTAAACGTAGACATTGATCCAACAGAAACAATGTCAAACTTAACTGTAGGTAAACAGCAGATGTGTGAAATTGCAAAAGCGGTTTCTTTCGATGCAAAAGTTATTATCTTCGACGAACCTTCTGCAGCTCTTACAGAAACAGAAATTGAAGCGATGTTCGAAATCATCCGCGACCTTAAGAAGAGAGATATCGCGATGGTTTACATTTCACATCGTATGGACGAAATCAAAGTTATCACAGACCGTGTAACAGTAATGCGTGATGGTACATATGTAGGAACAATCATTACAAAAGATTCTACAAAAGAAGATATCATCAACATGATGGTTGGTCGTGTTATTTACGAAGATCCTAAGACACAGAGTATGGTAGCTCCAGACGCTCCTGTTGTATTAGAAGTTAAAAACTTAAACGCTGGTAAGATGGTACAGGATGTAAGCTTTAAACTTCACAAAGGCGAAATCCTTGGTTTCTCAGGTCTTATGGGTGCTGGACGTACAGAAACAGCAAGAGCATTATTTGGTGCTGACCCAGTTGATTCCGGTGAAATCTATATCAACGGTGAAAAAGTTACAATCAACAGCCCAAGAGATGCTGTAAGAGCTGGTATCGGTTATCTGTCAGAAGATAGAAAACGTTACGGCTGTGTTGTACAGAAAACAGTTGCTGAAAACACAACAATGGCTACAATGAAAAACTTCATGAATGGTCTTTTGATCAACAAGAAGAAAGAAGCAGAAGTAGCTCAGCAGTATGTTGAAGCACTTGCAACAAAGACTCCTAGCGTAGAACAGTTAGTAGTTAACTTATCAGGTGGTAACCAGCAGAAAGTCGTTATTGCTAAATGGTTAACACGTGACTGTGATATCCTTATTTTCGACGAACCTACACGTGGTATCGACGTTGGTGCTAAGAACGAAATTTACAAATTAATGAACAAATTAGCATCTGAAGGTAAATCAATCATCATGATCTCTTCAGAAATGACAGAAATCTTACGTATGAGCGATAGAATCGTTGTTATGTGTGAAGGTAAGAAAACTGGTGAAATTGATATTGCTGAAGCAACTCAGGAAAATATCATGAACCTTGCAACAAGAGAAATTAACTAGGAGGGTGTAAGATAATGAATAAGAAAAAAGCTGCTCTTATTAATGGACGTGAGCTGATGGTAATCGGTATCATCGCAGCGATGGTAATCGTTTTCAGTATCTTAAGTCCAACATTCAGAACTTATCCTACACTTGTATCTGTGTTGGATAGTGTATACTATGTAGCTCTCATGGCAATCGGTGTTACATTCCCACTGATCACTGGTGGTGTAGACCTTTCCATGGGTACTGGTTTAGTATGTTACGCATTAATCGGTGGTTACATGGTTGTTCATAAAGGAATGCCAGTATTCGCAGGTATCCTCATTGCAATCGTAGTAGCTGTTCTGATTGGTCTTTTAAACGGTGTATTAGTAGCAATCATGGATTTACCTCCATTCCTTGCAACACTTTGTACATGTATGATCACTCGTGGTTTAGGACCTGCTCTTTGCGGTGGTTTCGGTGTATCTTGGCCATCAGCTTTATCAGCAGAAGGTACATTCAGAAAAATCTTTAAGTTTACAAGTGCTGGCGGAACAGTAATTCCAGTTGGTATTATTTTAATCGTAGTATTAGTAATCGTAATGTCATTTGTATTAAATCATACAAAGATGGGTCGTTACACAATCGCTATCGGTTCTAACAAAGAAGCTACAAAATTAGCAGGTGTTAACGTTAAATTCTTCCATGTTATGACATATGTTATCTGCGGTTTCTTCTCTGGTTTAGCAGGTGTTGCTTATGCTGCAACATACGCTACAATTTATCCAGGCGCTGGTGCCGGATTCGAAATGGATGCTATCGGTGGTGCAATCGTAGGTGGTGTATCTGCATCTGGTGGTTCAGGTACAATCTTTGGTGCATTCCTTGGTGTAATCGTTATCTCCTTAATGAAGATCGGTTTACCATTCATCGGTTTACAGGCTAACTGGCAGCAGATCTTTACAGGTCTTGTATTATTAGCAGCTGTATTAGTAGACGTTCTCAAAAAGAAAAAATAATGTTATAATACATTATTATATGTAACGATATGGTGTCGGAAGACTTCATATATATTTTCAAAATCCTAAAGGAGGAACAAAAATGAAAAAGAAACTTTTAGCTATCCTTATGTGTGCAGTATTAGCACTCTCTATGGTAGCATGCGGCGGTAAAGAAGAACCAGCTGCAGAAGCTCCAGCAGCTACAGAAGAAGCTGCAACAGAAGAAGCTGCTCCAGAAGCAACTGGTGAAGCTTACCACTTCGAAATCATCGTTAAATCTTTCCAGTCTACATACTGGCAGGCAGCTGTTAAAGGTGTAGAACAGGCATGTGCAGAACAGGGCGTAACAGCTAACTGTAACGGTCCAGCTAACGAATCTGATATCGCTGACCAGGTTCAGATGCTTAACGATGCTATCGCAAAAGCTCCTAACGGAATCGGTTTAGCAGCTTGTGATACAAACTCTGTACTTGATTCTCTTCAGAAAGCATTAGATGCTGGTATCCCAGTAGTTTGCTTCGATACAGGTGTTGCTGATGCTCCAGCAGGTTCTGTAGTTGCTACAGTTGCAACAGACAACGTTGCAGCAGGTGCTTGCGCAGCTGAAAACATGTACCCAGTTATCAAAGACGTTCTTGCAGCAGCTACAACAGATGCTAAAGTACGTGTAGGTGAAGTTAACCAGGATGCTACAGCTCTTAACATCCAGCAGCGTGGTCTTGGTTTCATCAACAAAATGATCGAACTTTGTGCAGCAGATGGAATCAAATGTGCAGTAGAAGGTAACGAATTCTACGTAAACGCAGCTGAAGGTGCAGTAGATGCAGCTGAAGCTACAGTTGTTATCGAAGTAGCTGTTCCAGCTCAGACAACAGTAGAATTAGCTTCTGCAGAAGCTCAGAAAATCATGGCTAAAGACGATACAGTAGCTATCTTCGGTTCTAACCAGACAACAGCTGAAGGTGTTATCACAGCTAACGGTACTCTTAACAAATTAGGTACAGAAGCTGGAACAAGCATCATCGGTGCAGGTTTCGACGCTGGTACACCACAGAAAGAAGCTATCAACGCTGGTCAGTTAATCGGTTCTGTAACACAGTCTCCATTAATGATGGGTTATGAATGTATCAACACATTAGTTGCATACTGCAACGGCGAAACAGTTGCTGATATCCCAATGGATGGTTACTGGTACAACACAGAAAACATGGCAGCTGATGACATCGCTCCAAACCTTTACGACTAATTCTAGTCCTAAACAGTTTTTTGTGAATTATAGCTAACTTTAAAGAGGTCGGTTTATCCGACCTCTTTTTTCGCGAGTATTCAATTATTTTTGAACAATATAAAACTCTCCAGGTGCGAACATATGAAACCTTTGCATCGGATTCATGGAGAATAAACAATCTACAAAAAGTGCGGGATTGATTCGATTGCAGTCATATAAGTCATAATGCATCGGAACAATCATTCCTGCGTTGGTTTCTTTTGCCAGAATAATGGCTTCTTCACAAGTCATATTTCCGATAATATCTTCCACATATCTCTTGTAATAGCTTCGTCCATTGACTGGTACCATAAGTACATCGGTATTCATTAGTCTTTCTGTAAGTCCATCATAGATGCAGCAGTCACCGGCATGATAAATCGAAGTATCTCCTAAAATGATCTTATATCCCAAATCATAATAATCACCATTTTCATCTGTACGGAGCTCTTCATGGGCTGATGGAACAGGGATTACCTGGCATCCATTTAATTCTAATACTTCATCTGCCAGAGCATTAATAAAACGTTTTTCTGCAATACCATAGGATAAAATAGTATCTTTGATTGGTTTCGGTGCAATAAACTTTGCTTTAGAATTAATTTTTGCAAGTTTAGTTAAAGTATATGGATCTGAGTGATCAAAATGTGAATGGGTACAAAGCACATAATCTACAAAATCAAATTCCTCAGCAGATATTGGTGCCGGATATCTGCGTATCCATTTCACTGTTTCCGTACAGCAATTTTGATCTACATAGTCTGAGAGATATGGGTCAATTAAAATATAAGTTTCTTTATGTTTTATTAAAAAACCTTCTTGCCCAAGATAAAATAAAGCAACCTGATCATCAGTTAATTTCGTATTTAAGAATAAACTTCTATCCATAAAAAGCCCTCCAATACATCGTTTGTATAAAAAAATTATAGCATACGAAAATGTCTGTTTCAATAAAGTGCTTGAATCTAAAGCGTGCTGTGATAAAATAAAATTAGAGAAAAATCGGAAAAAACATAGATATAAAAGGGGGTTTCTATGAAAGCAGTAGTTATCAAAGAACCGGGAAATGTTGTTTTAGAGCAGGTGGAAATTCCGCAGCCACAGCCGGATTTTGTGCGTATTAAAGTAAAGGCAGCTGCAATCTGTGCAACTGATTTGGAAGTACTGGATGGAAAAATTGCAGCAAACTATCCACTAACACCGGGGCATGAGTGGAGCGGTATTGTAGATGCAGTTGGAAGTGAAGCGGATGCACACTGGTTGGGTAAACGTGTCATTGGAAGCAGTGACGTTGTATGTTTGAAATGCGAAGCATGCAGAAGCGGCAACTGGAGATATTGCAATGATTTTGAAGAAATCGGTTTCAAAAGAAACGGAGCTTATGCAGAGTATGCCATTATGCCTGCATATGGTCTTGTAGAACTTCCTGAAAATGTATCTTTTGCGCAGGGGTCTTTGTGTGAACCTCTGGGAGTAGCTCTTGGAACCTTAGAAAAGACTGGTGCAAAATACGGTGATACCTGCTTGATCATGGGAGCTGGCTCGATTGGTCTTTGTATGCTTGCAGCAGCAAAGGCGATGGGATTAAAAGATATTGTAGTTGTTGCAACAAGTGAAAAGCGTTTGGGAATTGCAAGAGAAATGGGTGCAATTTGTACAATTGCATCAAAAAATGAAGATGTTATGGAAGTTATGAAACAGTTGCGTCCAAATGGAACAGACATTGTAATTGATGCGACCGGTATTGAAGAATGTATTCAGCAATGTCTGAAACTGACAAGAAAAGGCGGAACATTTGCATTGGCAGGATACGGACGAGGCAAAGTGATGAGTATTCGCATTGATGACATTCATATTAATAATCTCCGTGTAGTAGGTGCAGGAAATAACTGGAACCAGCATAAAAAAGCTGTAACTATGATGTCCGATGGTTCTGTAAATATTGAACGTTTTGTAACAAATAAAATCAAACTGGAAGAATTCCAGTTAGGACTTGATCTTGCTAGAACTCGTCCGGAAGGATTTGTAAAGGCAGTATTTTGCGATGAATAAAAGTGTAATTGGAATTGATCTTGGGACTTCCTCGGTAAAAATCCTTCAACTGTTTCAGGATAAAACGAAATCTATCTCCAGAGCTTCCTATAAAGAAATCAGTCAGGAGGGATGGTGGGGGGCGATCTGTCGTGCCCTTGCAAAGCTGGAACTGGAAACTGTGGAAGCAATTAGTCTATCCTCTCAGGTTGGAACTTACATTGTAAATGACTCGGAAGTCATCAGCTGGAATAGTGGGATTGGAAAAGAAGAAGTTTTTGAAATTAAGAAAAAGTATGAGTCAGAGATTTTTCTAAAAGAAATATCTATGATGCATCCAAGTATTGTTTCTTATCCAATTCCAAGATTAAAGTACATAAAGAAGCATTTTAAGAATATAGAATCAATCTGTCAGCCGAAAGACTTTATTTGCGAAAAGCTGACAGGAAAACGAGTGACAGATCAATATTCCTGGAGAGGGCTTGCGAATCTGGATACAAAATGTTACAGTACATTCTTTTTAAATGACCTAGGCATTGATGAAAATGTTTTGCCGGAAATGAAAGATTATACATCCTTTGCCGGAGTGACAAAGGAACTTTTGTTGGGGGAAGGAAGAATATTAAAAGCTGGAATTCCAGTATATGTGGGTCTCAATGATTATTATGCTTCACTGCTTGGCATGGGGATTCGAAATACAGGCGACTTATTTGATATCTCTGGAACCAGTGAACACCTTGGTGTCATAGAGAATAAAGTAAAAACTGATACAGCGTTGGTCAGCGGACCGTATCTCTATGAGAATGTACATTATGGTGTGACGGCATCCAGTGGTGCAAGTGTTAAGTTTGGTTTAAGGCTTTTAAGTGACAAAGAAATTGAGATGGATAAGATTAGAAAGAATCAACCTCCAATCTTTTTGCCTTACTTAAATGGAGAACGTGCACCAATCTGGGATGCAGATGCCAAAGGGGTGTATTTTGGGATTTGCGAAAATTGTACTCAGGAAGAACTTGCTTATGCTGCCATGGAAGGTGTGGTTTTTAGTCTCTATCATATATATGAAAGCATGGGATGTCCGGAAGTGAAAAATATGACAATTTCCGGAGGCGCAGCGGTTTTTCCAGTTCTAAATCAGCTGAAGGCAGAAATGTTTGGTATTCCTACGCAGACTTTGGAGGAAAATGAAACCTCTGCTCTTGGCGCATCCATTGTGGCTGCGCTAGGTGCAGGATGGTATAAGACATTAGAGGAAGCTACAAAAGATTTATGCAAAATTAAAGAAATTTTTTATCCGACAGGTGGGCATATAGAATGGATGCAAAAGAGATATTCCATTTACAAAGAGCTATATCCTGCGGTGAAATTACAATATGAAAAATTAAAGGAGTTAAACCCATGAAATGTGTCATTTTAGGTGCCGGTAAAATTGCCAGAGGGTTTGTGGGACATTTACTATATTTGAGTAATATTCCATTTACCTTCGTGGAAAAATTTGATGGTCTTGTAGATTTAATCAATGAACGCGGACAGTATACAGTTAATATTTTGGGAAATCCGGAAAAAAATTGTGTGGTAACAGGAGCGAAAGCGATTCGCTTTTCTGATATTGAAGCTGTCAGCGATGCAATTGCTGATGCAGATGTTGTATTTACGTCTGTCGGAGGCAAAAATTTGGGAGATTTGGTACCACTTCTTACAAAAGGTATCGAAAAGAAATCAAAAGTTGGTGGAAACTTAAATGTCATCACTTGTGAAAACTGGAAGCTTCCGGCAACGATTTTAAGAAATGGTGTGGAAGAAGCAATTTGTGAAGAAGCAAAAGAATATCTTGCAAAACATGTAGGTATGACAGAAGCGGTTATCATGCGCTCTGGTATTGAATCCAGCAAAGAATTACTGGAGAAGGATCCGTTGATTGTAAATGTACAGGATTTCTGGGAATTCCCAGTAGATGCATCACGTATTGTTGGAGAACTTCCACCAATCCTCGGATTAAAATTAATTCCTGAATTTACAGGATTCTTAGAGAGAAAATTTTATACCTACAATGCAGCCAATGGAACTACTTCCTTCCTTGGAGCACTTCTTGGTCACGAAAAGATTGCAGATGCAGCTCATGATGAGAGAATTTTAAAAATTTTGGATGGAGTTTATCAGGAAACTGCACAGGCATTATCGAAGAAACATAACTTCCCATTGGATGAACAGCTGGCATTTACGTTGACCTCTAGAAGAAAACTGCAGGATTATACAATCGTAGACTTTATTGAACGAAATGCCCGTGATCCAATCCGCAAACTTGGAAAAGACGACCGTTTGGTAGGTTCTGCAAGACTTGTTATGGAATATGGGATTGTTCCTCATAACCTTGCCATTGCCATTGCAGCAGCAATGTATTATGTAAGTCCTGGAGATGAATTTGCAGAAAAACTTGTAAAGATGCGTGAGGAAGAAGGCATTGATGCGATTTTGGAAAAGGTATGCGAGCAGGATCCAAACGGAGAGCTTGGCATGCTTGTAAAAGAAAAAATTGCGCTTTTGAAAGAATGGGGATGGATTCATGAGTAAGATTGTAGTTGTAGGAGCAGGGAAAACCGGTCGTGGATTTATTGCAAGACTGTTACAGGAAGCTTCGGAAGAAGTGATTTTTATTGATAAAAATGCAGAGCTTGTAGAAGCTCTTAATAAAGAAAAAGAATTTAAAGTTAGCTTTTTTGGAAATGTAAGAGAAGCTTATAATGTTCATAATTTTAAGGCATGTACCTGGGGAAACGCAGATTTGGAAGATGCAGAGTTGATTTTAGTGTCAGTCGGCGGACAGAATCTGAAAGACGTAGGCGCAAGCCTTGCGCCATTATTAAATGATGAAAAACATTATTATATTATTACTGCAGAAAATGCATCCCATCCATCGAAAACATTAAAGGAAGCAATTGGGAAAGATAACATTTCTGTCAGTGAATCCACAGTGTTCTGTACAACTATTGAAGATGGCGGACTGGATATTAATTCAGAAAACTATCCTTATTTGCAGTGCGATGCAGATTTGCTGGAAGGGTATGTGCCAACAGCAAAAACATTAAAACCAATTGGAAATTTCTCAAACTTTTTAACAAGAAAGCTTTATACCTATAACGCGGCAAGTTGTGTGATTGCGTATATCGGATGGAAAAAAGGTTACAGCAATTATGCAGATGCAGCAAATGACGCAGAAATTTTAGAATTGCTTGATAAAAATTATGAAGCAACTAATAAAGTGCTTTGTAAAGAATTTGGTTATGAAGAAGCTGACCAGAGAGAGTTTGCTGCATTATCAAAGGCAAAATTCTGTGATCGTACCATTGTAGATACCGTTGCAAGAAATGCCCGCGATCCACAGAGAAAATTAGGGGCAGCAGAACGTATTATCGGACCAATCAAACTACTTCACAAATACGGCGAAGATGCATCTGTTCTGGAACGTACTGCGGCCTGTGCAATTCTTTATGACAACGATGGTGAAGATGCGTGGAGAGCAATCAAGGCAGAAAAGACCAATGAACAAATCTTAACAGATATTTGCGGTCTGGAAAAAGAAGATGTTATCTATCAGAATATTGTGAAATATCTGGAAGAAGCATAATCTTCATGAAATATTAAGGTTTTCGGGAAAAATCACCATAGAATTTTCATGTTTTTCGTGTATAATCGTTAGTGACTTCAAGATTTGAAAGTGAGGGCGAAATATGATAAAATTATTAAAATTCTATATATTACTCGGCTGTACCGCTCTTTGTCTTGCCGGATGTGCAAAAGAAAATGTGGTTCCAGAAGAGGAAAAGGCACCTGTACAGGAAGTAGAAGAAACAAAACCTGTAGAGGATACTGCAGAAGAAGTGCTGGAAACAGAGAAGGAATATCACCCGATCAAAAAAGGTGCCATTGATTATTTGTCAGTGAAAGGGATTGAGTTAGAACCTGGAGCAGAGATTGCCATGGTAGCCACAAATTCTGAAAACAAGTTCTGGGATATGGTAAAATCCGGAGCTCAGAAGGCGGTTGAGGATTTAAATAAAGAACTGGGCTATTCGGGAAAAGATAAGATTTCTCTTACATTTACAGCTCCAAAAGAGGAAAATGTCGTAGATCAGATTAATATTATCGACCAGTTTCTGGATAAAGCACCAGATGCATTATGCATTGCATTTACCGATGCATCTACAAGTAAGACTCAGATTCAGATGGCAAAGAATAATGGTATTAAACTCATTGCATTTGATACACCGGATGATGGACAGTTGACAGAGGCCCTGGTTGGAACTGATAACAAAAAGGCAGCTGCGGAAGCTGCAGAAAAACTTTTTGAAGAAATCGGCTATAAAGGAAAAGTTGCAATCATTGTGCACAATTCTTTGACACAAACTGGTCAGGATCGCAAACAGGCTATTGTAGATGTGCTTGCAAACAGTTATAATGATAGAGACATTCAGTTTGTTGATATCGTATATCTTGCTCAGGAAGATCGCAGTGAGAAAGAAATTCTTGATGAATTATTAGAAAGAAATCCTAATCTTGCCGGAATTATTTGTACTGATTTGATGACCACGGAGATGGTTATAGATTATGCAAAAGAACTGGAAGAGAAGAATTTTGCGATTGCAGGATTTGACAACAGTGAGAAAATTGTAAAAGCCGTAGAAGATGGTACATTGATTGGTACGATGTCGCAGGATCCATATGGAATGGGGTATGCGACAATTACAACTGCGGCGCGTGCGATTGCAGGGCAGGCAAAAGCAGGAAGTATTCATTCTGCGCATCAGTGGATTGATGCTGAAAATCTTCAAACGGAAGAAGTACAAAGTTTGTTAAAATTTTTAAGTAAGTAATCAGCTGGAAAGCTGAAAAAAATAAAACATTTAACTTAAGGGGGATTTTACAATGTTAAAAGGTATTCCACAGATTTTATCACCAGAATTATTAAAAGTGTTATGTGAAATGGGACATAGCGATCGTCTCGTAATTTCCGATGGTAACTATCCATCAGAATCTATGGGCAAAAACGCTATCGTTATCCGTTGCGACGGACATGGTGTTCCAGAAATTCTTGACGCAATTCTTAAAGTATTCCCACTGGATACTTATGTAGAAAAACCAGTAAACCTTATGCAGTTAATGCCAGGCGATGTTGGTAAAGTTGCTACTCCAATCTGGGATACATACAAAGAAATCATTGCTAAATATGATGACAGAGGAGCTGATTGTGTAGGAAATATCGACAGATTCAAATTCTATGATGAATCAAAAGATGTATACTGCATCATCGCTACAAGTGAAAAAGCTCTTTATGCAAACGTTATGTTACAGAAGGGTGTAGTTGTAGAATAATTACAGAATAAAAATAGCCCCGCAAAAGCGGGGCTATTTTTGTGGAAAATTATGTAAAGTAAATGATTGTAAAATGATGAAAAAGGTTTATAATAAAATTTAGGGGAGGGTTTTATTATGAGCATGACATATGATTTTTTAAAAGAATGCGGAGTGTTTTACGTTTTGACATTAAATGGTAACTTTCCGGCAGGAAGACCATTTGGTGCGGTCATGGAACACGAAGGAGACCTGTATATCTCTACAGGAGATATGAAAGATGTGTACAAGCAGTTAAAAGTAAATCCGAATATGCAGATTATTGCACAGAAACCAGGAAACAGAAGTTGGCTTCGAATTGATGGGGTTGCGTCTGAATGTCTGGATATGAGCATTAAAGAGAAGATGCTGGAGGAATGCCCTTCAGTGAAACGACATTTTCCGAATGCGACGGCAATGCATTATGTGGTATTTAAGATTAGAATATTAGAATGTAAATGGTCATAAAAAAGATAAGCAGCAAAAACTGCTTATCTTTTTTTGAGGGGAATCAATTAAAGGGTTACACCCTGTTTGAAAATCGCAAAATCATGGAATCCTGCTTTTTCGCTGCATACCTTTTCGCCGGACGCAACGGCCACGACATAATCAAAGAATTCCTTTTCTACTTCTTTCATTGGTTTATCTTCCACTAAAACACCCGCATTAAAGTCAATCCAGTTAGATTTTTTTGCTGCCAGTGCAGAATTTGTAGAAATTTTCATGGTAGGTACCGGACAGGCAAATGGTGTACCGCGACCTGTTGTAAAAAGTACAATGTGTGCACCTGCTGCAGCAAGAGCAGTGGAAGCGACTAAATCGTTGCCCGGTGCACTAAGAAGATTTAATCCAGGAGTCTTTACTGTTTCGGCATATTCTAAAACACCTTTGACAAGTGTGCTTCCGGATTTTTGAGTGCATCCTAAGGATTTGTCTTCTAAAGTAGAGATACCGCCTTTTTTATTACCCGGTGAAGGATTTTCGTAAATGGTTTGATTGTGACTC
>JBGVRS010000136.1:0-1749 GCA_045128635.1 Lachnospiraceae bacterium
AAAAAACAACCAGTAATTTCAAATCATTACACCTATGGTACAAAGTAACGGAATTAATTTTGAAGGACAAAATATTTATATAGGTATTGATGTCCATTTGAAGACTTGGAGTGTGACAATCCTGACCCAATCGGGCTATAAGCGTAAGCATAGCCAGAAGTCTTCGGCAAAGGAGCTCTATGAACATTTGAAGAAACATTATCCTAACGGCAATTATCTGGCCGTTTATGAATCGGGGTTCAGTGGTTTCTCCACTTATTATGCCTTGCAAGAGTTCGGCATTCGATGTATGGTAGTGCATGCAGCTGATGTTCCGACGACTCAATACGAAAGTGTGATGAAGGACGATGCAATCGATTCCGATAAATTGGCCAGATCCTTGAAGAATGGAAGCCTTCATGGCATCTATGTCCATCGTAAGGAAAATCTGGATGACCGTAATGTCCTCCGTCTTCGCCGTACTTTCCTGAAACAGCTTGGTGGTTTCAAGGCACGTGTAAAACACCTGATTTACAACCATGGCATAATGATTCCCGAACGCTTCTCCAGACCGGGAACCCATTGGAGCAGAAGCTTCATGAAGTGGCTGCGTGAAGATGTTGTTCTGTTGTCCTCTACCCGAAGGAGTCTTGACATTCTGTTGGATACAGTGGAGATGTTGCGCAAGAACCTGCTTTCGGTCACAAGGCAGATCCGAACCCTTTCCAGAAGCGAACGGTATGCCGAAGACTTTGATAACCTCGTATCCATACCTGGAATAGGACTGCTTGTGGGAATGTGCCTTCTTACAGAAATTGATGACATCAGACGTTTCCAAAATGAAAAGCAGTTCGCTTCTTATCTGGGACTTGTGCCGATGTCACATAGCAGTGGGGAGAAGGTGTGTAACGGAGAGAAGACTTTCAGGGGAAACAAACTGCTTGGTCTGATGATTATTGAAAGTGCTTGGGTTACCATACAGCACGACAGCGTGATGGCTATGGCTTATGGTGAATATTGCAAACGTATGAAAAGCCAAAAAGCCATTGTACGAATAGCCCGGAAATTAGCCAATAGGATATTGTATGTCATGAAAAATGGGAAAAAATATACATATGACAAATGTCGTTAGTACAAAAAATAAAAGCCTGTTAGGCAAACTTATAATTGGGTGACTCCTGTTTCTTCAATGATGAGCCTTGTGCTTCATCTCGGTAAAAGTTTGTTGCGCCCATCCTATTATTCTGAAGAAGTAAATTGTTGCCTGCCATTATTGCAGTTCAACTAATAGAAGTTTGTTTGATAGGCTTTTACTGTATTTCTATAGTAAGTGGAAATACAGAAATGGATTGGAAGATACTTCCAGTCCGGATAATTATTGTATTTATCCAAAGAAAGATAAATACATAAGTCCTTGATAATATTGTTAATAACAAATAAAAAAGTATTCAATTATTTGGAATACAACATAGAAGTTGAAGAAGAGTTGGGCCAAAAAACTATTTGTTTAAAAGATTCGCCTTCACGTTTTTTCAATTCGCGAAGGCGAAAATATTTTTTGCAAAGGCGAATTTATATTTCGCGAAGGCGTATTCCCTGCATCAACCTACCTTCCATCGGCTGATTTTTACAAATCCTAAAAATCAGCCGAAATAATCAGGAATGAGTCTTATGAATCAAGCAGTTAAGCCATTCTGATTTTTTGAAGGATGGTTTTATTACTTTTTCGATTTTGAACATTTAAGAGAGGAAACGACACATGAAACCACA
>JBGVRS010000137.1:0-1921 GCA_045128635.1 Lachnospiraceae bacterium
CTGCACCATCAATCAGTTCCGGTTTGGTGTTTAGAAGTTCCAGTATGAAACGTCCGCAAAATACACCAAAGAGCATGGTAAGAATACCAATGATGAAACTTAAAATTGCAGAGTTATGGACTGTTTCCTTAATATCATTTGGTCGTTTTGCGCCAATGGCCTGTGCCACCAGTACATTCATTCCACCGGCAACACCAATCAGTGCGGTGGTAAAAAGCACCACAAAAATGGAAGTGGAACCGACAGAACCGAGAGCATTTGCCCCGGCAAACTGTCCGACAACAGCCACATCTGCCATATTAAAAAGTACCTGCAGCAAATTGGAAAACATTAACGGCAGACTGAATTTGAAAATCTGTGCCCAAAGATTTCCCTGGGTAAAATCCTGTACGTGTTTCTTCATAATCATTCCTCAAAATGTAAATACATTTGATTTTCACGCCATTATACTCCAAATATTTTATAAGTACAATACACATGTCGTAGAAGTTGAACCAAATTTCAATGCGTGATAAAATGAGAAAAATGGATAAAAAAGGGTAAATGCCATGATTGTAAACATAGAATTTTTAGATAACGAACCAATTGAGAACGTCATTACCAGCCTTCATTATAAAATCGACAAAACCATTTTTTTCGGCTTTGCGGATGTGATTGAAAAGAAGAAAGAAATTACAAAGAATTTTTTGAAAAAATATTGTGGTGTCAGAGAAATTTCTTTCGTCTGTCTGCCGGAATATCAGTTGGATTCTATTCTTGCTACCATGCGAAAAGTTGTGGAGCAGGAAAAACTTCGAAAAAATGATGTGTTTTTTGAAGTGACAGGCGGAGAAAGTCTGATTTTAATTGCATTTGGAATGCTTGCAGAAAGTTTTAAAGCACCGATGCACAGTTTTGACATCGAAACACAGAAATTGATTGAACTGAATAAAGAAAATGTAACACCGATCAGTGAAGTGGCTCAGAAGCAGCATGTCAAACTGGATTTAGATGCATTTATCGAAATGCAGGGGGGAAAGATTAATTATAGTCTTCACAAGGGAGCGAAAAATCTGGAAGATCCGGCATTCGAAAAGCTGATAGAAGCACTTTGGACGGTTTCCAGTAAATATGGAGAGAAGTGGAATTTCTTTGCGGATTTCCTGCGCAGATGCTGCGGACCGGATGCCAATCTGCAGGTAAATGTAACTGGAAAACAGGTGCTGGCTGCCTATCGAAAAGTCAATCGTTTCCGTTCAATCAGAGAGCTTGGAAAGATTTTGGATGAATGTGCGGAGACTGGTGCATTGAAAGATTTTGTACATACCAAAGACCAGTTATCTTTCCGATATCAGGATGAAAAAATCAAAGACATTCTCTGGGATGCAGGCAGTATTCTGGAAATGCATACCTATATGGAAGAACGTAAAAATGCTGATGACTGTATGGTTGGTGTGCATTTGGACTGGGATGGTGTAATTTACAATCATTCCCTGAAAGATACGCTGAATGAAATCGATGTACTTTCACTAAAAGGTGTGATTCCAACATTTATTTCCTGTAAAAACGGCAGCGTGAATCAAATGGCACTGTATGAGTTAAAGACCGTTGCAGATAAATTTGGTGGAAAGTATGCAAAGAAAGTCATTGCGGCACCGCAGGGCTTAAATGATACCCATAGCCTTCGCGCAAAGGAAATGAATATAGAAATTAGAGCATAAATAAACTCCCGTCAGTTGACGGGAGTTTTGTTGTCTAAAAGTGCATGCGTCTTCGGATTTCTGCTCGAAGACCTTCCAGTAGATAAATGGTCATTAATACAATATCAATGACAAGTGCACATGCCGCAACGATTGCTGACCAGCGAAGATAAAAATATCCTCTCATATGCAAATCGATCACCAGCTCAATTGCCATGCAGAATACTCCGGTTGCCGCAATG
>JBGVRS010000138.1:0-3195 GCA_045128635.1 Lachnospiraceae bacterium
CGTCGCATCTTTATCTATTTCTGCGACAATTTCGTAAGCGATGAATAAGACACCGTATAGAATTATCCATCGCCTTGTGTTTTATTGCATGCTAAAACGGCAACTGTGGATGATTTTCCACGGTCACATTCTCTACATCTATTAAACCTGTACAGTGTTCCTTGATAAAATCACTCCACGGTAAAAGTTGTTTCATGCCTTCGGACTTATCTTTACAGCCCGGCATGTACAGCAATAACGTGTAGATATACTGGAACACATTCAGGTTGTTTGCTTTTGCTGTCTCTACGAGACTATAGATGATGGCACTTGCATTAGCACCATCGACAGATGTATGGAAAAGAGAATTCTTTCTTCCGATAGCGTAGCTTTTTGCGCATCGCTCCGCTGCATTATTAGAAAGTTCGCAGCGGCCATCTTGTAAGTATGCTTGTAAACTATCCTTATGATTCCTAGCATAGTTCACCGCTTTTTCCAGCTTACTTCCTTTGGTTGGATTTAATCCGGAAAGCCAGTTCAGGAATGCGTCCCAGACAGGAGTTTCCTGTTCTAATCTTTTTGCCTTCCGCTCATCAGGTGCCAAATCCTTAAATGTACGTTCCAGGTAGAATAGTTTATTGCAGTAAGCAACCCCTATTTCTGCCGGAATGTATTTATCCAGGTCTTTCTCTGGGATCTCAGGTTCTTTTAGAGCCTCCGATGAGTTGATATCAAGAAGTTTTATGCTTTTCTTCCTTTCTGCCGGAAGTGCTTCGTAAAACTTCCTTCTACAGTGAGCCATGCAGCAGATAAGAAGGACATCTTCTACTTTATTATAGCCCTGATAACAGTCACACTGGAGAAGTCCATGGAATCCTTCCAGGAAATGTTTCGGATAATCGCCACTTCTTCCCGGCTGATACTCGTACATCACGATTCCGGGCAGACCGTCAGATCCTGATCTGTATATCCACATATATGAAGTGGATTGTGCAGTTTTACCGTTTTCACGCAACACCTGACATACCGTTTCATCTGCATGAATAATATCGCGATGAAGCAATTCATTATGAAGCATCTCATAGATAGGATACAGATAGTCTCTGCTGGCGATAATGCACCAGTTTGCCAGGGTTTCCCTCGGGATTTTTGCCCCTAACTGATCAAAGAGCGATTCCTGTCTGTAGTATGGAAGTCCCATAAAACATTTATGGAACATGGCATATGCAACAGCGGATGCCGATGCCGGACTATGCGGGATCAGCGCAGAAGGAACCGTTGCCTTTTTAAAAGAACCGTCTTTATCTTTTTTGCATTCCGGGCAGATCAGCACCTCCTGCATGTAACGGATCCTTTCCACCTTAGCAGGTGTGATACGCAGTTCCTCTCTTACAAATGCAGGTGCATTAAGAGAGATCATCTCGGCATTACACCAGTCGCATCTGCGGTCTTCCACAGGTACTGTGTATAAGACTTCCCGTACCGGAAGATTTGCGTAGAGTTCCTCGCGGGTAGCTTTCTTCTTCCGGGTTGCAGTATAGCCCTTTACCTGAACGGTTTTCTTTTCGGCTTCTTCTTTTTTTGAGGCAGAAGTTTTTTCGCTGCGTACCCCAAAGAACTGACGACGGAACTCTTCAAGGGTTTCTTCAAGGTTTGCTTTTAACGAACGCAATTCGTCTACCATGCTCCGAAGCTCCTTGATCGTTGCTTCCTGATCTGCGATACGAGATGCCTGTGTCTCGATCACCATTTTTAAAAGCTTGTTTTCATCTTCATATGACATGTAGGCACCCCCTTTTTTCTCTACTAATTATAGGAAAAATCAAGGATTTTGACAAATCGGTCAATATGAAGCAGTCGTCATTTTGACGGTGGATAATTATTGGTATTTTCATTGAAAATCGGGCATTTTAGCTGATTATCAATGACGTTATCCACAGCAATGAACTGAAAAGATTTATTATTCGCAAGTGGATTTTTCTTTCAGTGCATTGCTGTGGATAACCGAAAAAAACGTAAGAAATCGGTTATCTACAAAAAATTTATTTTCTCCATACTGCACAAATCAGAATACCTTTTTGGTTGTCTGAGGTACAGGACGGATTGCTTTTGGCTGTTCAATGGACAGCCCTTCCATCAGCCATCGGAATTCCTGTCTGGTCAATTGACGAACTTCCGATGAATTCCGGGGCCATTGAAAACGGCCATTGCTGTCCAGTCTTTTTGAAAGTAAGCAGAACCCGTCACGATCAAAATATAAAGCTTTCAGGGTGTTTTTTCTCTTTCCACAGAAAAGATAAACTGCTTTTTCATACGGATCCATCTGATAAGTATCCCGGATAATCGCCATTAATCCGTCAAAACTCCGGCGCATGTCGGTGGCGCCTGTTACGCAGTAGATTTTGGAGATTCCGGAAATATCGCCTAACATAAGTTTCGCAACGCAGATAAGGTATTTTGTATAACGATCTGCGATGCTGAGTTTGAGATCTCCACACAGATGCCACGAATCTGGAGACGGACAGCAACAGCATTATCTGAAGCCTCCGGAATTGTAGTTTCTGATGGAGCAGTTGGAGCAGAAAGCTCTTCATCTTTGAAGAAAACAGGAACAACTTCCTGGACTTCCGGTATGGAGGCTCTTTTCGTAGCTTCAGGCAGTTCGCATGCTTTCTTACGAAGCTGCTTTACGTGATAATAAAAAGTAGGTGATTTGATGTTGTTATCTTTTAACCACTGATAATCTGACTTTCCACTGGTTCGGCATTTCTGTATGAGGTCATACCAGTAACGATCAGATGCAGTTAAATTTTGAGGATAATCCATTCGGGTATATCAACTCCGTTCCTGATATACTTTGAAGTAAAATACTCTAGATCAAGGGGTGTGGTTATAGCAAAACGCTTTAACTCAATATCAAAATCCGGATATATACTTCATGTGTTTAGATTATCTCATATGATTATGAAGAATTGGAACGGTAGGTAATTCATCGCTTACACAATTTCTTCAACTTCTGTAAATATTGGATTGGTAAACTCTAATTCCAGCTTTGGAGTATCATTATATTTATCTATAGTTACATTTGACCAACTTTCACGTCCAGGCGCTAAATCTTCTACAATAATCATATCAGATCCTAATCTATCTACTCCGTCTCTTGAGTAAAAGAAAAGATGCACATCCCCCGTAAAAGACTTGCTGGAATTATTCTTC
>JBGVRS010000139.1:0-3355 GCA_045128635.1 Lachnospiraceae bacterium
CTTATTCCACTTTCCCGTTTTATAGAACATCAGAGAAAGCAAAGCAGCAACCGTCCAGCCAATTGGCCATGCACACCAGATTCCTGTTTCTTTTAAGATTGTATGTGATAACAAAATCGCAAGTCCAACCCTCAAAATCAGATCGAGAAAAGTCGCAGTCATAAACTTTCCCATCATTCCGGCACCACGCAGTATTCCATCTGCAACAAACTTCATGGAAATTATAAAATAAAATGGTGACAGGATACGCAGAAAACTGATACCTGTTTGAAGTGCCAGCGCCGTTGGGTCATCAATAAAAGCATACAAAATCCATTTTCCCGCAAAAAAATAAAGCACAAACAGCGGTGCACTAAGCATCCAGACCATCTTAATGCCTGCCCGAAATCCACCACGTATTCGCGGCAGTTTTCCAGCTCCAATATTCTGTGCTGTATAATTTGAGATTCCGTTTCCCAAAGTCGTAAATGATGTGATCACAAGATTATTCAATTTCACCGCAGCTGAGTATCCTGCCATGACACCGGAACCAAATCCGTTAATCGTTCCTTGAATAATGATATTTCCCACAGAGATAAAGCTCTGCTGTAAGATACTTGGTACTGCAACTGTCATAATTCTCTTTAAAATATCAATTGAAAAAAATGGAACTTTATCTGTTTCTATTCCTGCCAATCTTTGAAATACAACAAAAACAGCTGCCATACAGCTTATTCCCTGACACAGGAAAGTTGCCCAGGCTACCCCTGATACTCCCATACGAAAAACAGTAACAAAAAGAATGTCCACTGCGATATTCGATGTAGAGGAAACCGCAAGAAAATAAAACGGCGTTTTTGAATCTCCTAAGGCAGAAAATATCCCTGTCGCAATATTATAAAAAAAGACAAACGGCAATCCCCAAATATAAATATCCAGATATAATTTGGAATCAATCATCAATTCTTCAGGTGTATTGATAACCCCAAGTAAGGAATCACAAAATACCAACCCGACAGCCATGAGAAGAATACAGATTACCGCACTTGTAATCATTGCTGTATAAACAGCCGTTTTCATCTCCCCATATCTTTTTGCACCAAAAAATTGGGATACGATCACAGAACATCCCATATTACAACCGAAGGCAAATGCTATAAATATAAGCGTAACCTCATAACTATTTCCTACTGCTGCCAGGGCATTTTCACCTATAAACTTTCCAGCTACAAAACTGTCGGCAATGTTGTAAAGCTGCTGGAATACAACACTTCCAAACAAAGGCATACAGAACTTCCATAATACAGCTTCAGGCTTACCCACAGTTAAATCATTCATCATAATCTCCACACTCCTTTCTCCAGATATATGACCACAAAAAGGCAAAAACGTCTTTTATGCATTTTTACATAAAAGACGCCTTTGCCTTCCGGAGTAAGATAATACATCCATTAAAATGGGCTGTCAATCCCCTTCTTTTAAATTATGTCCCTTTTCGGAATTGTGTGTCTGAATAAAAAGCGTGTATAAATCTACATTTCGGATGTATAAATCTACATCTCCATTCAAACGGTAGCTGAATAGTGAAGAATTGCTCCGAAATTCAATACAATTTTTAAAGGCTTGTTCCAGAGATGGAATGAGCCTATTTTTCTGCGTTGAAATATATAATAACAAATTTATAATTTAAGATTTTATGAAGAATATTCTCAACCTTTCTTCATCATGGTATAATAAAAAAACGAGGAGCGTGATTATGTGAAAAGATTGATAACCATATTTCTATGCTTAACTCTACTCTTAGCCGGATGCAATTCGAGTATGTCTGCCAATTCATTGGCTATAGGGGAGTTGGTTGACAATAGAAATCAACAGACAATTAGCAATCAAATACCTCAATGGGTAATGAATACGGAATGGAATACCCCTTTTTATGTTGCAACATCGTCAGATATAACGATGTTTGATGCATATGCCAAAGAAAATTTTCCCTCTTTTTGTGATGCCAAGTGGACACAAGAACAAAGTGATGCCGTCTACTTGGGTAAGGGAATTGAAATGTTCCAACTTGATAACCAACGACAAATCAATCGTATCGTGTATTACCCTGTTATTTTGAATGGAGCAATTGTAAGTGGATACCAAGTTTATGAACGACTTGGGGAGAATGAAATAGGAAGCAAGGCTTCGCCGTTTTTGGTCAATCAATTAAATAGTATTATGTCCCTAACAAACGAGAATACCCCGCTAATCCTTGGTTTTCATGATGATAATGTGATAGGTATTGTTGGTGACACTTATTATGTGTTAGATGTTGACCCAATGACGCATAAAGAAATAGAGCCAGACAACATCCCTGCCATTGATATAGATGTATGTACCAATGTAATGGAAGTATTCTCAAATGAGAGAAATGCGAATGTGGAAGATTGGATTGTAGTTGACCAATGATTGCTGGTCTTAGTAACAATCTTAAAAGAGGCTACCCAGTCAAAAAGATTGGATAGCCTTTTTCTATGCTTTCAACTTCGAACTGAATCTCAGTCCCACTAATTTCAAAAAAGCAGTAAGATTTCCTAACCCAGCAAATCGCTCAAATTGCCGATACAGTTGGTAAAAGTATAAATATTCATTACATTCTCTGATAATAGCACTAGACACACTTTTCAGAAAAGGGAGTAAATTATAATCTCTTGTAAAACCTAAAATTTTCATTTAACCAAATACTCCTGTTAGAGTCAATTTGAGTATCACAGTAACCGCCATTCCTGCAACAATGGCAACTACAATTCTTACAATCCTCGGAAGATTATCAAGTTTGGAGTTCATACTCTTGCGCTGAATTTTACCTAATAAACCCGTCGTATACAGCGGAATCAACAGAACTGTAACGTAGATCATGGCCTCGCTATATACATATAAATATTCGAGCAAATAATTATTTTCAAACACTCCTGTGACATCCAACAAAAAATATACCATTAAAGCAAGCAAACCAATAAGGCTCAAGCCTCGGATGTTCTTGAGTAAGCCTTTTTTCTTTACGGAGTTCCTTTAGAAATTCTCCGATTTTAATCTGATCCATTAGCCTTTGACCTCCTTTTAAGAACATCGTACGTATATAACCATAAAAAATACAGGACACAAAGCGAGCAATGCCTATTTTTCAGATGAGACACCCTTGTCTCATCTCATTTTCTATCACGAAACTTCAAAATTTCTTTTGGTTTATTTACGATTTTCTTCAATCCATCTTACAGCAAAGTCCACCAAATCACGCTGTTTCATCAGTCGAATGACACCATTACCAAGCGTTGCCTTATGGACGGAACAAACATTTTCAAAAGCCGCTCCTATCTCTTCAAAATCTTCTCCA
>JBGVRS010000140.1:0-3661 GCA_045128635.1 Lachnospiraceae bacterium
GCAAGGATCTTTCCATGCGAGAGGTATACGGATTAGATCCGATGCAATCAAAGTAGCTTATAATAATCTGGTGGCTCCGTTGGTCCGGACAAGTGGCTCACGCCACACCGGACTGGCGGCTCTGCCGCACCGTAATAATCATATTATTTTAACAATGATGTTTTTGAAGCATTATCAGAAAATGCTTTTACTGTATCAACGATTTATAATGAATCACCGGTAGAGATAGACTTACAATATTTTTCAGATTTAACTGTTGAAGAAATGAAAGAAAAACTAATTACTTATAATAATTGGACGCACTTGAAAGATCATCATTTATATTGGAATCCTTTAACTGAGCAGTTGATAATTAATCATACGTTTTCATCAAATGTATCTGAAAAAGAACTTGAAAGCGCAAAACATTTTTGGAAAACAATGCACTTTGTAAATAGAGATGCTTCCGCCTGGACGATGCATCTGGATGTATGGAATATGTATAACAATATAACAAAGGATGCAGAAACGATCATTCAAGTGTACGTTGAAGATGAGCTTGTAAGTCAGAGCATTTATAGTGACATTGAGAACAATCTTATTTATAAGGTGATGCGATATGAAAAAAATTAAATTTAAGCATCTTGCAATACTGCTGATTATTGTCTTTGTATTCCTGCTTGGATATTCCTACATTGGTGTCGATAAAGAAACAGGTGTTCCAAAGGGAATTTTAATGAGAATTCGTCCGCTCCCATGGGAAGAAATCTATTGGGATGAATCAGACCAGCTTTTGAAACTGACTGTAAAAGATGAAACATTGGACGGAAAAGAGTCCAGATGTTTAAGGAGCTTTAAATTAACACCAAGTGGGTTATTGATGGGTGGACGTGAGTTTAATTCATTGGAAGCAACCTCTCGTTTGAATGCTCGTCTGGATTATACAGTAGAAAATCAGGTTTTAACAATAATTGATAAAAAGTATTCCAAAGAAATATTCTGTATGAATTTAGAAGTAATATTAGATGAAGGAGATTCGATTACAGAGGTAACTGCGGGACCGGTATTTTATGAATTAGGGGAAGAAATAGTGTTAACTGCAACACTAGAGTATAAAACTGAAAAGGAACCTACAATACTGCATCAGGAGCCGTTCTTTGAAGTTAAAGCAATCGTATCCTATACAGAGGATTACATGGATTGTGGGGAGTATTATGGGATAGAGCAATTGTATTGGAGAAATATTGAAACCTCGAATGATGAATAACACGGAGGTACCGTTATGAAATATGCAGCAGATTTTAGAAAAATAGCGCGAGAAGCCTTGTACGAAAAATGGAAGATTGCAGCAGGGCTATTCTTCATTGCGTCGCTTCTTGGTGGAGCTAGTACGGATGGCTTAAGTGTGAAATTAGAAATGGAAGAATCTTTTGTAACTGCAGTTGTTCGGTTTGCAGGCATCACAGTGGGATCTTTTGGTGGCGGACGAGATTCTGTAATAGGAAACTTTTTGCTGGAAAATGCAAAGGTGATTGTACTTGCTTTTCTGGTTGCTAGTATCTTCTCTATTGTTTTTGGATGTGTTGTAGAAATTGGATATAAAAGATTTCATCTTAATCTGATTGATGGAAAAGAAGTCTCATTAAAAAATTTATTTCAAAATTTTTATAATTGGAAAAGAATACTTTGTGCAGTTTTCTTGGAAATTTTATATGTTACGATTGGTTTTCTATTGTTCATAGTTCCAGGTATCGTTGCAATTTATAATTACAGTATGGTCACTTACATATTAGCAGAATATCCGGAATTATCGGCAAGTGAGGCACTAAGAAAATCAAAGGAAATGATGAAGGGAAATCGCTGGAGATTATTCTGCCTGGAAATCAGTTTTATTGGATGGGAAATTCTTTCTGCATTTTCGTTGGGTATTGGACAGCTGTTTCTCGTACCGTATAAAGAAACAGCAATCGCTGCGTTTTATAGGGAAGTTTCAGAAACCTGGGATGAGCCGGCAGCGGTTGTACTAGAGGATGCTTCTAAGCAAAGAAATGGTGTTGTAGCGGTATTACTAATATTTGTTTTGATTGCAACAACGGCGGTATTATTCAAAGTTGGATTGTCAAATGTAAAGGATACCAAAGAGGATGCAGTTGTTACAGAACAGCGTATCCATGGAAATCTATATAGAGTTTCAAAATCCATTAATAAAGAAGTATTCTCAGATGAACTATGGAATAGTGTGACTAAAATAGAATATTTTGAAGGTTCAGAGTATCCATATGTTGTTCGCAGTAAAGAAACTTTGCAGGAGATTGGTGATCTTATTAAGAATTTGGAGTACAAAAAAGTAGAAAAGCCAATGCTTGAAGGAGGCTGGATCTTTGATATCTACACAGAAGATGCGATGTCCGATATATGGATTTCCAACAATATTATTGACTTTAATGGAAGGTGTTATCAGGTTTCGACAGAAGGTCTTGGAGACGAAATTCGCGAACTGGTTATGAACAACTTTGAGATGCAGCTTCGCGTGGATGAATATGTTACCAATGATTATCGAATTAAACTTTTAGACAAGCCAAAAGGATATGATGAAGTTATCAATCTTGAAATTCAATTTTTGACAGATAAAGAAAGTCATATTCTCCAGAACACTGTAAAAGTAGAGCACCTGGGAGAAGCGACAGGATTTGATGTGAAATTAAATGATAGTAGTGGTCGGACAAAGACTGCTCAAGTTAGCTCAGATCGCTATAAATTAACATTTAATTTCGATGTTGAAACATGTGAGGTCTTTGATGTTAGAAAGATTGTGAATTATTAACTGACTGTAGATTTAAATACAAAGAATATAAGTGAAATAGACATGTAAGGAGGGAGTTTCATTGAAAATAACAGATATTTATTCTTGGGTTCCTGAAAAAGTAATAAGCTTGGAAGCGTTAATGTCTATTTTTAACAATTACAAAAATGGAGTTGTATCTATTGAATATTCAATTTGTGAGGATTTACCTCAAAATGCTTCGGAGAACATTATAAGAGGCAAAGAACAATTGATAAAAGAGGGAAAGAAAGTAGCCTTCATTATGAAAGATTGTAAGATTTTGGCATTGGTTGGATATCAGGAGTAGAGAAACAAATGAAAGCAAGATTACAGAAGATAGCGAGAAAGTTGTAGGTTGTGCATGAAAAAGAATTGGATAGTTTCTTTAATTATGATTACATTTTTGTTGTTTTCCGTAGCTGGATGTGGATATACATTAAGTGAATTGTCACCAGCATTTGAGACAGAGAATATTTCTAAAATTGCGTTCAAATTTGGCCCATTGGAAGAAGTGGAAGTGCCAAGTGAGGATCTAGAAGAAATAACGGAATGGCTGGAAACGTTTAAAATCGGGGACAGAGTAAAACGTAGAGAAGAATTGCCACCTGGCACAAACAGTGTTTCTGTGCGAATCGAATAGTGTGCTGTTACAATTCAATGCTAGGATAACGGCTCATATCCGTATGCGGTATAAATTTCGCCGCCTGCATTTTAATTAGGAAATCCGGAATAGATGCAAACTGTACACAGTAGATGTTTTCTGCTAGTACTTTTGCTTCTTCAAGCTTTGTGTAATCAAGAAGTAATGTTTTGGCTCCTTCCAGAGAGGAATTTTTGATTACCGAGTATCGATTTCTT
>JBGVRS010000141.1:0-8518 GCA_045128635.1 Lachnospiraceae bacterium
TACTACAGCTGTATCCTTTGCCAGGCATTCTCTCCATCACACGTATGTGTTGTTACACCAGAACGTCTTGGTCTCTGTGGTGCGGTTTCATGGTTAGATGCAAAAGCTACTAACGAACTTGATCCAAGCGGTCCATGTCAGATCATCACAAAAGAACGTCTCATCGACGAAAGAACAGGTGCTTATGAAGATGTTAACGAAGCAGTTGCTAAGTTCTCTCAGGGTGCTGTTGAACAGGTAACACTTTACTCTATCATGGAAGATCCAATGACATCTTGTGGATGTTTCGAATGTATCTGTGGTATTGAACCATTCTCTAATGGTGTAGTTATTGCAAACCGTGAATACGCAGGCATGACTCCACTTGGAATGACATTCCCAGAACTTGCTTCTATGACAGGTGGTGGTGTTCAGACACCAGGTTTCATGGGACATGGTAAACACTTCATCGCTTCTAAGAAGTTCATGAAAGCTGAAGGCGGTGTAGAACGTATCGTATGGATGCCAAAAGAATTAAAAGAAACTGTTGCTGAAAGATTAAACAAAACAGCATTCGAACTTTACGGCATCGAAAACTTCTGTGATATGATCGGTGATGAAACAATCGCTGAAGATCCAGAAACATTACTCGAATTCTTAACAGAAAAAGGACATCCAGCACTTGGATTAGATCCGATGATGTAAGCTGTGCTTAACTCAAGAAAACAGAATGTTTTCTTGAGTCTAATAAAAAATAAGCAAGAGAAAATCGTAAGATTTTCTCTTGCTTAAAACCATGTTTAAAAGAAAGCGAGGAAAATACCATGTTAATTAACAGAATTTTCAATGGTAACGATGCTGTATATGGTCTTACAGTTGGTGCAATCGATGCTGCAATTGTTCAGCACGGTTCTGACAAAGCTGTAGGTTTTCCAGATACTGCATACTGCCTTCCATGTTACTATGCGGTAACAGGTGTGAAGGTAAAAACACTTGGCGACTTAAAAGAAGCCATCGGAGTTGTAAAAACTCTCATGACAAGAAATCATGAGCTTGATGATGCTTTAATGTCAGGTGTAGCAACTGCACTTTGTGCAGAATTTATTGAAGCATTAAAATACATCGATGGTGCAGCTCCATACGCAGAACCATGCTATGGACATCTTGCAGACGCGATTATCCGTAATCTTGGTGTACCATTGGTAACTGGAGATATTCCAGGTGTAGCTGTTATTTTAGGTAGCGCTCCAACTGCACAGGAAGGTGTAGATTTGATCAAGAGCTACCAGGCACAGGGTATTTTAGTTGCATTGGTTGGAGGAATCATTGACCAGTGTGAAGAATTAGGATACAAGACAGGTGCAGGTTTACGTGTTATTCCATTAGGAAAAGATGTAACTTCTGTCATCCATATCGTATCTGTTGCAATTCGTGCAGCGCTTATTTTTGGTAATGTAACTCCAGGTGATGCAGGTGCATTACTTGCGTACACAGCACAGCGTGTACCGGCATTCGTAAACGCTTTCAAACCAATTGATGATGTAATCTTAGCAGCAGGCGCAGGTGCAATCAAACTTGGTTTCCCGGTAGTTTCTAACGAAACAGAAAATATTGCGGAAGTTCCAGGGGCACTCATTCAGCAGCTTGATACTTTAGCTATGAATGCAACATCCTTAGAAGCAAGAGGAATCAAGATCAAAGTAACTAATATTGATATTCCTGTTGCATTCGCATCTGCATTCGAAGGTGAAATCATTCGCCGTGGTGATATGCAGGTTGAATTCGACGGTTCCCGTGTGGACTGTTTCGAATTAGTTCAGTCAAAAGACCTTTCAGAAGTGGAAGATCACAAGATTGAAGTGATCGGACCAGACATTGACGAATGGGAAGCTGGCGAAAAGCACAGCATCGGCTATATTGTTGAAGTTGCAGGAAAGAACATGCAGTCAGATTTCGAATCTGTTATTGAACGTCAGTTCCACAGCTATATCAACTGTATCGAAGGTGTAATGCATACAGGTCAGCGTGATATGATTCGTGTTCGTATCAGCAAAGATGCATTTAATGCAGGCTTCAGAGTAAAACACATTGGTGAAGTGCTCTATGCGAAAATTAAAAATGAATACGAAGCAATCGTTGATAAATGTCAGGTGAAGATTTATACAAATCCGGAAGATTGTACAAAACTTCGTCACGAACTGGCAATTGAAACATTTAATAAACGTGATGAACGTCTTAACAGCTTAACAGATGAATCTGTAGATGTTTACTACAGCTGTATTCTTTGTCAGGCATTCTCTCCATCACATGTATGTGTAGTAACTCCGGAAAGACTTGGTCTTTGTGGTGCGGTTTCATGGTTAGATGCAAAAGCTACTAACGAACTTGATCCAAGCGGTCCATGTCAGATTATTACAAAAGAACGTCTCATTGATGAGAGAACAGGTGCTTACGAAGATGTTAATGAAGCAGTGAAGAAATTCTCTCAGGGTGCAGTAGAAGAAGTAACACTTTATTCTATCATGGAAAATCCTATGACATCCTGTGGCTGTTTCGAATGTATCTGTGGTATCGAACCATTCTCAAATGGTGTTATCATTGCAAACCGTGAATATGCAGGTGTGACACCTCTGGGAATGACATTCCCAGAACTTGCTTCCATGACAGGCGGCGGTGTTCAGACACCAGGTTTCATGGGACATGGTAAACATTTCATTGCTTCCAAGAAATTCATGAAAGCAGAAGGCGGTATTGAACGTATCGTATGGATGCCAAAAGAATTAAAAGAAACTGTTGCTGAAAGATTAAACAAAACAGCAAAAGAACTTTATGATATCGATAACTTTACAGATATGATCGGTGACGAAACAATCGCTGAAGATCCGGAAACATTACTTGCATTCTTAACAGAAAAAGGACATCCAGCACTTGGATTAGATCCTATGATGTAAGATATAAAACCCTATAGAGGAGGAATTTAACCATGCCATTTAATGGAAAATCAGGAAAATTCAACGCTGCAATTCGTACAGTTGAAATCGGTACTGGCGATAAAGCAGTGAAACTTGGTGGCGAATGCGTATCTCCATTATACACATTTGACGCTCCAATCGAAAATGCACCAAAGGTTGGTGTACTTATCACAGATTATGGCTTTGAAAACGAATCAGAAGGTATCAAAGCATACTATGAAGGCTGTGCAAACTGGGGAGAAATCGCTCAGAAAGCAGCTGCAATGGAAGGTGCAGACTTCCTTGTATTAAAATTCGACAAAGCTGATCCAAACGGTGACAATGCACCTGTAGAAGACTGCGTAGCAATCATCAACGAAGTTGCAGCAGCTACAGATATGCCATTAGTAATCGCTGGATGTAAAAACGCTGAAAAAGATGCTGAAATCTTCAACAAAGCAGCAGAAGCTCTTCAGGGCAAAAACGTTCTGATCTTCTCAGCAAAAGAAGAAAACTACAAAGGTGTTGCAGCATCTGCAGTATTAGCTTACGGACAGAAGGTTGGTGCTGAATCTTCAGTAGATATCAACCTTGCAAAACAGTTAAACGTTCTTATTTCTCAGGTAGGCGTTGACATGGGCAACATCGTTATGAACGTTGGTACAGCTACAGCTGGTTACGGTTTTGAATATGTAGTTTCTACATTAGACCGTGTAAAAGCAGCAGCTTTAGGACAGAACGATGCTCAGTTACAGATGCCAATCATCACATCTGTTGGTGATGAAACATGGGGCGTTAAAGAATCTACAGCAACTGAAGCTGATGTTCCAGCTTGGGGACCAGTAGATGTTCGTGGTGTGAACATGGAAGTTACAACAGCTATGGCTGTATTAGCATCCGGTTCCAATGCAGTAATTTTGAAACATCCTACTTCTGTAGCAACTGTTTCTAAATTAATCAAGGAATTAATGTAGGACGAGAAGGAGGAAAATCAAGATGGCATTAAAAGGTTTAGATATTTTCAAATTAACACCAAAAACAAACTGTAAAGAATGTGGATGCCCAACATGTATGGCTTTCTCCATGAAAGTTGCTCAGGGTGCATTACCAATTGAAAAATGTCCACATATGTCAAGCGATGCTTTAGCTGCATTATCAGAAGCTACAGCACCACCAATGAAAACAATCAAAGTTGGTACAGGTGAAGCTGAATACTCTTTAGGCGGCGAAACAGTACTTTACAGACATGAAAAAACATTCGTTAGCAAAACACGTTATGCAGTTCGCGTAAACGCAGCTGACGTTGATGCTAAAATGGCAGTAATCGACAATGTTGATTACGATCGTATCGGCGAAAGAATGCACGTTGAAATGGTCTATGTAGATTACACAGGCGAAGCAGATTACGCTGAAACAGTTAAAAAAGTTGTTGGCAAAGGCAAAACAATTATCCTTGGATGTACAGACGTTGCAGCAGCAAAAGTAGCTTTAGATGTATGTGCAGCTGAAAAACCAGTATTAAACGGTGCTACAGCAGCTAACTACGCTGAAATGGTAGAAGTTGCAAAAGCAGCTGGCGTTGTTCTCGGTGTTTGCGCAGCTAACATTGATGAATTATACGATACAACAGCAGCAATCGAAAAACTTGGTTACAAAGAATTAGTTCTTGACTGTACAGCTGGTACAATCAAAGATACATTCGCTACAACTGTAAAAGTTCGTCGTGCTGCATTAGCTAAAAACCCAGACAGAACATGCGGTTACCCATCAATCGTTAACGTTGCAGCTTTAACAGCTGATGCAACAGAACAGTGCGGTTTAGCATCTCTGTTTACAATGAAATACGGTTCAATCGTAGTAATGGATCAGATGACATATGCAGAAGCTCTTCCATTATTCGGACTTCGTCAGAACGTATTTACAGACCCACAGAAACCAATGAAGGTTGAAACTGGTATTTACCCACTCAACGGTGCAGATGAAAACAGCCCATGTATCACAACAGTAGACTTCGCTCTTACATACTTCTTAGTATCAGGCGAACTTGAAAGATCAGGCGTTCCTGTAAACCTTGTTATCTCTGATGCAGGCGGATTATCTGTATTAACAGCTTGGGCTGCTGGTAAATTATCAGGTGGTACAATTTCCAAATTCTTCCAGGAAAACGTTGAAAGCAAAGTTAAGAGCAGAAAAGTTATCATCCCAGGTAAAGTTGCTGTATTAAAGGGTGATATCGAATCTAAACTTCCAGGATGGGAAGTAATCATTGCTCCAAACGAAGCTGCACAGCTTGTTAAATTCCTTAAAGATATGAAGGAAAATGGAGAAATCTAAGAGTAGATTTTTCAATATAAAATAACTCAATAAAAGGAGAATACAACGATGGCAAAATTTGTTACTATCGGTGAAAGAATTCACTGCATTTCCCCAGTTATTCGTAAAGCTATGGAAGAAATGAATCCAGAACCAATTTTAAAGAGAGCAAAAGAACAGCTCGACGCTGGTGCTACATACCTTGACGTTAATATCGGACCTGCTGAAAACAACGGTGAAGAATTAATGAAATGGGCTGTAACAACAATTCAGGATGCATTTGACAATGTTCCTTTAGCACTTGACACAGCAAACAAGAAAGCTATCGAAGCTGGTATTTCTGTATACAACAGAAGCAAAGGTAAACCAATCGTTAACTCTGCAGACGCAGGCGGACGTATCGAAAACATCGACCTTGCAGCTGCAAACGATGCAATCGTTATCGCTCTTTGTTCAGCAGAAGGTATTGCAGCAGACAACGATGAACGTATGATGCACTGCCAGAACATGCTTGAAAGAGGTATGATGCTCGGTATGGAACCAACAGATCTTTGGTTCGACCCATTATTCCTCGTAGTAAAAGGTATGCAGGACAAACAGATGGAAGTATTAGAAGCAATCAAAATGTTCAGCGATATGGAACTGAACTCTACAGGTGGTCTTTCTAACAACTCCAATGGTATGCCAAAACATATCAGACCAATTATGGACTCTGCATTAGTAGCTATGGCTATGATGAATGGTTTAACATCCGCTATCGTAAATCCATGTGATTTAAGATTAATGGAAACAATTAAATCTTGTGATATCTTCAAAAATAACACACTTTACGCAGATTCTTACTTAGAAATTTAATTTCAAGTGCCGTAATAGGTTGGAGAAAGAGTTTTCTTTCTCCAACCTTGTTATGGCTTTTTTAAGAGGTACGTAAAATGGCAAAAGTAATATTTCATTTCGAAGACGGTACGCAGGTAGAAGCAAGCGCAGCGATTGGGGAGAATCTGCTGCAGGTTGCCAGAAAAGTGAATGTGGCAATCGACGCTCCGTGTTCAGGAAACGCTTCCTGCGGAAAATGTAAAGTTAAATATATTGATGGTGATCTTGAATCTAAGATTACACGTCATATTAGTGAGGCAGAATATAAGGAAGGATGGAGACTGTCCTGTATCAGTAAGATTATGGGAGATGTGGAAGTAATGGTGCCGGACATTGCATCTGCTTACAAGAGCAGAATGAAAGTGGCAGACCTTAGTTCCCCAGAGGAAATCCAGATTTTTAATAAAGCAACAGAAGAAGTAAAAGCAGCTGGTGTTGAATTCAAAAACAGTTTTGAAATTCTTGAAATTCAGATGGACGAGCCAACACTGGATGATACAATGCCGGATAATGAACGACTTGTATGGGCAATGGAAGCACAGACCGGTAAGAAAATCAAATTATCATTCACTGTGTTAAATAAAATGGCACATGTGTTTAGAATTTCTAATTTCCATGTAAAAGTTGTTGTGAAGGTTACCGGAGAAGAGTTTTTTGTATATGATATTCTTCCGGCAAACCGTTATGCATATGTAACAGGGGTTGCAGTTGATATTGGTACAACAACTGTATCAGCCGTAATTGTTGACTTGATGGATGGAAAGATTCTTGCAAAAGCTTCCACCGGTAATGGTCAGATTCGATATGGTGCAGACGTTATCAATCGAATTATTGAACAGCAGAAACCAGGCGGAATTGCAAAACTGCAGAAGGCAATCATTCAGGAAACAATCAACCCAATGCTTCTTAGAATGTGCCATACAGCACATATCAGCCCAACATGCATTTACAGCATGTGTGTTGCAGCAAACACAACCATGAATCATCTGTTTGTGGGAGCTGATGGTGATCCAATCCGTATGGAACCGTTTATTCCAACATTCTTTGGAACAGACAGCATTCATGGAAAAGACCTGAACTTAAAGGTTCATCCGGATGCGAGAGTGATCATTGCTCCAAATATTGGAAGCTATGTCGGTGGCGATATTACCTCCGGCACATTAGTCAGCATGTTATGGGCACAGGAACCATTTAGTTTATTCGTTGACCTTGGTACAAATGGTGAAATTGTATTTGGTAACTCTGATTTTATGATGAGTTGTGCTTGTTCAGCAGGTCCGGCATTTGAAGGTGGAGACATTTCCTGCGGTATGAGAGCTACAGATGGTGCTATTGAAGCATGTACCATTGATCCGGTTACCATGGAACCGACATTTACAATTGTTGGCGAAGAAGGAACAAAACCGGTTGGATTATGCGGTTCAGGTATCATTGATGTGATTGCTGAACTGTTTAGATGCAAAATCATCGGACCAAACGGTAAGTTTATCCGCGAAGGTGACAGAATCCGTCATGATAAATATGGTATCGGAAGCTATGTACTTGCTACAAAGGATGAAGCAGGAAGTATCAAAGACGTGGAAATCAATGAAATTGACATTGATAATTTCATTCGTGCAAAAGGTGCAATTTTCTCAGCAATTTATGTGATGCTCACATCCTTAGACTTTGATGTGTCCATGATTGAAAATGTATATGTTGCCGGTGGTATCGGCAGCGGCATCAATATGGAAAATGCAATTAATATTGGTATGTTCCCGGATATTGGTGTTGAAAAATATCATTACATTGGTAACTCTTCACTGGCAGGTGCCTATGCCATGGTATTATCAGAAGCAGCTGAAGAAAAGGTGTATGAGCTTGGCAGAAACATGACTTATGTAGAGCTTAGTACAACACCAGGGTACATGGATGAATTTGTGGCGGCATGTTTTATTCCACATACAAACACATCCCTGTTTCCAAATGTAACACAGGCTGATATTTAAAAAATATAACCAGAAGGGACGTGAGTCCGATGCAGACAGATTTTAAACAAATCGACAACAATAAAGAAGAAAAACCTTTTGAGTTTTATCTTGAAAAATATGAAAAACTGGATCCAAAAGAGGTTTCAGAACGTTGTAATATTCCTTATGATGAAGAAACACATGAATTTCTTGTTCGTCTGATGGGATATAAATATGGAATCAGTTTTCCGGAGTTTACAATTTCTCCGAAAACAGAGGATCCGGATGCATATTTAATATTAATGGAAAACATTCCATCCAGAACATTTGTCATGAGATATTTGATCGAAGGCAGATGTGCAATGAGTACAGGGAAATATATTACCTTCCGTGAAGTTCCAACTTACGGAGAATTATATTTACAGCCATTTACCGGAAGATGTATTTCCA
>JBGVRS010000142.1:0-10552 GCA_045128635.1 Lachnospiraceae bacterium
CCATCCGTTGCCTGCAATGCACATTCAATCCCAATAGAACCAGTGCCGGCACCAATATCATAAACAATGGACTGTTTTGTAAGAGCAAGCTTTGAAATCGAAATACTTCGGATTTCTTCTTTGGTCATCGGTGCATTTCCGCGCTCGAAGACATTATCAGGAAGTCCATGGGTTATAATATGTTCTTTTGCTTTTGGATTTTCGATTACAACCACACAAAGACCATCTTTTTCGAAAGAACATAACTCTTCTGGAGTTCCAATTGTAATGGACTCTTCCGAATAACTTAACTGACACCCTACAGACACTTTTACGTGGACCAAACCATGCTCGACAAGATCCCGACAGATTGCCTGAATACTTTCTTTATAGCCCGCCAAAGTAAATACTTTTTCATGGCTTTTTACTGCAGCAATCAGATTTTGTATTCTTCCATGAACACTGATAAGTTTCATATCTTCCCAGGAAGTCTGAAGCTTTGATGCAAAATATACCACAGAAGAAATGCCACAAATAAGTTCGACATCTACCTTTAATTCTTCCAAAGCTTTTAAAAGCTTTTTGGTTCCGCTGTAAAAACCAATATCACCGGAAAATGCAACGACAATGCGTTTTTTGTCCGGATGATTCCTGATATATTCAACCACTTCTTCCGGCTGATAAATCGGCAGGGATTCTTTACCAAAACAATTCAGTGCCTCTGTCATTCGGGCAGCCCCTAAAATTACATCTGCATTTTCACATGCTTCTTTTCCGGCCAGTGTTAAATCCTTTAAATTCCCCATACCAATACCAAGAAGTGTCACTTTTTGCTTGGGTTTTAATATAGGAAGATTTAAAAGTTCCAAAATTTGAGCAAAAGAATATCCTGTTTCCGCGACAGGTCTTCGAATGACAATAACTTTTGCGCCAGCAATTTTTGCTCCTTGAATTTTTTCAGGGAAACCACCGGTAACACCTGTATCTTTTGTTACAAGATATTTCGCATCTACCTGTTTTAACATTGCTGCATTGAGCTCTGCACTGAAAGGTCCCTGCATACAGATAATCTGTTTGCCTAAGAGTCCCATTTCTTTGCATTTTTCTACCATGGTGCCATCTGCAAGGATCCTTGCGTAAATTCTGGAAATATCTTCTATTCGCTCGATATATTTTGGAAGTTCTTTACTGCCTGTTGTCAGTAAAATATTACCTTCCGTGTTATTTAGAAGCTGTGCAGCATCATCTAATGTATTTACATAGCTTACATGAGAATCATCAATCTTCTGTTGATCTGTACGTAGCAACCGAATGCATTCATTATAAGTATTCTCGCAGGCAGTTTTAATATTTTTTGATACTTCCACCGCATATGGATGTGTCGCATCTACAATCATTTCCCAATCATGACTTATAAGAAGTTCTTCCATCCCCGACACATCAAGACGACCCTGATGAACGATCAAATGTTCATGCTTCCAAAGCACTTCTTCCCCATATTCTGTTGCCACACAAATATGTACTCTTTTCCCAGCATTCAGCAAATGTTCAGCTAATTTTCTGCCTTCTGTTGTTCCGGCAAATACTAAAATTTCTTTCATGTGTTCTTCCTCGATTAAAGGAGATACCCTCTCGGTGTTACCATATGACCATCTACCATCTTTGTCTGAGAATTTCCAATAAACACTGTGGTAAACATATCAACTTTTGTATCACGCAGTTCTTTCAATGTATAAAAACGAGCATTTTCACCTTCACGTCCAATATTTTCTACAACGCCGCATACAAGCTCTTCAGACTGATGTTTCAAAACTAAATCACATGCTTTTTGTAAATAATCATGACGCTTTTTGCTGGAAGGATTATACAAACATATTACAAAATCTGCTTCCGCTGCACATGATAAACGCTTTTCAATTTTTTCCCGAGGAGTCAAAAGATCGCTTAGACTGATTAGACAAAAGTCATGAATCAGCGGTGCGCCTAAAACTGCTGCTCCGCCAATGGCTGCAGTCACTCCTGCAACGATTTCCACCTGAATTTCCGGATAACGGCTGCCAATTTCCAGCATTAAACCACTCATACCATATACCCCTGCATCACCGCTGCAGATCATTGCCACAGTTTTTCCTTTTGCGGCTTCTGCAAAAGCAAGTTCACAGCGTTCCACTTCCTTTCGCATCGGAGTTGTTAAAAACTCTTTATCCGCGAAATGTTCTTTTACCAAATTTACGTAAACTGTGTAGCCTACAATAGTATCACATTCCTTTAAGGCATTTGCTGCCTGAATTGTCATTTTTTCATAAGCACCCGGTCCGATGCCAACTACATATACTTTACTCAAAACGAACACTCCAATCTATTTTCATAATGGAAACGGTAACCCCGTCTTTTCCGGACTTCGGAAGCACCATACATTCTTCCAACTTTTTCGTACCTTCTGATTTTGCAAGCATAAAGGACGCACGCTCACATACATTTTCAATACCGGTAATTTGAGAAACAAATTTTGACGTTGTAAAGTCCCCTTCCAGTTCCGATAATTCTTCGGCACTGTAAAAATACAACGGAATCTTTTTTTTTCTGGCAAAGTCAAGCAGTCCGGCTTCTTCGTTTTTTAAGTCAATGGTTCCCATTGCTTTAATGCTTCGAATATCAATACATTTTTTATTCAGCTCTTCTTTTACACGCGCCTCTATGATTTCCACAGGCGTTCCTTTTTTACATCCAATTCCAAGAACAAATGCTTTGGGAATCAGATGCAAAATTTCATCGGCTAGATTTTGAATGTATGGAGTAACAATTACATGAAATTTTGCATCTCTTCTATCAAAAGATACTTCCGACGGTATCCTTCCCATAATCTTTGAATCACTGTAAAAACTCACCGGTTCTCCCGAAACAATCTTTGAAGCACAAAGCTTTGCTTGTTTCATGGAAGAAATCACAAGATTGTTTTTTTGCGCAAATACGTCAATTGCTATTTTACCGTTTACATCTGAGGACGTGGTTACCACAGGGATTGCATCAAGAAGTTCTGCAAGACCCTTTGTCAATGCATTTGCCCCGCCAAGATGTCCTGATAAAACCGAAATAACGAACTGTCCTTTTTCATCTAACACGATCACTGCCGGATCGGTAAGTTTACTCTTTAAACATGGTGCCATATCACGAACTACAATTCCCATAGCTCCGATAAACACGAGTGCATCCAGCGAAGAAAAATGCTCCTTCATCCACTGTTTAAACGGCACAGGTTTGTAGATCAGTTCTGCATTCCAGCAAATATCTAAAAATGGCTTTTTTAAATTATCATGAATTTTTTCGGCAAGCTGTTTTCCCTGCAGGGTAAAGCATACAATTGCCATACGTTTTTCAACCATTACTTAGATGCCTCACGAAATTCTGTAGTAAATGTCGGATTATAAAGCTCTGAACGGTCATATTCATGATGAGTTACCACATCACCGATGATCATCAGAGCTGTTTTGGTAATATTGTTTTCTTTCGCAGTCTGAGCCAGCGTACCTACTGTACAGATGAACTTCTTTTCATCCTCCCAGGTAGCTTTATAAACAATTGCTGCCGGTGTGTCAGCACTGTAACCGCCTGCAATCAGTTCTTTGCTCAGTTCTTCCAAAAGTCCTGTACTTAAAAATACGACCATAGTTGCTTTATGAGCCGCAAAAGAACGAATGGATTCTTTACCCGGTACAGGAGTTCTGCCTGCCATACGTGTAATAATGACGCTCTGAGATACATTTGGCAGGGTATATTCCAGATTTAATGCAGAAGCTGCACCACAAAAAGAACTAACTCCTGGACAGCTGTCATATTTAATTTTTAACTGATCTAAAATATCCATCTGTTCTCTGATGGCACCATAGAGGCAAGGATCACCGGTATGTAATCTGACTGTCGTTTTTCCATCACATTCTGCCTGTTTCATCACATCTATAACTTCTTCCAATGTCATATAAGCACTGTTATAGACCTCGCAGCCTTCTTTTTTATATTCCAGCAATTGTGGATTTACCAAAGAACCTGCATATATGATGATATCCGCTTCCTGCAAACATTTCTGTCCTCTGACTGTAATTAAATCGGCAGCTCCTGATCCTGCACCTACAAAATGTATCATATCGTTTCCTCCCTCTAGGCATTCGTTTTTCGAAGCAAGCCATCTACATCACCAAATCTTCCAAGTTCTCCTAACTCGTTGGAAAATACTAATGCAGCAAGCTCTAAATTCTGATATGCCCGATTAGTTAAGTAAAATTCTATTTTCTCCATGATATGTTTCATGGTTGTTTCCAAATATCCATGTTGTTTTAAGACTGCTAAGCCTTCATCTGTAGTTACTGCTTCTAAAATTTCCTTTAAGATTTCTAAAGGTGCTCCTGCCAGCAAAGCATTTGCTGTTAAAATTTCCATACGGGAATCTGCGCACCTTGAATGAGTGTTCATAATTCCACCCGCAGCTTTAATAAATTTACCGATATGACTGACAAACAAAATTCCTTTATAATGCATTTCCACTGCCATATCGATGGTTTTTCCGAGATAATTACTGCATTTGACTGCTTTTTCCAGGTTAACCTGGAAATTCTGCGAAAGATAAGTCGTTCCGTAATTTCCCGGTGAAATGACAAGATACTCTGCACCATTATTGCGATGCATCTGCATTTCCAGACGAATACTCGCAATTAACGCCTCTTCACTCATTGGCTCTACGATGCCGCTGGTTCCAAGAACCGATATACCGCCCTCGATACCAAGACGTGGATTAAATGTCTTTTTTGCAAGCTCTACACCTTCCGGAATCGAAATCTGCACAAAGATTTCTCCATAATAGTCGTATTCTTCCATAACTTCTATCACAGCATCTGTAATCATCTGCCTAGGCACTCGATTGATTGCTGCTGCACCGATTGGTTGTTCCAGACCGGGCTTTGTAATTCTTCCAACGCCAATTCCACCATCAATCAAAATCTTTCGTTCTTTTGTATTCCCTCCGAAAGATACTTTTGCATAGACGAGAGTACCATTTGTCACATCCGGATCATCTCCGGAATATTTTTTCACAGCACAGGAAGCAACACCATTTTCCAGTGTCGCTTCTAAAATTTCTAAAGAAAGAGTAATCCCCCTAGGTGTCGGAAGCTCTATAAAATGAACAATCTTATTTGTTAAAAGCATTCTGGCTGCTGCTTTTGCCGCAGCTGCTGCACAGCTTCCTGTGGTATACCCAAGCGCTAATTTTTTATTATTTTTTATGACATATTTTCCTTCCAGACCTGTGTTCATATAAGCACCCCTTAATCTTGGAATTTTATACTGTCAAAGTATAATCGGAATGTTTCATCATCCAATTCAAATAACTCTTTGATTCGATCTTCCGTAAATATCTCTTCCGGCTTTCCAAAATGCTCAATAGAATCACCTTTTACGCATAGAATTTTATCGGAAATCTTATATGCCAGTTCGATTTCATGAAGAGACATGATGACAGTCTTATTCAAATCTTTTGCCATTTTGCGAAGAATTTTCAAAAATTCCATCTTATGGCGTATATCAAGAAAGGATGTTGGTTCATCCAGCACGATGATTTCCGGCTCTTGACAAATGGCTCTTGCCAGCAAAACACGCTGCTTTTGACCATCACTGATCGCTGAAAAATCTCTATCCGCAAGTTCCAATGCATGAACCATTTCCATAGCTTCCCGCACCTTTTCCTTGTCATAAGCTGTTAAGATTCCAAGTCTGCCTGTATAAGGATAACGTCCGGTACTGACTACATCCTCACAAGTCATTAACTCCGCTTGAAGCCTCTCTGTCATCACAACAGACATTTTTTTAGAAATCTCGTGTTCTGTCATAGACTGCATAGACTGACGATCAAGATAAACCGTTCCGCTGATCAAAGACAGCTGTTTGGTGATACTTTTTAAAATTGTTGATTTACCGGAACCATTTGGACCTATTAAAGTCAGAATTTCTCCAGGCTTTACATTTAATTCTATATTTTTAATTAGTGGAATATTTCGATATCCCACTGTCATTTTCTCTGTTGAAATATAATATCCTGTGTTCATTTAGGACACCTGCCTATAACGTTTTGCTCTGTCTTCGTATCATCATATAAATGACAATTGGTGCGCCGAAAATTGCCGTTACAGAGCTGATACTAAGTTCCGTAGGTGCAAAAATTGTTCTTGCAATTAAATCGCAAAAAAGACAAAATACTGCCCCTCCTAGATAACATGCCGGTATGATTAAAATCGGTTTTGCAGTTTTCATCATCGTTTTCACAATATGAGGAACTGCAATTCCTACAAAGGAAATCGGTCCTGCAAATGCTGTGACACATGCAGATAAAATACTGGAGAGTAATATTAAAATCACTCTAAATAGCTTAATGTTAACACCCATATTCTGTGCATAAACCTCTCCCATCTGATAGGCACTGATTGGCTTTGACATCAAAAAAGTAAACAAAAATGTCACAAATACAACGATGCTTATAATGGAAATATTGTCCCAGCTTGTTCCTGAGAAGGATCCTAAGGACCAGTTATGTAAGTTTACGATGTTGGAGTCCTCTGCAAACGTCAAAAGAAAATCAGTAATTGCAGAGCAGATATAACTGACCATGACTCCGCAAATTACCAGCATAGACATTTTCTTTACTTTTTTTGATACAAGTAATACAAATCCCATGGAAATCATTGCTCCAACAAAAGCAGCCAGAATCATCATTGCAGAGCTGATTGTACGTCCGAGAGTCAGTAAATAAATCATCACCAGAGAAACTACCAGCTTTGCTCCGGAAGATATACCAAGAACAAACGGACCTGCAATAGGATTTGCAAAAAACGTTTGTAATAAAAAACCGGATACCGAAAGTGCTCCGCCTAAAATGATTGCAGCAAGAATTCTAGGCAATCGGATATTCCAGATAATATTTGAGGATGTGGCATCATTTGGTCCGTTTATAATAATATTTATAATTTCCTTAGCGCTTAAATCAACGCTTCCGGAATTCATATTCCACAAAAAAAGCGCGCACAAAAGAACGGTGAGCAACAGAAATGAAATACAATATCTAATGATTCTCTTATCTTCCATGTCTTACCTCCGTATCTTTGTACGCGTTTTACTGAATTTTATATAAATAGGTCATTTGTGGTTCTTCTTCCGTCAGCATCTGATGAATATCTGTAATTAATGTTCCAAGTCCCATGCTTTCCTGGAAAAGGTTCTTCTGGGCACAGAAAACATTTCCTTCACGAACCGCTTTAAAGTCAGCCAAAAGTTCACTCTTTCCAAGGAGCTCTTCGATAGTCGTAATTTCTGCATCAATGGTGCTGTTATAGATCAAATAGTCAGCATTTCTTGCCTCGGAATAGAACGCTTCCAACTCCATATTCATAGTGGACAAATCATTGTCATCACCAAGATTTTCAAAAATATATTTTCCGCCGGCCATCTCAATCATCTTTGGTACATAATCTGATGATTTTCTTACATTAACAATTCCATTGGAATTGATATAGAAGAAAGCTACGGTTTTCCCCGTATTTTCTGCACCTAAAATATTTTGAAGATTTTCTACCTGTTCTGAAAAATATTCTTCTGCAAATTCTTCTTTATCAAGTAAAACGGCATACAATTTCAGCCATTCCATTCTTGCCAGCGGATGACTTTCGTAGCTGGAGCGTTCTATCAGTACCGGAATTCCAAACTTTTCTAACTGTTCTTTTACTTCCGGTGTATGATAGATCATCGTTGATTCAATTGCCAGATCACAGCCTTCTGAAAGAATTAATTCATAATCCGGGGAACTATATTTTCCGGCATAGACCATGCTGCCATCTTCCAATGCCTGTTTCGCCTCATCAATATACCATCCGTCAATATCTGTACCAGAAAGCTTAATGTTTTCAATACCATCCAACGCGCGAAATAAATCCATAGCTGAAGTTGCTACCAGATAAATGTTATCTAATGGCTGTTGAAGTACTGTTACATCTTCTAAATCTGATGGTACCGGCATCCCTTCGGGCACTACAAAATATTTGCCACTATCCTTGATGCTGATCATGGCATATTCTCCTTTGTAGTAATCCACCGTAAACTGTTCGGCATATTGAAGTTCCATGCTGCTGGTCTTTATGAAATCCTCAAAAAGAAGCATGGAAGTCTCTTCTGTAGCTTCTACTTCTGCAACTTTTGTTTCTGTATTTCCACAACCATAGGAAAATAACACGACAAATGTATATAATAAAATCGTTAAAAACTTCTTTTTCATATTCATTATTCAGCCTTTATGAGTGTTGCAGAGTCAAAATATAGAGAATAATCAATTTCATGAGGCTGACTCATGGCAACCGTATCTGCGATAACTGCCAGATTCCAATCAAATGCTTTTATAGGAATTTCGAATGTAGAATTACCCTCTGTGTTCGTCTGGAGATATTTTTCTCCATCCACCTTCATATAATCGTAATTCGAGCTTCCCCATGTAATGACCGCAAAAGCCTGTCCGTTTTCAATACGAACCTGTGTTGGAGATTCTACCATAGCTCTGCCAGAACCACCTTTTAAAGTCACTTCAGCTATATATTTCCCATCTTTTAATTCCAGAGATGCCACGGTCTTGATCAAACTTTCATCAAAAGCTTCCAACGGAAGAGAATCTGCACGAAATACCAGTGTTCTTTCATACCATTTTTCTTTTCTGCGGCTAAATGCTGCGCAGTCTGTTCCCTGATCAAGCGCCTCTACCGGAATGGTAAATGTATAAAAATATTCATCCACATCTACAGCTGGCACGTAGTCATCTTCTGACGCTTCTACTGCTTCTAAACCTGTGCCGGGATATACTTTCGTATAGCTGTCACCTTCCAGCTTCATAGTCGCAGTCATCTGACCATCTAAAACAGTTAATTCACAGGAAAAGATTTTGAACATAGAAGAACTGGATTCAACCGCAATATCATAAGTACCATCTTGGATGAATTTACCATAGATTGGAACCATTCCTTCTTCTACAACTTCGATTTTCGTAGTTGTTTCTTCTGCTGAAGCAATTAGATTAGAAGCATCTGCTTCTTCTTCCAAAATTGTTTCCTCTGACTCAACTGTTGTTTCTTCCACGATTGGTTTTTCTGTTGTTCCGCATCCCATCACCATACTGGATACCGTCAATATAACAAAAAGTATTTTTTTAACTCGATTTTTCATAAATTTGACCTTTCGAAAAATGGCCTGTATTACTACAGGCCTGTTTTTCTTATACGTAATCTAATTATTTAGCGCTATCAACTGCAGCCTGTGTATGTTCTACGATTAAATCCTGGATAGCTTCAATCTGTCCAAGACCTTCTACTACAGATACAACTTCGTATCCTGCAGCTTCGAATTCATATGCCCATGCGCCAGCTTCTTCTAAACCAGCCATATCATTGTTTGCGTGGTCACCAGCTACGATCATCAGTGGACGAAGAACAACTCTTTCATATCCGCCAGCTTCTACTAATGGCATTACATCTTCTAACATTGGGGAACCTTCAACTGTACCTACGAAGTAGTTTGTATGTCCTCCTTCTGTGAGAACTGTCTGCATTTTTGCATATACTGCGTTAGATTCATGATGTGTACCATGTCCCATGAATACGATTGCTGTTTTTCCATCATCATATTCTGCTGTTGCATCAACGATTGCTGTAGCAACCTTCTGGAAATCTTCATCAGATGTTAAGAGTGGTTCGCCAACTGTTACACTTTCGAATGAATCAGAATATTCAGCAAGTGTTGTTGTTAATTCTTCATATTCAATACCGTTCATTAAAAGTGTTGGCTGAACAACAAGATTTTTAACGCCGTTAGCAACTGCACGGTCAAGAGCTTCTGTTACATTATCAATTTTTACATTGTCACGGCTCATTACATGATCGATGATAATCTGGCTTGTGAAACCTCTTCTTACAGAATATTCTGGGAATTCAGCTTCAACTTTTTCTTCGATTGCGCCGATTGTAAGACGTCTGTTGTCGTTGAAGCTTGTACCAAAGCTTACTACAAGAAGTTCATTTTCACCGATTTCATCCTGGTTTCTTGTGTTGTCTAAAGAAGCATCGCCTGTTTCATAGTTTTCTTCATCTTCTGCTGCTTCTTCCACTGGAGCTTCTGTTTCCTCTTCTACAGGTGCTTCAGCCTCTTCTTCTGTTGCTGCTGGAGCTTCAGCAGCTGGTTCTTCTTTAGAACCGCATCCAATCACTAAGGATGCCACCATTGCTGCGCAGAGTAATGCGCTTAACAGTTTCTTTTTCATTTTTTCTTTCCTCCAATTCAAATGAAATATAATTATTTTATTGAAACACTTAAATTTCACTTCCTTGAAGGCTCGAATGAAATATATTTTTTCCCCCAATCAGCACCACCCGTCTAACGGGTGGTTTGCTCTGCGGCTATAAGCCTTTGTTACCGGCCAGCGCCTAAAGACGCTGGCTTTCACTTCGTTCAAGCCTATCGCCTTTGCCGCCTTCGCCACCCCTAGAAGGGGTTACGT
>JBGVRS010000143.1:0-12395 GCA_045128635.1 Lachnospiraceae bacterium
CGTTATGATAGGCCTGAACAACCTCATTATAACGGAAAGGTGATTTTTTTGTATAACAGCCGTCGCGCACCCGCATAGCAGGTGGTTGATATTTCGCACGCTTCGCGTACTCAACTGGGACTATCCGTCCCATAACAAAAACTGCAGTACCGTATCCGGCACTGCAGTTTTATATTTCTTAATTATGTTCTTCAATAAATTTCACAAAATCTTCTTCGCACATCGGTCTTGCATAATAGAATCCTTGGATTCTATCTACACCGATTTCTTTTGCCAATGTCACTTGACGTTCCGTTTCTAACCCTTCTGCAACAACTTTAAATCCTGCATTATGAAACGTATCGACAACACTCTTTACAATTTGATAAGAGGTCTTATTTTTTTCCATAGTCATCATCAAGCTTCGATCAAGTTTAATCACTTCAAATGGCATTTCGAACATTCTGGACAAATTCGAATATCCTACCCCGAAATCATCCAAATAGAAAAATACTCCCTGATCTGTAATATTTTGCATAACATCGCGAACCACCTTCGGACTTCTGGAAATCTGTCCTTCTGTAATCTCAATACGAAGCTTGTACAGCAATGGTCCGAAGTTTTTCTGAGCAATTGCAACTTTATCTTTTAAATATTCTTCACTCATTTGCTGAACAGACATATTGACTGAAATCGTATCAATTGGAAGATCCGGATATTTTGCAATAAATTTCATGCTTTTCTGTAATACGATCCATGTGATATCATCACTCAGATTATACTCTTCTGAAATTGGAATAAATTCCCCCGGAGAAATAAAACTGCCATCTTCTGCAAATAATCGTAATAATACTTCTGCAGTGGTAAATTTTTGTTCCTTACACGAATAAATTGGCTGAAAATACAACTGGAATGTTTTCTTTTCAATTGCTTTCTTCACTTCATTTAATACATAATTTTTCCGTTCAAAAGCAGTCTTTTTCTCATCGTCAAAATAAATCTTCGTATTTTCATCATGACCTTTATCCAGATCAAGCATGTATCGTAACTGTTCTACTTCAAGGTTCTCGTCTACATTTTCCGGTGCTACTTCCATATGAACCACTTGAACATGCTGAATCCATTGGTTTCCTTTCAGTTCCCATGGTTTTTCAAAACGATCGATAATTTTCTGGGCCAGTTCGTCCGCTTTTTGAGCATTTTCAAACTCACCAAGCATCGTAAAATAAGTATTTCCGTATCTGTAAACCTGATATTTACGGTCTAGATTTTCCAAATATCGCGCAACATTAAACAGGAATTTATCACCGTTCTTCATGCCAAAGTGCTTGTTCACTTTTTTCATATCTCTGATATGAATCAAAATCATATGAGCGGTTTTCTTTTTTTCCTCATAACGATGCAAGTCATTCCAAAAATAGTTTCTATTTGGCAATTCGGTCAAAGCATCTCTTCCAACTCGATTACTTTGGAAACAGATAAACAGAATCAGATTTACAAGTGCTGCAATGATACCGGTCAATACAATTGTTGGGAATAAAAACTGTAAGACTGTCAGCATCATTACAACCGGCGGAATTGCTTTCACCAAATTTAATGCATATGGAGTAACAACCTTTCTATTTCTAAAATAGCAAGCGCATAACATGCAAACCTCTACAGCCATAACAAGATACCCCAGTTTATTCAAAGGGCCCCTGCAGTACACATTATTTTCAAAATAAAAGTAACAGCCTGTTTTTAGATTGACAAAAACCAATAAGGTTAAAATAATCCACATGCTCAAGATCAATTTGCTTGCAATCTTGTAACATTTCTGCTCAGGCATATATTCAAATAACAAATAGAATACATATGCGGCAACAATAGAAAGACAGCTATTAATAAAAATAAAATAGATGCTGTTTACCAGTATATTTACCCATAACGGATATCTACTAACATCCCCAATGGTAATCAGCGAAACCATATCCGAAATGAGGGTTCCAGCAGTTAGCACAAGGCACAGATTAAACATCTGATATCGATGTACTTTGCTCCTTCTTGGCTCATAGTGAAATAATGCAATGACGCCAATGATCAACAGCGCAACAGCGTCCAAATATATGGATATGTCCATAATGTTTCCCCCAGCATTTATCAGTTTGTACTTCCTCTTAGTTATCATTAAAGACCTTATAACAGGTAATGTCAAGCGCAAAAAATGCCCTTCCGATGTTAAATTTGGATAGAGCATTTTTCATGATTATTGTTCTTTATTAATAGATTCTTTAGAAAACTAAATGAGTTCTAAAATCTGGCGAATATTTTTCTTTCCGAAAGATATTTTTTCACCATCATTAATCACCAGACACGGCACACTCATTACCTGATATTGATCCTTAATTTTCGGGAAGTGATTTAAATCATACACTTCTGCAGTCACATTTTCATTTAAGGAGGCTAATTTTTGTGACGCGATTACAAGATCCGGACACATGGTACAGGATAAAGATACCAGCACTTTCAAATCCACTCTGTGGTCAATGGTTGAAATTGCTTCTGCCACATCTTCATCAATTTTTTGTCCTGCCCCTGCGGCGTTGTACAAGCCAAGGATAAATGAGGTAAATTCATGTCCTCCCGGTACTCCGTGGAATGCAAGGCCGGTGTAACTTCCGTCCTGACGATACACTTCCACGCAAGGGTCTGCTTCTGTAGATCGTTTTGAAATATCTACAGTAAGTTTTTCTGTTAATTTCGATAGTTCTTCCATATAGCCTCGGAGTTCTTCCGATACCGGACGAGAATCCAGGTACAGTTTTAAAATGAGCGGGCTTTCCATGCGGGAAAACACTGCATTTAACTGTGCCAGCATTGCTTCGTCAAATAATACGCTGTTTGTATTTGCGCTTTGGGCTTCTGTTTTCACATTTTCATTATTTGTTACTTCAGGTTTTTCCTGTTTTGGCTGCTGTGGGATGATACCTGTCTTTTTATGCATTTTCGCTGCATATTTTTCAAGTTCTGTTGCTGCTAATGCGCCATCACCAACCGCGGTTACCACTTGCCTGAGAGGCTTGATACAAACATCCCCAGCTGCATAGATGCCGTCTATATTTGTTTTCTGAACCCGATCAGTTACAATGTATCCGCTTTCATCCAGTTCAACAATGCCTTTTACAAGGCTGGTTGCCGGTTGATATCCTGCGAATACAAACACTCCGATATTGTCTCCGGCTTCCGCTTTATATTCATGAACTTCTTCTGTTTTGATATTTTTATACCGAATACTACAAAGAGCTGAGTCACCATAGACTTCCTCTACCACTGTATTTGGAATGACGGTAATCTTCTCATGATTTTTTGCCGCTTCTGCAGTTGCTGCTGCACAGGAGAAGTCATCTTTTCTAAATAAGATGTTTACATGTTTTGCATATTTTGTCAGGAACACCGCTTCTTCGGCTGCTGCAAACCCGCCACCGATGACAAATACTTCTTTTCCTGTAAAGAATTCTCCATCACAAGTTGCACAGTAGGCAACACCGCGTCCTCGGAATTCTTCTTCTCCTTTGAAACCAATCATTCTCGGATGAGCACCTGTCGCTAACAAGATACCATAAGTTTTTAGATCTCCTCTGGTTGTTTTTACAACCTTAATATCGCCTTCTGTCACAAGGTCTTCTACCTCTGCCAGAAGAAATTCTGCTCCAAAGCTTTCTGCCTGTTTTCTCATTGTGGCAGTAAGTGCTTCTCCGCTTGTTTTTTCTACTCCAGGGTAATTTACCACTTCATGCGTAATGGTAATCTGTCCCCCGAATTTTTCCTTTTCAACAACTACTACCCGATATCTTGCGCGGGCTAAGTAGAGGGCGGCAGTTAAACCCGCCGGGCCGCCGCCTATCACTACAACATCATACATGTTTTTCATACCTGTACCTCCGACGAGTCCGTTGATTTTTTGATTAAATTCTTGCGAGGATGGCCCTACAGCCAGGAATGTTCTGGCTGCCAGACCACCGTTCGCAAGTTTTGAGAAGTTTCCTTCCCATGATTCATATATAGAGAGAAAGAAAGGGTGTCAATTTTATAACATTCCAACCAGGTCAAGACTTGGTTTTAATGTTTCAGCTCCTGGCTGCCATTTTGCCGGGCAAACTTCGTCGCCGTGTTCATGTACGAACTGGCAAGCCTGAAGTTTTCTGAAAAGCTCGTCTGCGTTACGTCCAACATTTCCTGCACTTACTTCGTAAGATACGATCTTTCCTTCCGGATTTACGATAAAGCTTCCTCTTTCTGCTAAGCCATCCGCTTCGATGAGCACTTCAAAATCTTTAGAAAGTGCATGTGTTGGATCTGCTAACATTGGATACTGAATCTTTTTGATTCTGTCAGAAGCATCATGCCATGCCTTATGTACAAAATGTGTATCTGTTGATACGGAATAGATTTCGCAGCCTGCTGCTTTGAACTTGTCGTATATGTTTGCGAGATCTTCTAATTCTGTTGGGCAAACAAATGTGAAGTCTGCTGGATAGAAAAAGAATACACTCCATTTTCCTAAAATATCTGATTTGCTCACTTCTTTGAAACCGTTATCTACGTAAGCCTGTACTTTAAATTCGTTAACTTCTTTGTTGATTAATGACATATAATGTCCTCCTTTGTGTTCTTTACTTTCTTATAGAACTTGAAAGGTTCGATAAGGTTTTTTCTTTTGTTAGGAAGAACTAACTTCTTCTTGATTGCATCTTACCAGTATTTGTATTATTTGTCAATAATAGGAATCATTATTATTTTTTATGTTTGGTGATTTAGTCACAAAAAAGGAACTATGCTTTCACATAGTTCCTTAACAGCGCCTCTACGCATTAAATACATATTTATCTAATCTTTCAAATGCTTCCTGCACTCTTGCATGTGGCAGTGCCAGATTCAAGCGGATAGAGTATGCACCATGGAATTCACGTCCATCCTGCCATAGAACACCTACTTCCAGGCCTGCCTTTTCCAACTCATCCATGGTTTTTTCATGTTCCTTACACCATTCTTCACAGTCGATAAAGAGCATGTAAGTTGCTTTTGGCTTGGAAACTTTCACACCTTTTAAGTTCTTTTTGATAAAGTCACAGGCATAATCCACATTGTTTGTAAGGACTTCTCTTAATTCTTCCAGCCATTCTACACCATCTTCTTCGTAAGCACCGATGAGCGCATACATAGAAAGAATATTCATACTGTTGTAATGGCATAAAGAACTTTCTTTGCGAAGTCTATCGCGAAGTCTCTTATTATATACGATATGATAACTTCCAATGAGTCCTGCCAGGTTGAAGGTTTTGGATGGTGCATAGAATGCGATGGTACGCATCTTCGCATCTTCTGTAACGCTCTGCGTTGGAATATGATGATTGTCTGCCAGATAAAGGTCTGACCAAATTTCATCAGAAATTACATACACATCATGTTTCTTGAACAGCTCCATAGCTTTTTCGATTTCCCAGCGTTCCCATGCACGACCTGTTGGGTTATGAGGATTGCAAAGAATTGCTGTGTGAATCTGCTGCTCCACAATCTTCTTTTCCATATCTTCAAAATCCATACGCCATACATGATTTTCATCCAATATCAGAGGACTATGTACCAGTTCATATCCTACATTGCAAAGAGAATGAGCAAATCCAACATAAGTTGGAGAATGAACTAAAATCTTATCTCCCGCAGAACAAAGGATTCCTGCTGCACTAACTACACCACCAAGCACGCCATTTTCATATCCGATGCATTCCGCTGTTAAATCTTCTACACCATTTCTTTCTCTCTGCCACTTGATAATGGCATCGTAGTATTCCTTACGTGGCTCAAAATATCCGTAAACAGGATGTTCCATACGTCTCTTAATTGCTGCTGGAATACTTGGTGCAACCGCAAAGTTCATGTCTGCAACCCACATAGGAATTACATCAAATCCTTCTCTTAATGGAACGCCGAAATATCCTTCACCGAGTTCTCTTTGTTTTGCTGGTCTGTCGACAGCCAGAGCATCTTGGCCGTTACGTTCAATGATGGATTCAAAATCGTATTTCATATTTTATACCTCTCTTGTAAATAAGTATTGATACCTTCTCATTTGTTCAAAAAGAATATTCTCTACTCTTATTTTAATATCTTCCGAATAAATATTTACTTGCTCTAATAGTTTTTCTACATCTTGCTTTGTAAAATGAAATTTTAAATTTCCGCCATACAATTTTTCTGAAATGTCTAACTGCTCATCAAAATCCTGACAAATTGTTTTTGCTCTTACCAGATGAATCTGTTCATATAGATTTTCTCCCAACGGATAATCCATCTGAATATCTGACAACATCCCAGCACCATTATCAAATATTGGACAATACCCAAATTTTCCATCTGAATTCATCAATACAGCAATGTTGTGCGTATGTCTGTCTTCATTTAAAAACAAGGCGTCAATGGTGAATAACTTATTAAGATATTTCCCAAAATCTTTTAATCCCGTCATACGCTCAACCTGTTCTGTCAAAAAAATCATTCTATTTTCGTTACCTTCAATTGAGCAGATTGCTTTGTAAAGACTTTGACCAAAAAACTGCTGAAACAATCTTTCCAACGTAATCAATTGCCAATTGTCCCGCAAAAAGTCCGAACTTTTTACGCCCGCATAAACCGTTGTTTTGTATTTAATTTCTTCTAATTCATATAGCACATATTCTTCCTGTAAAAGTGTTGAACGTTCTAACAAATGAGAAATTATATATTCTGCCAATCCTTCATAACCTGTATAGTCTGCTTTATACCAGATTCCCTGATTTTCCCATTTTAACTGATTTCCTTTTGAAGATTGTCTATCATTTTTTCGAATATTTTGTTCAAACAATTCAATCATAGAACTACCTCTCTATTTTAATCCAGAAATCATCTTCCGCCATTCTGCCTTCTGTTTTCTTAATAATCATAAACGGATCATAAAATGGTAAATTTAAATCTTTTAAGATTAGCTTCATTTTATCTCGACTTTCCGGGAAACATCTGGATTCTAAAAACTCCAGATATTGATCATAGCTTGGTTCCTTGTTTACTCCAAATGCACAAAACATCACATTGTCTACATAATTGCAAATCCGAACATTTCTTTTCATTTCATTCACATCAATGACTGTGCATATGGTTTGTTTATACATATAGTATAATCTAAGAGGAAATTTCTTTTCCGGCAATTTTAGTTTTTCCACATAATCCGGATATTGATTCAGCATTTTTAAAAGCAAACAAATTGGTCCTGTAATCTTATCCGTACTGCGTTCCCATCGCTCGATGGTTGGTTTAGAGCATCCTATTAACTCTGCAAACTCTTTTTGTGTAAGTCCTAATTTTTTTCTTATCGCTTTTATATCTTCCGCTACTACATATTCCGGTGTAACAAACAACTTATCCTGCATATTTTTCCTCTTTTCTTCCCTTTAAAACAATTAAACCATCAAAACGATTGTTTGTAAAGCAAAAAAACAATCATTTTGATGGTTTTTCATTTTAATCTTCCATATGCAGGTATGCCTGTGCCACTCTGTTGTACTCAAATTCTTTTTCGATTTTCTCTACAGTAAAATCATCCCCATCAATATGGCTCAGATAAATATATCTTGCATCATCATTGATGGTATCATCTTCTACCACTGCGCCTACCACATAGTGCTTGTCTTCAAAATCGAATTCATCTACCACTGCCAGTTCCACGTCAGAGCCGTCTCTTGCAGTCACATGAAATGTCACATATTCCTGAAATTCATTTTCCATTGGTTCCATCTATTCATCCTCCTGATTTCTTAACCTTCTAAATGAGAAATGATCTCTCTTTTATATTGTAAGAAATTTTCGGACAAATTAAAATCTTTTTTTCGTGGTTTTGGCTCTTTTATTACAATTTCTTTTGTAATGGAACCTGGTTTTCCGGTCAGAAGATAGATTCTATCAGATAAAAGAATGGCCTCGTCAATATCGTGAGTGATAAAAAGTGTGGATAGCTTGATTTTTTCCATCACTTCCAGATACCATTCATGTACGGATGCTTTGGTCAGCATATCCAGTGCAGAAAACGGCTCATCAAGCAATGCTACTTTTTCCGAAAACAGATAAGTACGAAGAAGCGCTGCTCTCTGTTTCATCCCGCCGGAAATTTCTGCAGGATACTTCTTTTCGGCACCCTCCAGACCAAATTCTTCAAAATAGCCGGCAGCCTTTTCTCTGGCTTCTGACTTTTTCATCCCGCGGATCGTAAGCGGCAGTGCCACATTATCTACGAGCGTACGATATGGTAAAAGTAAATCCTTCTGGAGCATATAGCTAATATTTCCCGGTTTTCCGGTAATTTCCTGCCCTTCCAGATAAATATTTCCTGCATCCGGCGCACTAAGTCCTGCGATGATATTAAAAAGTGTTGTTTTTCCTCCACCGCTGACACCAAGGAGGGAGACAATCTCTCCCTCCTTTAGTTCCAGTGAAATATCTCGAATGATTTCTTCGCCGTCAAATGATTTTGAAACGCCTTTGACTTCTAAAACCGGCATTTATGTCCTCCTACTGTGGCAGATACTCATTTGTGAAGCCGGCATTCAGCATCACATCTCCTTCTACCAATTCATTTTCATTTACCCATTTATAAAAATTATTCCAGCGGTCTGCATCGATAAATCCCCAGTATGGCGCATCAGCCTGGTACTGGTCCGCTAAATATTTCTGACTTGCAACTACCAGTTCTTTATCAAGCTCCGGTGCCGCGCTGCAAAGAATGTCTGCTGCTTCTTCCGGATTTTCAATGGCAAATTCATATCCTTTGCTTAAAGCACTTAAAAATGCTTTTGCTGTTTCCGGATTTTCTTCTAAGAATTTATTTCCTGCTACGATGACCGGTGTATAGTAGTCAAATACCGGATCAATGTCGGCAAATGCAAAATAATCTGTTGCCAAACCTTCTAATTCTGTCTTTACTCCAGCCCAAGCATAGAAGATCCAGATAGAATCCACAGAATTTGTTTTCAGCGCTGAAACCTCATCAGTCACTGTACTTGGAATGAGCTCTACTTTAGAGTAATCTCCGCCATCAGCTTCTACAACTTTTTCGATGGTGGCAAGTTCAATCGCTCCATTCCATGTAGCGTAAGAATGTCCTTCCATTCCCTTTGGAGTATCCATGCCTTCTCCTGCACGTGAAATGATACCGGATGTATTATGCTGAATCACAGATGCCACTGCAGTGACAGGAATTGCATCCCCTTCAATAAATGCAGGAGCTAAAGAATCCTGGAAAGAAACACCAAACTGCGCTTTTCCAGATGCTACCAGTACCACTGCACCGTCTTCCGGTGGCTGTACGATTTCAACCTCAAGACCTGCTTCTTCAAAAAAACCTTTTTCCTGTGCTACATATAAACCTGTGTGATTTGTATTTGGAGTCCAGTCCAATACAAATGTGATTTTTTCTAATTCTTTATTTTCTTCTGTGCTTTCAGAAGTTCCAACTTCTGCCGCCGGTTCTTCTTTTGCTCCACAGCCAGTCAATATCCCAAATACTAATACTGCTGCAAGCAGTAAACTCATGATTTTCTTCATATTATAATTACTCCTTTTCCCAAGGCATACATTTCTTCTGCAAAAGGTCCACGCCCTTCATCAGCAGCAAGCTGATAACGGAAATCAGGAAAATGACCGCAAACATTTTGTCGAAAGAAAATGCCTTTTTCACTCGCGTCATGTAAACACCAAGTCCGCTGAATCCTCCAAGCCATTCGGATATCACTGCTCCGACCACTGCGTAGGATGCGGAAATACGAAGTCCTGCAAAAAATTGTGACATTGCTCCCGGCAGTTTGACAATCCTAAAAATCTGCCATCGGCCTGCGCCCATGGCACGCAAGAGATTGATGGAGTCCTGATCTGCTGATTTGAATCCATTCAACAACCCCACGGCAATTGGGAAAAATGTGGTAATGACAATCAAAATAACCTTCGGTGTCATTTCATATCCAAACCAGAGTACTAAAAGCGGCGCAATGGCAACGGTTGGCACCGTCTGCGTCAAAACAATTAACGGATAGCATGCCTTATACAACGGCTCAAATTGATCCATCAATACCGCCATCACAAATCCCAGTAAAATACCAAGCAACAGCCCGATAAACGCTTCCGATAATGTCACCAGAGAATGTTCCATTAATGTCGGAAACTCTTCTATAAATGCCTTTACCACCTGTACCGGTGATGGAAGCAAAAAGGAGTCTACCAGCCCAAAAGAGCAGACTGCCTGCCAAAGAACTAATATCACTGTGATTGCAGAAACTGACCATATGATGTTAGTGGTGTTTTGTAACTTTCTTTTCAATGGTTAATACGTCTCCTTCCGGACGATAGTTGATTTTTACATAAGCGGATACGGATTTTGCTCCGGCACGAACTGCAATTTTCTGACATTCTTTCACAATGTCCATCAGTTCATCATAGTCCCCCTCAATGGAGGTTTCACATGGTCCTACAAAATAGTTCAGACCTGTGGATTTAATGTATGCGATGACTTCATCCACAATGCGGATTACTTCCTCATCACTGTTCACTTTTGGCAATACCTGAATTGCTACACTTGCATTCATTTTAAATTTTCTCCTTTCAGATTGTTAAATAACACACCTGATTTTAGAGTGCATTTTGTGGCATCCGCTGCGCGCCTGCAAATGCATTTGAAACAACAAAAAACCTGAGCATCCGATTTGGATACTCAGGTATAAAATTTCAATTCTCTACGAAAATGTACTCTTCCTACGCTGGCATTATCCAGATCAGGTTCATGGGTTTGAGAAAACGATTCCTCATCTCAGCCGGCCGATTTACCAGCGCCCCTTCTATTGTCAAAATTCAGTTTACTACTCGATATCAAAAATGTCAATTTCTTCTTCTGAAATCATCCCTTTTTCAACCAGTATATTGACAATCTCTTTTTTTATTTCTTCTCGCAGCTCTGCTTTTACTTCATTTCGTACCTCTGCTTTTACTTCATTTCGTATCTCTGCTTTCACTTCATTTCGCAAGTTTTCTTTCAAATCTCGTTCGTAAATTTCTTTATCAAAAGATTCCAGGATATACATAGCGACCTCTCCTCTCTGATCAATCAAAATATCTCGCAAAACATTTTTTTCAACACATTCATCAATCGCTTTTGATATTGCAAATTCCAATCCCATCGTTCCATTCATCGCATATCTTCTCACAACAGCAATAAAAATGGAATACTCCTCCAGGCGCTTACACTTATCCATTAATTCAAGATTCTTTCCATAATTGATATTCAACATGGTCGCCTCACATTCCAAGCAACCTCCGCTGTATTGAAATGCATCTGATAATTTCAATATTTTTCTATCAGGTTCATTTTGCAGACCATTGTAAAATACAATATATTTTGGTGTAGGTATCTTTTGAAGCGTACTGCTGAAAAGGTTTAATTTTCGCTGTTCAGCATATTTACTAAACAACTGCGCAAAATATACCATTCCTCTCAGAGGCATATTAGGATTATATGAACTTTGATGTTCATATAAATTTATGGTGCACCCAATCATAAAAGAAACATCATTTTTAATGGTCAAATACAAAGCATTTTCTAACGTATTAATTTCCAAATCTTCTGTATTGGTATAAAATGTATCATTGATTGCATTGTATAAATCCAGCATATCCTCTTTGTTTTTAAACACCATGCGAAACAATGAGTCTTTAAACTTTCGATTTGCATAAATATTCTGATATTCACTTGTAATGTTCATTGATTATATCTCCATTCTATCATATTTTAGTTATAAATCCTAGGTCTTATAATTAATGAATTGAGTGGATTATTTCAGAGAGTTTCTGATAAGAATTTTAAGAAAGTAAATACATTATATCATTCATTACGGAATGTTACAAATATATAATGTATTGGAGCCTGATATATGTATTTTACAGTATATCAGGCTCTTTCATGATTTTTATATTGAATATTAACAATTTTTTCGCTTCACAAAATATTGCACAAGCAGCGCCACTGTAGCGGTTATAAAAAAACTAAAAACTGTCACCAGCAATATTTCATACGCACCAGCATAACAAGATGCAATCCATAAAGTTTTTTTATTTTCAAAAGAGCATATTTTATATTGCTGACTGGTGATAAACTGATTTTGTCAGCCTTTGGTAAATAATTTAGCGCCATACAAAATCCCGACAACACAATAAAAATCGACACACCAAAGGCACCTGTAAAAAATGTAATTCCGCAATGTCCCAGAAATATTTCCAGAAAAGCAATTGCTCTTAATATCTGTAAGCTTTCTATCTGTTTTTTCATGCGTCAAAATCCACGTGATAGGTATTGTCTCCCTCAAGAA
>JBGVRS010000144.1:0-2937 GCA_045128635.1 Lachnospiraceae bacterium
CAATGAGGATAATTTACAAATATAATGGCATAGAGTTGTTTGAGAAGTAGGAGGTGTTAAACCTCCTCTTTTCTATTTATTGAGCAAGATAACTATTAAGAAAAAAATTTTATAGTTTTTTCGAAACGCTTGTGTTATACTTTTTTAAAAGCATTAATATTTCTAATATCAAGTAAATAATCACATCGATATCTTGCCATTTGGCATTCTATGAAATCTCAATGCTTTGTACCCAATTAACAAACGCAGAGAGGTTTTTGTGATATTGATGAGAGCCTCCTGCCATAAAGAAGGAGAATGCAATCAGAAGGAAGCAGTCACCTGTGCCGTGAATGAATGTATTGAAAAAGGGATTTTAAAAGATGTTTTGGAAAAACACCGGATAGTGTCAAATGATGTATGGAAAAACGAGTCAAATAAATAAGGCTCAATTGAACCTTGAAAACTGTAGATATTGATCACGATAAGCTCTCCGAGGGCTTAGGGCTCTGCCCTAAGTACCCGCAAGGGACTCGTCCCTTGACCCATTTTCAGGCTCTGCCCGAACCCGTCCTCGCCGGAAGGCAGGAAAAGGGCGCAGTTGCCCCTTTTCTGTTTGACAGGATAATCCGAGAACCTTATGTCAAGCAACTTTCGCGGCATATCCTCGCGCCTACGGCACTGCGGTATTCCACGGTTTACCTGACAACAGTTCCGCTCCATTATGCAGATGCCTGATTTTGAAGATTAAGGATGGTCTGCTGGCCGAGGAAGATGAGAAGCTGCCATTTTCCAGGCATGTTATCAGCGCCTTTGAGCATTTCTACTTCGTTCAGTACTTTGTAGCCGACATGCTTGTGTGGGCGGAGAAAGTTGTAGTAAGCAACCCATAGAGCCAGATCATAGTTGGCACCGTCGATGTTGTCAAAGCCGTTTGTGGGTCTGTAAGAGGCCTTGTATGTACGGTTGAGTCTTTCAATCATCTGTTTGTATGGACGGAACTCTTTTGACACCGCATCGTCGTTGGTAAGACCAATTACCTGGGTAATATCGAACTTGAATTTATCTCCAAATTCATGGAAGAACTGCTGTGCAGCCAATGGATAGGCGCTGTATCCATCCGCAATGAATTTAAAGTTTTTTGGAAGTTCTTTTAGGTTCCGGAAAGCCATTCTCATTGTAAGGATACAAGGACCGACACCACGATTATCCGAGACCTGGTAGCCAATGATGGAACGTTTTGCCGCATCCATAATGAACCAGATGTAGGCTTTAACGCCACGGATTTTAATGTAGGTTTCATCAGCAGTGAATACAGAGCCTGTGCCGTAATCGTAATGGTCTACAAAGGGTTTGATACACATGGCGGCAGATTTGCAGTAGTTGGCAATGCTCTGATGTGAGATGTCAATACCGTAAAGATCAAGGAGTGCCTGCTTGGTTTTTCTGAGAGAAAGACCGAGATTCACATGCAGAGTCAAACAAAGTGCCATGGTATGGGAATCGAACTTGGTGAATTTCAGGGAAGATGCATTCTTTGGAAGGGAGTTTAAATCCAACTTAAAGAAATCTATCGTGAATTCGCGGTAGATGTAGTGAAGCTTATATTTGTTTTTGCCGTAATCTTCTTCAAGATGCTTTTTGTCAACTTTCTTCAGATTGTGTAGATAGTATGGGCACTTGGGGTTAACACATTTGTGGACGATGAAGTGTTTCCGGTCCTTTTTACGATCAAGACTGTGATTACAGTGAGGGCATCTCAATACAGTGGATTTAGAAAAACGGTTATCTTCGGTTGGGGAAAAAGTGGTCTGGCAGACCTTGCACAACACTTGAGATTTGCGCTTTCCATTGTTCCACTTGAGATAGTCAGCAGGCGCGTCGCAAACGGGGCAGTGACAGGACTCTGGAATATCGCATTCTCCGTGCCTGAACACAGGCTTGATGATTTTGTGATAGCGTTCCTGATAGTAAGGAATAAGCTCTTTCCAGTCCCAATCCTGTTTGTATGAAATAATCTTAGGAAGTTCGTCAATCTTGAACTTCTGATACTTGGGAGAATGGGAATCATCGAAAGCCCATTGTTTGAGAGGGATATATCTACAGATAAAGTTAATAAGCCAGCAAATTTGTTTATGTTGGTATTGAATTAAGTGAAGTAAATACAGTATAATGTCCATGAGCATTGTCTCCTTGGTTTAAGGTTGGTTTGGCGATTGACATTATACCAGAAAAAGGGAGGTCAATGCTCTTTTTATTGCAAACTCCCATAAAATCAAGGTTTAACAATAAAAAAAGGTAGTGAAACTTGACACTACCTAAAAAATACAGGAGGAATGATTATGGATATTGATGGCTACGTTAAATTTTTAGAAGATCAGAATGTCAGCACAAACGGAATAGCTACCCGTAAACGAATGTTACAAGAGACATATTCCTATATTGGTAAAAATTTGGATGAAGTTGTTTCCAATGACAATGAAATGTATTATGCCTTGATCAAATTACAGGACATTGATAATCGGGCACATACCCCAAGACAAAATGCTCTTCGTAAATACTATATTTTCAAAAATAATAAAGAATTTCCACGATTAAAGAATTATAGACCAAAATAAAAATGATTAACAATCGGGACTGGCGGTGCAAAGCATTGCCAGTCTTCTATTGTTAATCATCTAAATGTTTATACATTTCCTGGAAGATAATATACATCTATTTCTATTTCTGAATCATTATAATCCAAATCTACCCAATAATCTCTAACCGAATATGCTCTATTCATCTTCTGAACAGGATAAATATCTAATGTTTCAAAATCCACCAAACAAAATGGAAGATATTCTTCTTTTCCTTCTTCAAAATATCCTTCTAATGAATCAGTTACTTAGTCTAAACAATCCTGACATAAATTATTTTCAATTACTGATTTATCAAATGATACATTGCTTGCTTCTA
>JBGVRS010000145.1:0-20067 GCA_045128635.1 Lachnospiraceae bacterium
AGAAATGGATTCATCCCCATAACAATCAGAACAAAAATACTTCCGAGCAGATAGATTCTCATATAATCCATCGCATAAGGAATCGTATTTTCACTGGCTCCAAATAACCACAGCAATGGTTCTGCCGTAAGGCTCAATGTCACTGTCAGAATAATTGCAATAATGATCAGTGTGGAAAAACAATTCCCCAATATATTTTCTGCATCCTCTTTTTTGCCCTGACCCATGGCGATTGCTGCTCGCGGTGCACCACCACCGCCCGCCAAGGTAGCAAAAGCATTGACCAACATCAAAATTGGCAGACAAAGTCCTACTCCCGTCAGCGCATTTGTCCCGATTTCAGGAATATGACCAATATAAATTCGGTCCACAATGTTATACAAAAGATTGATCACCTGGGCTACAACTGCCGGAATTGCAAGCTTTAGCAGCAGGCTTTTTACATTCCCGCTTCCCAGATCTGTTTTATTAGAACTCATTTTTTCATCTCCTTTTATTGTTATCAGTTAGATTGGAATTTCAGGCATCAGTTCCTCATCCATAACCTTTAACACCCTTTTTACAACTTCCAGTTCTTCCTGACTGAATCGTCCTTCCAAACGGTTCAATACCGTATTTAAATACTGGTAGCTGATATTATAGTAATCCAGATATTTCTGTGTTACATACAGATGATACTCCCTCTTATCCTCTGTCGACTGTATTTTTTCCAAATAACCTTTTTTCATCAGATTATTTACTTTATATGCTGCATTCGGAGAGGAAAGATTTGCAAGTTTCGCAAATTCATTCACTGTCGGACCATTGGCTGCATAAATAATTTCCATACAGAATGTTTCCACTGTCGTAAGAGAAGTTTCTCTTCCTTCAATCCTTTCGAAAACTTTCTGATAGAAATGTAATTTAAATTTCGAATAAACTCTGCTAAACTCGTCCCTAAGCATGTCGCACCTCCAAATCTGTCGATATGAAGATTATATCAAGATTTTGAGATAATTGCAAAGCTTCCAGCAATAATTTTCTGACAGCGTAAAGTAACGAAATCCGACTTGAAATATCGTTTCAAAAATGTAATAATATTTTTACTTATTTCGAAATGATTACATATTGGAGTATATTTCATGAATTTCTTAGAACAGTGTCAGACACTTACCTTATCCGACTGCAAATTGAAAGAAGATGCGCTTGAACTTGGTCAAAAGTTTCTTGAAAGCGGCTTTATGGACGATTCTCAAAGCACGAAGCAGTATCAGTTTGCTTTTTATGATAAAAAAGTTTATCTCTATATCTGGAATTTTCATGCACCATCAGAACTATTGGCTACCATCTGTCCTTATGATGACAATTTTGCTTTTTCCTGTCATTTTATTCATGGTCAGAAAACACAGCCTCATGTTCAGGATTTCTTAGAACTTGCATATGTTGTAAAAGGGGAGCTTCGTCAAAAAATTCTAGATAAAGATATTACATTTAAAGAAGGCGAACTTTGTCTGATTGACAGAAACTGTTCTCATCAGGACTATCTGTTGGACAATTCTTCTCTGGTTGTTTTTTTATGTCTTCGAAACGACGTCCTTCCGGAAATTATGAATGAAAATGTAACAACAAGAAAAATCATTTCATTTTTACAGGCTGCTTTAATGGAGCAAAAGTCACTCCAACAATATGTACATTTTCGCCCAATTGGAAATTTCCGTGATGAAATGGACAGCTATTTTTCTCTGATGGCAAATGAGCTTCGGGATGACAAAACAGGTTCTCATTATATTGTAAAAGGATTATTAATGAGAATTTTCCGTCTGCTCAGCACCGAATACGAGTTTCATCTTTCCAAGCAGCAGAAAAAAGATATGAACTGGGCGATTTTCGAAGACGTTTGTCATTACATTGAACAGAACTATAAAACTGTCACCATTCAGGAGCTTTCCAAAGTTTTTCATTTTCAGGAAGATTATTTTAACCGCCTGATTAAAAAACGACTTGGAAGAACTTATTGTGATGTTCTACAAGAAATCAGGCTCTTTAAAGCAGAACAGTTTTTAAGTCAGACAACTTTGACCATTGCAGAAATCGCAGAAGAAGTCGGATACAAAAACAAAGGCTATTTCTATAAACTCTTTTCCGAAAAATACGGTATGACCCCAGCAGAATATCGTAAAAGACTTTAGGTTGCAGGAGGAGAAACTTATGAGCAACATTATCAACTATACCCAGGAAAATTTAGATACATTTGACCAATATCCGTTCAATTCCGTAGACAGTCTGATCCTATCCTCTGCCGCTTACATTCATTTTCCGGATGTAATCCCGGAAGTTGCAAACTGGAAAGGAATTCGCCTTCAGGAGCTTTATCGCGCAGAATATTTTGAAGAAATGTTTCACAACATCCCTCTTTCCGAAGACACCAGACAGCTTTTCTTTGCTCTGGCAGCAAGCCCACGTTTTCGTGACATCCGTGTCATGGGGTACACAGAACAGTTTGATCTCGTATCAGAAAAACAGTTTTCTGCCACAACATTTCAAGTTCGTCCTGATTTATATTATATCGCTTTTCGTGGCACAGACTCTACTTTTGTAGGTTGGAAAGAAGACTTTAACATGGCATTTAAAGCACCAATTCCATCTCAGGAAGAGGCTGTTCGTTATATCGAAAAAGCTGCTCTTTACTGTCAGGGAAATATTTATACAGGCGGACATTCTAAAGGTGGGAATCTTGCGGTTTATGCATCCGCAATGTGCCGCGAAAATATTCAGAACCGCATTTCGAAAATCTTTTCACATGACGGTCCGGGATTTTTAGAATCCACTTTAAAAAGTCCTGAATTTTTACAGATTGCTCCTCGTATCGAAAAAACGCTTCCTCAGTCCTCTGTCATTGGAATGATGCTTGAACATCGGGAAAATTTTGACATTATAAAGAGTAATAGTCTGGGGCTTTTGCAACATGATCAGTTTACATGGGAAATCGAGGGAAACAACTTTATCTACATTGAAAATCTGACGAAAAATGCAAGATTTACAGATAAAACTCTGACAGACTGGTTAAATAACCTTTCGGAAGAAGAACGTGAACGCTTTGTAGATTCCCTTTACAGTGTATTAAGCGCCAATCATCTGACCAGCATCGATGATTTTAAAGCCGATTGGCAGACCGCCATTCCTGCAACACTTCATGCACTTGCACAACTTGATGGAGATACCAAAAAATTCATTTTACATACTTTGAAAAAATTAGCATCTTTGGGAATTAAGAATGTTTCCATGTTTGGAAAAGAAAAAGAGCTTACATAGAAAAACACTGCGGAAACATCCGCAGTGTTTTTCATTACATTAATAGAGAATTCTTAGAATTCTAAATTCATTCCTGTTTCTTTGTTGAACATATGAGCAACGCTTCCTGTGAATGTGAAGCCAAGTTCTTTACCCATACCAACTGTTTCATGTCCAAGTGTAGGGATGATAAGAATTACATCCTGTCCTTCGTATGATACATGGTAGTGGATTTCGCTACCCATCATTTCGTATACGTCTACTTTACCTTTCAGTAAGTCATCACCTTTTAATGTTAAGTGTTCTGGTCTAACACCTAATGTGATATCCTGTGGTTCAACGTTATTTGCAGCAAGTCTAGCCTGTTTTTCAGCAGATACTTCTACTTCGATTCCGCCGATTGCTACTGCATATTTGTCACCTTTCTTCACGAGTTTTGCATCGAAGATGTTCATACGTGGCATTCCGATGAATCCTGCTACGAAGAGGTTTGCTGGATGATCAAATACTTCCTGAGGTGTTCCTACCTGCTGTACAAAACCGTCTTTCATGATAACGATTCTGTCACCAAGTGTCATAGCTTCTGTCTGGTCATGTGTTACGTAAATGAATGTTGTGTCGATTCTCTTACGTAATTTGATGATTTCAGCACGCATCTGGTTACGAAGTTTTGCATCCAGGTTTGATAAAGGTTCGTCCATGAGGAGAACTTTAGGGCTACGTACGATTGCACGACCGATAGCAACACGCTGTCTCTGACCACCTGAAAGAGCTTTTGGTTTTCTTTCAAGGTACTGTGTGATATCAAGGATTTCAGCTGCTTCACGAACTTTTTTGTCGATTTCAGCTTTGTCCATTTTAGCTAATTTTAATGGGAATGCAAGGTTATCATATACTGTCATATGTGGGTAAAGAGCATATGACTGGAATACCATTGCGATATCTCTATCCTTTGGTGCAACATCATTTACACGTTTTCCGTCGATGTATAAGTCACCGCCGCTGATGTCTTCAAGACCTGCAACCATACGAAGTGTTGTAGATTTACCACATCCTGATGGACCTACAAGTACGATAAATTCTTTGTCTGCGATTTCAAGGTTGAACTGCTGAACTGCAACAACACCTTCTTCAGTAATCTGAAGATTTGTTTTCTTTTCAGGCTGACCTTTTTTTGCTTTTTTCTTCTTTTCTGTGTTAGGGTAAACTTTTTTAATGTTCTGTAATGATAAGCTTGCCATGATAATTTCCTTTCGTTTATAAAATTAAATACCTCTTCCTCTGGTACTTTTTTCACTGTACTCATTATAACAAAGGAATTTATTTGATAAAATACAAAAAAGACTGCATTTTTCTGCAGTCTTTTTTATACTTTTTACTGTAAATATTCCTGTAAAAGTTCTAACAATTCTTTCTTGGTTTTGCAGTCGCAGGTACTCATATATTTCTTCACACGGTACTTCACGTTTCCCTCTGTCATATAACTGCTGTCCGCAATCTCGCTGTAAGTAGCACCATCAAGAAGCATGGCGATGATATGATGATCCATATCATCTGCATCACGCAGAAGCTGCTCGATTTTTGCCATATGGATGATTTCAGGGTCTTCGTAAAATTGCAGTTCTGTTTCTCTGTCTGAATGCTCTGCCGGAACTTTTCCCGGAATTTCGCTGATGGTGACATTCATACGCACTGTAATCACAGAAATATCACTTCGTAAGGATGCCATTTCCATTACTGTCATGGCTGTTGCCCCAAAACTCTCTAACTTCAAATCAATCAAAGAAATCCATTGATTATATTTGGAATGCTTCAGCACCTCTTCGCATGATAAGATCACAATTTTTTCAAGAAGTTCTTTATGTTCTTTTTCCAGCTTTTTCACAAGCGACAGTGCTGCATATCCGTTTACACAGAGAACCGTATCGTAAAATGCTGCTTTTTTCTGAAAAGAACGAAAACACGCTTCCAGATTTCCTGTATTGGTATAAATGTCTGACGGGGTATCTACCAATTCTGAAAAAATCGCTGTTCGATCCTTGTCTAAATCTGCGGAATAGTTAGCTCCGTACAATGCAATTTTTTTTCTTCCGGCGCGGGCAAACGCTTCTTTCAATTCCTTAGCTGCCGCTTTCATATCCGGGCAGATCAGATGATACTTACCATCTACACTTCGCCCTGCCTGAGCGCTTAATACGATCGGCGCACAATCCAGTGCATTGTATTCTTTAATCACTGACTCCAACCAGCCATTTCTCATACCAATCAGGCATACTGCATCTTCCGCATCCGGCACCACAAATTGTGTGTATATATCAGAAGCAAGACGTCTTTTTTTCAGTTCTTTTTGTAAACCGCTAAGAAGCTCTTTGCACCAGATACTTTCTGCGTAAGCTTCTTCGAGGATAATTCTAATCTTTCGAATGTTCATATTGTATACTCTTTATCCTAAATTTGATATTTATGATAATTCAAAATCATTTTTCTGTAAAGCGTCTCATTCTTAGAGAAATCTTTTTCATCAGTTCTGTTGTTTCAGGATTGATAAATTCCGTCTCTAACAACTTCTGTAAATATCCCTGTTCAATTGCTATCTTCTTGCTTTCCGGATACACCAATTCAAATGTCAGCGCAATATGCCCTACCAGATTATCTGCAATTGTTTTTCTTATATTTCTCGGGATCGCCCGTTCTTCGCAGAACACCTGGTATACTTCAGGTGTAATTTCGCTGTTTAACAATTCTTCTTTTGTCACATGATAAATGACATGAAGTCCTGTTTCATAATTGGCTCTGTAAATATCTATTTTGTCCGCATCTCTTATCACCTGACAAAACAACAGCTCTTTTTCTGACAAATCTTCCGGTAATCGATAAAGGCTGTGCAGACGGATTGCTTTTTCTAAAAGTTCGTAATTCTCTTTTTCGTCATCAAACTGTTGGATTAATCCGTCCTTAAAGAGCAGATCTCCGCCAAACTCTGCATGATCAATTGATTCTATATCAATAAATGTATCAAAACGTCGCAATTGTTCAAATCTTCCAATGTCATGCAGCATCCCAATTTCCCATGCCAGATCAATATCTTGTTCTGAAAGGTTTAAAGATTTTGCAATGCGTTCACAGTTTTCTGCCACTTTTCCTGTATGTTTATATTTTAAATAAATATTCGGATCGTTTAAATTATAGTTAGAAACATATTTCTCAAATGTGCAAATAATCTTTTTTCTGTCCATGATAGTTCCTCCTAAATTTAGGGTACACTTTTATTTTTGAAACCACAATATATTTTTCTAAAATATGATACAATACAGTTACTTGAAAGGAGCCTTCTATGTATTCTTACTATATGTTCAACAAACCTTACGGCTGTGTCTGTGCACGTCGCGACGACCTCTATCCAACGGTCATGGATTACTTTAAAGAATTGAATAACCCAAACCTTTCCAACGTAGGAAGACTGGATCGTGAAACAGAAGGACTCCTTCTCATCACAGATGATGGCATGTGGAATCAGCTCATGACCCATCCATCCAACGAAAAAGAAAAACTTTATGAATTTATTGCTTTGGGAACTTTGGATGACGAAAAGATTTGTCATTTAGAAAATGGCGTTCTTTTGAAAGGCGCAGAAAAACTGACTGCTCCTGCAAAAGTAACTGTCACCGGAACCAGCATTTTATCCGAAGTACTTCCAACGCTTCATCCGGAAATCCAGAAAAATACCTGCCATAACCGCCCGGAACACCCAATCGTCTTTGGAACAATCACAATCACAGAAGGCAAAAAGCATCAGGTTCGAAGAATGCTGAAAGCTGTCGGCTGTTGTATTATTTACTTAAAACGTATTTCTATGGGGGATATTGTATTAGATGAAGATTTAAAACCCGGTGAATGGAAAGAAATTCATATTTAAAAAGGGAAAGGGAGCTGCTGTTGTGCATCAGCAACTCCCTGGTAATGGATCTATAGTAAATAAATTACTATCAATATTAATTTCCTTTGATGACATTATCTTATTGGGAGATTGTTTTTGTAATGTTTGTGAAATGTTAAAGTTTTATTAATCCCAAAACTTTCGTGCATAAAAAAGTGGTATCAGGTTCTTTCCCTAATACCACTTTCAAACTGATTCATCTATTCTATTCCACTTCTACCAAGCCGTCTTCTTTGATAGTAATCATCATACCATCTTTGACATATTCTAAGAATTCATCTCCCAGACAGTCAACAACCGGCATTGTTACATTATCCAGCCATACATCTGCAAGGATTGCTCCTGCCGCTGCCAGCGAGTCGATATGGTTTGCAAAGAGCATGCAAGCCGGCTGACGTTCCATGGCACATGCACAGTAGAGAACCAATCCTCCTGTAGTAGAACCGATGGTCTGTGGCAGGCAGAGTGCTTTTCCTGCCATTGGTTTTCCGTAAATATCTGCGTTGTTCTGGTCACCGCATTTTGCAGTCTTATCACCAAACTGTAATGGTGACTGGAAAGAAGCCAATGTATTAAATCCTTCGCGGGTTACCAGTGCTTCTGCTTTTACGCATCCTGGAGTTACCACTCGTCCCTGAAATGTTTTCATACCTATTTGCCTCCTTTCGTAATCTGTGCCAGAATTTCATCATCTGTATAATAACGAGCTGTTGTGTAAGTACGAAGCTTGTTAGAAGAAGTAATTACAGGCATAGATTTGCATAATGGGTTATTCATATACATGAGCGGACAGATATAAGAAGTAATCACACCTGTTGCTTTCAGTCTGCCTGCGTATTCTGTCTTTTCAAATTCTTCCAAAACGCCTGGTGCTGCTGTAAACACAGTTGGAATCACAACCTTCTTGTTTCCTGCTGCTTTTAATCCTGCTTCTACCTTGTCTGTCCAGTCTTTTAACTGCTGTAAGCTCATGTGAGGACAGCCCATGAAGCAAAGCTTCGGAGTTGCGTTTTTGTCTTTCCAGATAACCGGATAACTTGCCTTCACACGTTCCAGTTCTGCATCGTCGATCACATAAACTTTTGCTTCATCAGTAATGAGCTTTCCACCCATTTCTACCGCTTCCGGTGTCAGGTTATCAATATGATATAAACCTACTGCTCCGTTAGATGCTGTTGCTGCACCAAAGTCTTTTAAATAAGTTTTAACAGAATCATTTAATTCTGTTCCAAGCCATTTATCAAGTCCCATCACATATGGAACATCTTCCATAACCTTCATACCGATGGCAGAACCAAGTAACTGCGCTTCCGGTTTTTTGGTAGTTTCGATTTTTACAATCCAAGTCGCTTTACGTCCTTCGTCAGTCAAAAGACCAAAGTATGGAACATAACCGAGCACGGAACCCATGATATCCATAATACCGGAGTTGCGGTTGCAACGTGCGCCAAGTACAGAGTTTGCATAAACAACTGCTGACGATTCTGCCCAGCTAAGGACGTCACCTTTCTTTGGTACATTTCCAACCTGATCCATATAGCAGGTACATGTAAATGCATCCTTGTCCATCAGACCAAGCTTGTCTAACTGTTCTTCATAGAAATCCTGTTTGCTGTACATGAATTTCTTAAAGATTAATTTCTGTAAAAGGTTCGCAGGTACATTTGGATCCAATGGTCTTGGGTCTACAGAAAATTTCTGCTGTGATGGAGCCCCTGCTTCCAGTAATTTATCCATCAATTCATAAACCGGTCCAAGTAATTTTAATCCGAAAGAGGTTACCAGATGGTTATATTCGGAAGTTACCGGAACCATTTTTTCAGCACCAAAAGCTTCACCAAACATCACCTGAGTTTTCATGACTTTCGCCATGGTTTCACCCTTAGAACCGTTCAGTATCGCCTGCTGTTCATCTGTTAATTTCATCATAATTTTTATTCTCCTACAATTTCATACAAACATCCCATGCGCCCCAGATAACGGAACGTAAGTTGCCGACCTTATTCGCATCACCAATGATATGTACATGTTTGCTCTTTTCTGCAAGTGGTGCCGGATTGTAACCAACGGACATGATCACGCTGTCCGCATCGATTTTAAATACCTTGCCGGCTTTATCTTTTACCATCACGCCATCTTCCAGAACTTCTGTTAAACCTGTTTCCAAATGTACCGGTACTTTATTGGTTTCGAAGAAGTCACGCAGGTAACTTGTATTTGCCAGACAAACACCTTTTGTTACGATCAGATCGTCCATCATTTCCACGATTGTCGGATTTTTGCCCTGTAAATATAAATCGTAAGCAATTTCACATCCAGTCAGACCGCCGCCGATGATTGTGACATTCTGTCCGACTTCTTTCTTGCCAAGCAGGTAATCTACTGCTTCGATAGTATTTTCCACACCTTTGACTGGAATGCGTTTTGCCTTTGCACCTGTTGCAACGATGATTTCATCTGCTCCAAGAGAATTTACATCCTTCACTTCTGTATTCATATGAACTTCAATTGGATATTTTGCAAGTTCACGAATGTACCATGCAATCAGCTCGCGATCCTTTTCTTTGAAAGAAGGAGCTGCCGCAGCAACAAATACACCGCCTAATTTGTCACCTTTTTCGTAAAGTACCACTTGATGTCCACGTTTTGCAAGGAGGATTGCTGCTTCCATACCGCCGATACCGCCACCGATAACAGCAATTTTCTTTGCCTTCTTTGCAGGCGCTACATAATATTTCTTAGACTGCATTGTCTGCGGATTTAACGCACAGCGTGCAAGTCCCATGGTATCTGTCAGATCCTGTGTATTTGCATGACCTTTAGAAGAAGAGAAGTTAAAGCATCCGCTGTGACAGCAGATACATGGTCTGATATCTTCCAGACGGTCTTCAATCAGTTTTGTAATCCATTCCGGATCAGCAAGGAACTGTCGCGCAACACCCACACCATCGATTCTTCCATCTGCTACTGCTTTCGCACCTGTTTCCGGATCCATTCTTCCCGCACAAACAACAGGAATGTCCACAAATTTCTTAATGTGTGCAACATCTTCCAGGTTGCAGTTTTCAGGCATATACATTGGTGGATGAGCCCAGTACCAGGAATCGTAGGTTCCATTATCAGCATTGAGCATATCATAGCCGGCATCCTGAAGATATTTGGCTGCCTTTTCGGATTCTTCCATATTTCTTCCGACTTCTACATAGTCTTCTCCAGGCATTGCACCTTTGCAGAAACCTTTCATTTTGGATTCCACAGAGTAGCGAAGAGATACCGGATAATCATCACCACATGCTTCCTTGATTGCTTTTACAACTTCTACTGCAAAACGATAACGATTTTCAAAGCTTCCGCCATATTCGTCAGTACGTTTGTTAAAGAATTCAATCGCAAACTGATCAAGCAAATATCCTTCATGCACCGCATGTACTTCTACACCATCAACACCTGCATCTTTACAAAGTTTTGCAGTTTTTGCAAAGGCTTCGATAATTTCATGAATCTGTTCTACTGTCATTTCAGGACATTCAATATCATGAGCCCAACGGGATTTCTGAGGACTCGGACATGCCAGCTCATGAGAAGTATCGATTACCGGTTTAATAATCGCTCTTGTAATCTTATTTTTATGTAATGGTGCCACAAGTTCTGTAATTGCCCAGGAACGTCCCATCCCTGCGGTTAACTGAACAAATAATTTTGCACCTGTTTTATGAATTTCATCCATATAGACTTTTAATTCATCAAACATCTTAGGGTTCTGCCATAACCATTTGCCCCAGAATGTATCTCGAAGAGGCGCAATACCAGGAATGATCAGCCCTACATTATTATTCGCTCTTTCTAAAAAGAGTTTTGCTGCTTCTTTATCGAAATGACATCCGCCAAGTTCGAACCAGCCAAACAGGGAGGTTCCACCCATCGGACACATGACGATACGGTTTTTAATTTCCACATTACCTACCTTCCAAGGGGTAAATAATGCTTCATATTTTGGATCAGTTTTACCCATAAACATCCATCCTTTCTTAAATCGAATATAATTTCCTATAGTTCATATTCTGCTTCTATAATAAAATAACCTTGCTGATAAATCAACAAGGTTATGAAAAATATCTCAATTTATTGAACAATTTATTGTTTACTTATAAAATTTAAAATAATCCAGCTTACAGCTGCCAGTACCATTCACCTTAATTACCAGCTTCTTCTTTGATGCAATTTTCGCACGACGAAGCAATGCTTCAATACGAAGACTCAGCTCATCCAAATCTATCGGTTTTACAAGGTAATCATCAATGCCTGCACGAAATCCCTTTCTTTTAGATTCTATGTCATCCTTTGCTGTCATAAATAGAATCGGAATATCTTCGTTTAAATCACGAACCGTTTTCGCAAATTCAAAGCCATCAATTCCCGGCATCATAATATCCGAAATGATAATGTCAAAAATGTTGCCGTACATTTCGTTGTAGGCATCGTTAGCATTCAGACAGCCTGTTGCTTCATAGCCATTCTGGTTCAGATAGGCGCAAACGCTTGCGTTTAACTCCTTATCATCTTCTACTAATAATATTTTAAACATGATTTTTACTCCCATTTTTTGCTTATAAAATATTTAAGTCTTTATAATTAAACAGATTTTATCATTTTTCAGGGAGAATATAACAGAGAAATGTTTACGAAATGTTAAAGTTTTTTATTTTATCAAAATATTTCATAATGAAAAAAGGAGAAAGAACCACTTCTCTTTCTCCCCTAAGATTTATAAATTAATATGTTATAATTGTTGTTTCACCTGCAACAGCATCGATTCCTGTGACAAATTTAATATTTGAATGTTCATCAAAATTTGTCACCACAAGCACACAGGTTTTTTCCATACCCTTGGATTCCAGTAATTTTGCATCGAATTTCAGCAGTTTATCGCCAACTTTCACTTTTTGCCCTTCTTTAACATAAAGCTCAAATCCTTCTCCTGCAAGAGCTACTGTATCAAGGCCCTCATGGATCAAAATCTCGATTCCATTATTCATCGTAATTCCTACCGCATGTTTTGACTCCACCATGATGGATGTAACCACACCATCACATGGAGATACAATATTTTCCTCAGATGGTTCAATCCCCAAACCGTCACCTAACATTTTAGAAGAAAAAACTTCATCCTTTACTTGCTCAATAGGAATCACTTTTCCTGAAATATGTGCCACAAGGCCTTTTGTTGTATCAGCCTTTTTCTTCTTTAAAAAAGAAAACATTTTTGAACGCTCCTTTTGATTTCTAATGACAGCCTATTTCATTTCATACCAATAATCTTTATTGGCTTCCATTAAATCTTCTACCAAAGCTTTCGCAACATCTGTATTTACAACTGTACGGTTCAATACAAGTGCCTGAATTGCTTTCATCTTGTTTCCTTCAAGGCATGCATCAACTGCTAATTTTTCATAAGCATACTGAGCTTCGATTAAACCTTTATAGAATGTTTTGATTGGTCCTACAGTTAATGGTTCCACTCCATTGCTTCCAACACGGCAAGGAATTTCTGTCATCATTTCTGAGTCCAGGTTGCTGATAGAACCATTGTTTTCTGTGATGATGAGAAAAATTTCTTTTGTATTGTTTGCTAATGCAACCGCTAAATCAACAATGTATTCTGCATGGCACCCTACTTCTTCAGTGATTTCTACATCTGTACCTTTAATCTTTCCCATAGCAATTACTTTTTCCATAAATTCGTAACTTGTCTTTTCATGACCGTTCATTACTTCGTTGGCTCTTGTCCAGTCAGGGTTCTGTTTCTTGTACATTTTGTTTGGATACAGATAGTACTGTAAATATGTGTTTGGAAGGTATTCATCATAATCATTAATCATCTGGCTCATGAAACGGAAAGTAGCCTGCCATGATGGTTCCATAAATACAGCTTCCATCTGAACATCTGCTGGCTGTTTTAAGATTTCTCTTAATTTTGGAAGATAATCTTCTCCTGTTTCAACGTCATAAATATTTGTAAACCAACCAAAGTGATTTAAACCAAAATATCTTGGTTCTAATTCTTTACGTTTCTTACCAAGTACGCCTGCATATAAATCCATGATACCGATTGGCATATCACAGATATTAATGATACGGTGATCTCCTGGGAATACACGTTTTGTAGCTTCTGCTACGATTGCTGCTGGATTAGAGTAGTTTAATATCCAGCATTCTGGAGAATATTTTCTAATATTCTTAACAATTTCAATAATTGCAGGAATACTTCTTAAGCCATATGCAAAACCACCTGGTCCACATGTTTCCTGACCTAGACATCCGTGTTTGATTGCTATCTTCTCGTCCTGTTCACGCATTTTCAGACGTCCTGCGCGAATCTGCATTAATGCAAAATCGATATCCTGAAAAGCTTCTGCAGGATCTGTTGTCCAGATAATTTCTTCTACTTCCGGATAATAATCACGGAATAAAATTTCTGCATATTTTCCAACAATTTTCTGTCTTTCAGGTTCATTATCATACAAAACGAGTTTTCTTAATGGAAAGCGGTCTTTATTATTGCATAACATTGCAAGTAAGTCAGGGTTATATCTGCTTCCGCCACCAACAATACAAATAGAATATCTTTTCATCTTCGTCAAACTCCTTTTCTTTAATTTCTCCAGCAGCCTTTAACCACTGATTTTACGTCTTCTACGCCAAGTCCAATAATAATCTGAACGTTGTTTCCATTGATGATAACACCCTTCTGAGGTGCTTTTTTAATGATTGCTTCATTAACTTTCGCAACATCTTTTACGTCTACACGAAGTCTTGTAAAACAGTTATTAATAGATGTAATGTTATCTGCACCGCCTAAACCTTCGATAATTGTTTCAGCATCTGCGATTTCATATGCACCAGTAGATTTTACCGATTTGTTTGTTTCTGCAAGATCCATTTCAAGAGAATCATCACGTCCTGGTGTTTTAATGTCCATTTTCTTAATGAAGAATGTGAATACGATGTACCATACTGCAGTCATGATTACACCAATCACAAAAAACCATACGATCTTTGTAAGTGCTGGATCGATAACGATGTTACTTGCAATTGTATCAATGAAACCATTCATAGCAAATGTTCTTACTCCTAATACATAAAGAAGTGTTTCAGATACTGCTGTGATTAAACCGTGTACTAGCCATAAGAATGGTGAAATAAATAAAAATGAGAAGTCAAATGGTTCTGTAATACCAGCCATCATTGCAACAAGCATAGATGGTACTAGCATACCCTGTACTACTTTTCTATGTTCTGGTTTTGCTGTACGAATCATTGCAAGACCAATACCAAGGCATCCGAACATCTTTGCAAAACCGAATGTTGTGAAACGTACAGATGCATCAACTGCTACTAAGTTTGCTGTATTTGCCATTTCAGCATAGAAAATGTTTGCCGCACCAGAGATTGCTTCTCCAGCGATTTCAACTGTACCTCCAATTGGAGTATAGCAGAATGGCATCCAGAATAAGTGATGTAATCCTGTTGGTACAAGGAAACGATTGCCAAATGCGTAGCAGAATACTCCGGCTGCACCAGCATTTGTCATAAATGTAGAGAGGCTTGAAATTACTCCATTGATTACAGGCCATACATAGCTTAATACAATTGCTAAAACTAATGTTACAGGAATCATTACAAGAAACACAAATCTTGATCCGCCGTAGGCACTAAACATTTCTGGGAATCTTGTTTTACATAATTTGTTATGTACAAAACCTGTGACACATCCAAGTATAATTCCAAGGAATACGTTCATGTCTACTACCTGAAATCCGAGAACGTAGTTCTGACCTGTTCCGTAAAGTCCCTGAACTCCTTCTTCTGCAAGCATACCTGTTGCGCTCAACCAAGCCTGATTTGCTGCAAGGAACATTAAAAATACGATAACACTGATAATTGCTGCATCTGTTCTTTTTTCTTTCGCGAACGCAGCTGCAAGACCTACACAAAAGATTAATGCTAAGTTGTTAAGCATCGTATCCATCATAGTTCTCAATAATCCCCCGACAAGCGCAATCGGAGCTGGCATGAATCCCATCTGCATGATAACAGTTAACGCAATAACTGTACCCATGATTGCAAGGAACATTACCGGCTGAACAGCCGCACGTGAAAAGCTCTGCATAATAGCAGTAAGTTTTGCCTTCATAAAGACATCCTCCTTTGTTTTTGTTTGTGATGCGATTATATCGAATCACATTTTTTATTTCTAGAGTTTTGGGGGCTTCGTGAACTTCATTGCAATTTGTAAACTTTTTCACTAATTATTTTATTTTTCCACGCAAAAACAGCAACAGATTGCACAAAATCCATTGCTGTTTTTTGGTTATTATTTTATATACATCTCTGAATATTTACTTAACGCCAACTCCAAAAGCACAATTACATTAGGAACAAATAAGTTCGGTTGATAACTGGATAACGGAGTTCTAATACCTTCAATTTCTATCGAATAAACCGCCTCCTGTGCCATTGGAGAATTTCCTGCTGCCGTTAATGCAACCGTCGCAAACCCGCATGCATTGGCAATTTTCATTGCCTCTAATTTTTCCGGTCTGCTTCCAGAAAATGATAAAAAAAAGAATAAGCCTGGCTCAGAAATATGAAATGTTGCAAAATGATAGGACATTACCACATCAAATCCAAACATCAATAGCCGGCTATAGTAATAATCTCTGGCAGCATCACATATTCCAAGAGAATCTAAATAAATTTTTCGTTTACGAAATTTATGCAAAAGATTACAAAGTTTATCAACATATTCCTGCAATGCGGAATTTTCCGACGGAGCCATAATAGAAGAACAGTCCACACTAAATACCCTTGACTGACGCTCCATCATACTGTAGCGCATCTCAGAAAATCCACTGTACCCTAACTTTTTGGCCAACTTTACAATTGCAGCCTTCGATACAAAGCATTCCGATGCCAATGTATCAATACTTACTTTTTCGTTTAAATTAATATAATAGTGTAGTCTCAATAATATCGTATTTTCTAAATCTGTAAGATTATTTTTATCCATAACGTCACCATTTATCTGTCAGTATTCCTCAGAAGCCATATAAATTTTATCATAATCCAAATATTTCCTCAAGATTGTAGTTTTTATTCCACATTCTAATTTATACTCACTTTTAAGACAGAAAAAGCCACGAAATTCGTGGCTTTTTCCTAAAACATAATTCCAAATACAATTTTCATGATCACATTCTGGTTATATAAGAATAACAAGAATGGATTTGCTGTAATCAGTGCAAAGAACTGACGTCCCAGTTCTCCATTACACAAAATCGTTACCAGTAAAAATGCAATCCATACCAGCACTACACCATAAACAATACCAAGCACACCGCCTGCCAGTTTATTGATTCCATGCAGAATCGGCAACATAGTCACTACATCCATTGCCAGTAAAATCGCACGAATCGCCGTCCAGATAATTACAAAGGAAAGCAGATATGCCAGCGCATTGATGATCATGTTCGCCAGATAAGCTCCTACATAATCATGAAATCCGGAAACTTCCAGAAAATCATAGGCTTCCGTATTATTATTTTCCAGAAGCATTTCTTTGATATTATCCGGCAGATCCATATTTTCAATCATAAGAACCTGGTCAGTTTTTACATCCTCGTTATATTCACCGCTTAAGAAAATGTCGCTGCATTTTTGCTGCAGATTTTCATGCAGGGATGTATTGTTTTGAATAAAACTTGTAATCTGAGGTGTCAGATAAGTAACCAGCACCAATGTTACGATTAACGACACAGCAGACACCGCTTTTCTGATAAAGCCGCGTCGAAGCCCGTCAATGACGTGGTAGGCAATAAAAACCACTACCACCCAAAAAAGCCAATTCATAATTTTTCTCCTCTTGTCCTACTGCAGTTTTACTAACTGCGTTTCATTTGTATAGATGAACAAATACTTACTTCTGGATTTGGTTGTGAAAATATCCACCATGGATGTCTCAAATGTATGTCTGAAACATTCTTTTCCGCTGAAACTGTACAGCCCCATTTCTGTGTCATTGTAAATGAGCACACGGTTGTCAGCGATTCGAATATTATCATAGTCCATTGTAAACGGAATCTGTGTTACCAGATTTCCTTTTGCATCATAAAGTGTCAGCATTTTCCCTTCAACAGTTTCAAATACCAGACCTACCATGTTTTCTCCATAGAAAACACTTTTGATTTCATTTTCAATGGTCACTTCATTCACAATCTCCGGTATCTGGCTTCCCTGATAGAATCCCAAAATACCATCTCCCACTGCCACCAAAGTACTTGCATCAAAATAGTGTAATTCCGGAATCATGTAGTCCGTGTAATTTTTCGCAAATACAAGGTGATCCACATAGTTCTCCCCTACATTGTCGAAATTATACACTGCAACACTGCTGTTAAATTTTGATCCGCTAATCTGCGCAAACGCAATGGCAATCTTTGTTCCGTCAGAAGATATACTTAAGTTCATCGGATATCCGGCATCTTCCAGATCAAAAATACCATCTCCGATCATTGTTCCATCTGCCGAATAAATCTCCAGCTTGGAAGATTTGCTCTCTTCCATAAGAACCGCTACAACTCCCTGATTGGAAACTGCAATGTGCTTGATCGGAAGCAGCGTTGTAATCTGTCCCATCTGCTTTTCCTGATCAAAAATATAAATCTGACTTCCATTCTTATCCGCAACTGCACCAGCCTTTTGACTCAGTGCCAGGATTGGATCCTGCATTGTATACGTAATGCTAAACAGAAGACTGTTTGTATCATCAGTGTACGAAACACCATCTCTGCTGTATTTCAAAATTTTATCACCAAACGGTGCATATTTTGTTGTCAATGTATCGCTTCGTTCTGTTGTGGACGCAATGGAATACCCCGTAAATGTGCGGTTATTCATATAATAGCGAACTCCAAAAATCGCCAAAAGCACCACTGCTACAACGGCTGCATATTTTAAAATCAAAGAAACTCTATGTCGCCATATCTTTTTGTGATAGTCTTTCATATCCTCATCCATGGATGGAAATATATTTACAACTTTTGCCACTTAAATTCTCTCTTTCGTTTCATTATACGGAAGATTATAACACCTGCATTTACGGAAGTAAAATGATTTCTCCCGCCTGAATGTAATCTCCATTCGTTATATCATTAAGATTACAGATTTCCGACACCTTTTCATCTGTTCCATAATGGTCACGACTAATCTTAGCCAGCGTATCCCCTGCCTGTACAATGTATTGAACATAAACTGGCGCCTCAGCAGCAGTTTCCTCTGCCTCCTCCGGTGTCTTTTCAATAATTTCCGACACTTCCTCTATTTCTTCTGTTACCGGCAGTTCTTCCTCCAACTGAACTTCCTCTGTTATTTCTTCCTCCAACTGAACATCTTGCTCTTCTACTTCGCCCGATAATTCTTCTATAATTACCTCATCACCGGATACCTGCTGCATCTGTTGTTCCACCACAGGCATTTCACCAATTCGATTTTTCAGTGCTACCGCAGCAACAAACAGCACCAGAATAGCTGCTACCTTGGTTCCGTAAGAAACTGCTTTTTTCTTACGTTTCACACTTCGTGCCTGTTTTTCTTTCAATATTTTTCTGAAATTTGCAATTGCCACATCCGGTTTTTCACTTGGTGCTTCATTTTTTTGTGTTTTATTCTGCGAAATCATATATTCCTGCATAGGCGCATTTTTTTCATAATAAATATAATAACCGCCCTGTTTTGCAAATCGATTTCCGTTAAATCCGAAAAATACACTTTCTTTCTCCAGAGGTTCCATCATAAAAAGTACTTTTTCTGCTCCTGAAAAATATGTACGATGGGTTTCCTCAATGACAGCATTCTTTTCCGGTACAAATCCGGGACGTGCCAAAAACCATCCGATAATTTCCTGTTCCGGAAAATACTTTTCACAGTCCTGATAAATCTGTCCCCACACTTTCTCTGTAAAAAAATATTTCCCCTGTTTTTCAAACACATCTTCTACTGCCAATGCACTTTTTATATAAATGTGTCTTTTGCCCCCGCCTCGCTCACTCTTCCCCAGAAGAATTGCGATTTTTTGTTTTCCAGCACTTTCTCCTGCATATTGACATAAAAATGTATACACAAAATCTTCAATAAATATCTTTTTATACTCTCCGGGTTCCCCTATCTGCTTTATATTTTTCGGTTCCACAAGAGCCTTTTCTTCTGACGTATATTCCCCCTCTTCATTATAAATCAACTCTATCATAGCAAACTCTCCTTCATACATTTCTCGTAATTATTCAGTACCCTCATAATTACGATTCACAAATCCATTTAGAATCAGCTTCGCTGATGGGATTTGCTCACACTTGAACCATTTTCTTACGGTCTCAGCAGTAAATGCTTCGATCTGCTGAATAATTACCACTATTTCTTATTCTTATCCTAGCATGTCCCATGTGGAAAATTTGTAAGAGTCTGTCGAGGAACATAAAAATAGTGTGTAAAACACACTCTCAACTCCCCTGCCCCTCAATCGAGGGCACTGAAGAAGTAGATAATACCGCCTGTATTTGGTACAATGTATTTATCAAATATAGGCGGTGTTTTTATGATCGAACAACAGCAGAAATTGGTGTTAAGTCCATACATGGAAATATATGAATTAATAATCCCGAAAGATAATCTTCTTCGACAGATAAAAGAATTGGTTGATTTTAGCTTTATTTATGATGAACTGCTTGATAAATATTGTCTGGATAATGGACGAAATGCAGTTTCACCTGTCCGGATGTTTAAATATCTACTTTTAAAATCAATTT
>JBGVRS010000146.1:0-3414 GCA_045128635.1 Lachnospiraceae bacterium
GACGAAGATATTAAGGCAATGGCGGATGTTGTGACCAAGCGCAATAATCATGAATGCGGCCTGGCGGATGTGGTGTATGAATATATTATGAAGTGATGGTGGAATAATTCATATTGATAATATTGAAATTGTATAAGAGCAGGGCTTGTTGTATAACGACCCTGCTCTTTCGTTAATTTTGTGATTCGATAATGGCTTTTAAACGAGCAACTTCAGCATTAAGTGTTTTAACAGTGTTTGTAAGTTCGGTATTAGCGTTGGCAAGTTCAGTGTTAGTCTGGGTAAGTTCTGCATTATCCTGTTGAAGTTTTGTAGTCAAGCGTTTGATAGCATTTTCGCGTGCTTCTGCACGGATGAAACGGTCACAGGTCTCGCGCAACTGTTCGTCCATATTAAGCTGGTATAAAGTTTCGGCTGCTGACTGTAAAGATGGAGTTTGATCTGTTGTAAGTGGTAAACTAAATCCAGCAGATTTTGGCAATTAATTTCCAGCAATTATCAAACCTCACTGAGATGATGATATACTGTCATCCGGAGGTGAAGAAAGGATGATTGAGTGGATGATTTATACCAAAATCCATGAGCTTAAAAATAATGGGCTCAGAAAAACACAGGTTGCACGAAGACTGAATATTAACAGAGAAACAGTCAGCACCTACTGGGATATGTCCCCCGGTGAATATGCAGCCAAAGAGGCAGCATCGAAGAAACGTAAGAAAAAGGCTGACGAGTACAAAGAGTTTGTACTTGATTGTCTCACGAAATATCCGGATATGTCTGCAGCGCAGATTTATGACTGGATTAAGGAACGGACATGCCTGGAAACATTAGATTTCCAAAAACGTGCTTTTCGTAGCTATGTACAGGCAATTCGTGAGGAATACGATATCAAAAAGCCTGTATCATCAAGGCAGTATGAAGCTGTGGAAGAACTGCCGATGGGACAGCAGGCACAGGTGGATATGGGCGAAATAAGTCTGGAAACGACCACCGGAAGAAAGCGAAAGGTCTATTGCTTTGCAATGGTACTTGCCCATTCCAGATATAAGTTTATTCTGTGGCAGGAACGTCCGTTTACAACAGACACTTTTAAAACAGCCCACATGAAGGCCTTTGAATTCTATGGGGGAAGACCAAGGGAAATCGTTTATGATCAGGACAAGATACTTGCGGTCAGTGAAAATCATGGAGATATCATTTATACGGAAGGTTTTCAAAGTTATGTAGATGAAGTGAAATTTGAAGTATTTCTGTGTCACGGTGCGGATCCGGAATCCAAGGGAAAAATTGAAAATGTAGTAAAGTATGCAAAGCATGGTTTCGCCAAACACCGGATATTCAGTGACATAGACAGTTTTAATGCAGACTGCATTGCCTGGTTAGAAAGAACCGGAAATGCCGAAGAACACGGCACAACAAAAAAGATACCGGCGGAAGTATTCACCCTCGAAAAGGAATACCTTACACCAGTATCTAATCACAGTTTCTGTGCTGCTACAGAAAGTATAACCTATCAGGTTAGAAAAGACAACATCGTTTTATATAAAGGGAACCGTTATCGTGTACCCAAAGGGACTTACTGTCCCGGCAAAAAGGTTTATATGGTGGTAGAAAATGAAACCATCTCCATTACGGATAGTCTGACCGGCGAAATATATGCTACCCATCCATTATGTCACGATAAAGGAAAATTGATTGGACAGAAACGTGTGGAACGGGATAAAAGTAAAACGCTTCTGGAGCAGGAACGTCTCATTCAGGAATTGTTTGAAAATGATGAACTGGTACAGCCTTTTCTGGAACATATCCATCAGGCAAAGCCACGCTACTATCGTGACCAGTTGGGTGTAATCCGCAGATTATTTGAGGAATGGAATGCTGATGCGGTAAAGCGCGGTCTTAGATACTGCACAGAGAAGGAACTTTACTCTGCCAGCGATTTAAAATCAAGCATAATCTATCTGGAGCAGGTGCTTTCTGATAAGCAGAAAATAAAAAAGAATACAGGACCGGTACTCCCGGAAAAATATCGTGGGAATCACGTGGAAGTCAGAGATTTAAGCATTTATGAGAATGCAATGGAAAGGAGTGCCGCAAATGGATAATCTACAGGAAATCAGGGCATATGCAACTACACTTAGCCTGATACATACAAAGAATGAATTGGAGAAACTGATTCATGAAGCAGAAAGAAAAGAAGTAAGCTACACAGAGTTTTTGAAAGACGTTCTTGGCAGTGAAATCCGCCATCGTCAGGATAAGGCAAAAGAAAGAAGAATTAAGGAGGCCGGTTTCCCTTATCAAAAATATTTAAAGGATTTCGATTTGACGTTTTGTCAGTCCATAACGAAAAAACAGCTGAATCAGTTGTCGGAACTAAACTGGATTGATGGTATTTACAACCTTATACTCTCCGGTCCGCCCGGTGTAGGAAAAACACATCTTGCCATTGCGCTTGCCTATAAGGCGTGCGAAGAAGGTTATAAGGTCAGTTATACAACCATGCAGTCACTGATGCAGACGCTTCGGACGCATGAAATAGACCGTCGGAGTAAAGCGAAAATGAACCGGATACAGAAATCAAACCTTCTGGTGGTGGACGAAGTAGGGTATCTTCCCATTACTTCTACAGAAGGTAATCTGTTCTTTCAGCTGATATCCGAGTTACAGGAGCAGACATCCATTATCATTACTACCAACAAAGGGTTTGAAGAATGGGCTGAATTTCTGGATGACGCAGCACTGGCAACCGCTATTCTGGACAGACTGTCTTACCGCTGTGACCGCATTCAGATGTCCGGTAAGAGTTATCGTTTGGAAAATCGCAAATCATTTTTGAGCAAAGGAGATGCCACAGATGAAATTTAATAAATATTTACCTTTAGAAACAAGAGAATTTCTGGAAAAACAGTATAAGGAATATATCAAAGAAACTCCTATGACCAAGAAAGAGCAACGTGTCTTAAGAGAATGGGTAAAAGATGGTCATAGCGTTTATGAAAATGCATCTCTCGCATATGCTGAGGGAGGAGTTCCTGTTGAATTCCTGACAGTATGGCGTGATGAAGAATATATCCGCCAGCACACGAAAGGAATGAGCCCGGAAGAAACAAGAAAGTTTGCCATGAATTTCTATGGTTGGGATGATGACGAACCAGAAGCAGACAGGGAAAGTCTTGGGGAATCCTTAAAGAGAATGGAAGAAATGGAACTTCCGCTTCAATAAAAAATGCCCACGGAGCAATCCGTGGGTGTAAATAAAATGCTGGTGCTTAATTGCCAAAAAATGCTGGAAATTAATTGCCATTTTTTGCTGGAAAGTACTTGCCGTTTACATCTGTAAGCATACGAATATCCTCCCAGGTTTTTGCTTTAAAGAAAGAAGCCCATTTATCAATATCAAAATGGCGGTCT
>JBGVRS010000147.1:0-44808 GCA_045128635.1 Lachnospiraceae bacterium
ATGGTAGCAATGGAAGACTGCAAGATGCTTCCAATCGGAGCTGTATGGGCAGAATACTGCAGACAGTGCGGCGTTGTAGATGCAGGCTACTATGATGAAATTGAAGCTTACGAAAACGAAGTTCTTTTAAAACGTGTTTAATTGCCAAATTAAATTGCTAATTAAAATCAAATGAAGCGAAGAAGTCCCGTGTTTCCACGGGACTTCTTTTTTGTGTAAAAATGTATTATATAGAAAATTTAGAGGATGTTTATGAAAACTTTAGGATTGTAAATGTGTAGAATCTTGTCAAAAAAATATCATAGTGCTACACTAGGGGCAGAGGTGAGTAAGTTATGAAATTATATTTGATTCGTCACGGCGAAACAGATTGGAATACAGTAAAAAGATTACAGGGAGCAACAGATATTCCATTAAACGAGAATGGAGAAGTGCTTGCAAAAGAAACTTGCAAGGGAATGAAAGATATTCACTTTGATATGATCTTTACAAGTCCTTTAAAACGAGCATATCGTACTGCCGAACTGGTGCGAGGAGAACGTGAGATTCCGATTATCAAAGACGAGCGTATCCGGGAAATCTGTTTTGGAGACTACGAAGGATTGATCAGTAAATCAGAAGGTTACAGCATTCCTGATCCGGATTTTAAATTCTTTTTTACAAAAACTGATATGTATCAAACTCCGCCAAATGGAGAACCGATTGAGTCGTTATTGGCGCGTACCAATGAGTTTCTGGAAGAATTGAAAACAAGAGAAGATTTAAAAGATAAAACAATCCTCATTTCTTCTCATGGTGCGGCTGTTCGCGCACTGCTTAGCAATATTGAAAAATGTGACATTGCCCATTTTTGGGGAAAAGGCGTACACAAAAATTGTGGTGTTTCCTGCGTGGAGTTAATTGATGGAGAATATCAGGTTCTCTGGGAGAATAGAATCTATTATTAACATTAGATGAGGTGATAATTTGCGCGCAGAAGAAGGATCAGTTAAAAACAGTATAGGAAGAGCGGCATTTGTTTTTTTTGCAGTTCTTTCACAGGTGATTTGGATTTTAGTACTGGTACTGCGGCTAAATAGATATTCGACAGTTATTTCACTAATCACAACAGTGGTTACTTTAATCGTAGTACTTTGGATGTATAATACAAAGATGCCTATGGGCTTTAAGCTTCCCTGGATTATGCTCATATTGGCATTTCCGGTGCTCGGACTTGCTCTGTACGTGCTGCTTGGACGTTCTGATATTACCAGAGGAATGCGTCTTCGAATCGAAAAGATTGATAAAAAACTGGAATGCTGGCTGAAACAGGATGAAAGTATTTTAGATTATTTGAGAACGAAGGATCGTTCGGCTGCCAATCAGATGAACTATATCAGCAAATATGCAAAATATCCGGTGTATGCCAATACAGATGTAAAATTTTATAAAGATGCGTCAGATGGATTTGAAGAACAGCTTTTGGAGCTTGAAAAAGCAGAACGATTTATTTTTATCGAATATCATGCCATTGAAGATGCTATTAGTTTTGGCAGAATGAAAAGGATTCTTGCCGAAAAAGTGAAACAGGGTGTCGATGTACGCGTGCTTTATGATGATGTGGGAAGCATTGGCTTTATTGATTCTGTTTTTGTAAAACGTATGGAATCCCTTGGAATTAAATGCCGTGTATTTAATCCACTGGTGCCGGTATTAAATATGATCATGAATAACCGTGATCATAGAAAAATTACGGTGATTGATGGAAAAGTTGGATTTACAGGCGGATATAATCTTGCAGATAAATATTTCAACTTGGAGAATCCTTATGGGCATTGGAAGGATACGGGAGTCAAGCTGACAGGAGATGCAGTCAGAAGTCTGACTGTTACTTTTTTAGAGCTTTGGTCAGCCATGTCTAAGGAAGAGAGGGAAGATGTCACTGCATTTTTCCCGAAAATCACTTATGAGGCATCTGAAAACTGTCTAGTTCAGCCATATGCAGATAGTCCTTTGGATGATGAACTGGTAGGTGAAAATGTGTATATGAATATCGTCAAGATGGCGAAAGACTATGTATATTTTACCACTCCATATCTGATCATCAGCGATGAACTGCAAAGAGAACTTACTATGGCTGTAAAACGTGGTGTAGATGTGAGAATCATTACACCGGGAATACCTGATAAAAAGACAGTGTTTGAAGTGACACGTTCCAATTATGGGCGACTGGTAAATGCAGGTGTCAGAATTTATGAGTATACACCGGGATTTATTCATGCTAAGGAATGTATCTGTGATGATAAGCTGGCTGTTATTGGTACCATTAATCTGGATTACCGAAGCCTTTATCTGCATTTTGAAAATGGAGTGCTTTTATATGGATGTAAGGCAATCCAAGATATGAAGGTAGATTATTTCGATACATTAGCAAAAAGTACTGAGGTGACAGAAGATTACAAGAAAATGCCGCCGGCAAGAATTGGCATTAAGAGGAGCATTTTAAGATTGTTTGCACCATTGTTATAATATAATAAAAACGAACAGGAGAATACATTATAGTTCTCCTGTTTTTTCGATTTCTAAAAGATGTATTTTTTTGTCAATTCCTCCGGCATAACCTGTCAGGCTGCCATTGGAAGCAATTACTCGGTGGCATGGCACAATAATAGAAATTTGATTGCGCCCAACTGCGCCGCCAACGGCCTGGGCTGACATATTTTTCACTCCCCGCCTGCCGGCGACTTTTTCAGCAATACCACTATATGTTGTGGTGCATCCATATGGGATTTTTAATAAAATTTTCCATACGTCTTCTTGAAAATGAGTCCCTACAAGATGTAGTGGTGGAGTAAAATCTGGTTTGCTTCCTGAAAAATAAATATCCAACCAGAGTTTAGTTTTTTCAAACACTGGTAAATTTTCTTCCTTAAAATCAGCATTTAATCCCTTTGCGTAGTGTTTTTGTCCTTCAAACCAAAGTCCCGTTAGGCCTGTTTCATCAGCAGCTAACAAAATATTGCCCAAAGGCGATTGGTAATAATTAACATATTTCATAAAATACACTTTTTTTCCTTGCATATTGTTATATTTGATGATACCTTATATAGTACAGAAAAACAAGAAGTAACACTAGATATAGTTGAAGAAGTTTGGAGGGGGTACACATGATAGAAGTGAATACAAACTGCCCGGATATTATTAAAAAACGTAATGGTTCGCCAGTGCCATTTGATGTTACAAAGATCCGTGCAGCGATTCGTAAAGCAAATGATGCAGCGCAGGTAGAAGCCATTGCGCCATATCAGTTTGAAAAACTGGTTGAGGAAGTTATTAAGAAAATTCCTGAAGGAAAGGTACCAAACGTAGAACAGGTACAGGATTTAGTAGAAGAAACTTTGATCGCACATGGTTTTGCTAAAACAGCAAAAGCCTATATCTTGTATCGTGCAGAACATACAAAGGTACGAAAAACAGAAGCAGATCTTGTAAATATTTACCGTGAACTTACATTTACAAGTGCTGCAGATGCAGATATTAAGCGTGAAAACGCAAACATTGATGCAGATACATCAATGGGAACCATGTTAAAGTATGGTTCTGAGGGGGCAAACTATTTCGTAGATAACTATATTTTACCAAAGGATATTGCAGCAGCGCATATCAATGGTGATATTCATATTCATGATAAAGACTTCTACATGTTGACAGAAACATGCTGTCAGATTGATTTGATTAAATTATTTGAAGACGGATTCTCTACCGGTCATGGATTTATCCGTAAACCAAAATCAATCGCAAGCTATGCTTCACTGGCTTGTATTGCAATTCAGGCAAACCAGAACGAAATGCATGGCGGTCAGTCAGTTCCAAACTTTGATTATGCAATGGCAGATGGTGTTGCTTGTACATTCCGTAAAGAGTATTATGATGCAGTTCAGAGATATTTCTGGTTAGAATATGACTGTGAAAATATTTTGGGTGAACCATTCCGTCAGGCATTAAAAGATGCAATGCCGGAACGTATTAATATGGCAAATATCGACCACTATGAAGAACGTTTTGTGAAATGGTTCATGGAAGTTGGTTCAGAATGGCTTGGTGTAGAACCACAGGAAGAAGATGTTCGCAAATGCCATAAAACATCTATCCGCATTGCTATGAAAGAAACTGATCAGGCAACTTATCAGGCAATGGAATCTCTGATTCACAACTTAAATACAATGAATTCTCGTGCAGGTGCACAGGTACCATTCAGTTCTATCAACTATGGTACATGTACTTCACCGGAAGCACGTATGGCTATCAAAAACTTACTGAAGGTAACAGATATCGGTCTTGGAAATGGTGAAACAGCGATTTTTCCTGTTCAGATTTTCAAGGTAAAAGAAGGTATCAACTATAACCCAGGCGATCCAAACTATGATTTATTCCGTTTGGCAATTAAAGTATCAGCAAAGCGTCTGTTCCCGAACTTCAGCTTTATTGATGCACCATTTAACCTTCAGTATTATAAAGAAGGCGATTATAACACAGAAGTTGCTTACATGGGATGCCGTACACGAGTTATGGGTAAGCATCATGATAAGACAAAAGAAGTGACATGTGGACGTGGTAACTTAAGCTTCACATCCATTAACCTTCCAAGAATTGCCATTCAGGCAAAAGATATGGAACAGTTCTATCAGAAACTTGACAGACGTTTAGAACTTTGCTGCCGTCAGCTTCTTCATCGTTTAGACGTTCAGAAGAAGAAAACTGTAAAGAACTATCCATTCCTTATGGGACAGGGAATCTGGATTGATTCTGAAAAATTAAACATCAATGACAGCGTGGAAGAAGTATTAAAACATGGTACATTAAGTGTTGGTTTTATTGGTCTTGCAGAAACACTGGTTGCTTTAACAGGCAAACATCATGGTGAAAGCGAAGAAAGCCGTGAACTTGGCTATGAAATCATTTCTCATATGAGAGAATTCATGGACAATAAATCTGAAGAAACAGGCTTGAACTTCACACTTCTTGCAACACCGGCAGAAGGATTATCAGGACGTTTTGTTCGTATGGATAAGAAACGTTTTGGTGAAATTCCAGGTGTTACAGACCGTGATTATTATACAAACTCATTCCATGTACCTGTATATTATGGAATCAGTGCATTTGATAAGATTAAGATTGAAGCACCATTCCATGCTTTGACAAATGCAGGTCACATCAGCTATGTAGAATTAGATGGCGATACAGCAAAGAATCCTGAAGCATTTGAAGCAGTCATCAGATGCATGAAAGCAAGCGGTATTGGTTACGGTTCCGTAAACCATCCGGTAGACAGAGACCCTGTTTGCGGCTACACAGGTGTGATTGATGATGTATGCCCAAGATGTGGACGTAGAGAAGGAGAATCAATTTCTCTTGAAAGACTGAATGAACTTCGTAAAAAATATCCGGATGTTCCGGTTTACTTAGATGCAAATCATTAATTAAAGGAGGAGTTTACTATGGCAACAAAAGTATTAGCAAACAATGGTCAGGTAGGAGAAGATGTAAAATTTGATCGTATCCGTCGTATCACAGGTTACTTAGTAGGTACAACAGATCGTTTTAACAATGCAAAACGCGCTGAGGAGAGAGATCGTGTTAAACACAGCTTATAATCAGAAGCTTCGTATTGCAGGGACAGTGAATGACTCCATCGTTGATGGTCCGGGAATCCGATATACGATTTTTACACAAGGATGTCCTCATCATTGTCCGGGATGCCATAATCCTCAGACCCATGATTTTGCAGGCGGTCAGGATGCAGATGTGGAGAAAATTTTAGAAGAAATTTTCAACAATCCGATTCTTAGCGGAGTGACTTTTTCCGGTGGTGAGCCTTTCTGTCAGGCAGAAGCATTGCTCCCAATTGCAGAAGCAATCAAGAAAAAAGGGAAGCACCTGATGATCTATACAGGATATTTGCTGGAACATCTTCAGAAAATGGAGAATGCAGGAGTACAAAGACTTCTGGAACTGGCAGATGTGATTGTAGATGGTCCGTTTATACTGGCTGAGAAAAATCTGACGTTATCTTATCGAGGCAGTGAAAACCAGAGAGTGATTGACATGGTAAAAACCAGAAAATCAGGAGAGGTTGTGCTGTACCGAAGTGAATATGAGGATTTGTGGTAAATAATAATATATAACATAAAATTAGAACCGTGGAATTTTGTTTCCACGGTTCTTTTAAAATTAGTTCAACACTTTCTCAAGTTCTTCAATAATAATCTTCAAAGCTTTGATTCGTGCATATTTCTTATCCACAGACTCTAAGATGTGCCATGGAGCATAAGTAGTGCTGGTCTTTTGAAGCATTTCATCGATGGCTTCTTCGTAAAGATCCCATTTTTCACGGTTTCTCCAGTCTTCGTCAGTGATTTTCCAATGTTTTTCAGGATTGTTCTGTCTGTCAGTGAAACGCTGCAGCTGAGTTTCTTTGTCAATGTGTACCCAGAATTTAATGATAACTGCACCCCAGTCAGAAAGTTCTTTTTCAAATTCGTTGATTTCATTGTAAGCACGTTTCCAGTCATTTTCAGAACAGAAGCCTTCTAAGCGTTCTACCATCACACGTCCGTACCAGGTACGGTCAAAGATGGCAACATGTCCATCTTTTGGAAGTCTTGTCCAGAAACGCCACAGATAATGGCGAGCTTTTTCGTGTGGTTCCGGGCTTGCAATTGGATGTACTTCAAAACCTCGAGGGTCTAAGGCACCGGTAATTCGTTTGATATTTCCACCTTTTCCGGCTGCATCCCATCCTTCATAAGTGATGATGACCGGCACACGCTTTCTGTAAAGTCGATTATGCAGGTCTTTTAATTTATCTTGCAGTTCGTCCAGTTCTTTTTTATATTCCTCATCCGGAATAAATTTTCCACCAAGCTCAACGTCGCTAAGTTTTGGCATTTTTACCAGTGGGAAGATATTTTGTAACAATGGTACAGAATGTGCACTGTTCTGTAATGCAACTTCAATACCGCTTACAAGTGTTTCCATTACCTGTAATTCAGCCCATTTTGCATCTTTGGCATCAATCAGATACCAAGGAGAGGTTGGGAGATTGGTATCACGAAGATACTGGTCAAAAACTTTGGTGCATTTTTTGTAATGTTCATTCTGCCACTTGTCAGACTTTGAAACACGCCATTTGGTATCTTTATCTGAGAGGAGTTTTTCCATACGACCAGATTGTTCATCCTTGTCAATGTGCATGAAAAATTTTACAACTAGATAACCATTATCTGTTAACTGGCGTTCAAAACGTTTGATGCTGTCAATGTGTTTGTCATAAGCATCATCAGATAAGTCGTTCATCAGAACGTCTTTGACCGTTTCATCCATCCAGCCGGAATCAAGAAATGTAAATTTTCCGCTTTCCGGAATCTGCTTCATGTAGCGATAGAGGAATGGTTTTCGAAGTTCTTCTTCTGTCGGCGCAGACATGGTCGCAACCTTGAAGAAGCGTGGGTCGATATTTTTAATGACTTTTCCGATAGTACTTCCTTTTCCGGAAGCGCCCCATCCTTCAAAGAGTACGAGTACAGGAAGCTTATGATCTTTGATTTTCATCTGAAGTTCGTAAAGTTTATCCTGAGATTTTTTCAGTCGTACTTTAATCTCTTCCTTGGATGGTTGTTCAGCTGGGTTCCAGTTTTTCAACATGATGATCACCTCGTTTTCTATCATATAAAAGGATAAATTTTATGCATATATTATAGCACGAAAGGTATGAAAATAACAGAAGAATTGAAGATTGCGACCAGTCTTGTTATATGGTATACTGTCAGAGATACAGCAAAGAGACGGTAAAGAAACGGCAAAGATTTTGAAGGGAGATTTTACATGAAAAAAAATGCCACATCCATCGTATTTACAGGAGATATTGGATTTGACAGATATATGGACAGAAAGTGGGAAGATGAGCAGTTGTTGTCGAAAGAACTTCTTGATTTCTTTCGCAGTGCAGACCATGTTTGTGCAAGTGTAGAAGGAGCTTTGATCAACGCAGAAGATGATGGTTCCAGAGGGATATTCTTCCACAGTATGAATCCTGAAGCAACAGCAATGTATAAAAAAATAGGGGCAGATCTTTGGGCAATTGGAAATAATCATTCTATGGATGCAGGTGCAGAAGGGGTTATCAGTACAAGAAAAATTGCTGAAGAACTTGGGTGCAAGGCATTTGGTGCAGGTTTAAATGAAGTAGAAGCTTCTGAACCTATATATTTGGACGAAGCAGGCGGTATTGGGATGTTTGGCGTTTCCTATATGGCGGAATGTATTCCTGCAACTGCAACTGAACCGGGAATTTTCCGTTGGGATGATTTAGATTATATCGAAAGACGTATTAAAGAAATCAAAGAAAAATGTCGTTGGTGTATCGTAGTTTCTCATGGAGGAGAAGAGTTTACAAGTCTTCCAAGTCCTTATACACGCGATCGTTACTTAAAATTCCTTGAATTAGGTGCCGATGTGGTTGTAGGTGGACATCCTCATGTGACAGAAAATTATGAGTTATTCGATAACGGTAAAGCGATTTTCTATTCACTTGGTAATTTTATCTTTGATACAGATTATCAGAGAGTTCATTTATATACAGATGAAGGTGTTTTACTAAAATTAAAATTCACAGAAGAATCTATGGATTTCGAGGCGATTGGAACAAAGATCATCCGTGGTCCAGAACACATTGTAAAAGGTCCACTGCCGGATGTGTTTACAAATATTCCAGCAGAAGAATATGAACTTTTATCTCCATTGGCTGCAAAAGCCTTTGTTTTAGAAGATATGAGAAAAATGGTTTATCTTGAAAGAAACGACGAAGAAAAACCATTTGCAGCAGCATTTCCGGAAGAGTTAAACGGTTATTTTTACAGTGCCGAACTTCCAGCGGTTTGGAAAACGTATTTTTATGATAATATTCCGGAAGCAGACGGTTATTTTGAAAAGGCACACATGGATTTTAGTGTTATTGTTCCATTTTCTGATAAAGCAGATGAAGGTCTGTGGAAGCAGAGTAAACTTGAAAAAGTAAAGGAATATGTTTTGAGACAGTTTGAAGGAATCAAAAAATAAGATCATTATATACAAAAGAGCGTCCGATGGGTAAGGACGCTCTTTTTGGTATTGATTATTCATTCATTTCACCGCGAAGATTTGTTTCCATGAGAAGTTTTACGCGATTTGTATCATAGCCACAGCTAAAAAGATAATAAAGTTTTGCAATGGCTGCTTCTGTAGTCATATCGCTGGCGGAAATGGCACCGGATTCAACTAAATCATTGCTGGTTGCATAAGTACCGAGAGTTGTTCCACCTCGCTGACACTGGGAAGTAACGGTAATGATTGTTCCATTTTCTGCAGATTTGCGGATACCATCTACCAATGCTCGATTATTGGTCGGAATATTTCCGCTTCCGAAGGCTTCTAATACGACCGCTTTTAAATTGCTGTTGATCATTCCTTCAAACAGTTCAAACTGAAATCCAGGGAATAATTTTAATACACCAATTGGGAAGCTTTGAAGCTCCGTAAAATGAAAGGTCTTAGGTCTGCTTGGAAGTGCCATAGCACTTTCGTTATAGCAGATGTCAATACGAACTTCAGCCAAAGGCGGATAGTCCGGAGAGTCAAAAGCCTGAAGGTCTTTAGAAGCGATTTTGGTAGAACGGTTTGCACGAAGAAGTTTGTTGCCAAAATATACGCAGACCTCTTTGACATGACCTTCTCCGGCAATAATGATGGAATTGATCAGATTATCACGTCCATCACTTCGAAGCTCACAAAGCGGAATTTGAGCACCGGTAAAAATGACCGGTTTGTTTAAGCCCTCCAGCATAAAGGAGAGGGCAGAAGCTGTATAAGACATGGTGTCTGTACCATGTAATACAACAAAACCGTCATATTCCTCGTATTTCTCTACAATTGTACGACCGATATTGTTCCATTCATCTACAGCAATGTTGGAAGAATCCAACAGAGGATCAAATTCGATGACATCCCAGTGAGGAAGTGCAGGATTTTTCATTTGGTGAAACTGATTTAATAATATATTGAAATAATCTTTTTTAGGGGCGTAACCAAATTCGGTTGCAACCATGCCAATGGTACCGCCTGTATATAAAATGCAAACTTTTTTATTTGAAGTCATACGAACCTCCATGAAAATGTTGTTTTCATAAAAAGTGTAACATATTTTTTTAAGAATGTCATTTGATACCTTAAGACAATTTTAAGGTTCCTTTCATTGATTTTGACAACAGGGTATGTTATAGTAATTCTGGTGTTTTTTGCGAACATCTTTTTTGTGTTGCCAAAAACATTGAAATACACTGAAAAATTATCATTTGAATGGAGTATTAGAATGAATCAGAACGAAACAAAAAGACAATATGAATTCATGGAAAAGGCCAAAGACTACGTACAGAAACAGTCTGAAGAGCTTGGAAGACCACTGACTTACTGCGTAACTACATTTGGGTGTCAGATGAATGCCCGTGACAGTGAAAAACTGACTGGTATTTTAGAAGAAATCGGTTATGTGGCAGCGCCGGACGAAAAGGCTGATTTTGTCATTTACAATACCTGTACCGTTCGTGAAAATGCAAATCTTCGTGTATACGGCAGACTTGGTGTTCTCCATGGTTACAAAAAGAAAAATAAAAATATGACCATCGCTCTTTGCGGCTGCATGATGCAGGAGCCGGAGGTCGTGGAAAAACTGAAGAAAAGCTATAAATTCGTAGATATTATTTTTGGAACTCATAACATTTTCAAATTTGCAGAATTGATTGTTCGCAATTATGAAGAAAAAGGCATGATCATCGATATCTGGAAAGATACACAGGAAATCGTGGAAGATTTACCAATCGAACGTAAATATTCTTTCAAATCCGGTGTCAATATCATGTTTGGCTGCAACAATTTCTGCAGCTACTGCATCGTTCCATATGTGCGTGGACGTGAAAGAAGCCGTAATCCGGAAGATATCATTGCAGAAATTAAAAACCTTGTGGCAGATGGTGTTGTGGAAGTCATGCTTCTTGGTCAGAACGTAAACTCTTATGGCAAGAACCTTGAAAATCCAATGACTTTTGCGAAGCTTTTACAGGAAATCGAAAAGATCGAAGGATTGGAAAGAATTCGTTTCATGACTTCTCATCCAAAGGATTTATCCGATGAGCTCATTGAAGTAATGGCAAATTCAAAGAAGATTTGTAAACATCTTCACTTACCATTACAGTCAGGAAGCTCTGAAATCTTAAAAGTCATGAACCGTCGTTATGACAAAGAAAAATATCTTGCACTTGTAGAAAAGATTAAAAAAACAATTCCGGATATTGGACTCACAACAGATATCATTGTCGGTTTCCCGGGAGAAACTGAGGAAGATTTCTTAGAAACCATGGATGTTGTGAAAAAGGTGCGTTATGACAGCGCATTTACATTTATTTACTCAAAACGTACCGGTACACCGGCCGCAGCTATGGAAAATCAGGTGCCGGAAGATGTGGTAAAGGACCGTTTTGACAGACTGTTAAAAGAAGTTCAGACTATTTCTCAGGAAATGACCGCACGTTTCGAAGGCATGGTGGAGGAAGTTCTGGTAGAAGATATCAATGATCATAATCCGGAACTTGTAACTGGTCGTATGAGCAACAATCATCTGGTACATTTCCCAGGGGATGCGTCTATGATTGGTAAAATTGTAAAAGTACATTTGGATGAATGTAAGGGATTCTACTATCTTGGAAGCGTAGTAGAAGATTAAACTTTGAAAGATAGAGTATCAAAAATGATACGAAGAGGTTAAAGATAAATGGCACAGCAAAACCAGCTTAGTCCGATGATGCAAAAATATATGGAGACAAAGGCGGAATACCCGGATTGTATTTTGTTTTACAGACTGGGAGACTTCTATGAAATGTTTTTCGAGGATGCGATTACAAGCTCCAGAGAACTGGAACTGACACTGACCGGAAAACAGTGTGGTCTGGAAGAGCGTGCGCCAATGTGCGGTGTTCCTCATCATGCAGTAGATACGTACTTGAATCGTCTTGTTTCCAAAGGATATAAAGTGGCAATCTGTGAGCAGGTGGAAGACCCGAAAACCGCAAAAGGTCTTGTAAAACGTGAAGTTACCCGTGTGGTAACTCCGGGGACTAATTTAAATGCCTGCGCATTGGATGAAGGTAAAAACAACTATATTATGAGTATTGTTTATCTTTCTGACCGTTATGGGCTTGCTATTGCAGATGTAACAACCGGTGATTTCTATACCACAGAAGTTGATTCTGACAGAAAGCTTTTGGATGAAATCAGTAAATTTGCTCCATCAGAAATTGTTTGCAATGAAGCATTTTATGTAAGCGGTGTGGATTTGGACGATTTACGTCATCGACTGAATATTGCAATCAGTTCATTGGAGAGCTGGTATTTTGATGATGAAATGTGCAAACGCACCCTTTCCGATCATTTCCATGCAGCGACCATGGAAGGTCTAGGATTAAAAGATTATCCATGTGGAATTGTCAGTGCCGGAGCGCTTTTGAAATATTTGCTGGAAACACAGAAAACTGACCTTTCTCATATTTCCCATATTCAGTCATATACCACAGGGAAGTTTATGGTGATCGACAGTTCTACCAGAAGAAATTTAGAACTTGTAGAAACTATGCGTGAGAAAAACAAGCGAGGCTCTCTTCTTTGGGTACTGGATAAAACAAAGACAGCCATGGGTGCAAGAACCCTCCGAAGCTATATCGAGCAACCTTTAATTGAAAAGGATGAAATTGTTGCCCGTCAGGCAGCAGTACGCGAACTGAATCAGAATGCGATTTCCAGAGAAGAAATCCGAGAATATTTGAATCCGGTTTACGATTTGGAACGTTTGATCGGACGTATCATTTATAAGACCGCCAATCCAAGGGATTTTATTGCATTTAAATCTTCCTTATCCATGCTTCCATATATCAAAAGTCTGCTTCAGGATTTTAGCAGTCCATTGCTTGGTGAGATTGAGGAGAAATTAGATCCATTAGAAGATTTATTTACATTGATTGACGAAGCAATCATAGAAGAGCCGCCTTTGGCAATCAAAGAGGGAGGTATCATCAAAGATGGTTATCGTGAGGATATTGATAAATACCGTCAGGCGAAGACGGAAGGAAAGAGCTGGCTTGCAGACCTTGAAGCAAAGGAAAAAGAAGCAACCGGTATTAAAAGCTTAAAGATTCGCTATAACAAAGTATTTGGTTATTATCTGGAAGTTACAAATTCCTTTAAGGATATGGTTCCGGATTATTATATGAGAAAGCAGACCCTGACAAATGCAGAACGTTATATTACACCAGAACTGAAAGAACTGGAAGATATGATTCTTGGTGCAGAAGAAAAACTGATTGCACTGGAATATGATCTGTTCTGTGAAATTAGAGAACACATTGCAGGGGAAGTGCTTCGAATTCAAAAAACTGCAAAAGCCATTGCAAAACTGGATGTTTTTGCATCTCTTGCATTGGTGGCGGAAAGAAATAATTATATTTGTCCGAAGATTAATGAAAAGGGTCTTCTGGATATTAAAAATGGTCGTCATCCGGTAGTTGAAAAGATGATGAATAACGATATGTTCATCGCCAATGATACTTATTTGGATGTACACAAAAACCGAGTGTCTATTATTACAGGACCAAACATGGCTGGTAAATCAACCTATATGCGTCAGACAGCACTCATCGTGCTGATGGCTCAGATTGGAAGCTTTGTTCCTGCAAGCAGTGCCAATATTGGTATTGTGGACCGTATTTTCACCCGAGTAGGTGCATCGGATGACCTTGCAAGCGGACAGAGTACTTTCATGGTAGAGATGACAGAAGTTGCAAATATTTTAAGAAATGCAACCTCTGACAGCTTGATCATTTTAGATGAAATCGGACGCGGTACAAGTACTTTTGATGGTCTTAGCATCGCATGGTCCGTCATTGAACATGTTTGCAATCCTAGAATTTTAGGTGCAAAGACATTATTTGCAACCCATTATCATGAACTGACAGAGCTTGAGGGCACCTTAGACGGTGTTAACAACTACTGTATTGCGGTTAATGAAAAGGGTGATGACATTGTGTTCCTGCGTAAGATCATTAAAGGCGGTGCTGATAAGAGTTACGGTATTCAGGTGGCAAAGCTTGCCGGTGTGCCGGATTCTGTCATTGAACGTGCGAAAGAAATCTTACAGGAACTGGTAGATAATGATATTTCTATCAAAGCAAAGGAAATTGCAGAGGAAATTAAGGCAAAATCCAAACAAAAAGTGCGTCCAAAGAAATATGATGAGGTAGATTTAGAACAGATGTCTCTTTTTGACACTGTGAAAAATGACGATATCATTGATGAACTCCGTGAGATTGATATTTCTAATCTGACTCCGATGGATGCTTTAAATACTATTTACAGATTACAGAATAAAATTAAAAACCGGTGGTAATTTATGGGAAATATTACACTGTTAGATCAGGCCACGATTGATAAGATTGCGGCTGGTGAAGTGGTAGAACGTCCAAGTTCCGTGGTGAAGGAACTGGTGGAAAATGCGATTGATGCGAAAAGTACAGCAATTACTGTGGAAATCAAAGATGGCGGGACTTCGTTTATCAGAATTTCTGATAATGGATGCGGGATTGATCCGTCTGATATTAAGACCGCTTTTTTACGTCATTCCACCAGTAAAATCCGTTCCGTGGAAGATTTGCTGACCATTAGTTCTTTGGGATTTCGTGGTGAAGCATTATCCAGTATTTCTGCAGTTTCTATGGTGGAACTGCTTACCAAAACCAAAGATTCTATTTGCGGTATTCGCTATGTGATTGAAGGCGGCAAGGAAAAGTCGATGGAAGAAGCAGCTTCTCCTGATGGAACGACATTTTTCGTACGAAATCTGTTTTATAATACACCTGCAAGAAAGAAATTTTTGAAATCTTCCATGACAGAGGCTGGATATATTCATGAATTGATGATTCGACTGGCACTGTCACATCCTGAGATTTCTTTTAAGTTTATTAATAATGGACAGACAAAGCTTCATTCTTCAGGAAACCATAGTTTGAAAGATGTAATTTATCAGGTCTATGGACGTGACATTTCCAATAATCTTGTCGAGATTGATGCACAGGAAAATGGAGTGCATATCAAAGGATACATTGGAAAACCAAGTGTCTTTCGAGGTAATCGAAATTTCGAAACCTATTTTGTCAACGGTCGTTATATTAAGAGCAATATCATTGCAAAAGGGATTGAAGATGCTTATAAAGGATATTTGATGCAGCATCAGTATCCGTTTTGTGTGCTGCAGTTTGAGATGGATGGAAGTGATCTGGATGTGAATGTTCATCCTACCAAGATGGAACTTCGCTTTTCAAATCAGCAGACGTTATATGACTTTGTGTTTAGAACTGTTCGTGAAGGGCTTGAACGTAAGGAATATATCCCGCAGGTAACAGTGGAAGAACCAAAGAAACCAGTGGTAAAAACACCAGTTACGCCTGTGCAGAAGACTGTGACGAAAACACTTGTTACTCCTGTACAGAAACCTGTACCAAAACCAGCAGTTACACCTATACAGAAGCCTGAAACTCTGGAACCTGCGAAAAAGCCAGTGACTCCACAGGAAAGAAATTTGGATTATTTCCTTGCGCAGATGCGTGAGAGGGTGAAAGTTGATTACGCAAACAGAGAAAAGAAGGAAAATAAAAGTCCTTATCAGCAGAAGTTCGAGCAGAAAACGCAAATGGTTCGAGAAGAGCGTCCAAAGCCAGAGCCAAAGCCGGAAGTAAAAAAAGAAGAAAAACCTGTGGCAGTTTCAGAACCACAGCAGATGGAACTTTTTGATAAAAAGCTTCTTGCTGAAGAAAGTATCAAAGAGCATAAGATTATCGGTCAGCTGTTTGATACCTACTGGCTGGTAGAGTTTGATGAAAAACTTTTTATCATTGACCAGCATGCAGCTCATGAAAAAGTGCTTTATGAACGCACATTAAAGGGGCTGAAGAATAAAGAACATACTTCGCAGATGCTGAACCCTCCAATGGTCATTTCCTTATCCATGCAGGAAGAAGCACTGTTAAAGAAATATATGCAGCAGTTTACTGATTTAGGCTATGAAATCGAACATTTCGGTGGAATGGAATATCAGATTTGTGCGGTGCCTGGAAACTTATATAACATTAATAAAAAAGAACTGTTTATTGAAATTTTGGACAATTTAAACGAATTGTCAGGTCGCAATAATCCGGAATTGATTCTGGAAAAAATTGCGTCTATGTCCTGCAAAGCGGCTGTTAAAGGAAACATGAAGCTTTCCCGCATGGAAATGGAAAGTTTGATCAAAGAGCTTTTGACTCTGGACAACCCTTATCAGTGTCCTCATGGCAGACCGACCATTATTTCAATGAGCAAGTATGAAATTGAAAAGAAATTCAAGAGAATTGTATGATGAAGAAACCTTTAATTGTTTTGACAGGTCCTACGGCCGTTGGAAAAACCAAACTGTCTATTGCGCTTGCGAAAGCAGTTGGCGGAGAAATCATTTCTGCGGATTCCATGCAGGTTTATCAATATATGGATATTGGTTCAGCAAAGATACGTTCGGAAGAAATGGATGGCGTGCCACACTATTTGGTGGATGTCCTTGATCCGGCAGAGGAATTTCATATTGTGAAATTTCAGGAGATGGCAAAAGAAGCCATGGAAAAAATCTATGCAAATGGACACATTCCGATTCTTGTTGGCGGTACCGGATTTTATATTCAGGCCATTGTCAAAGACATAGATTTTACGGAAAACGAAGAAAATCATGAAGTTCGTGCAAGATGGGAGCAGTATGCAAAAGAAAATGGAGCAGAAGCCCTTCATGCGGAGTTGGAAAAAATTGATCCGAAATCAGCCGAAGATATTCCGGCAGGTAATGTAAAACGTGTCGTTCGTGCATTAGAATTTTACGAACTTTCCGGAAAACGTATTTCGGAACACAATGAAGAGCAGAAAGCAAAAGGATCGCCATACAATTTTGCATATTTTGTATTAAATGATTACAGAAATCTTCTCTATGACCGGATTGAAAAACGTATTGATGAGATGCTGGAAGAGGGTCTGATAGAAGAAGTACAGGGATTGAAAAATCGTGGTTTTACCAAAGATATGGTTTCCATGAAGGGTCTTGGATATAAAGAAATCTTAGATTATCTGGATGGAAATCTGACACTGGAAGAAGCGATTTATATTTTGAAACGTGATACGAGACATTTTGCAAAACGTCAGCTTACATGGTTTCGAAGAGAACCTGAAGTGTCATGGATTCATAAATATGAATATGATTACAATGATGAAAAAATACTGGATGCCATGCTTGGCATTTTAAAAGATAAAGGAATTTTAGGTGAATAAAATGGAAATTGAAAATATGTATCAGTCCATGGGAATTTCCAATGAAGTTTACAATTTCGGGAAAGAAATTCTGAGTGGTTTAAAGGAAAGATTTGAGGCAATTGATGAGGTTGCGGAATATAACCAGATGAAAGTTTTAAATGCCATGCAGGAATGCAAAGTGAGTGACATTCATTTTGCAGCAACTACAGGTTACGGTTACAACGATTTGGGTCGTGATACTTTGGAAGAAGTTTATGCAAAAGTATTCCATACAGAAGATGCCATCGTAAGACCACAGCTGGTAAGTGGTACCCACGCACTGGCAGTTGCATTATCATCCCAGCTTCGTCCGGGCGATGAACTTTTATCTCCTGTAGGAAAACCATATGATACTTTAGAAGAAGTTATTGGTATCAGAGAATCTGTCGGTTCTTTAGCAGAATATGGAGTTGTTTATCGTCAGGTAGACCTTTTGGAAGACGGTTCTTTTGACTGGGAAAACATTAGAAAAGCGATCAATGAAAAAACAAAAATGGTAACCATTCAGCGTTCCAAAGGCTATCAGACAAGACCTACATTGTCTGTGGCACGAATTGGTGAGCTGATCAAATTTGTAAAAGAAATCAAGCCGGATGTCATCTGCATGGTTGATAACTGCTACGGGGAATTTGTGGAAACAATCGAACCAACTGATGTGGGTGCAGATATGTGTGTAGGTTCTCTGATTAAGAATCCAGGAGGTGGACTTGCTCCAATCGGTGGTTATATTGTAGGAACCAAAGAATGTATCGAAAGAGCGGCAGCAAGACTGACTTCTCCTGGACTTGGAAAAGAAGTTGGAGCATCCTTAGGTGTGATCAGCAGCTTTTATCAGGGCTTTTTCCTTGCACCAACGGTGACTGCAGGTGCATTAAAAGGAGCAATCTTTGCAGCAAATGTTTATGAAAAACTAGGCTACGGCGTTGTTCCAAATGGTACAGAAAGCCGTCATGATATCATTCAGGCGGTTACTTTTGGTACACCGGAAGGAGTTATCGAATTCTGCAAAGGAATTCAGGCAGCAGCTCCGGTTGACAGTTATGTAGTTCCGGAACCATGGGCGATGCCGGGGTATGACAGTGATGTTATCATGGCAGCCGGTGCATTTGTACAGGGCTCAAGCATTGAACTGAGCGCAGATGCTCCGATCAAGCCACCATATGCAGTATATTTCCAGGGTGGTTTGACATGGAATCATGCAAAATTCGGTATCTTAATGTCGTTACAGAAGCTTGTGGAGGCAAAAATCGTAACATTATGATGAGAGTAATCATTATCGGTGGAGGTGCTTCAGGACTTATGGCAGCAATTACAGCGGCCAGAGGTGGAGCGAAAGTCACCGTTTTAGAACATCAAAATCAGGTTGGAAAAAAGATTCTGGTTACGGGAAACGGAAGATGTAATTTTACCAATACCAACCAGGATTTATCCCATTATCATAGCGAAAGCCTGCTGAATATGGCAATTGCCTTAAAGCAGTTTAACTGTCAGGATACCGTAAAATTTTTCAAGGATTTGGGGATTTTTTCTAAGAACCGAAATGGATACCTTTATCCTCATTCTGATGCTGCAAGTGCGGTATTAGAGGTGCTTCGCATGGAATGTGAACATCTGAAAGTAAAAATTGCCTGTCAGATAGAAGTAGAATCTATTGAAAAATGTGACGGAATCTTCAAAGTTCATACACCGGGATGGACTTATGAAGCTGAAAAACTGATTCTTGCAACCGGGTCAAAAGCCGCACCGGCAACAGGTTCTGACGGAAGTGGATATACACTTGCGAAAAATTTTGGTCATACAGTCATTGAACCTTATCCTGCATTGGTACAGCTTTTATCAAAAGAAAAATGTTTAAATGCTTTGGCAGGGCTTCGTATAGATGCAAGAGCAATTTTATTTACGGATGAGAAGCCGGTCATTTCTAACCGTGGGGAAGTACAGTTAAATGCCAATAATATTTCCGGGATTCCAGTGTTTCAGATCAGTGCGGAAGCGGCAAAAGCAATGGCAAACGGAGCAAAATGTCATGTGGTTTTAGACCTTCTTCCGGATTTTTCAGAAGAGTTACTGATAAGTTATATGAAGCAGCGTATCAGCACCGGTGGATATAAGTCAGCTGTCAATTTCCTGACCGGATTATTTGCAAAAAAATTAAGTGAAGTTTTATGTGACAGATGTAAATTTTCGAAGAAGCTTACTGCTGAAAAATTCACAGAAGATGACATGACTAATTTATGTAAACAAATTAAAAATTTTAAGATTCAAATCTATGGAACCAATGGTTTTGAGTATGCGCAGTGCTGTGGCGGAGGTGTTTCTTTAGAAGAAGTGGATCCGCTTACCATGGAGTCTTTAAAAGTGCCGGGATTGTATTTCTGCGGAGAACTTTTGGATGTCCACGGAGACTGTGGCGGTTATAATTTACAGTGGGCATGGACCAGCGGTTACTTAGCAGGAAAAGCAATCAATGATTAAAATAACTCAGTTAAAACTTCCAATTGAGCATAAAAAAGAAGATTTGGAGAGAAAAGTGTGCAAATTACTGCAGATTCCTTCAAGCAAGCTCTATGGAATTGAAATATTAAAACGATCTCTGGACGCCAGAAAGACACCTTTGATGTACAACTATCAGCTGGGAGTCTTTGCAGATGGTGAGGAGAAGATTGTAAAGAAAATTAAAAATAAGGATGTTTCACTTGGAAATCTTGTAAAATATCGTTTTCCAAACATGGGAGAGGATGCATTAAATGAACCGCCGGTCATTATCGGCGCAGGTCCGGCAGGCCTTTTCTGTGCCTATATGCTTGCAAAAGCAGGATTTCGACCGATTCTTTTAGAACGAGGCGAAGGAGTGGAAGAGCGTCAGAAAAAAGTAGATCATTTCTGGGCAACAGGAGAACTGGATACCCAGTCAAACGTACAGTTTGGTGAAGGCGGTGCCGGAACCTTTTCTGATGGAAAATTAAATACACTTGTAAAAGACAATCATGGGCGCAGTCGTTTTGTGTTGAAAACATTTGTTGAATTTGGTGCAAAGGATGATATTTTATATGAAAGCAAACCGCATATCGGAACAGACATCTTGATTGATGTTGTTAGAAACATGCGAAATGAAATCATAAAACTTGGTGGCGAAATTCGATTTAACAGTCAGGTGATGGATTTTAAAATTGAAAATAATGAAATTGCGGCTGTACAAGTAAATTATGAGCAATGGTTCGAAACAAAAACAGTTGTTTTAGCTATTGGACACAGTGCCAGAGATACATTTGAAATGCTTTTGGAACGAAAGGTTCCGATGAGAAGCAAGGCGTTTGCAGTCGGTGTCCGTATGGAGCATCCGCAAACTTTGATCAATGAAAATCAATATGGAAAAGATTATCCGGACTCTTTGCCGGCAGCTGCCTATAAACTGACTAGAAAAGTTGCTGATGAACGAGGTGTTTATTCTTTCTGCATGTGTCCGGGAGGCTATGTGGTGAATGCCTCTTCTGAGGAAGGCATGATCGCTGTCAATGGTATGAGCTACAATGCCCGTGCCGGAGAAAATGCGAACAGTGCTATGATCATTTCTGTCAGACCGGAGGATTTTGGCAGTGATGAGCCATTGGCAGGAGTAGAATTTCAGCGCAAACTGGAAAGGGCAGCCTATCGAGAAGGTCAGGGAAAGATTCCAGTGCAGTTGTTTGGTGATTTTTGTAAAAATCAAATCAGTAAAGAGCTTGGAGCAATTCAGCCGAATACAAAGGGTGAATGGATCTTTGGAAATGTACGAAGTATTTTCCCTGAAAACTTAGCTGCCGGTTTAGAAGAAGGCATCAAAGGCTGTGAAAAACTGATTCCGGGGTTTGCAAGAGAAGATGCATTGCTTCTTGGAGTTGAGAGCAGAACTTCATCACCGGTTCGCATTGAACGAGACAATGAAAGTTTTGAAAGCCAAATTGCAGGTCTTTATCCATGTGGTGAAGGTGCCGGATATGCGGGCGGAATCATGTCTGCAGCGATGGATGGTATAAAAGTTGCCGAAGCAATTGCATTGAAATTTAAACCATGTTATGATTAAAAATATTCTTATGTAACCATTGGAGTTAACATAAAATAATTACGTTAACTTAGGAGGAATTATGAGAGGCGTAGGAAAAAATTACTGGGCATTGACACTGCTTATTTTGGCAGGTATCGTGCTGGGCAGTTTTATCGCAACATTAACAGCAGGACTTCCAGGACTTGGCTGGTTAAGTTTTGGTCAGACCTTTGGTTTCCAAAATCCAATTGTTCTTGACCTTGGTGTAATGGTAATTACCTTTGGATTAACCATTAAAATTACGATTGCCAGCATCATTGGAATTATCATTGCTGCAATTATTTATCATTTTATCTAAAAACAGGGGAGCACACGGAAAGGAATTTTATGAATGAACTGACCGTGACAATGAAACATCTTCCACCACAGATGCAGCCATATGAAAAATGTGTATCATATGGACCGGAATTTCTGACAGATGCAGAATTAATTGCTTGCATTATCCGTTCAGGAACGAAAGAATATACGTCTGTGGCACTGGCAGACCATCTTTTGGATTTAAGAAAGGGAAAAGAAGGTTTAAAAGGTCTGTGCAGTCTGTCCTATGAGGAACTGATAGCGGTTCCGGGGATTGGCCGCGTGAAAGCGGTACAGATTCAATGCATTTTTGAGCTGGCAAAGCGTATGAGCCGCCAGGAAGCAAAAAAGACATTGAACTTTAAAGAGCCGGAAAGCATTGCAGACTATTATATGGAAGATTTCAGACATAAGGAGCAGGAAAACATTTTGTTGCTTCTTTTGGATAACAAAAGTAATCTTTTAGGGGAGAAGGTATTATTTACAGGCACAGTCAATGCCAGTATTGTTTCTCCGAGAGAGATTTATTTAGAAGCATTAAAATTTCATGCGGTGGGGATTATTTTACTGCATAATCATCCAAGCGGTGATCCCACACCAAGTGATGCAGACCGAAGAATCACAAGAAAAATACGGGATGCAGGGAGTTTACTTGACATTCCGTTATTAGATCACATTATTATCGGTGATAAAAAATATGTGAGTTTTCACGAACAAGGGTACTTATAGAAAGGGAAATACCATGGGAAATTTATGTTTTGGGATTGATTTAGGATCCAACAACCTGAAATTGTACTGTAAGGAAGGTGACCGTATTATTCAACAGAAGAATATGGTTGCAGTTGAAAATAAGAAAAAAATGATTGCTTACGGTGACGAAGCATACGCAATGTATGAAAAAGCACCGGCGCACATTGAAGTTTCATACCCAATGTCTTACGGAAATATCGGAAGCATTAATAATCTGGAAGTATTTTTAAAATCACTTTTGGAAAAAACTACAAAAGGTGCTTTAAAGGGTGCAGATTATTTTATGGCACTTCCAACAGATGTGCAGGATCGTGTGTTTACGACACTTATTCAGGATGCAGGTTTAAAACCACACAGCATCAACATGATCGATATGCCGGTTGCAGCAGGACTTGGACTTGGCATTAATGTGAAAGAAGCACAGGGTGTTCTTGTAGTAGATGTTGGAGCAGATACAACAGAAGTTTCCATTCTTTCTTTAGGCGGTATTGTAATGAGCCGTCTCATTAAAGTGGGTGGAAATCAGATTGATGAAGCAATTATTTCTGCAATTAGAAGAGAATATAATTACTTTATCGGAAGCAAGACAGCAGAACAGGTGAAAAAAGCACTCGCATATGCTGTGATTCCGGAAAATGCAAAAGAAGAAAAAATGAAAATCTGTGGAAGAAACATGGTACTTGGTCTCCCGGCAATGGTGGAAATTGACGCACAGTTCGTATCAGAATCTATCAAAGATGTATTAAAACAGATTATGGATACTGTAAAAGTTGTATTAGAAAGAACTCCACCTGAATTAGGTGTTGATATGATTCAGAATGGTATCTATTTAACAGGTGGATCTTCACAGCTTAAAAATCTGGATCAGATGATTGCAAACAAAACAGGTATTTCTGTTGTAAAAGATGACGATCCTGAACAATGTATTGCAAGAGGTCTTTGCAGAGTTATCAACGAAAGAGAATTCCGTTCTCTTACATTTACAACAAAGGAACAGGAATACAACTAATTTTAGACTAGGAGTCATGGAATGAGAAGAAAAAAACGAGATTCTATTCCAAGTAAATATATTTTAACCGGTATCAGTGCGGTTTGTATTGGTTTTATGCTTCTTTCCTATGTTTTTGGATTTCAGGGAGGTCCATTGACAACAGTCAGTGGATACCTGTTTGTTCCGATTCAAAAGGGAATCAATTATGTGGGCTGGTATTTAAGCGACCGTGCTGATAACTTCCAGGATCTACGTATGGTCATGGCTGAAAGAGATGCCTTAAAGGAACAGGTGGATCAGCTTACCATAGAAAACAGCCAGTTAATGCAGGAAAAGTATGAATTAGAAGAGTTAAGAGAGTTGTACAGACTCGACCGTTCTTATTCTAATTTTACAAAAGTTGCTGCGAATGTTATTGGAAAAGATACCGGAAACTGGTTTCATAGTTTCATTATTGATAAAGGTTCCAAAGATGGCATTGAAGTCGATATGAACGTACTTTCAGGAAGTGGTCTTGTCGGTATTGTAACAAAAGTAGGAGCTGACTGGGCACAGGTGCGTGCGATTATCGACGATACAAGCAATGTCAGTGCTATGATTTTATCTACTGCTGATAACTGTATGGTTAGTGGAAATCTTCAGTTAATGACTGAAGGGGTCATCTCTATTTCACAGTTAAAGGATGATGATAATCAGGTAGAATTTGGTGCGAAAGTTGTTACTTCCCAGGTAAGTGACAAATACCATTCAGGGCTTTTGATTGGTTATGTTCAGAATCTTGAGATGGATGCAAATAATCTGACAAAATCAGGAACGATTACACCTGCTGTGGATTTTGAACATTTACGTTCTGTACTTGTCATTACAGATGAAAAACGACAAGTGAACCCTGATGAAGAAGAAGCAGTGGAAGAGGATACTGCAGAAGATGAAGCAACTGCTGAAGATACAGATGAAACAGAAGAAGCGGTTGAAGCGGGGGATGAAACATGATTAAAAAGAGAATTTACATGTTTTTGCTCGTTGCCGGCTGCTTTTTGCTTCAAAATACAGTTTTAAAAGCATTAGAATTTGGGGCTGTAGCACCAAATCTTCTTCTTGTCATTACGGCTGCCTTTGGTTTTATTGGCGGACGTAAAGAAGGCATGTATATTGGTGTTCTATGCGGTCTTTTGATTGACATATTTTATGGGCAGCTTTTTGGTTACTATACCTTATTATATACGCTCATAGGGTATGTGAATGGATTCTTTCATGCGGTATTTTATGATATGGATATTAAACAGCCAATGCTTTTAATTGCGTTAAGTGATTTGGCATATGGTCTGATTCAATATTTCTTTCAATTTCTACTTCGAGGGAAATTTGATTTCGGCTTTTACTTTTTTAATGTAATCATTCCGGAATTTTTATACACGGTAGTATTAATATTACTCTTTTATCGTGGGATTTTGAGACTTTATGAAAAACTGGACAAATTGGATAATACAGGGAGTGTAGACGAATTTGTTTGATGATTTTAAAGAATGGCTATTTAGTTTTGTAAAATCAAGAAACTTTGTGTTAACAGCAATATTTTTCTGCTGTTTTTTTGCACTTTTATCAAGAGTTTTTTATTTACAGATTGTAAAAGGAAAAGAATATCAGGAAACCTTCTCGCTGAAGCTTGAAAGAGAGGTCACAACTGCAAGTACCCGAGGAAATATTTATGATAGAAACGGGGAACTGCTTGCATACAGTGAGCTTTCTTATTCTGTTGCCATTGAAGATAATGGAACTTACGAAACATCAAAAGAAAAACAGCATAGCTTAAATGATACAATCTACCGACTGATTCAGCTGGTAGAAAAAAACGGAGATGAAACCATTAGTGATTTTGGAATCATCTATGAAGATGGGAAATATCAGTTTGTCAATGAAGGTACCCGTTTGCTTCGATTTAAAGCAGACGTTTATGGAAAAATCAGAATTGATGAACTGGAAACAGAACAGGAGCTAGCCACACCGGACCAGATCATGGATTATATGTGTGGAGAAGAGCGCTATCGTATTGATGATGCAGATTACAGCGATGAATATCGTTTAAAAATATTAAATGTGCGTTATGCAATGAGTTCTAACAGCTATAAGCGTTATGTAAAGACCACTGTGTCCAGCAATGTGTCTGACAGAACGGTTGCGGCGGTCATGGAAAATATTATGGATCTTCAGGGTGTTTCCATTGAAGAAGATTCCATTCGTGTTTATCCGGATGCAAAATATTTTGCTCCGTTAGTAGGATGGATTGGAAAAGCTTCTGACGATGAAATTGAAGGTTTTAATGAAGAATTAGGGACAGAAAAGTATCAGTTAAATGATATCGTAGGAAAATCAGGTATCGAACAGTATATGGAACTGGAGCTTCAGGGAACAAAAGGTTCCCAGGTGATTGCTGTAGACAGTGTTGGCCATATTTTGGATGTAGAATCTGTGGTGGAACCGGTTTCCGGAAATGATGTATATCTTTCTATTGATAAAAATCTGCAGATTGCCTGCTACGATATTATTGAACAGAAGCTTGCAGGTATATTATTGGAAAAAATCACCAATACTAAGACTTATACATCTACAGGAAGAGCAAAGGATATTAAGATACCGATTTATGATGTGTATTTTTCATGTTTTGATAATAACATCATTGATATTGACCAGTTTACGGCAGAAGATGCTTCTGAGCTGGAACGAACAGTTCATGAGCGTTTCTTAGTAAAATTAAATTCTGTAACTGAAAGAATTCGTGCGGAATTAAATAATCCAAATGCAGCTGCATACAAAGATTTATCTTTGGAAATGAAGAATTATATGAGCCATATTGTCAGTAGTTCCTGTCTGATGGGCGAAAATAATGTCTTAAATCCGGATTCAGCAGATCCGATGTATACAGCATGGCATACAGATGAAAGTATCAGTTTGAGAACATATCTGGAATATGCGATTTCCAAAAACTGGATTAACGTATCTAAGATTGCACCTGATACTCCATATCTGGATTCAGAAGAGATCTTTAATGCATTAATAGACTATATTGCAGAAAGTCTGGCAGATGACTCCAAATTTGGAGAATTATTATACCGATTTATGCTGCAGGATGATCTGATCAGTGGAAGAGATACCGCACTTCTTCTTTATGATCAGGGAGTTTTGGATTCAACAGATGACGAAGATTATGCACGACTGGTATCCGGAACGATGTCAGCATATGATTTCTTTATTACTAAAATTAAAAAGCTTGAAATTACACCGGGAATGCTGGCGTTAGAGCCATGCAGTGGAGGTATGGTAGTTACAGATCCGAATAATGGAGATGTTCTTGCCTGCGTATCTTATCCTGGATTTGACAATAACCGACTGACCAATGTAATGGAAGCAGACTACTACAGTCAGCTCTTAAATGATAATGCAAGACCAATGTATTCCCGTGCAACACAGGAGAAAACAGCACCTGGTTCTACATTTAAACCATTGTCAGCTATGGCAGGCTTATGTGAGGGTGTTATTTCGACTTCATTAAGTGATACCATTATGTGTACCGGTGTTTATACAAAAGTAAGTAACCATCCAAAGTGTTGGATTTTAACACAGAACGGAGGTTCTCATGGCTCGGAGAATGTAATCGATGCGATTATGGATTCCTGCAACTGTTATTTCTACGAAGTTGGTTTCAGACTTGGAAGTACCGGAAATGGGCTTTCTAATGAAATCGGACTTGAAAAACTTGCAAATTATGCAACCATGTTTGGACTTGGTGATAAATCCGGACTTGAAACAGAAGAGAGCGAGCCACAGATTTCAGATGAGACAATTGTTCCATCTGCAATTGGTCAGGGTAGTCACAACTATACTGTTTCACAACTTGCAAGATATGTGACAACAATTGCAAACAGCGGCACCTGCTATAATCTTTCATTGCTCAACAAAATGACGGATTCCAAAGGAAATTTAGTTGAAGAATACGGTTCAACGGTGTATAATGTATTAGATGTACCGTTGGAATATATGTCCACAGTTCAGCAGGGAATGAATGCTTATGCAATGAATTCTTCCGTAATTAATAAAATTGGAATTAACACTGCAGGTAAAACCGGTACTGCAGAACAGTCTGTAAATCATCCAAACCATGCGCTTTTCATTGGATATGCTCCATATGAAAGTCCTGAGATTGCATTGGCTGTTCGTATTGCCCATGGTTATACTTCTGCAAATGCAGCATCTGTTGCAGCAGATGTATATAAATATTATTTTGACCTTGTTGAAAAAGATGAATTATTAAGCGGTGAAGCATCAGCAACCAGCGGAACTGTTGCTGGAGATTAATGGGGAGAGTTATGGAACAACCAGTAGTAATTAAAAGTAACAAATACGGCCTTACCGTATGCTTAGATACAGAACCTGATTTTGAAACATTACGTAGTCTTGTGGCTGAAAAATTTGCAGAGTCTAAAAAGTTTTTTAAAGGTGCGGAACTTGCCATTGCCTTTGAAGGAAGAGAATTATCTCAGGATGAGCAGATTTTACTTGTACAGGATATGATTGCCAACGCAGGAATCAAGGTGCCATGTATCGTTGACGTAGATGTGGCAAAAGAAGCTGTTATGAAACAGGCGGTAGAACATACACGAGCATCTGCAGAAATGGAAGATGGCAGTGATGGTAAATTTTATAAGGGAACTCTGCGTTCAGGTCAGGTACTGGAATCAGAGACAAGCATTATCATTTTAGGTGATGTAAATCCTGGAGCAACTGTTGTATCAAAGGGAAACGTTGTTGTTCTTGGAACATTAAAAGGAAGCATTTATGTTGGTGCCGGTGGTAATGAAAACACATTTGTAGCAGCATTATCAATGAATCCAATGCAGATTCGTATTGCAGATTACATTGCGCGCAATTCTGATAGTCCGGAAAAGAAAGATAAGAAAAAAATCCTGAAAAAGAAGGACAAGCAGGAAGAACAGCCAATGATCGCATACGTGGATGCTGGAAATATATACATTGAACCTATTACAAAAGAAGTTTTAGCAGATATTAATATATAAACCGATGGAGGAGTTAAAAGAATGAGTGAAGTAATTGTAATTACATCCGGAAAGGGCGGTGTAGGTAAAACAACTACAACTGCCAACTTAGGTACAGGACTTGCAAAATTAGATAAGAAAGTAGTAATGATCGATACAGATATCGGACTTCGTAACTTAGACGTAGTTATGGGTCTTGAAAACCGTATTGTTTACAATCTTGTAGATGTTGTAGAAGGTAACTGCCGTATCAAACAGGCATTGATCAAAGACAAACGTTATCCAAATCTTTGTTTACTTCCTTCCGCACAGACAAGAGATAAGACATCTGTAACACCGGAACAGATGGTAAAATTGATTGATGATTTAAGAGAAGATTTTGATTACATACTTCTTGATTGTCCTGCAGGTATTGAACAGGGCTTTAAGAATGCCATTGCAGCTGCAGACCGTGCACTGATCGTTACAACACCGGAAGTATCTCCGGTACGTGACGCAGACCGTATTATTGGTCTTTTGGAAGCAAACGAAATTCATAAAATTGATTTAATTGTAAACCGTCTCCGTATGGACATGGTAAAACGTGGTGATATGATGTCGATCGAAGACGTTATTGAAATTCTTGCAATCGATTTAATCGGTGCAGTACCTGATGACGATAATATTGTTATCTCTACAAACCAGGGTGAACCATGCGTAGGCAATGATTCATTAGCTGGACAGGCATATATGAACATTTGCCGCAGAGTACTTGGTGAAGAAGTAGAAATGCTTGATCTGAACGCAAAAGAAGGTTTCTTTAAGAAACTTTCTAAGCTGTTTAAATAAGAGGGGGATAAGGTTATGGCATTATTGGATTTTTTTAAGAAAAAATCTTCAGGAAGTATGGCAAAAGACCGCCTGAAATTAGTATTGGTTTCAGACCGTGCAAACTGTTCTCCTGAAATTATGGAAGCAATTAAAAATGATATTATTAAAGTAATTACTAAATATATGGAAATTGACTGTGAAGGTTTAGATATCCAGATTACTCAGACTGAATCCGAAGGTTCAAACGGTACAGTACCTGTACTTTGTGCAAATATTCCTGTACTGGATATGAAACAGAGAAGCAGTAAATAAGGAGTATTATGTTTAAACAGTACCAGTTTCGCAATTATCGAATCAAATTAGTCATTCTTGTGTATTTGCTGACAACTATTGGTATTCTTGTTATCGGAAGTGCCGAGGCAGGTTATCAAAGTCAGCAGATTCTTGGATTGGTGCTGGGTTCGGCAGCGATGCTCGTATGCTCCTTAACCGATTATAATATTTTGATGCAGTTTCACTGGCCAATTTATTTATTTAATCTGTTATTGCTGATTATTGTTCTGACTCCGCTTGGAAAAACCGTAAATGGTGCACAGCGTTGGATTAAAATTCCGGGATTATTCCAGATTCAGCCGTCAGAGCTTGCAAAAATTATGTTGATATTGTTTTTTGCAAAGTTCTTTTCAGACAGACGTGATAGGATCAACGAAATTCCGACAATCCTGATGTCATTGATTTTATTTGGCATTGCGGCATTGTTAATCTTAAAAGAGCCGGACTTGTCAACCACAATTACCATTGCGCTTGTTTTCTGCTCCATGATTTTTGTGACGGGTTTTAGTTATCGTTACATTGGAGGAATCATTGCGGTAGTTGCACCGGTTGTTTTGGTATTCTTAGCATATGTTATGCGAGAAGACCAGAATTTATTAGAACCATATCAGCGAGATCGAATTCTTGCATGGTTAAATCCTTCAGAATATGCAGATAAAGCATATCAGCAGCAAAATTCAATTATGGCAATTGGCTCAGGTCAGTTGACCGGAAAAGGATTAAATAATAATGCAGTTGCATCTGTAAAGAATGCAGATTACATTGTAGAACCGCAGACAGACTTTATTTTTGCGGTAGCAGGTGAAGAACTGGGCTTTTTAGGCACAGCAGCTATCATTTTATTACTATTATTAATCGTTATCGAAATCATTATGATTGGCAGAAATGCAAAAGATATGGCGGGAAATTTGATCTGTTGCGGGGTTGCATCTTGGATTGGATTTCAGAGCTTTATCAATATATGTGTCGCAACCGGACTGATGCCAAACACTGGCGTTCCATTGCCTTTTGTCAGCTATGGGCTGACTTCTCTGGCCTCGTTGTACATTGCAATTGGAATCGTATTGAATGTTGGTCTACAGCCAAGGAAGTATTAAGAGAAGGGAGTATTTCATTATGAACATTGGATTGATTGCTCATGATGCAAAAAAGAAATTAATGCAGAATTTCTGTATCGCATATAGAGGAATTCTGTGTAAAAATGAATTGTATGCTACAGGAACTACAGGAAGGCTGATTGAAGAAGTTGCAAACTTAAGCATTCACAAATATCTTGCTGGTCATCTGGGGGGAGAACAGCAGTTATGTGCGCAGATTGAACACAATCAGATTGACCTGGTAATTTTCCTGCGTGATGCATTACAGCCAAAATCACACGAGCCGGATGTTAATACAGTTGTTCGTTTATGTGATATGCATAACATTCCGCTTGCAACAAATCTGGCAACTGCTGAATTACTGATCAAATCACTTGACAGAGGAGACCTTGAGTGGCGTGAAATGTATAAATAAATATAGAAAACAGCTGATGGCCGTGTTGTTGTGCACGGCTATGGTTTTTTCGACTACCGGATGTGGCGAAAAAGTAAATGTTCCGGATTCTTATAAATTAAATAGCAATGTATTTGGATTAATGCATAGTGAAGCTGCTGAAATTTCAGAAAATCATTTGATGAGCACGGAAATTTGTGTTGCCAATGAAAATACTGAAAATTCAGAAGTTGATATGTCTCTTGCAGAAGGTGTAGGTCTGTTTGACATTACAAATTTTGAGACAATTTATGCAAAAAATGTACATGAAAAACTGTATCCTGCCAGTACAACAAAAATCTTAACCGCATATACCGTTTTAAAACATGGAAATCTTGAAGATGTTGTGACTGTTACAAAAGAAAATGTTGCAATTGACAGCGATTCCAGCCATTGTGGGTTAAGAGCAGGGGATCAGATTTCGATAAAAGACCTATTGTATGGTCTGATGCTGAAGTCGGCAAATGAAGCAGCAAATGTACTTGCGGATTATGTTTCAGGAAGCACAGAAAATTTTGCAAAACTGATGAATGAAGAAGCTTTGCTTCTAGGAGCAACCAATAGTCATTTTGTAAATGCTCATGGACTTCATGATGAAGAACATTATACGACGGTTTATGATCTGTATCTGATTTTCCAGGCTGCATTGAAAAATGAAACATTCCGTGAAATTTGCGGTTCAACATCCTATACGGCAAGTTATCAGGATTCTGCCGGAAAGGCTGTTTCTGTGGAATGGGATAATACCATGCAGTATTTTACCCGTAATAAGATTCCACCGGAAGGAGTCACGGTTCTCGCCGGAAAGACAGGAACCACCACAAAAGCACTTTCTTGTCTTGCGTTGTTGTCTGAAAACCAGGCAGGAGAAGAATTTATCTCAATTATTTTAAAATCACAAGATCGTGGGGTGCTCTACGACGAGATGAACGATTTATTGGAAGAAATCAACAAATAGACATTGTCTTTTATGTATAATTGTAGTATAATTTACAATCATAACAGGCAAAACCCAAGGAGGACATACACATGGTACAGTTAATTGTAGGAGATAAGGGAAAAGGAAAAACTAAATATCTGTTAGATAAGGTTAATGCTGAAGTGAAAGAAGCTGATGGAAATATCGTTTATTTAGATAAAAGCTCAAAACACATGCATGAACTTGATAATAAAGTTCGTTTAATCAACGTTTCTGAATATCCTGTAAAAAATGCAGATCAGTTCTTAGGATTCATCTGTGGCGTATGCTCACAGGATTACGATTTACAGACAATGTACGTAGACAGCTTCATTAAAGTAGCTGGTTTAGAAGGTGCTGATATTACAGATACAATTCTTGCTATGGACGCGATTGGAAAACAGTTTAACGTAAACTTAGTAGTAAGTGCATCTATCCAAGAAGCTGATTTATCAGACGCTCTTAAGGAAAAAGTTGTTGTTTCCTGCTAATTTGACTAGAAAATAATACATATTGTAATTTTGAAAGGATACTCTTTGAAGAGAGTATCCTTTCCTTGATAAGAGGTAATTTTGAGTAAAAAGAAAAAAGGCAAAGTTGTAAAATACAAAAAACCGTTCAATATTGCCAATGTATTTTTCGGAGCAATTCTCATATACATGATTATTTATCTGTATATGTTTTTGACCAGTGTACATATTTCCGGATATGAAGTCATTGCCGGAAGTCTTGCAACGAATAAACAGTTTACCGGACTTGTTTTACGTACCGAAGAGATTTTCACGGCAACAACAGCGGGATATATTGATTATTACGCCAATGAAGGTGCCAAAGTATCGAATTCAACGATTGTATATTCGGTAGATGAGAGTGGAAGAATGTCTGAATATTTAGAGGAAAACTCTGCAGATATTAATCTTTCGGAAGAACATTATTCATCGTTAAAGAGCGAAATCAGTGCATTCAGCAATGGTTATGAAAAACTGGAGTTTTCAGAAATTTATGATTTTCATGATACAATGAACGGAAATATTCTGGAGCTTTCAAATCAGACGTTGTTAAGTGAAATGGAAGCCTTAGCCGAAGAAAATGCAACTGCATTTCAGCGAGTATATGGTGCCAAAAGCGGTATTGTGGGATATCATATTGATGGATATGAAGTGGTAACACCGGAGACAATCACTCCGGAAATGTTCGATAAAAACACCTATGAAGCGACAAATTTAAGAAGTGTTGATTTGATTAGCTCCGGTGATCCGGTCTACAAATTGGTTACGGATGAAAATTGGACTGTAATTGTACCAATGACAGAAGAACAGATTCAGGAAATCGCTTATAAACAGGTGACTGATGAAAATGGGAATATAACGACAGAACAGCGTTCTGTTATTCAGATAAAATTTTTAAAAGATAATACAACGACCTGGGGATATATTTCTCTTTTGAATAAGAATGGACAGCAGTATCTTCAGCTGGATTTCAACAATTCCATGGTGCGTTTTGCATCTGACAGATATCTGGACATTCAGTTTATGATTGATGATACAAGCGGTCTGAAGATTCCGTCATCTTCAATTACGACGAAAGAATTCTTTATTATTCCGGAAGAATATGTCATGAAAGGCGGACCGGATGATTCGGACGGCTTCATGATCGAACGTTTTGATGAAAATGGATATTCAAAAGAAGATTTTGTGACGCCAACGTTTTATTCTATTACAGATGGTATGGTTTACGTTGATCCAAATCAGGGAAGCTTTACGTCTAATGAAGCATATATTAAAGCCGGAGACCGCATCATTATTCCAAACAGCAATGATCTGTATCAGGTAGGAAATACGGCAGAGCTGGAAGGTGTTTACTGTATTAACCAGGGATATACCCAGTTTAGAAAAATAAAAACATTGTATGCAAATGAAGAATATACGATTGTGGAAGAAGGAACAACCTTTGGTCTTACGATTTATGATCGTATCGTTCTGAATGCAGAAGCAGTAAAAGAGGATCAGGTGATTTATTAAAATGGAATTTATTAAACAGAATTTAGCAGAAGTAGAAGAAAGAATATGTGCAGCCTGCAAACGTGCCGGAAGAGCTCGAGAAGAGGTAACATTAATTGCAGTAAGTAAAACAAAGCCGGTTGAAATGTTGGAAGCATGCATGGAAAACGGCATTACAATTTTTGGAGAAAATAAGGTTCAGGAACTTTGCGAAAAATACGAGGTTCTTCCAAAAGACCTTCACTGGCATTTGATCGGACATTTGCAGCGTAACAAAGTAAAATATATTACTGATAAAGCGGAATTGATTCATTCTGTAGATTCACTTCGTCTGGCACAAGCCATCAGTGATGATGCTGTAAAAAAAGGAATCAATGTTGACATTTTAATAGAAGTCAATGTGGCAGAAGAAGACTCTAAATTCGGTTTGAAAACTGAAGAAACTGAAAATCTGGTAAGAGAAATTTCAAAGCTTCCTAACATTTTTATTAAGGGACTTATGACAATAGCACCATATACTGAGGTTCCGGAAGAAAATCGCCCTATATTTCGTACTTTAAAGCAATTATCTGTTGACATTGCAAGCAAAAACATTGATAATGTATCTATGAATGTGCTGTCAATGGGTATGACAGGTGATTATGAAGTTGCCATTGAAGAAGGTGCAACGATGATTCGCGTTGGTACAGGTATTTTTGGAGAACGTGATTACAACAAAAATTAATTGAGGTGAAAATACATGGGAGTTTTTGATAAATTCTTAAACATTATGAAACTTGATGACGAAGACGAATATGATGAATTCGACGAATATGATGATGACGACGATGATTATGAAGATGAACAGCCAAAAAGAAGCTTTTTCAAGAAAAAAGAAAAAGATTTTGACTATGATTTAGAAGAAGCCATCGTGAAAGAAACAAAAGTTGCTGCCAAACCAGCGCCTGCAAAAGTAACACCAATTACAAGAAGACGCAGCGGAGGAAGCGGTATGGAAGTTTGCGTTATCAAACCTACAACATTCGAAGATGCCAGAGAAGTAACAGAGACTCTTCTTGCAGGACGTGCAGTGGTACTTAATTTTGAAGGTCTTGATGTTGATTTAGCACAGAGAATCATCGACTATACATGCGGTACTTGTGTTGCAATCGATGGAAACTTACGTAAGATTTCCAGCTACATATTCATCGTTACACCAAAGAGTGTAGATATCAGCGGTGATTTACAGGATCTTTTAACAGATGCTTTTGAAGTTCCTGGTATTAAAACTGATTTTTAAGAAGTGAATTTAAAAAGCACCGAAAGATTATTTTCGGTGCTTTTTTCAGTGATAAAGAGGAAGAATTATGGAAAAATTAGATGTAAAAAAAGATGGAGAATTTTGTTATTCTATTCGGTTTGAAAAAAATTTTTCTTATTTGGCAGAAGAGATTTCAAAGCTTGGATTTGTTGGGCATAAATTGTGTGTTGTGACAGATTCTAATGTGGCTCCATTATATCTTGAAGCAGTCAAAAATGCTTTGAAAGAAAAATTTGACCAGGTTTATGAATTTGTGATTCCAGCAGGTGAACAAAATAAAACGCTGGATAATATAAAGAAGTTGTATGAATATCTGATTCTGAATAGATTTGATCGAAAAGACTGTCTTGTGGCACTGGGAGGCGGTGTTATCGGTGATATGACCGGTTTTGCTGCAGCGACCTATCTTCGCGGAATTGATTTTGTGCAGGTTCCGACAACATTACTTTCCCAGGTAGACAGTAGCATTGGCGGAAAAACAGGAGTTGATTTTGACAGTTACAAAAATATGGTCGGTGCTTTTCATATGCCTCGCCTTGTATACATGAACCTTTCCGTGTTAAATACCTTGTCTGATGAACAATTTTCTTGTGGAATGGGTGAAATATTAAAGCATGGCCTCATCAAAAATAGAGAATATTTTACCTGGTGCATGGATAACGCAGATAAAATCCAGGAAAGAGATTATGAGACGTTATTATACATGATCAAAGAAAGCTGTAAGATTAAGCGTGATGTGGTTGAAAAAGATCCTACGGAAAAAGGGGACAGAGCTTTATTAAATTTTGGTCATACGCTGGGACATGCAGTTGAAAAACTGAAGAATTTTGAAATGCTTCATGGACAGTGTGTTGCAGTGGGTGCTGTAGCTGCTATGAAATTATCTGCCATGAGAGGAAACGTTTTAGAGGAAGACGTTGCAAATTCTGAAAAATGTTTTGAAAAATTTGGTCTTCCTGTTCGAGCAGAAGGAATTACAGCGGAACAAATCCTGCAGATTTCAAAATCTGATAAAAAAATGGAAGCTGGGAAGATTAAATTTGTTTTATTACAGGAAGTTGGAAATGCTTATGTAGATAAGACGGTGACTGATGAAGAATTGATGCAGGCTTCAAAATATATATTAAATTGTTAACTTATTGTAGGGGTTATATTTATGAAAACAAATTTAAAACGTATTGGATTTGCAATATTATCTTTTATTATATTAATTGTATTTGACCAATGGACAAAATACTTAGCCGTTGAACATTTGATGAATAAGGAGCCATTTATCATCATCGATGGGGTATTTCAGTTAAGATATCTTGAAAACAGGGGAGCTGCATTCGGAATGATGCAGGGGCAGCAGACATTTTTCCTGATTACAGGTATCATTGCCGTTATCGTACTTGCATATGTGTATTTTAAACTGCCATGGGAGAAACGTTTTTTACCGCTTCGTGCAGTTGCAATGTTTATTGCCGGCGGAGCAGTCGGAAATATGATTGACCGCGTTGCACTGGGATATGTGGTTGACTTTTTCTACTTTGAGCTGATAGATTTTCCTATTTTTAATGTGGCAGATATTTATGTGACTTGCGCCACAATTGTACTGGCACTTTTGATTCTTTTTTACTATAAAGAAGAAGAACTGGATTGCCTGTTCCCTAAGAAAAAGGAGAAATAATCGTGGAAAATTATTTGTTTGAGATTCAGGAAAATCAGCAGATGCGTCTGGATAAGTATCTTGCAGAACAATTTCCTGAGCAGACCCGCTCTTATTTGCAGAAACTGATCAAAGAAGGTCAGGTTCTGGTAAATGGTAAAACTGTGAAATCAGGATATCAGCTGTCAAAAGGTGATGAAGTCAGTGTTACGATTCCGGAACCAAAAGAACTGGACGTAGAACCACAGAAAATGAATCTGGACATTGTTTATGAGGATGAAGATGTGATTCTCATTAACAAGCCAAAGGGGATGGTGGTTCATCCGGCGCCTGGACATACCACAGATACTTTGGTAAATGGTCTTTTATATCATTGCAAAGACAATTTGTCGGGTATAAATGGTGTTGCAAGACCAGGGATTGTTCATCGAATTGACAGAGATACTACTGGGATTTTGATCGTATGCAAAAATGATATGTCTCATAACAGTATTGCTGCACAGTTAAAGGAACATTCCATTAACCGCAGATACCGTGCACTGGTACATGGAAATCTGAAAGAAGATACAGGAACTGTAGAAGGTCCGATTGGCCGTCATCCGGTGGATCGTAAGAAAATGGCGATTAACGAACGAAACGGAAAGCCTGCGGTGACACATTATACGGTGTTGGAGCGCTTCGGTAACTATACATTGATTGAATGTAAGTTGGAAACAGGGCGTACCCATCAGATTCGTGTGCATATGACTTCAATTGGACATCCTTTGGTGGGTGACGAAGTGTATGGTCCGGCAAAATGTCCGTTTAAGCTGCAAGGACAGTGTTTGCATGCTATGGTTTTGGGATTTGTGCATCCTAGAACCGGAGAATATATGGAATTTTCAGCGGATTTGCCGGAGTATTTTGAAGATTTATTGAAGAAATTAAGATAAAAGGTGATAAAAGCATGTTACAGTCGGTTACCGGAAATCACGGTGTGAATGCAATTGATGGAAAAGGAATTGAATTATACGATGCCAATGGTAAGGTATATCTTGATTTAAATGAAATCAGCACTGTTTTAGGACAGAAAAATGAACATTTTACCAAACGAATGACAGAAAAATTAAATGGTTTGGTTGGTGGTAAAATTTCCAATAGTGCTGAGAAAGAGAAATTTTATCGTTATTTATCAGAAACAACGGATAATCGGTTTCAGTATATTCATTTCACATCTTCTGGCTCAGAAGCCAGTGAATGGGCAGTACGAATGGCACTGAAAAAAACAGGGATATGCCCCGGCAGCGCCAGGCGTGGTATATGGAGTTTATCCGGACTGTGCACATTGTCCATTTGAAAAACAATGTGATAATTGCAATTTCTTCTGTCTGAAATTTTTAAATGAAAAACTGAAATATGAGTCATCTCAGGAAATAGGTGCAGTCATTGTAGAAGCTTATCAGGGTGCAGGAATCATTGTGCCGCCAAAAGGCTGGTTAAAAGCCCTGCAGGATTGGGCGCATGAACATGGTGCGTTGTTTATTTTAGATGAAATTCAAAGCGGTATGGGACGTACGGGAAAAATGTATTGCTTTGAAGAAGAAGGATTAGATCCGGATATGCTCCTTTTAGGAAAGGCGCTTGGAAATGGAATTCATGTGGGCGCAGCACTTATGAAAGAAGCTCCGGAGGATTTTTATCGCCTTGCTTTAGTTGGTGGTGCCGGAGATACAGAATTTACTTATGCTGCAGGCTGTGCAGTATTCGAAGAATTGCTGGAAAATAGACTTTTAGAACATATTGCGGAAGTAAGTAACTATCTGGAAGAACAATTATTTGAATTAAAGGAAAAATGTACGACAATTAAAAATATTTGTTGTAAAGGTCTGGCTGCATCCATAGAATTGTATGATAAAAATTTCTATAACAATATAATGCCAAAACTTAAAGAAAATGGCTTATTGGTTGGTGCTGCAGCAAATAATAAAATTATTTTGAGACCACCATATGTCATAACGAAGGAAAACATCGATGATATGGTTTCTGTCTTTGAAAATGTGCTAAAATAGTGAAATGTAGTAGATGTTTTCTTCTACATTTTTTATACGAAAGAAGGAAGAAAAATGTACAGTGATGCATTTTGTAAAGTATATAATGAATTTGGCTGGAATTATTTTCCGGAAGCCTTTGGAGAACAGCTTCTGATCTGGTTAGAGCAAAACAATGTAAAAGTGAAGGCAAGCCTTGATTTGGCATGTGGCACAGGTGTTCTTTGTGAAATTCTTCATGCGCAAGGGATAGATGCCAGCGGTATGGATTTCTCCGAAGGTATGATTGAGATTGCAAAGCAGCGAAATCCGGAAATTTTCTATGAAGTGGCAGATATGATTACTTATCGACCGGAAAAACATTTTGATTTGGTAACATGTACGGGAGATGCACTGAATCACATTATGGATTTAAAGGACGTAGCGAAGATTTTCCAGAACGTGTACAGCTATTTAAATGAAGGTGGGTACTTCATTTTTGACATATTAAGCGAGAAAGAGGTTCCAATGGAAGAACCGATTGATTTAGATTTTAATGATGAGGTAAAAGCCCAATTTATGGTTACACATGATGAGGAGGGGCATATTCATTTAAGAACAAAGGTTTTTGAAAACGAAGCTCAGCAGTTTGAAGAAGATATCAAAGAAACTGTACATGATGAGAAGGAAATTTGTCAGCTTCTTCAAAAATGTGGCTTTCAGATTGTGAAATGTGATCATCATTTATTGGAGAACGAAGGAAATCATAGTTCAACCTGGTATATCATTGCAAGAAAATAAATGGAAGAGTAAGCGCATCATAAAGAAATCTTTATGGTGCCTTCTTTTTTTCTTAATCTTTTTTAGAATTACTTCAGAGATTCGACAAACTTTGGACACAAACCTTTGATATATTATAGATGTAGCAAATACATAACAGTATTTAACACAGAAATCCTAATCTCTCTCCCTTTTTATGAAAAGCACGCCCATGATGGTGTGCTTTTTCATATATTAGAATATTTTTTTGTGTAGGAATCTTAAAATCATGATAAAATAGGCGTATGAAAGAACATATTTATATTGCAATTGACTTAAAATCATTTTATGCTTCCGTAGAATGTATGGAACGTGGGCTGGATCCTATGACAACAAATCTGGTAGTTGCAGATGCCAGCAGAACAGAAAAAACAATCTGCCTTGCAGTAACACCGGCGTTAAAAGCTTACGGAATTTCAGGAAGAGCCAGATTATTTGAAGTTGTCCAGCAGGTAAAGGAAGCTAATCGAATAAGAAAGAATCATGCACCGGGAAAAACATTTTCGGGTGCTTCTTTTAATGCAAATGAATTAAAAAGAGATCCTTCGTTAGCGATTGATTATATTGCTGCGCCGCCACAAATGGCTCACTATATGGAATACAGCACTCAGATTTATCAGGTATATTTAAAATATGTGGCGCCGGAAGATATACATGTTTATTCTATCGATGAAGTATTTATGGATGTGACGTCTTATTTAAAGTTAAATGGAATGACTGCCAGAGAATTTGCAAAAACAATCATCCAGGATGTCTATAAAACTACCGGAATCACTGCAACTGCAGGAATTGGAACGAATTTATATCTTTGTAAAGTTGCGATGGACATTATGGCAAAAAAGGTCAGACCGGATGAAGAGGGAGTTCGAATTGCAGAATTGAATGAATTCTCTTATCGCAAACAGCTCTGGTCACATCAGCCTCTGACAGATTTTTGGCGCGTTGGAAAAGGCTATGCGAAAAAACTGGAAGAACTTGGTCTTTGTACGATGGGCGATGTTGCGAGATGTTCTCTAGGGAAAAAGAATGAATATTATAATGAAGATTTATTATATAAAATGTTCGGAGTCAATGCGGAACTTTTAATTGATCATGCCTGGGGCTGGGAACCTTGTACAATTGCAGATGTAAAGGCGTATAAACCGGAATCCAACAGCATTGGTTCGGGTCAGGTGCTGCATTGTCCGTATCCATATGAGCAGGGAAAACTGATTGTTATGGAAATGGTTGATTTACTGGCGCTTGATTTAGTTGAAAAAAGATTGGTAACAGACCAGATTGTATTGACAATTGGTTATGATATAGAGAATCTGACAGATCCGGAGCGAAATAAAGCATATCACGGCCCTGTAAAAACAGACCATTATGGAAGGCGGGTACCTCAGCATGCGCATGGTACAATTAATTTAGGGAAATATACCTCTTCAACAAAGAAAATGACTGATGCGGTTTTGGAATTATTTGAGCGTATTGTGAATCCCAAATTATTAATTCGAAGAGTGACAATGTCTGCCAATCATGTGATTGAGGAAAACAATATTCCATTAGAAAACATCTATGAACAAATGGATTTATTTACTGATTATGAAACCAGAGATAGTCTTTTAAAGGCTGAAAATCAGGCGTTAGAACGAGAAAAGAAGATGCAGCAGGCCGTGCTTGATATAAAGAAAAAATATGGTAAAAACGCCATTTTGAAGGGGATGAATTTACAGGAAGGTGCTACAACTGTCGATAGAAACAATCAGATTGGCGGACATAGGGCATAGAACGAATCATGAAAAAAAGAGTATTTGACGATAATTATGAAGACATCATTGATATGCCGCATCACATTTCGCCTACAAGAAAACATATGACAATGGTAGAGCGGGCTGCACAGTTTTCTCCATTTGCAGCACTTACAGGTCATCAGGATGCGGTGAAAGAAACTGAACGTTTGAATGAAGAAAGAGTTGAACACGAAATTGAAAAACTTACGATTGAAGACATCTAGGTAATCGTGTTATAATTATGTAAAGAAAATGTTCACATGAGGAGGGGGATCTACATGACGACAAAAACTATTATTACACTGGGAAGACAGTTTGGAAGCGGAGGTCGTGCAGTAGGGAAAAAACTTGCGGAAGATCTCGGGATTCCATACTATGATAAGGAAATTTTACAGAGAGCTGCAAAAGAAAGCGGTATTTGTGAATCCTTATTTGAAAATCACGATGAAAAACCAACAAGCAGTTTCTTATATTCCCTTGTAATGGATACCTATTCTGCAGGATATGCAACCATGGGAATGCAGGAAATGCCAATGAGTCAGAAAGTATTTTTGGCACAGTTCGATACCATTAAGAAAATTGCAGAAGAAGGACCATGTGTTATCGTTGGACGCTGTGCAGATTACGCATTAGAAGAACTTGATAATGTGGTTAGTGTATTCGTACATGCACCATTGGAAAAACGTGCAGCACGTGTTGCAGAATATGAAAAAATTGATATTGCTGCAGCAAAGAAAATGGCACTTCAGAATGATAAAAAACGTGCAAGCTATTATAATTATTACTCCAATAAAAAGTGGGGGGATGGAGCAACTTATGATCTGTGTGTGAACACTGGAAAAGTTGGTATTTACGGAGCGGCTGAGATTATCAAAAATTATGTGATTATGAAAGAAAGCCGTATTGAATTATAATATGATACATAGAATAGATCTTAGGTCAAAGCTGGCCTGAGGTCTATTTTTTTTGCTGTCCTTTTTATAGCCCATCTGGTCATTTAAACTTAAATCGTAGGAAATACATATCAAAAAGAAAAAACGAACATGTTTTCCGAACAAATATTCGATATCCCGTTGACAAACGGATGTTCGATATGTATAATAAAAACACAGAACAGATGTTTGGAATATGTGTTCGGGGAGGTTTTACAAATGAGAAGTGAGAGAGCATTAAAGAGAAAACAGAAGAGAAACCGTATTAGAAGAACAAAACAGATTATTGAAAGAGTTTTATTAACAATTTGCCTAATTGCATTACTTGCAATTGGAAGTTCCGCAATTTTAACAAAAGCAACTACAAACGAAGAAGCTAAAAACGTATATTATAAATATTATACACAGATTGAAATTGAAGAAGGTGATTCCTTATGGGAAATCGCTGGTGAATATATGGAACATGGACCTTATGATTCCAGAAAAGATTACATGAATGAAGTTGTGGAAATCAATCAGCTTTCCAGCACAACAATTATCAAAGGTCAGCATTTAGTTGTTCCTTATTATGAAGCTACTTATAAGTAATTTGATAAGTAGAACCTATCTATTCGTTAAAACCACCTATATCTACCTAAATAACCCTGGAATCCCTTGTTTTATCTCTAAAAAATGCTAAAATATAATGAGATAAATTTTAAGGGAAATTGGGGTTATTTTTATGCTAAAAAAACACGTTGAAGATTCATTAACAGAACAAACATATTTAGTCATGCATAGACATATTAACGGTTATGGACGTTTATTTGGTGGGCAATTATTGGCATGGATTGATGAGTTAGCCGGAATTGTTGCAAAAAGACATTCTGAATCAGAAATTACGACAGCATGTATTGATCAGTTGAATTTTAAGCATCCGGCAGTATTAAATGATACGTTGGTTATGATTGGTAGAGTTACTTACGTAGGAAGAACATCTATGGAAGTTCGTGTAGATTCCTATGTAGAAAGCTTAAATGGAATGCGTAAAATGATTAATCGTGCATACCTTGTTATGGTTGCGATTGATGAACATACGGGTAAAACAAAAGAAGTTCCTGGATTAATTGTAGAAACCGAAGCACAGAAAGCTGAATGGGAAGGCGGAATCAAACGTACAGCATTGCGTAAGCAAAGAAAGTCTGAGGGATTCTAAGATGACTGAATTTGAATTTCGTGATGAAGATTATATTTGCAGCAATTGTAAATATTATGGATGTGACCGAAGCAAGAACTGCGATACGATATGCGATAAATGGACCATATCAGAGTTTGTACTGGAAGAACTGATGGAAGAAAGAAATCAAGGATAAGTATACTTTTTGATAGTTTTGTATATAATTCTATGTCAATCTATTCGAAAAACATGTGTTTGTGGAATAGATGTATCGTTCTCCTAAATATACAACTAATACATAAAATAAAAAAATTACTCCAGACGAATTAATCGTCTGGAGTTTATCTTTAAATAGCTGATGTCTGTTCTGCAAATCGTTTACCATAGATTTCAAACAACTCTTCATATTTTTCAAGTTCTCCGCCAATTGCGACAGGTCCAAGGTGAATTACTGGAGCTCCTTTGGAACCGCCACTGGAATATACCATCATACCTGTCATCATTAAATGAAGAAGAACACACTGCATTGCAATGTCAGCACCACCATGTACATAATTAGCTGTAGCAAATGCTCCTCCAAGTTTTCCAGCAAGATTATATTTTCCAGCACATTCCAACCAGACTTTCGCGGTTCCACTAAGTGTTCCCATATATGTAGGTGTTCCGAAAATCACTCCCTGACTTTCTCGAATGTAGTTCTCGTCCAGGTCATTGATGTGAAATGCTTTCGCTTCCATTCCATCTACGCTCTGTGATTATTACGGTGCGGCAGAGCCGCCAGTCCGGTGTGGCGTGAGCCACTTGTCCGGACCAACGGAGCCACCAGATTATTATAAGCTACTTTGATTGCATCGGATCTAATCCGTATACCTCTCGCATGGAAAGATCCTTGC
>JBGVRS010000148.1:0-1889 GCA_045128635.1 Lachnospiraceae bacterium
TCAGAAAAAAAGATTGCATTTATCCAATGATGTGATATAATTGCAATAAGTATGATAAAAAATATCAGGAGGACATGGACATGAAACATGTAAAGACTTTAAATACTCAGACATTACAGAATACAATGAAAAAAGGCGGATGTGGAGAATGCCAGACATCTTGCCAGTCAGCATGTAAGACTTCCTGCACAGTAGGAAACCAGACTTGCGAAAACCACAAATAAGTTAAGGTGATATACTGGTAAGCAGCGACATGGTGTCGCTGCTTATCTTTGTTCTGACCTTTGAACAGATTTTAGGGAGAAAAGAAAAAACGATGATTCATCAGTATAAAAATAATGGTTATAACATTGTAATGGACGTAAATTCTGGTTCCATTCACGTTGTGGATGACATGAGTTACGATCTTATTGCAATGTATGAAGAATATACAAAAGAAGAAATTATTAAAAAGCTTTCCGCACAGTATTCGGCAGAAGATATTGCTGAAGCCTGGGATGAAATTACGGAGTTAAAAGAAGCCGGAAAGTTATTTACAGAAGATATTTATGAAAAATACATTGATGGCTTTGCAGACAGACCAACAGTTGTAAAGGCATTGTGTTTACATATTGCGCATGATTGCAACCTGGCATGCCGTTACTGCTTTGCAGAAGAAGGCGAATACCATGGCAGACGTGCGATGATGAGCTATGAAGTAGGCAAAAAGGCGCTGGATTTCCTCATTGCAAACTCCGGAAAGAGAAAAAATCTGGAAGTTGACTTCTTTGGCGGTGAACCACTGATGAACTGGCAGGTGGTTAAGGATTTAGTTGCATACGGCAGAAGTCAGGAAGAAATCCATAATAAAAAATTCCGTTTTACACTGACAACAAACGGTGTATTGCTGAACGATGAAGTGATGGAATTTGCCAATAAAGAAATGAGCAATGTGGTTCTTAGTATTGACGGACGTAAGGAAGTCCATGATTATATGCGTCCATTCAGAAAAGGTCAGGGAAGCTATGAACTGATTGTTCCAAAATTCCAGAAATTAGCGGAAAGCAGAAATCAGACAGACTATTATGTACGCGGTACATTTACAAGACATAATACAGATTTTTCAAAAGACGTTCTTCATATGGCGGATTTGGGCTTTAAACAGATTTCTGTAGAACCTGTTGTTGCACCACCAGAAGAAGATTACGCAATCCGCGAAGAAGATCTTCCAAAGATTTTTGAAGAATATGATGAACTTGCCAAAGAAATGGTTGCAAGATACAAAACAGATAAAGATTTTAACTTCTTCCATTTCATGATCGACTTAACAGGCGGTCCTTGTGTGGCGAAGAGACTTTCAGGATGTGGTTCAGGAACAGAATACCTGGCAGTTACACCTTGGGGAGATTTGTATCCTTGCCATCAGTTTGTTGGTAATGAAGATTTCCTTTTAGGAAATGTGGATGACGGTATTTTAAAACCTGAAATTTGCAGAGAGTTTAAAGCTTGTAATGTATATGCAAAAGAAAAATGTAAGAAATGTTTTGCGAAATTCTACTGTAGTGGTGGATGTGCAGCGAACTCTTACAATTTCCACGGTTCTATCATGGATGCATACGATATTGGATGCGACCTGCAGAGAAAACGTGTGGAATGCGCAATTATGATCAAAGCAGCGACAGCTGACAAATAAAGAAAAGTAAAATGATGGGCATGAGGCGCCTTTGCCCCATGCCTTTTTTGTAGATTGTTTGGAGAAATCCTATGAAAAAATGGTTTGTATCTGCGAAAAGAGCAGACTTTACGGAAATTGGGAAAAAATTTAATATCACACCTATGACAGCACGAATTATCAGAAACAGAGATGTCATTGGAGACGAGCAGATTCGAAAATTTTTGCATGGCGGTAT
>JBGVRS010000149.1:0-110232 GCA_045128635.1 Lachnospiraceae bacterium
ATGGTAGCAATGGAAGACTGCAAGATGCTTCCAATCGGAGCTGTATGGGCAGAATACTGCAGACAGTGCGGCGTTGTAGATGCAGGCTACTATGATGAAATTGAAGCTTACGAAAACGAAGTTCTTTTAAAACGTGTTTAAATATTACTGATAATAACTGCGATATTCGCTAGGGGTCATATTTACGGTTCGCTCAAACGCCCTGATGAAAGTCAGGGTGTTTTTGTAACCGACCTGTGTGGCAATGGTATTAACCGATAATTTAGAATAGGCCAAAAGCTCTTTGGCATTTTTAATACGATAATCATTTAGGTACTGGTGAATGGTTTGCCCCTGCTGTTTTTTGAAAATTTTACAAAAATAATATTTCGAAAAGCCAATTTCACTACAGATAGAATCAACGTCGATCGGTTCTTTGTAGTGTTCCTGGATGTATCTGACTGCAAGATTGACATGGGTTTCCTGCGCCGGCGTCAATTTTTTGATTGCATTCACGTTGGAATTTAAATCATACATAGACGTGAAAGTCTTGTGCAGAAGCATTGAAATATTCATATATTTTAACGTATCATCATAACATATTTTTTCGCCGCATAGCAGGTCGTAGATATCCATGAAGTCATCAAGAATGCTTGTAAAAGGGTTGTCCAGGATCATGCTGTTTTTTGTGCGGACATGATTATAGAAATATTTTGCGTGTGAACCGCTAATGATGAAAAAATAATAATGCCATTCTTTAGAAACCTGGGTAAAAACAAGGGGAGTGTTGCAGGCCGTTACAACGATGGTATTCTGCTGTACATAATAGGTCGACTTGGATTTTGTAAAGCGTGCAGTGCCATCGATAGAATAGAGTAAGAGATAATCATTGTAGGCTGGCTTCTGGCCGAATGATAATTTGTACTCACTGCTATAACCAAATTCTTTGATATAGAATGGAAATGCTTCCGCAATATGATTTTTTTTTGTCGTTTCACGGGTAGAATGAGTCGGAAAAGAGCGGTTTGGTGTACGCATGTAAATACCCCCAAAAGAGAAAAGTGTTATTTGTGCAAATTGCTCAATGACATTATAACATTTTTGCTGTAAAATGACAAATATATTAAAAAAGCAATTTTTTATAGCTAAAAAGCAAAAAATGATATTGCTTATTGGTCATAAAACTAGGATACTTTGTATCAGAGAGAAACGAAATTAGTCTAAAACTTTAGGAGAAAGGGGAACACAAGATGAGTGATTATATCTTGGAGCTGAAAGATGTCGTTAAGACCTTCGGCGGTGTTACTGCATTAGGCGGCGTACACTTTCAGTTAAAAAAAGGTGAAATTCATGCTCTTATGGGTGAGAATGGTGCCGGTAAGTCTACATTCATTAAAGTTATCACTGGAGTTCATCAGCCGGACAGCGGTCTGATGCTTCTTGAAGGTGAAAAGGTTACACCACGTAACACAGAAGATTCTGCGAAGTTAGGTATTGCTGCTATTTATCAGCATGTTACAGCTTTCCCAGACTTAACAGTAACAGAAAATATTTTCATGGGACAGGAAATCAAAAACAAATTTGGTTTCTATAACTGGCCGGAAATGAGAAAACGTGCGAAAGAACTGATCGCACCATTAAGTAAAAACATTGACGTTAATAAGCCAATGAGTGCTCTTTCAGTAGCACAGCAGCAGTTGGTCGAAATCGCAAAGGCTTTATCCCGCGATGCCCGTATCCTCATCATGGACGAACCAACAGCTTCCCTTTCTAAAAAAGAATGTGAAGAATTATATCAGATTGCTGAAAGATTAAGAGATGAAGGCGTATCTATTATCCTGATCACACACAGATTTGAAGATATGTATCGTCTTGCAACACGTGTAACTGTATTCCGTGACTCCCAGTATGTAGGAGCATGGGATGTTGATGGTATTTCTAATGAAGAACTCATCAAACACATGGTAGGTCGTGAATTAACAGCGATGTATCCTGAAAAAACAGCTACAATCGGAGATGTTGTATTTAAAGTTAATAACATTTCTAAAGAAGGTTTATTTAAAAATGTATCCTTCGATGTACGTAGAGGTGAAATCCTTGCGCTGACAGGTCTTGTAGGTGCAGGCCGTACAGAAGTTTGCCAGAACTTATTCGGTATTTTAAATCCGGATGAAGGTTACTTCGAATTAGAAGGACAGAAAATTGATATCAAGAATCCAGGCGTTGCATTAAAAGCTGGTATCGGTCTTCTTCCGGAAGACAGACAGAAACAGGGTCTGATCAATGAGCTTCCTATTTACCAGAACGTATCCTCTGCAAATATGGATAAGTTCATCAAAGGCGGCGCTTTAAATGAACAGGCTGAAATCGAAACAGCGATTGAACTTTGCCAGAAGATTCAGTTAAAAGCAAGTGATATTTCTGCACCTCCATCATCATTATCAGGTGGTAACCAGCAGAAAGTAGTATTCGCAAAACTCTTAAACCGTGACCTGAAGTTACTCATCCTTGATGAACCAACAAAAGGTATCGACGTAGGTGCGAAATACTCTATTTATGAAATTATGAACGAATTAGCAACTAACGGATATGCAATTATCATGGTATCTTCTGAAATGCCGGAAGTACTTGGTATGGCTGACCGAGTAGTAGTTATGAGAAACGGACGTGTATCCGGAATCATGGAAAATAAAGACCTTACTCAGGAAATGATTCTTGAACACTCCTTAAAATCTGCAGAAGGAGGAGAGTAATAAGCATGAACAGCAATAAATCTTTTGTTAAGAAAATTACTGAGAGCAGAAACTTCGGTCTTTGTTTAGTACTTGTAGTTCTCCTCATTATGGCGAAAATTTTAACACCATCTATGTATTCCTTTAACTCTATCATCAGTATGTTACAGAACAATGCTGTATACGGAATCTTAGCAATCGCTGAAATGATGGTTATTTTAACAGGCGGTATCGATATTTCTATCGGTTCCATCCTTTCTTTCGTAGGTATCGTTTGTACACGTTTGATGGCTGAAAACACAGGTATTCCTGCTGTAACATGGGTTGCATTATCTATGGTACTTGGCGGCGCTTGTGGTGCATTCAACGGTCTCATCGTTGGTTACTTCAAAATGGTTCCAATGATCGCTACACTTGGTTCTATGTACATTTTCAGAGGTCTCGCATTCCTCGTATCCGGTGGACAGTGGTGGTTCCCACACCAGTTTACACAGGGATATCAGAATTTTGCAACAATGAGAATCGCAGGAATTCCTACAATTCTCTTCTTCGTATTGATTATTTTCATCATTGCATATATTTTCCTTGAGTTTACTGCACCAGGACGTCGTATTTATGCGATTGGTACAAGTAAAGATTCTTCCAAAGTTGCTGGTATCAAGGAAAACAAAACAACATTCTATGCAATGGTTATCTGTGGTGTATTAGCAGGTCTTTCAGGTATGCTTTATACTGCAAACTATGCAACAGGTAGTTATGGTATCGGTGAAGGATATGAAATGACAGCAATCTCTATCTGTATCCTCGGTGGTGTAAGCATCAACGGTGGTAAAGGTAAAGTTGACGGTGTATTTCTTGGCTTCCTTGCAATGTCAATCATTACATACTTCATCAGCTTACTTCCGGGCTTAAGTGTATGGTCCGATGCTCTTCAGGGTGCAATCATTATTGCAGCGGTAGTAATGAACCTCTACACAGAACGTTCAGCAGCTAAGAGAGCACTGAAAGAAAGGGGTGCATTAATCTAATGAGCGAAAATAAGACAAATGTACCTGTAAGAGACTTAACAATCAAACAGGGCTTTAAATTATCTAAATTTTTAGTATCTTGGGAAATGGTTCTTGTTTACATCTTAGTACTCATCAACGTAGTACTGATGTCCATGAAACCAAATCTCTACTTTGCAGCCGGCACAATTCAGTCAATCATTCAGGCTGGTATGGATGTTTGTCCTTTAGTTCTTGGTATGATTCTGATCCTGATGCTTGGTGATATCGATGTATCAGCAGCTTCTACAATGATCTTTGCTTCTATGGCAACTGGTCTTTGCATGGACGCTGGTATGCCAATGATTGTAGCTGTAATTATGGCTATTATCGCTGGTATGGCTTGTGGTGCTTTCAATGGTTTCTTCGTAGCTTATATGGGAATGCCGGCGGTTATCACAACAATTTCTACACAGATGTTATTCCGTGGTATCGTTAAGATCGTTCTTGACGTAAACGTATTGAAGAATTTCCCAGCATTCTATACAGTTATCGGCTGGAGAAATATCGGACCTATCCCGGTAGCTATGGCACTTTTCCTTGTTATGGCAGTTGGATTCTGGTTCCTTCTTCAGAAATCTAAATTTGGTCGTACACTGTACATCATTGGTAACAACCCAACATGTGCTGAGTACTCAGGTATCAATGTAAAATTAACAAAACTTATCGTATTCATGATCATGGGTGCAATGAGTGGTGTGGCTTCTATCTTCTTCGTAGGACGTATGGGAGGTTCTGTATCTTCTACAATGGGTACAGGCTATGAAATGACAGCAATCGCTATTTGCGTATTAGGTGGTGTATCTACAAACGGTGGTAAAGGTAAAGTTTACGGTCCTGTTATCGCAACATTTATCTTCACATTCCTTACATATACATTAGGTCTCTTAAACGTAGACGCTAACAGCCGTAAGATCGTTACAGGTCTTATCCTGATCATCGCGGTTCTCATTCCTAATGTTAACAAGAAACTGATTGCTGACCTGAAACTGAAATTCGTTTACAAGGGCAACAAGAACGTTGAAGCATTAAATATTAAGACAGAAGCAGAAGTGAAAGCTCTCAAGGCTGAAATCGCTGAAGCTAAGAAAGACGCAAGCTTGTCAGAATCTGCTAAGAATGATAAAATCAAGAAAGCGGAAGAAAAGATTGCAGCACTTCAGAAAAAATGTAAAGAACAGACTCAGATCTGGCTTGCAGAACAGGATGAAGATGCAAAGAAAGCAAAAGAACGTTTCAAATAAGAAATGTTTATTTGCATAGTTAAAACCGTTATAAGTAGCAAGGCTATTTATATAAATATTTAAGGAGGTTTTTATAATGAAAAAGAAACTCTTAAGCGCACTTTTATGTGTAGCAATGGTTGCATCCCTCGTTGTAGGATGTGGCGGCAAAGAAGAAGCTGCTGAAGCTCCAGCAGCAACAGAAGAAGCAGCAACAGAAGAAGCAGCTGCTCCAGCAGACAGTGATTCCATGGAAGGAACACACGTATTCATGTTCAAATCTACAGGTAACTCTTTCGGTGACCTTATGTATGAAGGATTTGCTGAATACATGGCAGCAAAAGGTGAAAAAACAGCTTACACATCTCCAGCTGAAACAACAGTTGCAGCTCAGGTACAGATGCTTGACGAGTTAATCACTCAGAAAGTTGCTTCTATCACAATCTCTACAAACGGCGATGCTGGATACGATGAAGTATTCAAAAAAGCTCAGGAAGCTGGTATTCCAATCGTTTCTGTAGACTCTGAAGCTAACCCAGAATACCGTATCTGCCATACAAACCAGGCTGAAACAGCTGATATCGGTGCTTACCTTGTTCAGGCTGCAGTTCTCATCACACTCGGCGTTGACTTCCCAGGTGAAGGCCCAGCTATGAAAGCAGCAGTTGAAGAAGCTCTTGCTTCTTACACAGGCGAAGAAATCGTATTAGGCGTTCTTTCTGCTTCTATCGATACACCAGTACAGAATGGTTGGATCGCAGCTATGGAAGACGAATTAGCAGATGCTTGCTACGCAGGAAAAGTTTCTGCAACACTTGACAAAAAATATGGTAACGATGACTTAACAGAATCTACAACACAGGCTAACGCATTCGTAGCTGAAAACAAAGTAGACTGTATCATCTCCCCAACAACAGTTGGTATTGCAGCAGCTGGTCAGGTTCTTAAAAACTCCAACAGCGAAATCATGTTAACAGGTCTTGGACTTCCTTCAGAAATGCAGTCCTTCATGCCAACAACAGCTGACGCTGACGCTTTCGAATCTGTATGCCCATACATGATGCTTTGGGACGTTATCCACTTAGGAGCAACAGCAGGTGCAGCTACATATGCAGCAATCAACGATGGATTCACAGGTGAAGTTGGTTCTTCATTCGAAATGGATGCATTCCGTGATTACGAAGCTACAACATACGAAGCATACGCATCAGGCGAAGGTACAGCAGTTCTTGCAGGTACACCATACGTATTCTACAAAGACAACATGGCAGAATGGATTCCAGTTCTGTAGTTTGAAGTTGAATCACATAAGTGTATAGTACCAGATACTAGTATCTGATTAAGATGATTCTATGAAATTGGGAAGTAATTCTGGTAACAGAATTACTTCCCGTTTCTTTTTCTGGGATGTATAATTATAAAAACCTTATATAAATAGCAATAATTTTGGAGGATTACACAATGAAATATTTGATGGGGATTGATAATGGGGGAACATTCTCCAAAGCAGCGATTTTTGATGAAAATGGTCATCAGATTTCTGTTGCAAGTGTACCGACAGTGACAATTACACCAAAACCTGGATACACAGAACGAGATATGGAAGAATTATGGCAGGTAAATGCGCAGGCAATTCGTAAAACAATTGAAAAAAGCGGCATCAATCCGGCAGATATTGCAGGTGTATCTTTCTCAGGACATGGAAAAGGTCTTTATCTTGTAGGAAAAGATGGAAAACCTTCCTACAACGGTATCATTTCTACAGATGCAAGAGCATGGGCATATGTAAAGAAATGGAAAGAAGACGGTACAGCAAAAAAAGTATATGAAAAAACATATCAGGATATTCTTGCATGCCAGCCGGTAAGCTTACTTGCCTGGTTAAAAGATAATTGTCCAGAAGTAATTGAAAATACAAAATATGTTTTCGCAGTGAAAGATTATGTGCGTTACCGCATGACAGGGGAAGCTTATGCAGAAATGTCAGATTTCTCTGGCGGCAATCTGGTAAATCTTGCAACTGGCGAATACGATCGTGAGTTGATGGAACTCTTTGGTATTGGCGAAGTATATGATATGCTTCCACCATTAAAGAACGCAGCGGATATTTGCGGATATGTAACAAAAACTGCAAGTGAAATGACAGGTCTTCCTGAAGGTACTCCTGTATCAGCAGGGATGTTTGATGTGAATGCCTGCGGTATTGCATCAGGGCTTTCTGACGGAGAAAAGATGTGCATGATCGCAGGAACCTGGAGTATTAATGAGTTTATTGCAAAAGAACCTGTATTAAATGGAACAGTAGCACTTAATTCAATGTTCTGCATTCCGGGATATTATTTAGTAGAAGAGAGCAGTCCAACGTCTGCCGGAAATATGGAGTGGTTTATTCGTAACCTGATGAACTACGAAAAAGAAGGTGCAAAAGCAAATGGCAGCTCTGTTTATGATATTACCAATGAATGGGTAGTATCCATTGAACCACAGGATAACAATATTATTTTCCTGCCATTCTTAAATGGTTCCAATGAAGATGCCCTTGCAAAAGGAACATTTATCGGCTTAACTGCTTATCACAGCAAAAAGCATATGCTGAGAGCAGTTTATGAGGGAATTGTATTCTCTCATTTGACACATGTGAAAAATTTATTACGCAATCGTGAAGTGCCGGAAAGCATTCGTTTGTCTGGCGGTGCAGCAAATTCTGATGTTTGGGTACAGATTTTTGCAGACACACTTCAGATTCCGATTGATGTAATTGAAGATAAAGAACTTGGCGCACAGGGAGCAGCAATCGCAGCCGGTATCGCAGCCGGAATCTATAAAGATTACAATGACGGTATCAAAAAAACTGTGAAGATTACAAAAACTGTTCAGCCAAGACCAGAATACAAAGAAATTTATGAAAAGAAATACCAGACATACCGTCGCGTGATTGAAGGGCTTAGCGGAGTTTGGGAATGCTTTGAAAATTAGGAGAAAATATGAGTAAAGAATATTCAATTGGTCTCTATGAAAAGGCAATGCCGGATACACTTCCCTGGAAGGAAAAGTTTCTGGCAGCCAAAGAAGCGGGATATGATTTCGTTGAAATCAGTATCGACGCTTCTGAAGCAAAAATCTCAAGAGTTTATATGCCAAAAGAAGAACGTTTGGAACTGGTAAAAACAATGTATGAAACAGGAATGCCGCTTCATACCATGAATATGAGTTCCCTGACAAAATATTCTCTTGGAAATGATAAACCGGAATATGTTGCTCGTGGAATGAAAATTCTGAAAAACGCCATTGAACTTGCTGGAGATTTAGGTGTCCGTATCGTGATGATTCCGGGATATGATGTGTTTTATGAACCATCTGATTTTGAAACAAAAAAACGCTTTCTGGAAAATTTAAAAATCGCTGTAAAATGGGCAGAAAAAGCAGGGGTTGTTCTGGCATTTGAAACGATGGAAAATGAGTTTATGAATACAGTGGAAAAAGCAATGAAATATGTAACACTGATAAATTCACCATATTTGAAGATTTATCCGGATAGCGGTAATCTAAATAATGCGGCAATTAATTATAAAAACGATGTAATTGAAGATTTCGAGCTGGGACGCGGTCATGTAGTTGCACTTCATATGAAAGAAACTGTACCTGGAAAATTCAGAGAAATTCCATATGGAACAGGAAATGTAAATTTTGAAGCTTTTGCAGAAAAGGCTTGGGATATGGGTGTGCGCAAATTTGTAACAGAGTTTTGGTACGTTGGTAATCCAAACTGGAAGGATGACCTAAAAGATGCACATGATATGTTCGAAAAAATTTTAGACAAAACAGTTGAAAATGCAAAGTAGAAAAGGAGTTCACAATGTTAGAAGAATTAAAAAAACAGGTATATGAAGCCAATATGCTGCTTCCAAAATATGATCTGGTTACATTTACATGGGGAAATGTAAGTGCAATTGACCGTGAATCAGGTTTATTTGTAATCAAACCAAGCGGAGTAGAATACGATGCTTTAAAACCGGAAGACATGGTGGTTGTAGATTTACAGGGAAATAAAGTAGAAGGTGAATACAATCCATCTTCAGATACAGCAACTCATGTTGTATTATACAATCGTTTTAAAGATATTAAAGGTGTTGTACATACACATTCTTCCTGGGCTACAAGCTGGGCACAGGCAGGACGTGATATTCCATGTTACGGAACAACTCATGCAGACTACATTTACGGAGCAGTTCCATGTGTGCGTAACCTGACAAAAGAAGAAATCGAAGAAGCATACGAATACAATACAGGCGTATTAATTGCAGATCATTTCGAAGAAAATAAAATTGATTATGTAGCAACTCCTGCAGTTCTTTGCAAGAACCATGGTGTATTTACATGGGGGAAAAATGCACATGATGCTGTACATAATGCAGTAGTAGTTGAAGAATGTGCAAAAATGGCAGCTCGCTGTGAATGGTTAAATCCAAACAACCAGCCAGCACCACAGGAACTTCAGGATAAACACTATTTCCGTAAACATGGTGCAAACGCTTATTACGGACAGATTAAAAAATAAGTACTAGGGGGACTTAAAAATGTTAAGACATGCATTTGCATTTGAAGTAAAAGAAGGAAGAACAGCGGAATTTCGCGGAAATCTCGGTAAAATCTGGCCAGAACTGACCGCATTTTTAGATGCCAAGAAGATGGTAAACTTCAGTATGTGGAACGTTGAAAAAATGGTGTTTGGTTACTATGAATCAGATGACGATTTCGCATTTACAGATGCCGATAAAGAAAAAGTGAAAGCATGGGAAGCAGCATACGGCGATGCATACACATGGATTTCTACACCATTTGAAGAAATGAGACTCATGTACCATGATTTTGGTATCGTAAGACAGAGTAAAGAACTCATCAGACACCGCGTATTTATTACAAAGTTAGTACCGGGTTCTGAAGAAGAATACAAAGCTCGCCATGATGTACTTGTAGAAGCAAGAGGAGATAAAGTGACGATGGGTCCAGACAGCAACTTCTCCATTTGGAACGCAGGCGGCTATATATTTGGTTATAACGAAATTGATACAACCATGGAACGTGACAGAACAGAAGAAGACAAACAGGGAGATATTGCATGGGAAACAAGAATGCTTGAAATTATGAGCTGGTTAACAGATGACGTTGACTGGATTACAGGCATGTGCCATGAAAATATCCGCAGAATCTGCTGGCATAACTAAAATAAAATTGAAAATTTTGGAAAGCTCCGGAGCGATATGCTTCGGAGCTTTTCTAATTTATATGGAAAAAGTAGTTGATTATAAAAGTTGTAATGTCACACATACTAACTATGTAAAAAGACAATCAGGAGGTATGAAATGGCAAAGATATCTGAAAAAGAACTTGGAACAATCAATGATTTGATTTCTGAAGAAGGTTTGCTGGTAAAAAAATTCCAGATGCTTGCAGAACAGACACAGGATACTGAAATTAAACAGAAATATGAACGTATTTCTAATCAGCATCAGGGCCATTTAAATGCATTATATGCACATTTGCAGTAGGAGGTAGGATATGCAGCAGGTATATACAGATAAGGAAATTTTAAATGACGGACTCCTTGCACAGAAAGCATGTACAGGGAAGTTTAACATGGCAGCGACAGAGTGTGCACACGAAAATGTCAGAAACACCATGTTAAATATTTTGGAACAGGAACACAGTATCCAGTACGAAGTTTTTGATATGATGCACAAGCGAGGTTTCTATGAAACTCCGGCAGCTCAGGACCAAAAAGTTGCTGAAGCAAAGATGAAGCATGAGCAGTGTGTAAAGTAATGCAATGATGATTAAAAGAGCTCCTGAATTTCAGGAGCTCTTTGGTTTTGGTTATTTAATTTCAATTAACTCATATTCCTGGGAACCAAGTCCAAGTTTTTCTGCATGTTCTACACATACTTTCCAGTCAGTGTTTGGATGTGAGAAGTGGAAGTGGTCACGGCATTCATGCTGGTGTCCATGGTGATCAGGGTCGGTTAAAACACTTCCCTGGATAATTGGCATTGCATTAACAGCATCTGCACAGGCAACATCAAGTGCAACCGGGTCAAAAGATGCAAACATACCAACATCAGGTACGATTGGAAGGTCGTTTTCAGCATGGCAGTCACAGTTTGGAGATACATCCATAACAAGGCTGATGTGGAAACATGGACGTCCGTCAACAACTGCTTTTGAATATTCTGCAATTTTCTTGTTTAAGATATCGCAGGATTCGTCATCTGCAGCTTTGACTGCATCTTTTGGACAGACACCGATACAGCGTCCACAGCCAACGCATTTATTCTGATCGATAGAAGCTTTTTTATCAATGATAGAAGGTGCATCATGTGCGCAGATTTTTACGCAAGCGCCACAACCGATACAATATTTCTGTTTGATATATGGTTTTCCGGCAGAATGCATTTCCATTTTACCTGCACGGGAACCGCATCCCATACCGATATTCTTTAAAGTACCACCAAAACCTGTCATTTCATGTCCTTTAAAGTGAGTGAGAGAGATGAAAATGTCGGCATCCATGACAGCACGACCAATCTTTGCTTCTTTTACATGTTCGCCGCCTTCTACAGGAACATAAGATTCATCAGTACCTTTCAGACCATCCCCGATTAAAATATGACATCCTGTTGCAAATGGGTTGAAGCCGTTTTCGTAAGCACTCTGGATATGATCCAAAGCATTTTTTCTTCCGCCGACATATAATGTGTTACAATCTGTTAAATATGGCTTTCCACCGAGGCTCTTGATAACATCAACTACTGTTTTTGCATAATTTGGACGAAGGTAAGCTAAGTTTCCCGGTTCGCCAAAGTGAATTTTAATTGCAGCATATTTTCCGTCAAAGTCAATTTCTCCGATACCGGCTTTTCTGATTAAACGTTCCAGTTTCTGCTGAAGGTTGTCGTTATTTTTTGTACGAAGATTCGTAAAATATACTTTAGATTTTTCCATGAAAAGTTCCTCCGAAATAAAAAATTGTCTGCACATTTACCAGTACATGACTATTAAATTTATTATAAAATTTTCCGATAGAAAAGTCTATACTAAGATATTTTATATACAAAAAAGGCAGCCGGTTTCCCGACTGCCTGCAAAAATTTAAGTTGTTTGAGAGAGAAGATTATCTCTGTACACGAGCGCCTGCGCCACCCATGATAGCTTCAACTTCTTTCTTTCTAGCTGTTGTTGTATCACCAGCTGTTGTCATAGCTAATGCACCATGAGCTGCACCGTAGTTAACAGCAACTTCTGCATCGCCTGTTGTCATTAATCCGTAGATTAAACCAGAAGCGAAAGAGTCACCACCACCTACACGGTCAAGAATTTCAAGACCTTTGTAGTCTTTAGCTTTGTAGATTTCTCCACCTGCCCAGCAAAGTGCAGACCAATCGTTGATTGTAGCTGTCTTAACTTCACGAAGAGTTGTAGCAACTGCTTTGAAGTTAGGATATGTCTGAACAGCTGTGTTGATCATTTTCTTGTAGCCTTCGATGTTGAGTTCTTTAAGGTTTTCGTCGTTTCCTTCGATTTCGAAGCCAAGGCAAGCTGTGAAGTCTTCTTCGTTACCGATCATAACGTCAACGTACTGAGCGATTTCTTTGTTAACAGCCTGAGCTTTTTCAAGACCACCGATTGCAGACCACATAGATGGACGGTAGTTTAAGTCGTAAGATACGATTGTGCCGTATTTTTTAGCTGCTTTACATGCTGCGATAGCTGTTTCGCAAGCTTCTTCAGATAAAGCTGCGTAAATACCGCCTGTATGTAACCAACGAACTCCTAATTCACCAAAGATGTAATCGAAATCGAAATCTTCTGGTTTCATTTTAGAAATAGCTGTGTTAGCACGGTCAGAGCAACCTACTGCACCACGGATACCGTATCCTCTTTCTGTAAAGTTGATGCCGTTACGGCAAACACGTCCGATACCATCTGTTTTACACCATTTGATGAGGGATGTATCAACACCACCCTGAAGAATGAAATCTTCCATTAACATACCAACTTCGTTGTCAGCGAATGCTGTGATAACTGCAGTTTTTAAACCGAAGCATCTGCGAAGACCACGTACTACGTTGTATTCTCCGCCGCCTTCCCATGCGGTAAACTGTCTTGCTGTACGGATACGTCCTTCGCCTGGATCGAGACGAAGCATTACTTCACCGAGAGATACAGCGTCAAATTTGCATTCACTAGCTGGTCTTAATTTTAAATCCATTGTTTTGTTTCTCCTTTTTACATTAAAATTTTTGCTATACGAACTTTCCCTTATGCGACCGACTCGCAAGTTCTGTATATATTATAAATTATGGTAAAGAAAAATCCAAGTGAAACATTTGTTGTTCACATTGCAAAAGTTGCGGATATTCCGTGAATTAAATATCTAATGTACATTCTACAGGACAATGGTCTGAGCCTAAAATATCTGTGTGAATATGGGCTCCTTTTAAAGTATCTTTTAAGCATTCAGATACCAGGAAGTAGTCAATACGCCACCCTGCATTTTTAGCTCTTGCCTGGAAACGATAGGACCACCAGGAATAAATTCCTTCCACATCCGGGTAAAAGTGACGGAAAGTGTCAATAAAACCGCTGTCTAACAAAATAGAAAATTTTTCACGTTCTTCATCGGTAAATCCGGCATTTTTGCGATTTGTTTTTGGGTTTTTCAGGTCTATTTCTTTGTGAGCTACGTTCATATCACCGCAAACGATGACAGGTTTTGTTTCTTCCCGTTTTTTTAGATAAGCACGAAATGCGTCTTCCCATTCCATTCGGTATGGAAGTCTGGCAAGCTCATTCTGGGAATTTGGTGTGTAGACGGTAATCATATAGAATTTGTCATATTCTAAGGTAATCACACGCCCTTCTTTATCATGTTCCGGGATTCCGATTCCGTAGGATACGCTAAGCGGTTCTTTCTTTGTAAATATTGCTGTTCCCGAATAACCTTTCTTTTCTGCGTAGTTCCAATACTGATAATATCCAGGCAGATCTAAATCAATCTGTCCTTCCTGCAATTTCGATTCCTGAATACAAAATATATCTGCATCGATTTCCTGAAAGAAATCCATAAAATTTTTTCCAACACAGGCACGTAAGCCGTTAACATTCCATGAGATTAGTTTCATGAGGTTCTCCTTTTTCTTTTCAATTGTATTTGATTGTGCTAATATAAGTGAGATTATAACATATTAGAAATTGAAAACCTAGCAGGAAATAAGAGGTACTTATGAGAATTGACTGTGAATATATGGAAAAGACACTGCGCCAGTTTGCTTTGGATTATAATGTAGATGATGGTGAGTGGATTACAGATAAAATACATTTAAGCCCGATAAAGGTGCTGGATGGAGCAAGACTTCATATCAAGCATGACACGTTTTTTAAAGCTGCAATTATCATGGGCAAAGCTTATGTGATGGCGGATGAAGTAATGCATCCATGGATTCGGGAAGTTTTGGCAAAGGAGAAACCGGAGTGGTGGTGTGATTTTAAAAATTTGCGAAAACTGGAAGCAGAATTAAATAAATATGACAGAGAAATTTTTGATACCCATATTTATTTTTTACCTTCGGAAGAACCAACCATGGAAAGACCACGAGTTAAAATCAAATGGTTTGAAAAAGAAGAACTGGAGCAGTTTAGAGAGGATACACGTTTCAATACCTATTCTTTGAGTTTTTCACCTGTTCAGCCGGATGTCCTTGCGGTTGCTGCCTATGACGGCGAGGAACCCATTGCTATGGCAGGATGCAGTGAAGATGGAAAATATTTATGGCAGATAGGTGTAGATGCGGTGCCTGGATATGAAGGCAGAGGTCTTGCAGTTAACTTAGTAACATTGCTTAAGCAGGAAATCATTGCAAGAGGGAAAGTGCCATATTATGGGACTGCGGAATCTCATGCGATTTCAAGAAATGTTGCTATTGGAAGTGGATTTTTACCTGCGTGGTGTGAGATTCAGATAAGAAACTGTCAAGGTTAATTTTTGACATTGCATTTCTGATACTACATGATGTATAATCATAAGAATATTTGTAACTATATATAGATTTGATTTTAAGAGGAGATTACATGAAACTTTTATTTATCTCACTCGGATGCGACAAGAACCTGGTTGACTCAGAAGTCATGCTGGGAGAACTTAGCAAAAGAGGATATTCATTTACAGAAGATGAAACAGAAGCTGAAGTGATCGTGATCAATACCTGTTGTTTTATCAACGATGCGAAAGAAGAAAGCATTAATACCATTTTAGAAATGGCAGAATATAAAAATACCGGCAGCTGCAAGGCGTTAATCGTAACCGGCTGTCTGGCACAGAGATATCGACAGGAGATTATCGATGAGATTCCGGAAGTAGATGCGGTACTTGGTACAACATCCTTTGATCATATCTGTGAAGCAGTTGAAAATGCGCTTGGCGGACAGCATCTGACAAAATTCGACGATTTACAGAAGCTTGTGAAATCTGAAAACCATCGAATTCTGACAACTGGCGGACATTATGCACATTTGAAAATTGCAGAAGGATGCGATAAACATTGTACTTATTGTATTATTCCAAAGATTCGTGGAACCTATCGAAGCGTTCCAATGGAAGAACTTTTGGAAGAAGCAAAATATTTAGTAAGCCAGGGTGTAAAGGAATTGATTCTTGTAGCCCAGGAAACAACACTTTACGGTGTGGATTTATATGGAGAAAAATCATTACATAAGCTGCTTAGAGAGCTTTGTAAGATTCATGGACTTTACTGGATTCGTATTCAGTATTGTTATCCGGAAGAAATCTATGATGAACTGATTCAGACAATTGCAGAGGAACCAAAGATCTGTCATTATCTGGATCTTCCGATTCAGCATTGCAATGATGCCATTTTAAAACGTATGGGCAGAAGAACCAACAAGCAGCAGCTGATTGATAAGATTGAACAGCTGCGTGAAGCAATTCCTGATATTGCACTTCGTACAACACTCATTGCAGGCTTTCCGGGAGAAACAGCAGAAGCACATGAAGAAATGATGCAGTTTGTCAATGATATGGAGTTTGATCGCCTTGGATGCTTTGTATATTCCGCAGAAGAAGATACACCGGCTGCAGTATTTGCAGATCAGGTGCCGCAGGAATTAAAAGAAGTATGGCGTGATGACATCATGGAGCTTCAGTCAGAAGTTTGTGCAGATTTGGCAGAAGATATGATTGGAAGCGAACGTTATGTAATGGTAGAAGGCAAAGTTGCGGATGAACCGGCATACATTGGACGTACCTACAAGGATGCTCCGGGCGTGGATGGATATATTTTCATTCAGACAGGAGAAGCATTGATGTCCGGTGATTTTGTAAAGGTGAAAGTAACCGGTGCCATTGATTATGATTTGATAGGAGAATTAGCAGATGCAGATGAATTTACCGAATAAACTGACAATTTTACGTGTTTTAATGATTCCATTTTTTGTAGTGTTCATGTTATGGGATATTACAGGTGCAGCAGATAAATGGATTGCAGCATTGATTTTTATCGTTGCAAGTTTAACTGATATGCTGGATGGAAAGATTGCAAGAAAATATAACTTAGTAACGAACTTTGGAAAATTTATGGACCCATTGGCTGACAAACTGTTAGTTGGAGCAGCAATGATCTGTCTTGTGGAAATGGGCAAACTTCCGGCATGGATCGTAATTATCATTATCAGCCGTGAATTTATTATCAGCGGTTTCCGTTTGATCGCTTCTGATAATGGTGTGGTTATTGCAGCAAGCTATTGGGGAAAATTTAAAACAGTATTCCAGATGGCAATGATCATTGTATTAATCTTTGACTTTGGCGGATTTTTTGGAATTATTGAAACAGCATTAATCTGGATTTCTTTAATTTTGACAGTTGTTTCTTTAGTTGATTATATTAAAAAGAACATTGGTGTATTAAAGGACGGTAACATGTAATGCAGACAGCTTTGGCAGAAGAAGTTGTAAAATTATTAAAAGAGAAAAAGATGACAGTGACAACTGTGGAATCTTGCACGGGTGGATTGCTTAGTGGGACACTGGTGGATGTAGCGGGTGCTTCAGATGTGTTTATGCAAGGTTTTGTTACTTATGCAAATGAAGCAAAAGTTAGTCTGGTTGGTGTTAAAGAGGCAACTTTGGAAACATATGGTGCAGTAAGTGAGCAAACAGCCAGAGAAATGGCTGAAGGCGGTGCAAGAGTTGCAAATGCCAGTGCATGCCTTTCTGTGACCGGTATTGCAGGTCCTGGCGGAGGAACAGCAGAAAAACCTGTAGGACTTGTATATATTGGTTGCCAGGTGAATGGTAATATTGTGGTTGAAAGAAATGTTTTTTCTGGAACCCGCAGAGAAGTGAGGGAACAGTCAGTCCTTGCAGCGCTTAAACTTTTGAAAAAACAATTACAGTAGGAAAAAGATAGAGGAGGAGTTACCATGAGATATCATAACATTACAAAAGATGACATGTTAAATGGGGATGGACTGCGAGTGGTATTATGGCTTGCCGGATGTGATCACTGTTGTCCGAAATGTCAGAATCCGGTGACTTGGGACCCAAATGGCGGTCTGGCATTTGACGCAGGAGCAAAAGAAGAATTGTTTGAAGCGTTAGGAAAAAGTTATATCAGTGGTATCACATTTAGTGGTGGTGATCCTCTTTACTTTGGCTCGAGACTGGATTTACTGGATTTAATCAAAGAGATTAAAGAGAAATTTCCTACAAAGACCATGTGGCTTTATACCGGATATTTATGGGAAGAAATTAAGGATTTAGAACTGGTTTCTTATCTGGATGTTCTGGTTGATGGAGAATTTATTTATGAGCAGATGGATAATTCTCTGAAATGGAAAGGCAGTGCGAACCAGAGAGTCATTGATGTGCAAAAAACTCTTGCAACTGGCGAAGTTGTATTACATGCATAGGAGAATGAAACATGAACGAAAAAGTAATTAAGATAGAATATCATTCAGACGAAATCGAAAGATTAAAATATATTGACGGAAAATCAGACTGGATTGATCTTCGTGCAGCAGAAAGAGTTGAATTGAAAGCAGGAGACTTTAAGCTGATCAGCCTTGGTGTTTCCATGAGAATTCCAGAAGGTTATGAAGCACATCTTGCTCCAAGAAGCTCAACATTTAAAACATGGGGAATCATTCAGACAAACTCTGTAGGAGTTGTGGATTTTTCTTATAATTCCCATGATGATGTGTGGAAAATGCCTGTATATGCAACGAGAGATACGGTAATTGAGGTGAATGACCGTATTTGCCAGTTCCGTATTGTGGAAAATCAGCCTAAGATTGTGTTTGAAGAGGTTGAATATCTGGAAGGTGTTGCAAGAGGCGGATTTGGAAGTACCGGAAAGCAGTAAAAATGATAGTTATGCCGTATGTTTTGAAACATGCGGCATTTTTGCTGATTCAATGTCTGATGAGATATCATTTTGTTGGCCTGGTGGGCGTATGTGGAAAAAGTATGAATCATTGGAAATTTCGGTATACAAGTAATAAGTGTGGTGGGCATATAACAGATAATACTTAGATACTGGAAATAAAAATGATGAGAATGTCTTATGCTACTTGATTTTTTTAAATATGCCCATAAAAATAATAGTTTATGGGCAGTGAAAGCAAGAAAAAATGTATATAGAAAGAGAAATAATTCATATGGCTGGTAGAGTTTGGTTATTATATTAGCGCCCACAAAGATTATATATGATTTTTTGAGAATAAAAAAGAAACGAGTAGCCCGCTTCAGTAAAATACTTACGGTCGTAAAACCCATTTCCTAATGAAAGAATAAGTGTAAATCTGTCGAGTGTCAAGTCCTTTTTAATAAAATCTTAAAGAAATTAATCTCGTTAATGTGTTAATATAGAATCAAAAATATGTGAGTAATCGTAACTGAAATCACAGGAGGACAGTAGGATGAACAACATTACTGAATTTACATTTGAAACTACATATAACCAAAAAGCAATGACTACAATGGCTCGTGCATTGCGAAAAACAGTGCGTAAAAAACACAGTAGACGTTCTCATATTTTTGGATGGATCATTACGGTTTTAGCAGTATTACTTGTATTGCCGATTGGAGAACGTGAAGTAGTCTTTAACTTTAGAACAGTAATTACCTGGGCTGTAATTGTTATCATTGTTGCAACACTTCTTTTTGAGGATTGGATCAACGGTTACATTGCAAGAAAACGTATGCTTCCGGGAACTGCTTTTGCATTGTGCACCTTTGGGGAAGATGACTATGTTTCAGAAACCAAAGCAGGAAAGACTGAATGGAAATACGAAAATATCGAGACAATCGCAGAAACAAAGGATTATTTTGTGTTCTTATTTGGGAAAAATCATGCACAGGTCTATGATAAAAACAGCTTGCAAGGTGGGAGCATAGAAGAATTTAGAACATTTTTGGTGAAGAAGACTGAAAAGGAAATTTGGTCAGTGAAATAGTTTTTGCTGAAAGGAGTCAGTGAATGAAAGCATACAGGAAAGAGATTATTATCATTATAATACAGGTATTTATGCACTGCATTTTTCCTGTGTTTGCAGGACCTGGAGATGAAATGGGACTTGTTGTACTTTTGTTGCTTTCGACATTTGTGTTAAGTTTCCTGATGGGGTGCTTTTCCAGGAATAAACTAAAATTTACATATCCGATTGTACCTGCATTGCTTTTTGTATTGACAATTCCGATTTATTATAATGCAAGTGCATTAATTCATGCTGTGTGGTATTTGGTGTTATCTGCATTGGGTGTATTGACTGGATTACTTATGTTGCTTTTAAAGAAACTAACATTTAAGACATGGATTATAGTAGGAATCGTTATTCTAATCTTGGGATTCAGCATAAGCTTTGGCAGAAAAGAGAATGATTTGGATAAATATTCTGAAGAGGATGGAATTAATATTTCATGGGGAGATGTGATCTCAGAAGGAGATTCCCATGGAGGATTTCATGGAGATGGTACAGGGATGATGGTGGTGCACTATACAGACAGTTCCCTTGAACCTGAAATGCAGGAAAGTGATAAATGGAACAGTTTTCCGTTGTCGGAGGAACTTGAAAAAGTAGTTTATGGAAAAACCGAAGGAAACGTTACAACAGGACCATATATTGTTGATGCTTTTGATGATATGAGAATACCTGAAATTACAAAAGGCTACTATTATTTTAAAGACAGGCACTCGGAAAGCACAGAACCTTATGACAGCTCCAGTATATTAGAGCGTCATTCTTTTAATTTTACAATCTTACTCTATGACTGTGCCACGGATTTATTATATATTATAGAGGAAGATACTTAAGAAGATTACTTAAAGGAGAAGAGCATGGAAGCGAGAAAACTATTAGATGCACTAATAATAGCAGAACGATTGAAAGATACCACACGCCATTGTTATACATCAAAGGGAAGACATGAAAGTGTGGCAGAACATAGCTGGATGATGACTTTGATGGCATTTTTTATGAGAGATGAATTTCCAGATGCAGATATGGATAAAGTGATCAGGATGTGTATCATTCATGATTTGGGAGAATGCTTCACAGGAGATATTCCCACCTTTGAAAAAACTGCTGCCAATGAAGTGACTGAAGAAACTCTTTTAAACAGCTGGGTAGAATCTTTGCCGGATAACTATGCAAAAGAAATGACAGAGTTATACGAAGAAATGGCAGCCCGTCAGACAATAGAAGCGAAGGTTTACAAAGCAATCGATGGTCTGGAAGCCTTGATTCAACACAATTTATCTGATATTTCTACTTGGATTCAGAGAGAATATGATTTAAACATGACATATGCGGATGATAAAGTCGCATTTTCAGAATATTTAAAGGCTCTTAGAGAAGAAATTCGTAAAGACACAATTCAGAAAATAGAAGAAGCTGCGGAGGGTTAACCCTCCAGCAGCTTTTTATCAATTTTGCCTGTAATAATTGTCTGGTCAAGCCAAAGATTTAAAGAATCTATTGCCATTGCCATTTTTTCAAGTTCTTTTTTGATATTTGCGAAATCAGAAAGTTCATCTTCTGAAATTTCTCCATCGACAGTAATTTCAATCAGGCGTTCTTTTGCATTGGTAAGCTTTCCAAGAGTTGCGAGCATTTCTAAAGTAATCTGAGAAAGTTCTTTTTCCTTAATTTCCGGAACATGTTCAATCCCAATCGGACATTCATGGGAACAGAAATAATTGCATAACGCCGGGTTTTTATAACATTCTGCCATTGCCATAATTTCTTCCGGATGAGGAAGAGATTTTTCGTATTCAATCTTTTCGATTCGGTCAGCAGAAATAAATTCTAATTTTTCAGAAGCCTGATCTCTGGTGAGTCCAAGTGCTTCCCTGCTTGTCTGATAGATGGTTTTATTTTCTTTTGTCGATTTTCGTCCCATGATGTCTCCCTCGGTGTAATTCTATATGTATACACAATACAGTTATATTATAAATGATTAAGAGCATAAAAGAAACGGTAAAATTCCTTAAATTTTCTATGTCGCAAAACAAGAGAAAATAAAAGTCTTATTTCTCTAAATGAGAGGTTTTCCAAGAGAAAAATTCCAGTTATAATAGGTCTACAGAAAAGGAGTTGAGAATTATGTTGAATTTATTATTTGCAATTTTAATGATTATGGTGTTCGGGAAGTTGATTGGATTTGCAATCAGAGCTACCTGGGGAATTTCAAAAGTAATCGTAACTTTAGTGTTTCTTCCATTGATTTTGATTGGACTTGTGCTTGGTGGTTTGATTTATCTTGCACTTCCAATATTGTTTGTGGTAGGTCTTGTTACTCTATTTAAAGGTCTTGATTAATGTGATAAAATATTTACATAATGAACAAATGTGAAGGTGTAATAATGGATAGAAAAAAGCGAAAAATTCTTTATCTAGTGATGGGAATTCTTTTCATTATAATGATTGGCATACCGATTTTAAAATATTGCTTACGACCGGATGGTTCTACCATGGAAAGCAGGGAAGAAATGTTAAAAGGTCTTCCGAAAGGTACAAACTGGAAAATTTCAACGGAGCGCTTGCTTGACGGGTACTTGATTACTGGAATTGTCAGTGATAATGGGAAAGCAGGAATCGCGGTTTTTGAACCACGAGGCAATGGGAAATACAAATTGCAAACATCTTATCATCGCAATCAGGATGAGATTATTATCGGTGGTGTGATAATTGAAGAAGAATGGTATGATCTGATATGGTTTAACGGAACCCAGACGGAACGTGCAGAAGTTACTTATACAGTAACAAATGAGGCCAGTCAATCGACCGTCTATTTATCTGATAATGACACCATTATTTGTTCTTTGGCACCATTTAAAGAGTATACGCTGCATGTAACTTATTATGACAGCGAAGGAAATAAATATGAATAATAAACAAAGTGGCACTGAAGGTTTCAGTGCCATAAATTTTATAAATTAAAATCTGATTCCAAAAGCGCCGTCTTCATTTCCGGTGCCGCGTTCTAACAAAGTAATCAATGTCTGCAGTGTTTTTGCAGTTTCTTCATCGGAAGAAGGAGATAGGGTGTTATCAATCTTGACTGTCAGAACAATCAAAACAATTTCTGCAACCTCAGCGGCAGAATCCACTTGAATCGTTCCCTTATCAATTTCCTGCTGAATAATTTCAGTATAAATTTCTTTGAAATCTACAATGCTGTGTTTCATAAATTGCTGATGAATATAAGCACTGTCATAAATACGCTCAGAAACATCCATTTTATTTCGAACTGCTTCACTGCGTCTTAAAAAATCTCCTGTAGCAGCAATACATCCATTTGTAATCTTCGCCAAGCGGGCATAAATTGATAAATCTGTCTGATGTACCAATCCTTTTGCCATTTCTACAACATCTGCATAAGTGCGTTTGATAAGCGCATTTAAGATTTCATCTTTAGAAGAGAAGTAATAATAGATACTTCCTTTACCGATTCCAGCCTTTTTTGCAATTTCATTTACGGAAATATGTTGAATATCTTCGTTTTCAAGAAGTTCACGAAAAGCGTCTAAAATCAGGTCACGTTTTGTGTGAGTTTCCATATGGTGAGCCTTTCTGCGGTTTTATATAAGTGTTAAAAACCGTATACATAGGAATTATATCACAAGTGATTTTTTATAAGCAATTACAAAATACTGAAAAAATAAGTGTGAAAAATTGTGGAAAACGCAAATTGACCGATGGTCGAAAATAGTGTTAGGATATATATGTAAAGTTTCGACCATCGGTCGGAAAATGAAAAATAATTTGGAGGATTAGAGAAATGACCTATTCAGAGTATTTCGCAAGTGTAAAAACAAGATTTATGGGAGCAGATGTAAGTGATATTACAGAACATCTGGCATACCAATTCAATATCACTGGAGAAGCCTCCGGTATTTTTTATGTAGAAGTTAAAGATGGAAAGTTATATATCGAACCATATGAATATCATGACAGAGATGCATTGTTTATTGGTACAGCAGAACTGTTTACTGCAATTATGTCAGGAGAAAAAGATCCTGTACACGAATTTTTATGCCGCAGACTTAAAGTTGAAGGAAATATTGATAAGGCATTAAAGCTGAAAGATTTAATTGAAAGAAACAAATAAGGAGTATTTTTCATGGTTTTAAAAAAAGTGTTACGCATTGTAACAGCGGTGATTGGAGTTGTGGCAGCAGCGGAATTAGGGATTGCTGCATATTTCTATCGCAGAACCATGATTCGGGGCAATGCAAAGACAGACAGAACAATCAAAATGGCAGGAACTGACTGGAATCAGCATATGCCGTTTATTCAGGCGCGAAAAGAAGCAATGTTATCAGAAAAACATAGTGATGAATGGCTGATGTCAGCAGATGGACTGAGACTTCATGCGACCTGGTTTCCACAGGGAGAGTGCAAAAAGATAGTGATCTGTTTTCATGGTTATACAAGCCAGGGCATGAAAGACTACCTTGGTCTTTCGGGATATTATCTGAAAAACGGATATTCCATGCTTTTGGTGGATGAGCGTGCGCATGGCGAGAGTGAAGGAAAATACATTGGTTTTGGCTGCCTGGATAGAATCGATGCATTAAAGTGGATCAACTGGGTGCTTCGAAAATGTGGAGAAGATGTTGAAATTCTGCTTCATGGAACGTCTATGGGAGGCGCAACTGTGCTGATGATGAGCAGTTTAGAACTTCCTGCACAGGTGAAAGGGATTGTATCTGATTGTGCATTTACGTCTCCGAAAGAAGTATTTAGCCATGTTTTAAAAAGCATGTATCATTTACCGGCATTTCCAGTGATGAATATTTCGGATTTCTTAAATAAGAGATTAGCCGGTTATGGTCTGGATGAATGCAATGCGGCAAGGGAAGTGAAAAAAGCTAAAGTTCCGATTTTGTTTATTCATGGTTCAGGGGATACTTTTGTGCCATACAGTATGTGTGAAACAATGTATGAAAACTGTGCTTCATCAAAGAAAAAACTGATCATTGAAGGTGCAGCACATGCAGAATGTTACTATAAGGACACGGATGCGTATGAAAACGCATTGACAGAGTTTATAGGAGGACTCTAATTATGATGAGAAAAAGAAAAGGATATCCGGTATATCCTTTAACAAATGCCCAGAAATTTCATTTGTATTATCAGAGCTTTTGTCCGAAAAAAGAAGTTGTGAATATCGGCGTTAGCTTAACAATCGGAATGGAACTGGATTTGGATGTATTAAAAGAATCAATTTATAAAGCATACGAAAGATGCGATTCTATGCGTCTTCGTTTTGCAAAAGATAAAGAAGGCAACTGGTATCAGTATGTCGTTGATAAAGAAGAAAGAGAAATTGAATATGTGGATTTCACTGGCAAGACCATGGAAGAAGCAAATGCAATTATGACAGGATGGACTCAGAAACCATTTAAACAGATTGATTCCCCAATGAATCGTATTGTTATTATTAAGACACCGGATGGATTTATGGGAACTTATAATCTGGTAGACCATATGACAATGGATGCGCAGTCTTTGATTTATTTTATGACTGATGTAATTGAATTGTATTGTCATGCGAAATTTGAAGGCGTTCCTTATCCAAAGGATATGGCATCCTATGTAGAACAGCTTCAGAAAGACCTTGCATATGAAGCTGGTTGTAAAGCAAAAGACCGTGATGCGGAATTTTTCCAGAAGATTATTGAAGAATCAGAACCAATCTACAACGGCATTACAGGTCCTCAGAAATTACAGTTAGAACGTGAAAGATGTGGAAATCCGAAACTTCGTGCAGCAGTGAATTCCTCCCGTGAAGTGGATTCTGCATTAGACATTTTCCATTTGGAAGCAGAGCCAACAGAACGTTTGATGAAATTCTGTGAAGAACAGCATATTTCTTTAACTGTGTTACTTTTAATGGGGCTTCATACATATTTCCACAAAATGAATGGTAATGACGATGTTTCCATCAATACAGCCATTGCAAGACGTGCAACATTAAAAGAAAAGAAATCCGGCGGAACAAGAATACATTCTTTCCCATTCAGAGTGATTTTACCTAAGGAAAAAACATTCCTGGAAGGTATTCAGGAAATCCGTGATAAGCAGAATGAATATTTCCGTCATGCAAACTATAATCCGACAGATTATTTTGCATATCGTGGAAAAACTTATCCACATACACCGGGACAGACCTATGAGTCAATGTCACTGACTTACCAACCATTATCCATGAGAAAAAATGATCTGGCCAAAGCAGGTGGCATTCAGTATAAAACCAAATGGTATCCAAATGGTGCTACAACACAGGCAATGTATCTGACAGTGATGCATCGAACAGATGATAATGGACTTGATTTTAACTTTGAACATCAGGTGGCATCTGTAACAAAAACAGAATTAGAATATATGTATTATTATCTCTGCAAGATCATGTTCAAGGGAATTGAAAATCCATCCCTTTCTATTGCAGATATTATGAACCTCGTATAATAAAGAGTTGAATTGAAGGAGAAAGAAAAATGTTTGAAAAATTAGTAGAAATTATTTGTAACTATGTAGAAGTAGAGGCAGAAAATGTAACTGCAGATTCACGTTTTATGGAAGATTTAGGATTTACATCTTTTGACTTTATGAGCATGCTTGGCGAACTGGAAGATGAATTCGATGTGGAAATCGATCAGCAGGAAGTGACAAATGTTCGTACAGTAGGAGAAGCAGTTGCCTATTTAGAATCTATCAGTGAATAAGCTGATATCAAAAAAAGAAAGAGGAATTATGTTAGTTAGTACAATTCGCGATATTATCGTATCTTCAGCGATGCGAGTACCTGAGAAAGATGCGATTCGTTATAAAAAAAGTAAGAATGAGATTGTAAGTAAATCATATGCGCAGTTAAAAGCTGATTCTGAAAAGTTCTCGGCAGTTTTGAAAACACTTGGCGAACAGGGAAAACACATTGCATTGGTTGGTGCAACTTCCTATGAATGGCTTGTGACCTATTTTGGTGTCACAAACAGTGCAAGTGTAGCAGTTCCTTTGGATGTGCTTCTTCCGGCAGAAGATATGTGTGAACTCATTGACCGCGCAGATGCCACGGTGTTTGTAGTGGATGAAATTCGTGCAGATGTTCTTTCGGTTGTAAGAGAGCGTTGCCCGCAGTTAAAATACGTGATTTCCATGCAGAAAACAGAGGAAACAGACGGTGTGCTTTCTTTCTGTCAGTTAATGAATGCAGAATGTGCAGGATTTGAATGTGACATTCAGCCTGATCAGCTTGCTACGATCATGTTTACCTCCGGTACAACAGGAAAGAGCAAAGGAGTTGTGCTGACACACAGAAACCTTGCAGAAAATGCAACCTGCCTGGACATGAAGATTCCTGAAGATACCGTGCTTTTGTCTGTTCTTCCGGTTCATCATGCATATTGTTTAACAATGGACTTTTTAAAAGGGCTTTATAATGGCAGTACCATTTGTATCAATGATTCGCTGATGCGAATGGCGAAAAATATTAAACTGTTCAAACCAAATATGATCCTCATGGTGCCGCTGATGATCGAAACCATGGCGAAAAAGTTAGAAGCAGCAGAAGGGCTTCCGGCGGAAGTTGTAAAACGTGAAGTTTTTGGCGAACAGTTTACGACAATCTGCAGCGGTGGCGCATATCTTCCGCCTGCAATGCTGGATTTATTTAAGAAATACGGCATTGATATTTTACAGGGCTATGGTATGACAGAATGTGCACCGGTTATCAGTACAACCTTAAGCTGGAATATCCGTAAAGGAACCGTAGGTCAGCTGGTACCAAATTGTGAAGCGAAAGTTGTTGATGAAGAACTTTGGGTTCGTGGAAGCAGTGTCATGCAGGGGTATTATAAAATGCCGGAAGAAACTGCAGAAACGCTGGTTGATGGGTGGCTGCGAACAGGTGACTTGGGATATGTGGATGAAGAGGGCTTTGTATATTTGACAGGACGTAAGAAAAACCTGATCATCACAAAAAATGGCGAAAATGTTTCACCAGAAGAACTGGAAAATAAGATTGGAGAAAACAAACTTGTTTGCGAAATCATTGTTCGTGAAAAAGAAGGTGTGATTGAAGCTGAGATTTTCCCGGAAGCAGAATATGTGGAAAAGATGGGTATCACAGATGTACAGACAGAACTTCAGAAACTGATTGATGAGTATAATTCAGGTGCTCCGGCATATAAGAGAGTATACAGCCTGAAGGTACGAGATACAGAGTTTCCAAAAACACCATCAAAGAAAATTAAAAGATATTAAAAGACTTTATAGGATCCCCTTGGACGAGGCTCGTCTGAGGGGATTTTTACGTTGATCTAAAGAAAAATATAAAACATAAAGAATGATATGAGAATTTATGATATGATAAAAAAGAATTTAATCAGTAATGAAGGAATGAATATGAATCGATTATATAGAAAAAATGAATTAACATTTGCAATTATATGGATTGTAGTATATGTGGTGGGACTGAGTCTGGCGGATCAGCTTTCTGCAAGTCTTGGTGTGGAAAAACTGATTACAGTAATCGTATGTATGATTATGACTGGAATTTTGATAAACTGGATGAAACGGAATGATTTATTTAAAGAGTATGGTTTGTGTAAATCTCAAATCGAAGCAAAACGACTTTTATATTACATTCCTCTTGGTTTCATGGCGTCAATTAATTTATGGTTTGGTATTTCTTTAAACTTATCATTGCTGGAAACCATTTTTTACATAATCAGTATGCTGCTCGTTGGATTTTTGGAAGAAATCATTTTTAGAGGTCTTCTGTTTAAGGCAATGTGTAAAGATAATGTGAAAAGTGCAATCATTGTATCCAGTGTAACGTTTGGAATTGGACATATTGTAAATCTGATAAATGGCAGTGGAGCAGATCTGTGTTCAAACTTATTGCAGGTTGGATATGCTATTGCGGGCGGCTTCCTATTTACAATTTTGTTTTATAAGACTAAAAGTCTTGTGGCGTGTATTGTGACGCATGGTGTACTCAATGCGTTAAGCATATTTGCAAATGAAGCGGCAAGTACAACGGGATGGAAGATTACAACAGCGATTGCCCTTGCTGGAATTTCGGTCTTATATGCAATTTATATTATGAAAGCAAATAACGGAGGAACGGAAAATGTTTAAATTTGATGTTAGTAAATTAGAATGGACAAGAGAACCGGAAAGATTTTCGATTTCCGAAGACAAAATTGAAATCGTAACAAAGCCACATTCAGATTTGTGGCAGAGAACCTATTATCATTTTAGAAATGATAATGCGCCAGTGCTACAGATGAAAACTGATGAGAAATTTTTCTCATTTATCGTAAAGACTGAGTTTGAAAGTAAACATCGTTTTGATCAGTGTGGTGTTGTGATGTATTTGGATTCTGATAACTGGATTAAAGGCTCTATTGAATATGAAAATGAAGAATTTCAGCATTTAGGAAGTGTCGTGACAAACAATGGATATTCTGACTGGGCAACCACAGAAATTGATGCATCCATCAAATCCATGTGGTATCGATTCAGCCGAAGAGAGGATGACTACTGTATTGAATGCTCTACAGATGGTGTGAAATTCGAACAGATGCGCGTGTGCCATATGTGGAATGGCGGTGGAGAAATTCAGTTTGGAATCTATGCCTGTAGTCCGGAAGATTCTTCTTTTAAAGCTACATTTACAAATATGCAGGTGCCAGAGTGCCAGTGGCTTGCCCATGATGGACAGGCACCAGATGAGGAATAAAATGAAGGATTACGTTGTTGAGAAAAAGAAAATATCTTCCACGGGAAGAGATATTGAGATATTAATTTTGCGTCCGCTGAAAAATGCGAGACCAAAAAGCAAAACACCGGGGATTTTGTGGATTCATGGCGGCGGTTACAGAACCGGAATGACAGAAATGATTTATATGTCCCGAGCACTGAATCTGGTAAAAACCTATGGCGCAGTGGTTGTGACACCGGAATATCGACTGTCCCATGAAGCACCGTATCCGGCTGCGTTGGAAGATTGTTATGCAGCATTAAAATATTTGAAGGAACATATAGAAGAACTTGGTATAAATGACAGTCAGTTGATGGTTGGCGGAGAAAGCGCAGGTGGTGGTTTAACTGCTGCTCTGTGCATGTATACCAGAGATAAAGGGGAAATCAACATTGCATATCAGATGCCGCTGTATCCGATGATTGACAATGAAGATACGGAAAGTTCGAAAGACAATCATGCACCAATCTGGAATACAAAGAAAAATCATAGTGCATGGAAATTGTATCTGCGTGGACTAGAGGGAAAAGAAGTGCCTGCCTATGCGGCACCGGCACGCCAGACAGATTATTCCAACCTGCCTCCAGCATATACCTTTGTGGGGGATATCGAGCCTTTTTATTGTGAAACATTGACTTATATTGAAAATCTGCATAAGGCAGGAATAGAAGCCAAAGTAGATGTATATCCGAACCGCTTTCATGCCTTTGATATGATGATGCCATTCAAAAAGGTAAGTAAGGAAGCCATTGCAGAGTTTGAAAAACAGTTTTGCTATGCAGTAAAGCATTATTTTGCACCACAGAAGAAGTAAAGGATTTTAAAAATGAAGATATTAGTAAGTGGATGCCTGTTGGGAGAAAACTGTAAATATAACGGCGGCAACAATTACAGCGAAAAAGTTGCGGCATATATCAAAGGGCATGAAGTGGTTTCAGTTTGTCCGGAATGTCTTGGAGGGCTTCCAACGCCAAGAGTTCCTGCGGAAATTGTATATGGTGTGGTGAAAAATCGAGAAGGACAAATTGTTGACGCTGAATTTCGCAAAGGGGCAGAAATTGCATTGGAAATTGCAAAAAGGGAACAGATTGATGTGGCAATTTTACAGTCCAGAAGTCCAAGTTGCGGTGTGAAGCAGATTTATGATGGGACATTTTCTGGAACGAGGATTGATGGACAGGGTGTATTTGCAAAATTGATGAATGAAAATGGATTTAAAATTATTGATGTAGAAGATTTAGAGAGACATTGAAATGGAACAAAAAAGGATGTGTAAAATATGGCAAGAAATGCACAAGTATCCATTTATATCAGCTATTTGCTGAGGCATCATCCGGAAGATATCAGTCTTGATATGGACAAAAACGGGTGGGTTTCTGTAGAACAATTAATCAGGGGAATTAATGATAGCGGAAAGTATAAGATTACTTTGGAACAGTTAGAACAGATTGTAGCCACAGATAATAAGGGGCGTTACCGTTTTGATTCGGAACATAAAAGAATCAAAGCTTGTCAGGGGCATTCCATTTCCTGGGTGGAACCAGAACTGGAATATATGGCTCCGCCGGAGTATCTTTATCATGGAACAACTACAATTGCGCTTGGTAAAATTATGGAAAGTGGAGCAATTTCCAAAATGTCCAGACATGCAGTGCATATGCAGGCAGAAGAAAAGAAAGCATGGCAATCTGCAAAACGCTGGCATCTCGTGCCGGTTGTTCTGAAAATTGATGCAAAAAGAATGAGTGAAGCAGGCATTGTATTTGGTAAGACTGAGAACGAGGTTTGGTGTACAGAACAGGTGCCGATAAACTATATTGCAGAAGTCATTCGTGTGAACACTACGAAAAAACAGGATTAATGGTTATGGAAAGAATTTCAAATTATGAGATTTCAAAGCGCAGAGTGCAGGGGGAGTTTTTAAAGTATGATCAGGAAAAAATGATTCAAAAATTTGCGTTGAGATTTGATGAGAATTATTTATACATAAATTTTATCGGACATTTGTATCGAATCAACCGTCATACCGGGCTGATTGAATGGTCAGAGGATGGTTTTGTTAACTGCGTAGAAGGTGATTTTAATGAAGCTCTGACAATTTATGATCTGCTTTGTGATTCAAAAGATGAGTGTCAGGCAGCGAATGATTATATCAATCTTAGAAGCTTGTCATCGATTCAGGGAAGTGCAAAATCGCTTGGCGAAGGATTGTTTCACGGAAAAGACAAAGTATTTGATCATAAGGACGAACTGCTTTGTCTTGTATGCGAGAAATTGGGAGGAAAGAAAGCCGGAAAAGGAGATGTGGCTTATGAAATTCCCTGGTTTGATTATGTGTCCTGTAGAATACAGTTTTGGAATTCAGATGAGGATTTTGACGCACAGCTGCAGATTTTTATGGATAAAAATATTCTGGATTTTATTCGATATGAGACGGTATGGTATGCAGTGGGGCATTTGATGAGAAGATTAATGGAAGAATTGGAAAATGAAGAAAAAATATTGGATAAAAACTAAAGATTATGAGATTCCAGCGATATTGACTTGTTCGGAACAGATAGAAAATGCCCCTTGTATGATTTTGTGTCATGGAACAGGTTCTCATAAAGATGAGGTTGGAAATATGTTTTTGGAACTGGCCGAAGTGTTATGTGAGTTTGGAATTGCAAGCATTCGCTTCGACTTTGCAGGATGTGGCGAGAGCATGGCAAGTGAGCAGAAACTGACATTTTTCGGTGAGGTAAATGATACGTTGGTAGTATATGATTTCCTACGTGAAATTCCAGAAATATGCCAGAAGAGAATTGGGATTTTGGGATTTAGTCAGGGAGCCAGAGTCATGGCGGAAGTCCTAAAAAAGATTCCAGAATTAAAATGTGCAGTCAGTTGGTCGGGAGCCTGCCATGATGGAGAGGGTATTTTTTCGGATTGGTTTGTGAAATATTACGATGAAGCGTTAAAAAATGGATATGCAAGAATCCCAATGGATTGGCGAGAAGATTTGCTGATTTCAAAGGAGTGGTTTGAGGAAATTAGAAATACAAAACCAATGACTGGTTTTATGCAGTATGAAGGTCCTGTGCTTGTCATGGCTGGCAGAAAGGATATGGTTGTGTCATGTGAGCATTCTAAAGAGATTATGGATTTATGTACAAATCAGGAAAGCATGTTGAAAATATATGATAATGCCGATCATATATTTTGTGCACTGGAAAAAGACCAGAAAATGGAGCAGGACGTGATTATCGATACGGTATTATGGATAAATAAGCATATTTAAGGGGAATGATATGAAATTAGCAATCATTGGAATGGGAATCATGGGATGCAGATATGCAAAAATGATTTCTGATGGTTTGGTAAAAGGAATTGAAATTACCGCAGTAACAAGAATTACTCCGGAGAGAAAGACAGCATTAAAGGATGTTTTTGAACAGGGGGCAATCATTTATCAGACAGCGGACGATTTATTTGAAGCAGTAAAACAAAAACAGGTAGCGGTAGATGCAGTGCTGATTGTAACTCCTCATTTATCCCATGCTGAACTGGCTGTGAAGGCAATGGAGCTTGGTCTTCATGTGCTTTGCGATAAGCCAGCAGGGGCGTACAGCAGACAAGCACGCCAGATGAGAGAAGCAGCTGCAAAGCATGAAGGAATCTTCTTTGGTATGATGTTTAATCAGAGAATGAATCCAAAATATCAGAGAATCAGAGAAATCGTACAGAGTGGTATGTATGGAAAAATGAAACGTGTCAGTTGGACAATTACTGACTGGTATCGTCCGGATGGTTATTATGCATCCGGTGCATGGCGTGGTACATGGACAGGAGAAGGTGGAGGCATTCTGTTGAACCAATGCCCACATAATCTGGATTTATTACAGTGGATTTGTGGTATGCCAGTAAATGTTCAGGCCTTTTGCAGTGAGGGAAAATATCATGATATTGCCGTGGAAGATGAAGTGACAGCATACTTTACCTTTGAAAATGGTGCTACAGGAACATTCTATTCTACAACGGGCGAAGCTTCAGCCATTAACCGCCTGGAAATATCTATGGAAGATGCGCTTCTGGTGTTTGAAAATGGAAAATTAAGAGTTCGTGAATTAAAGGTTCATGAGACTTACTACAGAAAGACAGCCACAGATTATTTTGCTCAGCCGGAAGGCGAATGGAAAGATATTTCCTGTGAAGGCGAAGACTTGGAACATGTGGGAATCTTGCAGAATTTTGCAGATGCAGTTGATGGAAAAGCGGAGCTTTTTGTAGAGGGTACAGAGGGAAGCAAGAGTCTAATGTTTGCAAATGCAATGTACTTGTCCTCATGGATTGGACAGATGGTGAAAATACCGCAAAATATCGAGGAAGAAATTGCGTTTGAAGTTGCTTATGAACCAGAGTTTGCAAAAAAGGTGAACTTGTAATGGATTTTTACGAGAAAATGAGAATTGTTTGTCTGGAAATTCCTTATGGAAGTGTAAAAAATATTGCATCTAAATAAGACGAATGTTATAATCAGCTTGTCTGAAAGACATTCGTCTTTCTTTATGGGCGTTTCTGCCAGTAAACCCATAAGTATTTAAAAATTCATAAACCGGAGGATAAGGCATGGAAGAAAATGCGATGATGTTAAGTGAACATGAGTTTAATTTAAGTGATTTTGCACTGTTTCTATCAGTGATGAAAAATCCGAAAGCATACAAATGCGTATTAAGTATCTTTATGGAGGAGCCGGATATTGAACTGGCTGAAGTAAAAGTTGAACAGGTAGTACTTAACAAAGTAGGAAAACGTGCAATTCGTTTGGATGCATGGGCAAAGACAACGGATAATAGACAGATTAATATGGAGATGCAAAATAATACTGATAATGATGATGTGCGCAAACGCTCGAGATATTATCAAAGTATGTTAGATACTCCTATTTTAAAATCGGGAAAGGAAACACGTTATAAAAATTTGCCATCTACAGTAATTATTTTTATTACACAGGAAGATATTTTCGAGAAGGATTTGGCAAAGTATACATTTACGGAGCAATGTAAAGAAATAGAAGGGTTGGAATTAGAGGACGGAACTACAAAAATATTTCTAAATATGACTAGTAAAAATGGTTCCCAAGAATTAATTAGTTTGTTACAATATATAAAAGAGACAAGGATAGATAATCCGAATATTATAGTAAAGGATTCACGCATTCTAGAGTTAGATAACATTGTGCAAGAGGTCAAAGCATCTGAAGAATGGGAGGCCGTAAAAATGAATATATTGGAAATTGGAATTGAAAGTGGAAAAGCAAAACAGCTAATTAATAGTGTTGAAAATGTAGTAGAAAATTTGGGAGTGAGCGTCGAAGAAGCGTGTAAAATTTTAGGAACCTCTGTAGAGGAATTTGAAAACGCTAAATTAACAGTTCAAAAATAATTATAAGATTAAGAAGGTGCTGGTTGGATGACCGGCACTTTTCATATTTCAAAGTGTGATTATGTAATTGAAACTATTAAAAATATAATTAAAAAAGAAATAAAAATGCCAGACTTCTGTGTCTAATATATAAAGAGGGAGGTGAAAGCCTGTGAACAACGAAGAATTTGGAAAGCGAATTGAAAATATCAGATTAAGGTTATATAAGACAGCTTTGCTATACCTTGGAAGTGAAGCATTTGCTCTGGATGCGGTGGACGAAGCAGTTTATAAAGCGTTATGCAGTTACAAAAAACTCCGCCAGCCGGAATATTTTGACACATGGATTACAAGAATTTTGATTAATGAGTGCTATAACGAGCTTCGCCGCCAGAAAAGATTCCGTGCTATAGATGAACTACCGGAAAGCTCAGTGGAAGTATTTGATACACTGCCTTTAAAAGAAGCAATCCGCAGACTTCCAAGGGAACTAAAAGAAGTTGTGATTTTACGGTATTTTGCAGGCTACACCTTGATAGAAACTGCAGAAACTTTACAGATTCCGCAGGGAACTGTGGCTACGAGACAGCGAAAAGCATTGAAAGTGTTAAAACTGGAGTTGAGTGAGGAGGTGGGAGAATGAAGCGTTTTGAAGAATACGAAGCATTAATGGCGGAACTTGAAAATTGTGCTCCAGTAGAGTTGGAAGACACACTTGTAAGAGCGCAAAAGAAAAAAATGCGTAGGGAAAAGATTTACAGACCATTCATCGGTGTGGCAGCAGTGATGCTTCTGTTTGTGCTGATGGTGAATTTCTCCACACCGATTGCTTATGCCTGTTCGAAAGTGCCAATCCTTAGGGAACTGGCAGAAGCTGTGACATTTTCTCCATCTCTGACGGATGCAGTGAAAAATGATTATGTGCAGCCGATGAATTTGGTGCAGATGGACGGAGAGATTTCGGTAAAAGTAGAATATTTAATTGTAGATCAGAAACAGATAAATGTATTTTATCGACTTTATTCTGACGTATATGAAAATATGAATGCAGATCCTCGTGTGTTGAGTGCTGATGGTTCGTCGCCGCCGCCATGCAGTTATGGTGTCAATGATTGGGATGTGCCAAATGGGGAACTTCAAAGTGTTAATATTGACTTTGTGGAAGAAAATGTGCCAGAGAGTTTAAGATTGCAGTTGAAAATCAGAGATTTTTCTGTGTCAGCACAGGAAGCGCCGATAGCCAGTGTGGAAGAACAGATTTTTAATCCGCAAGCTCCGGAAGAAGAGGAATATATTGCAGAATTCGATTTTCTTTTAGAATTTGACCCACAGTTTACTGCCGTAGGAAAGAAAATTGAGGTGAATCAGACGGTGGAACTGGAAGGACAAAACATTACCATTGTGGATGTAGAAATTTATCCGTCACATTTACGAGTGAATGTTATGGATGATACAGAAAATACGGCATGGTTAAAACGCTTGGATTTTTACGTGGAAACTGATTGGGGTATGAAGTTTGAAACTATTTCAGAAGGAATTACAGCAACGGGAACCGATGGAAGACCAAGTCTGGAGTCATTCAGAGCGGAAAGCAATTATTTTTATGAAGCTGATAAGCTGAAAATTGTAATCACTGGTGCTGAGTGGCTTCGAAAAGATATGGAAAAAGTGTATCTGAATCTGGAAACAGGAGAAAACGGTGGACTTCCAGAGGGAGTAAGCTTTCTTGGAGCTGAAAAGATGAAAAGCGGCTGGTTGTTAAAATTAAAGGCGGTGCAGCGTAAGGAAAATCATTTTCATCAGATTTTGACCCACAAGTTTTATGACGCAAAGGGTAAAGAGTATGAGATTCGAAGTTGGAGCAGTTATAATGAGGATATGGAAGAAGGTACAGAAGGAGTTCGATATATGATCGAAGAAGTACCGCTGGCAAATTTCCATGACACAGAAGTATGGCTGATGCCGCATTATTCTCATGAATGGACCGCAGAAAATCCAGTGGTTGTCGTTGTGCAGTAATCAGTGTTATAATAGTTCCAATTTATGAGAATATGAGGGGAACAGATAAATGCTGCAGGATTTAACATACGGACGACTGGAAAATGAATTTTATGATAGAGAAGCGACTGAACAGGATTTGGTCATCTGTGTTTGTAAAAATCGTATTTTAGTTAAACGTACAGAAGAATTTCATGTGACCTATCCAACGGTTGCAACGGTCAAGGAATGGGCGGACAAAAACGGTTGGAAAGCATGGGGAGAAGTACATTTTCAATATGTGTTCCGTATGCAGGATGTAAACTATTTTCTTTGGATGGGAGATGCGGGGGAACCTGTAGATGATACATACCATTATGAGGAAATCCGTCAGTTAAGTCAGTTTGAGACGAAGGATGTCTGCTTTGCGGCATGTACAGCAGAGCATTTGTTTGTATGGTATCGAAACAACCGTTTTTGCGGTCATTGTCAGACTCCAACCGTACATGATCATAAAGAACGTATGCTTCGCTGCCCGGAATGCGGAAACATGATTTTTCCTAGAATTTCTCCGGCAGTAATCATTGGGGTAACAAACGGTGAAAAATTACTTCTTAGTAAATATGCTGGAAGAGCCTATACCAGATATGCGTTAATCGCGGGATATACAGAGATTGGCGAAACCATGGAAGAAACTGTACAGCGTGAAGTCATGGAAGAAGTAGGTTTGCATGTAAAGAATATCCGTTATTATAAGAGCCAGCCTTGGGGCAGAGACGGTGCAGTTTTGATGGGATTTTTCTGTGACCTCGATGGAAGTGATGAGATACATCTGGATGAAAATGAACTGGCATTGGCAGAGTGGCATGATAGACATGCATTACCGGCACATGATGATGGCATCAGTCTGACAAGAGAAATGATTCGTATGTTTGAAGAAGGAAAAGAGCCGAGGTAAGACAATGGCATTGGTAGAATTGTTTAAGAGCTTTCGCGATAAATATATGAGAAGTTCCATTGAAAAAATGGATTTCCCTGATTTTCCGCCAGACGAAGAGAGAAGATATGAAATCATTTTTTCCGGAATTGTACAGGGAGTCGGTTTCCGTTATGAAGCATGGCTGATTGCAGAAAAACTGGGACTTACCGGTTTTGCAGAAAATTTATCGAGTGGTGATGTAAGAATGGAAATCCAGGGACCGAAAAATAAGATTTTTCATTTGATTCACTGCATGGAGTCTATCCCACGTATTACCATTGAAAATAAGGTGATTGATGAACTGCCATTAAAAGAGGAAAAGGAGTTTACGCCTGTATATTAGGCATAAAATATTATGGAATATCAGAGTTTAAAACATACTTTTGATCCGGTGTTTGATGAGGAATCAAAGATATTGATTCTAGGAAGTTTTCCTTCAGTGAAATCCAGAGAAAACAATTTTTTCTATGGACATCCACAGAATCGTTTCTGGAAAGTGATGGCGAATGTGCTGGAGTGGGAAGTTCCGACAACCATTGAAGAAAAGCGGGAAATGTTACTTAAAAATTATGTAGCAGTTTGGGATGTCATTGCAAGCTGCAGTATTGTAGGCTCCAGTGATATATCGATCAAAGATGTGGTCGTTAATGATTTTTCAAGGATTTTAGAAAACTCCAAGGTGGAAAGAGTCTATGTAAATGGCAGAAAAGCCTATGAACTGTATCACAAATATGCAGAAAAAGTGACCGGAATCAAAGCAGTCAAGCTTCCGTCCACAAGCCCTGCCAATGCGGCATGGAGTCTTGAAAAACTGACAAAAACATGGAAAGAAATCATAGAAATATGAGCAGGCAGTGAAAATTGTCTGCTCTTTTTCTGTGCAGAATTTTACCCAGAATTTCCATGACAAAAATATCTATTTGAGCTATAATTATATGTTAAGGGAAAGTGTCTTTTAGACACTGAAAAACATTTATTTAGAGGGAGTCTGTCATGAAAGTCACCACATTTGCAGCCATAGAAATCGCATCTTATGAAGTCAGTATGAAAATCTATGCGCTGTCTCCAAAAACAATGAAAGAAATCACTTATGTTCGTCATCGTATGGAACTGGGCAAGGATGCATATCGCCTTGGGAAAATCAGTAATGAACGTGTAGAAGAGCTTTGTGAGGTTTTGCAGGATTTTAAGCGTATCATGAAAGAGTATGGTGCAGTGGAGTATCGTGCCTGTGCCACAGCAGTGATTCGTGAACTGGAAAGCAGTTCGCTGATTTTGGATCGTATTTTTGTAAAAACAGGTCTAAATATTGAGATTTTAAGCAATTCAGAATCCAGATATTTAAGTTATAAGTCCATTGCTTCTCAGGAAAAAGATTTTGATAAGATTATTCAGAAAGGTACTGCGATTATTGATGTGGGTGGCGAAAGTATCCAGATTTCCTTATTTGATAAGGATTGTCTGGTATCGACTCAGAACATCCGTATTGGTACAAACCGCTTGAAAGAGCGTTTGAGTAATGTGTTTGAGCAGAGCAGTCATTTTGAACAGGTGGTAGAAGAGATTGCCAACAATGCTCTCAAAACTTACAGAAAACTTTATTTAAAAGACCGTAAAATTGAAAATATTATTTTAATCGGGGATTACAGTCCATATATTTCCCGTTATGTAAATGCCGCACATACAGAAAGTCATGTTATGAGTGCGGAAGAATATCATGCGTTTTATCAGGAAATGCTGAGTAAAAACCCGCAGGAAATGTTAAATACATTAGGAATTCCGGCAGAAAATGAAGCACTCATTCTGACAACTTTGGTTGTATATCGCAAACTGATTGAAGAAACAGAAGCAAAAGAAATCTGGATGCCATCCTTAAACCTTTGTGATGGTCTGACCTATGATTACGCAGAGAAGAATAAAATCTTAAAATCTGCCCATGATTTTGAAAACGATATTATTGTGTCTGCAAAAAATATGGGAAAACGTTACCAGAGCAATAAAAATCATGTCAATGTGATGACAACACTGGCTCTGACAATTTTCGACAAGACGAAATCCCTTCACGGAATGCAGAAACGTGACAGATTGTTATTACAGATTGCGGTTCTTTTACATGACTGTGGTAAATTTATCAGTATGTCCCATTCGGCAGAATGTTCTTATAACATTATTATGGCATCGGAAATCATTGGTTTATCACATGCCGAACGTGAAATGGTGGCAAATATCGTAAGATATAACTCTTTAGATATCATTTCTTATGAAGAATTTGCGAAAAGCAGTGCGCTGAATAGAGAACAGTATATTAAAGTATGTAAGCTTGCAGCGATTCTTAGAATTTCCAATGCCATGGACAGAAGCCACAAGCAGAAAATTCAGGAAATTCGCGTGAATTTAAAAGATACCAAGATGATTTTAACGGTAGATACATTGGAAGACATTACCTTGGAGCAAGGGCTGCTTCGTGAAAAAGCAGAGTTCTTCGAAGATGTATTTGGCATTACACCGGTACTTCGCCGTAAAAAGACAATGTAGTGGAGGGCAGCATGGAAAAGACTGAAAAATATAAACCGGAATATTACGAAAATCGAGAACTTAGCTGGCTGAAATTCAATGAACGTATTTTGGGTGAAGCCAGAGATAAAGAAAATTTATTATTTGAACGTTTGAAATTTTTAAGCATTACTGCGTCAAATTTGGATGAATTTTTTATGGTTCGAGTTGCATCCTTAAAAGATATGGTGCATGCGGAATATACAAAGAAAGATTTTGCCGGATTATCTGCAAAAGAACAGCTGGTAAAAATCAACGAAGTAACCCATGAAATGATTGGTCGTCAGTATTCAACTTATAATCGTTCTTTGCTGCCGCAGTTGGCAGAAAACGGTTTGAAAGTGATTACACATCATGAAGATCTGGATGAAGAACAGAAAAAGTTTGCAGACCATTACTTCAAGGAAAATGTATACCCGGTGCTGACTCCGATGGCAGTGGATTCTTCCAGACCATTTCCGCTGATTCGTAACAAATCGCTGAATATCGGTGCGATTTTAAAGAAAAAGAATGAGAAGAAAGCAGAGGAAGAATTTGCAACGGTACAGGTTCCGGCAGTACTTCCTAGAATTGTTCGTCTTCCGGCAGATAAAGATGGAAATGTCCAGGTGATTTTACTGGAGCAGATTATTGAACGAAACATTAGTGAGCTGTTTTTAAGCTATGATGTGATTTGTGCTCATCCATATCGTATTATGAGAAATGCGGATCTGACAATTGAAGAGGATGAAGCGGAAGATTTATTAAAAGAGATTCAGAAACAGTTAAAGAAGCGCCAGTGGGGTGAAGCGATTCGTCTTGAAGTGGAAGACAGCATGGAAGCTTCTCTTTTGAAAGTTCTGAAAAAAGAATTGAAAATTAAAAATGATGATATTTATAAAATCAATGGTCCGTTAGATCTGACCTTCCTTATGAAAATGTATGGAATGGATGGGTTTGACCATTTGAGAGCGCCAAAACATGTGCCGGCAGCAGTACCAAGACTCCATGGGGATTATAATATTTTTGATGAAATAGTGCAGGGAGATATTTTATTACATCATCCATACCAGTCTTTTGATCCGGTTGTGAAACTGATTCAGAAGGCAGCGGTAGATCCACAGGTGTTGGCAATTAAACAGACTTTATATCGTGTCAGCGGGAACTCTCCAATTATCGCAGCTCTTGCACAGGCAGCAGAAAATGGAAAACAGGTTTCTGTACTGGTAGAATTAAAAGCACGATTTGATGAAGAAAACAATATTGTTTGGGCAAAAATGCTTGAAAAAGCGGGATGCCATGTAATTTATGGTCTTGTAGGTTTAAAAACTCACAGCAAGATTACACTGGTCGTTCGTCTGGAAGAGGATGGCATCAGAAGATATGTGCATCTTGGAACCGGAAACTATAATGATGCAACCGCAAAACTATACACAGATATTGGTCTTTTGACATGCTCACAGAGTATTGGCGAAGATGCAACTGCTGTATTTAATATGCTTTCCGGTTACTCCGAACCATTGCACTGGAATAAACTTTCTCTTGCACCGCTTTGGCTTCGTGAGAAATTTTTGGAACTGATCAACAGGGAACGTGAAAATGCATTGGCAGGCAAAGAAGCTAAGATCATTGCGAAAATGAATTCACTTTGTGATAAGGAAATCTGTGATGCCCTTTATGATGCAAGCAGAGCAGGCGTTAAGATTGAATTGATCGTACGTGGCATTTGCTGCGTCAGAACAGGAATTGCCGGTGTGAGTGAAAATATTACTGTGCGCTCTATCGTAGGTAATTTCCTGGAACACAGCCGTATTTATTATTTCTGGAATGACGGAAAAGAAGAAGTGTACTGTGCGAGTGCGGACTGGATGCCAAGAAACTTAGACAGACGTGTGGAAATTTTATTCCCAATTGATCATGATACTTTAAAAGAGCAGATTATAGAAATGTTAAATATCATGCTTTCTGATAATGTGAAGGCTCAGATTATGCAGCCGGACGGCACTTACGAGAGAATAGACCGTCGAGGCAAAGTGCTTTTATGTGCGCAGGATTATTTTACTGAAGAAGCAAAAGAGTATTTAAATAAAATAGAAAAAAAGGATGAAAACTCAAGAGTCTTCATCCCTGCGGAGCCTCAATAACTGACGTTTTAAAACTTTCCAGTTAAATGGAATGAGTGGGTAGAGGTAACGTCTTCGGCCATCAAGCGTATGGTTGGATAGCAGTGCAATAATCAAAATGATGGTGCCTGCGATTAGACCAAAGAGACCGAAAAAACCTGTTAAAATAACCGTGATAATACGGAAGAACTTTAATGCGTAGCCAAGCTCATAGCTTGGCTGCGTGTAGTTTGCGAGTGCTACAAAAGCCATATACAGCATTGCTTCTGCGTTAAACCATCCTGAGGATACCGCATATTCTCCCAAAGCCAGACCTGCAATGATACTTAGAGGAGTACTTAACATACTTGGTGTATTTACGGCAGCCAGTTTCAAACCATCTACTGAAATTTCCAGAATCAGGAACTGAAACATCAAAGGCACATGGGTGTATTCTTGCAGTTTAATAAAAGATAGCCATTCGGGAATCCATTCGGGATACATGGTCAGTAAGAGAATCGTTGGTGTAATAAAAAAAGTAATGGTGCTGATTAAAAATCTTGCCAGGCGAAGATAAGTTCCGGTAATTGGCGGAAGATAATAATCGTCGGCTTCTTCCATAATGCCAAAGATGCTGGTAGGCAGAATGATGGCAGAAGGAGAGGTGTCCACAAGTATGACAAGATTTCCTTCCAAAATACTTGCAGCAGAAGTATCCGGGCGTTCGGTATATTTATATTTTGGAAATGGATTATACCATTTTCGTTCATAGATACATTCTGCAAGGCTTGTCTGATTCATGGATAATGATTTGGCATTTAGATTTTTCAGCTTATCCCGGACAGAGTCTAAGAGTTTTTGATCTACCATTCCATTCATATAGCAAAGGACCACATCTGTGTGAGAAATACTTCCGATAGACAACATTTCCATAGTCAGGCGTGGGTCACGAATTCTGCGGCGAATAAGCGCTGTATTAAATACAACTGTTTCCACAAACCCGTCCTTAGAACCTCTAAGGACTTTTTCTTTTTCAGGCTGATCGACACTTCTTGCAGGATAAGTTCGGACATCCATGCAGATGGCAGCATCGTATCCTTCTATTAAGATGGCGGTCATACCGGATAAAACACTTGTAATGGTATGTTCTATATTTATTACCACATCAACTTCTACATAAGGAAGTTGTTCTGTAACGAAATCTGAAGCATTTCCTGGCATATCTGCCTGCTTGATCGTGTAAAATCCAGATAAAAGTTTTTGCATAACCTCATCTTTGGTAAGTCCGTCCACAAAGAAAAAACAGGCATTTTTGCCACCGATCATGGTGTCTTTGCAGATTAAATCAAAGCTTTCAGAGATTCGAAGAGACTGCTTTAAATCTGCTTTATTTTTTTTGTAATCACTTGAAAATGTCATAAAACCTCCCTATAATGAACCTAGAAACATGGGATTTTCAATTTCAAAAAAAGTATTTGCAGAGATTGGAAAAAATATGCGAGGAGTTAAAAATGAATATAAAAATGATCTTTCTGGATATGGACGGAACTCTATTGGATGATGATAAGAACCTTCCGAAAGTGAACAGAGAAGCAATAGATGCAGCATTAGAAGCAGGTCATAAAGTGTTGATCTGCACAGGAAGACCGCTGAGCAGTGTGATTAAATTACTGCCGGTTTTTGGATTGGACAAACCGGGATGTTATGCAATTACATTTAATGGTGGTCTGATTTATGATGCCGGGGCGAAAAAGTCAATTTATAAGAAGACTTTGCCGCTGGATCAGGTGAAATATGTGTTTGAAAAAGCATATGAGTATGGCAGAATTCATATTCAGACTTATACGGATGAAGGCTTTATTTGCGAATATGACACAAAAGAAAGTCAGGATTATGAAAGGGTAACTAGAACTGACCGAAAAGTGGTAAGGGATATTTTTGAAGAGTTAAATGGCCAGGAACCGTGCAAGATGCTGGCAATTGCTTATGATTGTGAACGCAAGCATATTGAAAGCTTTAGAGAGTATGTGCTTCCATATTCTGAAGGGAAAATGGATGTCTGTTTTTCTAATTACGAATATCTGGAATTTATGCCTGCAGGAATTAACAAAGGAAATTCTATTAAGTGGATGTGTGAATATTTAAATATTCCGTTGGAAAATACCATTGCGGTAGGTGATGCGGAAAATGATATTACAATGATAAAAGCCGCTGCAATTGGTGCTGTTATGAAAAATGCAAGTGACGACATCAAGCAGTATGGTAATTATATAACTGAAAAAGACAATAACGAAGGCGGTGTGGCCGAAGTTATCAAAAAATTTATGCTGGAAGCATAGAAAAGAGGGCAGAAGGATGGCAGAAAAGAAATATGTAGCTTACGTAGGAACCTATACCCATGGAGAAAGCAAGGGCATTCACATTTACGACCTTGATGTTGAAAACGGAAATATGACAGAGAGAAAGGTTGTACCAATCAATAACCCTTCTTATATTAAGAAGTCACATAACGGAAAGTATTTGTATTCTATCGCAGATGAAGGTGTTCGTTCTTACAAAATCTTACCGGATGGTGATCTTGAAGAAATGAATTCCATGAGCATTTACGGAATGAGAGGATGTTATTTGTCAACGGATAAAGATGATAGTTATCTTTTTGTCGGTGGATGGCATGATGGAAAGGTAACAGTCATGCGTCTGAATGCGGATGGCACAATTGGCGGTATGACAGATGAAATTTTCCATAAAGGAATTGGAAGCGTGGCAGAACGTAATTTTATGCCTCATGTAAACAGTGTAAATCTGACACCGGATGGAAAATATTTATGCGCAGTTGACTCGGGTGTTGACCAGGTAAAAATTTACAAATTTGATTATCGTACCGGAAAAATCAAACTGGTAGATATTTTAAGATGTGAGCTGGAAAGTGCCCCTAGAACTATTAAATTCAGCCGCAATGGGAAATTCTGCTATCTGATCTGCGGGTTAAAAAATTATATCAGCGTATACTCTTATAAAGATGGTGGGAAATCACCAAAATTTGAATTGATTCAGACAGTTCCTACTTTAAATGAGTATCATGCAGGAAGCAGTTCTGCCTGTGCACTTCGTTTTTCAAGAGATGATAAGAAACTTTTGATTACCAATGCAGGAGACAATAGTGCCGGAATTTTCAATGTAGATAATGAAACAGGCATGCTTGAAAAAGTTTGTATCTTACCAGTCAGTGGAGATTATCCAAAAGCAGTGGACTTTTTCCCGGATAATCAGCACATTATGTCTTTCAACCATGAGAGTGATTCAATTACGATTTTTAAGGTGGATTATGAAAAGAAAATTTTCACAATGTGTGCAAAACCATTAAAGATTGAAACTCCAAACTGTGTTCTTGTATCTGAGATAGAGGGATAATCAGGAGAAAAACATTGTATTTTTCCTTGTGCAAAACGTGAAAAATGTACAACATGGGTTGAATTTTGAATTTGACAATTGTATAATAATACCATAGGTCTGTCCGTATGCTCGGATGGAAAATAAGGGATTTAAAGAGAAAGGAGTCGATAATCATGGGATTTATTGACGTAATCAAAGACAGAGCGAGAGCAGATAAGAAAGTTATCGTTTTACCAGAATCAGAAGACAGAAGAACATACGAAGCTGCTGCGCAGATCATGAAAGAAGGAATTGCTGACATCGTAATCGTTGGTACAGAAGAACAGGTAGCAGAAGTTGGTGCAGGTCTTGACTTAACAGGCGTAAAAGTTGTTGACCCTGCAAAAGATCCAAAAGCTTCTGAATATATCGACAAATTAGTTGAACTTAGAAGCAAAAAAGGCATGACAAAAGAACAGGCTACAGATATCCTCATGAACCAGTATTTATACTATGGTGTTATGATGGTTAAGATGGGCGATGCAGACGGTATGGTATCCGGTGCTTGCCACTCTACAGCTGATACATTAAGACCATGCTTACAGATTCTTAAGACAAAACCAGGTACAAAACTTGTATCTGCATTCTTCTTAATGGTAGTTCCAGATTGCGAATACGGTGCAAACGGAACATTCATTTTCGCAGACAGCGGACTTGAACAGAACCCAGATCCTGAAAAACTTGCAGCAATCGCATATTCTTCAGCAGAATCTTTCGAATTATTAGTACAGCAGCCAGCAAAAGTTGCTATGCTTTCTCATTCTACAATGGGCAGTGCAAAACACGCTGACGTTGATAAAGTTGTTGAAGCTACACGTATCGTAAAAGAAGCTCATCCAGAACTTATGGTTGACGGCGAAATGCAGTTAGATGCAGCAATCGTTCCAAGCGTAGGTAAATCTAAAGCTCCTAACAGCCCAGTTGCAGGTGAAGCAAACGTATTAGTATTCCCAGACTTAGATGCTGGTAACATCGGATACAAATTAGTACAGAGACTTGCAAAAGCTGAAGCTTACGGCCCAGTTACACAGGGTATCGCAAAACCGGTTAACGATTTATCTCGTGGATGTTCTGCAGAAGACATCGTTGGTGTAGTAGCTATCACAGCAGTACAGGCTCAGGCACAGTAATTAATATAGCAGAGTGGGGACTTGCTATATAAATATATAATATTATAAGGAGATTCATATCATGAATATTTTAGTTATCAACTGTGGAAGTTCATCTTTAAAATACCAGTTAATCGATTCTGAATCAGAAAAAGTATTAGCAAAAGGTCTTTGCGAACGTATCGGTATCGACGGAAGACTTACATACAGCCCAGCAGGCGGTGAAAAAGAAGTTACAGATGCTCCAATGCCAACTCATACAGAAGCTATCCAGTTAGTACTTGATGCTTTAACAAATGAAAAAACTGGTGTTATCAAGAGCCTTGACGAAGTAGGTGCTGTAGGACATCGTCTCGTTCATGGTGGAGAAAAATTCGCTTGTTCAGCTGTTATCACAGATGAAATGATTGCTGCAGTTGAAGAATGTAATGATCTTGCTCCATTACACAACCCAGCAAACTTAATCGGTGTAGATGCATGTAAAAAATGTATGCCAGGCGTACCTATGGTAGGTGTATTCGATACAGCTTTCCATCAGACAATGCCAAAAGAAGCTTACATGTATGCTCTTCCATACGAATACTATGAAAAATACAAAGTTCGTCGTTACGGCTTCCACGGAACAAGCCACAGCTTCGTTTCTAAGAGAACAGCTGAATTCTTAGGAAAGAACGTAGAAGATATGAAGATCATCGTTTGCCACCTTGGTAATGGTTCTTCTATCAGTGCTGTAAAAGGCGGAAAATCTATCGATACATCCATGGGCTTAACTCCACTGGAAGGTGTACCAATGGGAACACGTTCAGGTGACATTGACCCAGCAATCTTAGAATTCCTTGCTAAGAAAGAAAATATGGATATTTTCCAGTTAACAGCAATGTTAAACAAAAAATCAGGTGTATTTGGTGTATCTGACGGCGTATCTTCTGACTTCCGTGACCTTGAAAATGCAGCAGCAGAAGGCAACGACAAAGCACAGCTTGCTCGTGACGTATTTGCATACAATGTAGCAAAATATGTTGGTGCTTATGCAGCAGCTATGAACGGCGTTGATGCAATCGCATTCACAGCAGGTGTTGGTGAAAACGATAAGAACGTACGTAAAGCCGTTATTGAAAGACTTGGTTTCTTAGGAATCGAATTAGATGAAGAAGCAAACAGCAAACGTGGAGAAGACAACATCATCTCTACAGCTGATTCTAAAGTAACTGTTTGTGTAATTCCTACAAACGAAGAACTTGCAATCGCAAGAGAAACTTTGGCATTAGTAAAATAATCTGTTTTTGATTACAAAATAACAAACAAAAAGGGGATACAAAATGTATCCCCTTTTTAAAATTATTTAGAAGGTTTTTATGGGTAAGAAAATAATTGCTGTAGTTTCCCTGTTTCTGGTTTTTATAATGATTGTTATAAGCAGTAATAGAAAAGAAACTTCGCTTTCAATATATATTAATGAAGTGTCAGCTTCTAATGGAAGTAATTTCTGTGACAAAGATGGAGATTATGTTGATTGGATTGAACTATACAACGAAGGGGATAAAACTGTATCTTTAAAAGGATTTGGTTTGAGTGACAGAAAAGAAGTGCCTAAACGCTGGGTATTTCCTGATGTGGAAATTGCTCCGGGAGCATACTTGGTAGTGTGTGCTTCTGGGAAAAATTGTATAAAAGAAGATGGAGAGCTTCATGCAAATTTTAAAATTGATTCTGCTGGAGAAAGTGTTTACTTGAGTGATGCAGAAGGACATTTGATATCAAGTATGAATGTGGAGGCAGTAACTTTTGATAAATCTTACGGATGTATTAGAGGAACGGCAGAATGTGCTGAATTAAATATTCCAACTCCGGGGAAAGAAAATACTGAAAAAACAGATACTGTATTAAAAGGAACAGAAAATATTTTGTTTTCCCATCCTGCAGGATATTATGAACAATCAATTTCGTTGGAATTATCATTTTCAGAGGAAGAAGCAGTAATTTACTATACACTGGATGGGAGTATACCGGATCAAACATCAAATTTATATAAGAATGAAGAAATTGTAATAGCGAATCGTACAGAGGAAACAAATCGATATACAGATGTGTGGTGCACACCAGTGGATTTTTGGAATGGAGATGGGAATACTTATAATCCGTCATCCCAATATAAGGCTACTGTATTAAAAGCAAGACTGTATTTTCCAAAAGAACAGTGCTGGTCAGAAAAAATATGGACAAATACTTATCTGATAGAAGCTGATTATACGATGCCAATTGTATCATTAAGTATTGAAGAGGAACTTCTATTTGATGAACATTCAGGTATTTATGTTCCTGGTAAAGTGTTTGAACACTATGTGAATTCAACAACAGAATTGCCTTCTGATGCCAGACTTTGGAATGGTAATTATTCAGAAGATATAAAAGTGGCAGGATATCTGGAGTATTTTGAAAATGGCATAAATGTCATGGAAAATGAAGTGACTCTTCGGATTTGTGGTGCAGCTTCTCGTGGAAATGCGCAGAAATCTATGGCAGTTTATGCTTGGGGAGAAGAAAAACAGAGTACATTTGCCTATCCAATATTCGGAGAAGAATATACAAATTTAGAAAAAGATACACTTGATGAGTTTTCATCCCTACGACTACGTGCCTTTGGAAATGACTGGCGCAGGTCTATGTTTAGAGATGCATTGTCACAGGAATTGGTATCAGATTTAAATCTTGGTACACAAGCGTATCAGCCATGCGTTTTGCTGATTAATGGAGAATATTTTGGTGTTTATGAAATTCGCGAGAATCGAGATGGAAAATTTTTCGAAGAACATTTTGGAATTCGTGAGAATAATCTTGTAAAAACAGAAATATTTGGTTTGACAAGAGATAATGCAGATGAGTATGGTAATGAGTTCCTGGATTTGATCTGTTTTGCAGAACAGGAAGATTTAAATCAGCCTGAAAATTATGCTTATGTAGAATCAAAGCTTGACGTGGAGCAATTTATTGATTATATGCTTGTAGAACAATATTTGTATAATGTGGACTGGCCTGAAAACAATGCATTGATATTTAAGAGTATTGATCAGAGAGTTGATTCAAAGTATGAAGATGGCAGATGGAGATTTGTGCTTTATGATTTAGATTATGCAATCAATTATCCGGCAGAAAATAATTTTGACAAGGTTAAGAACTCGGAAAATTATGTTTCAATTTTACTCAGAGCTTTGATGAAAAATGACGTGTTCGCTGAAATATATGCAAAGCGCTTTGAAGAACTAATGGAAACATATTTTGAACCATCAAGAGCATTGCTGCTTCAGGAAGAATTTGAAAATGAGTTTGAACCTGAAATTGAAGAAACATTACTTAGATGGAATGTATATCAATCAGATGGAAGTCCTTTGAAGGAAGTAACAGGAGACTACTGGCATCAAAAAATGGAAGATTTAAGAGAGTTTTTTGTGAATAGACCGGAGTATGCCAGAGAATATTTTTACAGTTCTCTTAATTAAAAATTGTATTAAAATAAAGTCAAAATTAGTGTTGACAATACAAGATATAGTATGTATAATAACTTAGTGCGAAATGGGAGACTATGATGCTAATCAATTTATCAAAACTTTTATCCGGTGATCAGGAAAGATTAACTGAACAGGTAACTTTGGAAATGAACGCTTTTGAATGTTCACTTGGGACATTCCCAGTAACTGATAAGAGCAGTTTTCCGTTGACAATCAGCAAAGTTGGTACAGACAAGTTTCTGATTGAAGGAGAAACATCCGTAACTTTGGAGATTCCATGCGACAGATGTTTGCAGCCTGTAGAGGTTATCATACCGTTGGAAATTTCCAGAGAGTATGATAAGAACGATACTGAAGAAGAATCGGAAGAAGAAAACTTGATAGTTGGATATAATTTGGATACAGAACAGTTGATTTACTGTGAGATATTAGTGAACTGGCCTATGAAGACTTTATGTACAGAGGCCTGCAAGGGCATCTGTAAAAAGTGCGGAACTAATCTCAACCACAGTAGCTGTACATGTGATACTGTGGAACTGGATCCGAGAATGGCCAAAATTCGCGACATTTTTAATAACTTTAATTAAAATGGGTAGAGGAGGTGCAACCTAATGTCTATTTGTCCAAAGAATAAATCTTCCAAAGGTAGAAGAGATAAAAGAAGAGCAAACTGGAAAATGAGCGTACCTAACATGGTAAAATGCAACAAATGTGGTGCTTTAATGCTTTCTCACAGAGTATGCAAAGCTTGTGGCTCTTACAATAAGAAAGAAATCATCGCTGCAGAATAATGTGATGGAAATCAGGACTTTTCGAGAAATCGATAAGTCCTTTTTTATTACCATGGATGGTAATTGCTTCAAAAAATTTATTGATTTATAATCGCAAGTTTAGTATGATAAAGGACAGAGAGTGGGTAAGTACACTTCAAAGGAGGAAAATACGTGCAGGAATTAGTAAAAATTGTTGTTGACGCCATGGGCGGTGACAACGCACCACAGTCTACTGTTAAAGGTACAGTAGATGCCCTGAACAAAAGCCAGGAAATCAGTGTATTCTTAGTTGGTCAGGAAGAAGTTATAAATAAGGAATTAGAACAATATACTTATCCAAAGGAACGATTAACAGTCGTACCAGCCAGCGAAGTTATTGAGATGGCAGAACCTCCGGTTATGGCAATTCGTAAGAAGAAAGATTCTTCTATTGTTGTCGGAATGAAAATGGTGAAAGAAGGTCAGGCTGATGCATTTGTTTCTGCAGGAAGCACTGGTGCTGTGTTAGTAGGCGGACAGTTGCTTGTAGGCAGAGTTAAAGGAGTAGAAAGACCGCCATTGGCACCACTCATCCCAACAGAAAAAGGAGTATCACTTCTGATTGACTGTGGAGCCAATGTAGATGCAAGAGCATCTCATTTGGTACAGTTTGCCAGAATGGGTTCCATTTACATGGAAAACATTATGGGAGTGAAGAATCCTCGTGCAGGTATCGTGAATATCGGTGCTGAGGAAGAAAAGGGAAATGCGCTTGTAAAAGAAACATTCCCTCTGTTAAAAGAATGTAAAGACATCAACTTTATTGGAAGCGTTGAAGCCAGAGATATTTCCAAAGGGGAATGCGACGTTATCGTATGCGAAGCTTTCGTTGGAAATGTAATCTTAAAGCTTTATGAAGGTGTTGCCGGTTCTTTGGTACGCGTGATCAAAAAAGGTATGATGGAAACACTTCGCGGTAAGATTGGCGGAGCATTGGTAAAACCATCTATGAAGAAGGTATTAAAATCATTTGATACTTCTGAAAATGGTGGAGCACCGCTTCTTGGATTAAAAGGCCTTGTTGTAAAGACTCATGGAAGCTCTAAATCTCAGGAAATTACAAACTCCATTTTACAGTGTATTGCATTCAAAAAGCAGGAAATCAGTAAGAAAATTGAAGAAAATCTGCAGACAGCAAAGGCAGAATAGAAAGGAAGTTAATTATGGAAGATAACGCAAAAAAAATTATCGAAGTCATCGCTGATGAACTTAGCATGGACGAAGCAGAAATTACATTAGATAGCACATTTACAGATGATTTAGGTGCTGATTCTCTTGACGTTTGCCAGATCATTATGAGACTGGAAGATATGTACAAAATTACAATTGATGATGAAGCTGCAATGGACATCAAAACAGTTGGTGATGCAGTAGCACAGCTTGAAAAAGTAATTAACGCTTAAGAAAATGAAGAGAAGAAGCCCAGAAAAGGGCTTTTTCTCTTTCGTAAGAAAAGAGAGAAAATGATGGGAAAATTAAATGAATTAGAACAGAAAATCGGCTACCGCTTTTCGGATTTTTCCTATTTAGAACACGCAATGCGCCACAGTTCTTATTGTAACGAACAGAAAATGGACAGATTCATGAATAATGAACGTCTGGAATTTTTGGGAGATGCAGTGTTAGAACTTGTGACCAGTGAATTCTTATATTTAAATTATCCGAAGATGCCGGAAGGCGAAGCGACAAGAAAACGTGCCAGTATGGTATGTGAGCAGACACTGGCTTTATGTGCCAAAGAAATTGATCTTGGAAGTTATCTCTATCTGGGAAAAGGCGAAGATCATACAGGCGGAAGAGAAAGAGCATCTGTTATTTCTGATGCATTAGAAGCACTGATTGGTGCGATTTATTTAGATGGTGGTTTTACTAGTGCAAAAGAGTTTGTAGAAAGATTTATTTTAAATGGTATTGAAGAAAAACAACTCTTTTTTGATAGTAAGACTATTTTCCAGGAAATGATGCAGAGCATTACTACGGAGCCGATTCACTACAAAATGGTAGGTGAAGAGGGACCGGATCATTGCAAAACATTTACGGTAGAACTGTTTGTGGGCGATCAAAGCGCTGGAATAGGTTCCGGGAAATCCAAAAAGGCTGCAGAGCAGGCTGCGGCTTATGATGCAATCAAGAAAATAAAACAGTAAAGGAAAACCTATGTATTTAAAAAGTATTGAAGTACACGGATTTAAATCTTTTGCCAATAAGATTGTATTCGACTTTCATAACGGAATCACCGGCATCGTAGGACCAAACGGCAGTGGGAAAAGTAATGTTGCGGATGCGGTTCGCTGGGTACTTGGGGAACAGCGTGTAAAACAGCTGCGTGGTTCAAACATGCAGGACGTTATTTTCTCCGGAACGGAGACCCGTAAACCACAAGGGTATGCATTTGTTGCCATTACCCTGGATAATGCAGATAAGCAGCTTCCGGTGGAATATGAAGAAGTAACGGTTGCCAGACGACTGTATCGTTCCGGCGAAAGTGAATATTTGATCAATGGTACTGTCTGCCGATTAAAAGATGTGCAGGAGATGTTCTACGATACAGGTATCGGTAAAGAAGGATACTCCATCATCGGACAGGGGCAGATTGATAAGATTTTAAGTACAAAACCTGAAGAAGCCAGAGAACTTTTTGATGAGGCGACAGGGATTGTAAAATATAAAAAGAGAAAAAAGAGCGCAGAAAAGAAACTGGAAGAGGAAAAACAGAATTTACTGCGTGTCAATGATATTTTAACAGAGCTTGAAAAGCAGTTAGGACCGTTAAAAAGACAGTCCGAAACAGCGAAAGAATATCTGAAAAAACGTGATACCTTAAAAACTTATGACGTCAACCTTTTCTTAATGGAAATGGAACGAATCAAACAGGCACAGAAAGATTTGGAAGAAAAAACTCTGATTGTGCAGAATGATTTTGAAGACTCCAAAAAGGCTTATGAAAATTGTAAGTTAGAATATGAGCATATTGAAAAAGAAATCGAAAGCTTAAATGAAGGTATTGAAGCCAAGAAAACACTTCTGACAGAAAATGCATTGCAGAAAAAGCAGTACGAAGGTCAGATTGCGGTATTAAAGGCGCAGAATCATTCTGCATTGACAAATGATAAGCATTTAAAGAACCGTAAAGAGGCAATTCTTCGAGAAACAGAAGAAAAAGAAGGTCAGAAGGAAGAATTTTTAAGAGAAAAATACAAGCTGGATATGCAGCTTTCCGATATGAAAGAAGTTCTTTCGGAGGCGGAAGAGAATTTAGAAAGTGTTCAGCAGAGAATTTTTGATTTAAATCACAGCATTGAATATTGCAAAAATGAAATTATTCAGCTGTTAAATGAAAAGGCATCTACAAAGGGGAAAATTCAGCGTTATGATACCATGCTTGAACAGGTACAGATTCGTAAAGCTGAAGTAAGCTCCAAGATTCTTGGCATTAAGACAGAAGAAAATGATAATGAAGCAGGTCTTTTAGAAGCGAAAAAAGTATTTGAAGAAGTAAATGCAGTAATTCGCGGTTTCAATGAGCAAAAAACGGCCATTGAGCAGGAAATTGAAGGCCATGTCAAAGATTTAAGAGAGTTAAATCATTTGCTGGAAGTAGGACAGAGTGCGTACCACAGAGAAGCATCCCGTCTGGAATCCTTGAAAAATTTAACAGAGCGCTATGATGGTTACGGAAATTCTATCCGTAAAGTTATGGAGCAGAAAAAAACGAAGAGTGGAATCATGGGCGTTGTGGCAGATTTGATCAAAGTAGAGAAAAGCTACGAAATTGCCATTGAAACAGCTCTTGGCGGAAGCATTCAGAACATTGTAACTGACAATGAACAGACTGCAAAATCCATGATTCAGTATTTAAAAACCAATAAGCTTGGACGTGCAACATTTTTACCACTGACAACCATCAAAGGCAATAACCTTTTTAGTAAGGAAAATGTATTAAAAGAAACAGGTGTCATTGGCGTTGCCCATACATTGGTAAAAACAGAAGAAAGATTTTCTGTTCTTGTGAAATATTTGCTTGGAAGAACGCTGGTGGTAGATCACATTGATAATGCCATTGCATTACAGAAAAAATATGATCAGTCACTTCGAATTGTAACCCTGGAAGGGGAATCTTTAAATCCGGGCGGTTCTATGACCGGTGGGGCATTTAAGAATAACAGTAATCTTTTGGGACGTCGTCGTGAAATCGAAGAGCTGGAGTTAAGTGTAAAACAGTTATCTTCAGAAATGGAAGAACGCAAGGCGCAGGTGGAAGATACAAAGGCAAAACGTACAGCCTGCTATGCGTCTCTGGACGAAGTAAACGAAAAGCTTTCCAAAGAATTTGTCAAACAGAATACTGCGAAAATGCAGCTGAATCTGTATGAACAGAAGAAGCAGGAATTTGAAGAAAGTCTTGTGAAGCTTCGCAGTGAATTAAGAGAGTTAGAAGCACAGATTCAGGATATTACGACAAGTCGAAAAGATATTGCGGCAGAATTAAAGGGTTCTGATATCAAAGAAAAAGCAAACGAAATGAGTATTGCAAGATATCAGGAAGAACTGACAGAATATCAGGCAAAAGAAGTGGACTGTAAAGAGGAAGTGGAAGAGCTTCATTTACAGAATGCATCTTTCCAGCAGAAAAAAGAATTCATGCAGGAAAATATTCATCGTATTGAAGAAGAACTTCAGCGCTTGAAAGATGAAGAAGAAAATCTTGATGAGACAATCGAACATTCTCTCAGTGATGCAAAGGCACGAGAGGAAGGTATTGCAGAATTGCAGGCCCAGATTGAAGTGCTTGGTGTTGCGACTGAAAATGCAGAAAAAGAAAAATCTGCATTGATTGATAAGAAAGATGAGCTTCTTACAAAGAATAAAGACTTCTTTGAAAAACGTGAACAGTTATCTGGCCGTATCAATGATCTGGATAAAGAACTGTATCGTTTGGGAACACAGAAGGAAAAACTGGAGGAATCCGGTGAAAACTTCATAAATTATATGTGGGAAGAATACGAACTGACTCATCATGAGGCAATGCCTCTTAGAGACGAGCAGTTTGGCGACCGTCAGGAATTAAAGAGAAGTATTTCCAAAATCAAAGAAGAAATCAAGCAGCTTGGCAATGTAAATATCAATGCCATTGAAGACTACAAGGAAGTATCTGAACGTTATGAGTTTATGAATAAACAGCGTAATGACCTTGTAGAAGCAGAACAGCTGCTGCAGAATATTATTTCTGAACTTGATGATGGAATGAAAAAACAGTTTACAGAAATGTTTGCGAAGATTCAGGTGGAATTTGACAAAGCATTTAAGGAACTGTTTGGTGGCGGTAAAGGTACTTTGGAACTGATCGATCCGGAAAACATTCTGGAGACGGGTGTTCGTATCATTTCTCAGCCACCAGGAAAGAAACTGCAGAATATGATGCAGTTGTCCGGTGGAGAAAAGGCGTTAACAGCCATTGCATTATTATTTGCAATTCAGAATTTAAAACCATCGCCATTCTGTCTGTTGGACGAAATTGAAGCTGCTCTGGATGATTCCAACGTAGGACGATTTGCAAATTATTTACATAAATTGACAAAAAATACACAGTTTATCGTAATTACCCACAGACGTGGTACTATGGCGGCGGCAGACCGTTTATATGGTATTACCATGCAGGAAAAAGGTGTATCTGCACTGGTATCTGTAAATCTGATTGAAGACTCATTGGATAAATAAAGGAGGAGAAGAAATGGCAGAGGAAAAAAAGGGCTTTTTTAAACGACTGGCAGAAGGCCTGTCAAAGACAAGAAACAATATTGTTGCTGGAATTGATGCAGTATTTCATGGCTTTTCTTCTATCGATGACGATTTTTATGAAGAAATCGAAGAAATTCTGGTAATGGGTGATATTGGCATCAATGCTACGACTGCTATCATTGAGAATTTAAAGAAAAAAGTAAAAGAGCAGCATATCAAAGAACCTTCAGAATGTAAGGAACTGCTGATCAACAGTATCAAAGAACAGATGAGGGTTGAAGAAACCGCATATCGTTTTGAACATGAGAAGAGTGTTGTGCTTGTAATCGGTGTTAACGGTGTTGGTAAAACGACAACTGTTGGAAAACTTGCGGGTAAATTAAAAGATCAGGGCAAGAGAGTTGTTTTAGGTGCAGCAGATACATTCCGTGCGGCAGCAAGTGAACAGCTGACAGAATGGGCAAACAGAGCCGGTGTAGATATTATTTACGGTGGCGAAGGTGCGGACCCGGCAGCGGTTGTATATGATGCGGTTGCAGCTGCAAAGGCAAGAAAAGCTGATGTACTTCTTTGCGACACAGCAGGAAGACTCCACAATAAAAAGAATTTAATGGAAGAACTTCGTAAGATCAATAAGATTATTGACCGTGAATATCCGGATGCGTTTAAGGAAACATTAATCGTTCTTGATGGAACAACAGGTCAGAATGCACTGGAACAGGCAAGACAGTTTAAAGAAGTTACAGACGTAACAGGAATTGTTTTAACAAAACTTGACGGAACTGCGAAAGGCGGGATTGCGGTTGCAATTCAGTCCGAACTTGGTGTACCTGTAAAATACATCGGCGTCGGCGAAAGTATTGATGATTTACAGAAGTTTGATTCTGATGAATTCGTAAATGCGCTTTTTAACGTAGAAGCGTAATCCAGCGGTAAATAGACTGGCTGAGATATTGTCAGAGAGTGAGGAACTCTGATGAGGAAGACAAGAGGATTATGAAATGCTTACACTGGAAAAATTTGAAGAGGCATATGACGTTGTCAAACGCGTTGCCAAAGAAACAAAGCTGTTATACAGCAAAAGCTTATCAAATCAGGTAGGAAATAAGGTTTATTTCAAACCTGAAAACTTACAGCACACAGGTGCTTATAAAATTCGTGGTGCATACTACAAAATCAGTACATTGACACCTGAAGAAAGAGCTAAAGGATTAGTAACTGCATCCGCAGGTAACCATGCACAGGGTGTGGCTTATGCTGCAAGAGAATTTGGCTGTAAAGCGAAAATTGTAATGCCTGCAACAACACCTTTGATGAAGGTAGAACGTACAAAACGTTATGGTGCAGAAGTCATTCTTCATGGAGATGTTTATGATGAAGCATGCGAATATGCTTATGCATTGGCGGAAAAAGAAGGAATGACCTTTATTCATCCATTTGATGACCTGGCAGTTGCAACAGGTCAGGGAACCATTGCGATGGAAATTGTTCAGGAACTTCCTTTGGTAGATTACATTCTTGTGCCGGTTGGCGGCGGTGGACTTGCGACAGGTGTATCGACTCTTGCAAAAATGTTAAATCCAAACATTAAAGTTATCGGTGTTGAACCTGCCGGAGCAAACTGTCTGGAAGAATCTATGCGTGCAGGAAGAATTATGACACTTCCATTTGTCAGCACAGTTGCTGATGGTACTGCTGTAAAAACTCCGGGAGAAAAGATTTTCCCATACTTACAGCAGAATCTGGATGGAATCATTACAATCGAAGATGATGAGCTTGTTGTTGCATTCCTTGATATGGTGGAAAACCACAAGATGATCGTAGAAAATTCAGGTCTGTTGACAGTTGCGGCTTTAAAACATCTTGATTTCAAAGGTAAAAAAGTTGTTTCTGTACTTAGTGGCGGTAACATGGATATTATCACCATGTCATCTGTTGTACAGCACGGTCTGATTCAGAGAGACAGAATCTTTACAGTATCAGTTCTGCTTCCGGATAAGCCAGGTGAATTGGTAAACGTTGCATCTATTATTGCAGAAGAACGCGGTAACGTTATCAAACTGGATCACAACCAGTTTGTAAGTACCAACAGAAGTTCTGCGGTAGAATTAAAGATTACCATTGAAGCATTCGGCACTGAACATAAGAATCAGATTGTTGAGGCTTTGGAAGTAAAAGGTTACAGACCAAGAGTTATTCGTGTAAATATGTAGAATGTGTTGATTTAAGGCTCGGGGCATATGCCCCGGGTCTTTTTGTACTTGCGTGCTGTTTTTTGTACTTGCGTGGGCGTATAGGGAAAAAGTCTCCTATGGTGGAAATAAATTGTAAGAAAAACGTTCGCTTTAATTGGATTTTATAAAAAGCTGGGCGTTGATAGAAAAATAGTTCTAGAACAGCCAAAAGATAGTTGGATTTTTTGTGAAATGTAGATTTTGTGGGCAGTGGTGAGTAGAAAAGATGGATACAGAAAAAATTGAAAGAATATGAGTCTGGTGTGACAAAATTTCTTTGTATATGCCCATAGCCTGGGCGTGGTAGGGTGAAAAAGCTATATACCCCCAAATTGCTTGAAAAAGAAATATCTTTAAAAGACCTGAAATAGTTATTCAAATATAAGATGTGTCATGCTAAAATGTAATTAGTAGAAAGAGTAATTTTAGATAGAAAGGAGTGCCGCTATGTGAAATGCAATTTTTATGTTTGTTTTTGTTTGTTTTATTACAGGTGCTCTGGTACATGGAAAAGAATGGAAAGAACGCATTGAAGAATTGATTGAGGAAGAGGAGAATAAGTAGATGAAAAGTTTTTTGATAAAAGACACAACAAAACAGGAAAGAATTGAGTTGATCAGAGCGTGGCTTCCGGTAGATGATGGTCTGGAAGATTGTGAAATTGATTTGTGGGATATGTATGATGCATATATTAAAGGTGAGAAAGAGATTGCTGAAATCAACGCAGAATTCCAGACAGATTATTTTGCAGGATAAAATGAAAACTTATAAAAGCGCAGCAGAAATGTTGCGCTTTTTTTGATGCCAAGATGATTTCTTAAGATTTCATGAAGTGATTTACATGCTTTGTCTAATGTGTTAGACTATAATTGACTAATGAATTAGACAAGGGAGGCGGAAACATGGAAACACCGAAAATTTTTGAAAGTGAATATCGATTTGCCTGTATCGTTTGGGAGAAAGAACCTGTTTCTGTGAAAGAACTAATTGTCTTATGTAATGAACAGTTGGAATGGAAGAGAACAACCACCTATACAGTTTTAAAGCGTTTGTGCGAGAGAGGTATTCTTACAAATGAAGATGGAATTGTGACTTCGTTATATAGCAAAGAGGAAATTCAATATTCAGAAAGCAGACAGTTTTTAGAGAAAACCTTTGAAGGTTCCCTGCCGGGCTTTCTGGCTGCCTTTTTAAAGGGGAAAGGGATATCGGAAAAAGAATTAAAAGAGCTTCGTCAGATGCTGGACAATTATGAGAATGACTAAAAGGAGGTCGGAGAAATGATTCTTGCTGATGTTTTTTTGAGAATATTAAATATGAGTTTTACGGGAGCAGTTGTGGCATTGATCGTTATGTTTGTCAGGATTGCATACCGTATGCTTCCGAAAAAATATCTTTGCATTTTATGGATGGTGATGCTGATTCGATTGCTGTGTCCATTTACATTTCCTGAGCTGGGGATTGGAGAGCCGATTCAGGAACCGATTCCAAGTAATATTATGGAAATGGAGCAGCCATACATAGCAAGTGAAATTGAAGTGATTGACAATACAGTGAATCGCGTACTGGAACAGAATTTTACACCAGAAGTGGGGGCATCTGTCAATCCTATGCAGATTGTAATGGCAATTGGTTCGTTCACATGGATTGCAGGAATTGCAGGAATGCTTATTCTTACAGCATGGAAATTCTACCGCTTTCACAAATGGATACGCGAAGCTGTGCCGGATAAAAGCCTTGGCAAACGAATTTATCGAGGCGATGTTACTACACCAGTGGTAGTTGGCGTTCTAAATCCAAGAATTTATCTGCCATATTCTGTACAGGAACCACAGCTTTCACATGTGCTGATTCATGAGAACATGCATATTAAAAGAAAAGATCATTTGCTGAAGCTTTTGTTTTATATTGCGGTAATCATTCACTGGTTTAATCCAATGGTATGGATTTCTTATCGCTTATTGGAAAGAGATATGGAAATGGCTTGTGATGAAGCTGTGCTTGAGAGACTTGGAGCAGAAGAAAAGAAAAATTACTGTGAGTCATTGCTGAATCTTGCAGATTCTAAAAATCACTTTGTAGGAAATCCGGTTGCGTTTGGGGAGAGTGATGTGAAAATGCGTATGAAAAATGTTTTGAATTATAAGAAACCACGTTTTTGGCTGTCAGTGGTTGCAGTGGTGATTTTATTAATTACAACAGTTCGTTGTCTGAATGGTCCAGAGCAAGGAAAACACTATGCTGTAACTACGGTAACCGAAATGACAGATATAACTTATCCTTTGACAAAAGAAGTGGTGGAACTAATTTTTGCACAGGTGGATTTGCCGGGAATGGTAACAGAAGAAGAGTACAATTCGGCAATCAGAACGTCAATTGACATACGTGACGAAGAAAACCGACTCATTATGGGAATTGCCAGTACCGGAGATGGAGAAGCAAGATGGTTGGGGATTACGCTGATTCCGTATCTGCATTCTGGTGCCGCCAGTATCGTATTACCGGAAGAAAAATGGGAAGAACTCATAAGCTTTGCCACGCTTCTTTATGGATTTGAAGATCAATCGATGGTATATCGTGATTTTATTGAAAGCTACGAAGGTTATTCTATTCATACAGAATACCAGAGAGATGAAGAACCATATTATAAAGATCAATATGAGTGGATAAAAACTTATGGAAATGTGACTTGTGTAATTGAAGTTTGTGTTGCAACTGATGAAACGAAAGATATTCAGACCATAAATTTTTATAATTCGCCGGAATATAGTGCCACAAACAGTGAAATGGCGGCAAAGAATTTTATGTTCAATCTGCTGACTTCCATTCCGGGAAGATATGAAACATATTTGGAATCAGGAGATGATTTTCCGTATTTAAACCGGATTTCAGACAGAGTTACGGAAAAATGCCTGGACTTTTTAAAGGAACAAGGATATGTTACTTTGGTGGATGAATATGCCGATCAGGCTGGAGTGCAGCTTCGTTTTACAAATGCTGTTTTAACAGAGGTGGTAAATGGTGATAAGGATGTTGCAGATTATTTATACAGGGCTACTCTGATAAAAGTAAAGGATGATGAAACGAAGGAATTTACGGTAGATGGTGAGATTTGTGTTGTCAACATGTTAAATGGATGGAAGGTGGACAGTTTCAGAATTGATGATACCGAAGCCCTTAGAAAAGCTGTTTTGGAAGAAAGTAATTATGAACTGGCAACTGAGCAGGTACAACCGCAGGAAACAGAACACCACAAAGAAGTGACAGAAGAAGAGATGCTTGAAATCTTTCAAACAGAATATGGATGGACGGATCTTGCAAATCAGGAGTTATTCTGGGATAAAACGAATGGCAGAGTGGTTATCAATTATTATTTTGAAGCACTTGCCGATGAGTGGCAGATGGATTCTGCCAGAGAATATGGTTTCACTACTTTTGTGTTGAAAAGACAAAATTCCATTGGCGGTCCACACACATATCAGTTATGGGCATATCCTCAGGAAATCAAAGAGGTTGTCATTCAGGTATTCTGCAACGGAATAATGACATATCAGGATATTTATGGTGGTATTGAAGATAGAATTGTCCATACTGAATCGCATTACGGAAAATAAAATATTTTATGGGTGTCAAGAAAAAATACTTGATATGTACAAGCCTAGAAAACCTTTAAATTCAAGGGTTCTGGGCTTTCTTTATATGGTTTTGTGACAATTTTGTGACAAATGATAAAAAGATGGGATTTGGCAAAAAATCAAATTGAGGTTTTGGAACAATCCGAACAGTACAAATGAATAATGAAACTTATTTTGTGGGAAAGGATGTAGCAGAGGCACTTGGATATAAAAACACAAGGGATGCGCTTGTTGCACATGTAGCAGAAGAAGATAAAAATACCGTCGCAATTTCCGACGGAAATAGAGGAAACCCAAATCAGACAGTAATAAATGAATCCGGATTATATGCACTAATTTTCGGAAGCAAGCTGGAATCAGCAAAACGATTCATCAAATTGATTCCTCGAGGTTCTTGTGATAAAATGTTAAAAACACTAAAGACAAAAGGAGATAAAGCCTTGGCAAGGAGAAGAAAACCAAAGACTGCATTAGGAATGATTCTTACAATGATTTTTGCCCCAATATTTGCATTCATCAACTATGCTGTCAACTTCAAACCAACTCCGTTAGTTGGAAGAAGACGTGGAAGAAAAAGTAAAAAATGGTTTTAAAACTATTGACTTTTTCGGGTAAAATGTAAAGGGTGTGTCACAAATGTCCTGCCCTTTGCAGGGAACTGACTTTTACTCAAAAATGAGTAAAAATGAAAATGGTGGAAGACGTGCAAAAGATTACAAAACTTGCTGCCCAAATTTGGGAAGCGAAAATCAATATGCTCAAAATTGAGCGAAACCTCTGCAAAAGGAGGGAGTAGAAAAATACAACACCCTTGATAGAGTTTCAATAACGTGGTCCTAAATCAAGATTACAATTGGATTTAAAGCATTAAAATAGCACCCGATAAAATCGGGTGCTATTCTTGATTGAAAAGATGGGATACATGACTGAAAAAATATAGGCAAATGACTAAAACAAAATTTCTGCAAGACTATGCAGTTAACATAATTATAAAACAAATTTATATGATATTCAAGGGAAAATAATTAAGTTGGATATAAATAGTAAGGGGGGGGGGGGGTAAAATCGTGGATCAAAATCGTCATTTAAGTATAAAAGTCACATATTGCTCTAATTCAAAAAACGTTGAATTTACAAGGAAAACAGGGGTTTTTGTAATCACTTTTAAAAAGTGAGAAAAAAATCGATTTTAAATAATTCAAAATTGATGATAATTAAAAAAACATTGCAAAATCGAACAAAAAAGAGTAATATACAAGTAGATAGTATTGTGCTATGTTATTTTTGTTTAGTTGTTTATTTAATTAGTTGCCTCGAAAGGTGACAGAAGGCGTACAGGGTCATTCATAAGGGATGTTCATCGGTACGGGAGTTATAGTGATAAGGTCTGTTTGTGCTGCCACTGAAATAGTGGGAGCTTTTTTTTGGGCCTTTTCACGAATAATAATTTGGTGACATTATGAGAAATAGCGGTAGAACGTCCATAAACTCCGATACAACGGTTTTTGGTGTTTTTTCGATATGAGTTGCATTTAGTTGCAAAAAAGGGCAGATTTGGCCAATATCATATTTTGTCAAAATTTCTGAAAAAAGTATTGACAACATGTATGAGTAGTAGTTATTGTAAGTGACAGGAACTGAAATTTCCAAAAAATTACAATTAAATTAAAAACAAAAAAAACGCAGACGCGCGAATTACTAAAGATAAAGTCCAGCAAGCATGGGGCAGAAACTTAAGTATTTCGTGCGTTTTTTGTTTATTTATCAATCCAATAGGAGGTGAGAAATTTATGAAAAATATTGAATTGAGAACATATGCATTAAATCATGGTGTCAAACTTTGGGAGATTGCAGAAAAACTGGGTGTTTCAGAATCTACTTTTTCAAAAAGATTAAGAAAAGAATTTGACGAAGAGAAAAAAGAGAAAATTATGGAGATTATTGATGAACTTTCAATTGTGAAAGGGGTGTAATGATGAGTACGACGGCACTTGTAACGATTGAAGAAGGCCAAAAAAGATATGGTTTTGGCAGAAAAAAACTAATGGAAATCGCAAACGAAAATGATGCTGTTCGCCGTTTTGGATATCGATCAGTTAGAATCGATACTGCGATTTTAGATAAAGCATTAAAAAGATATTGAATTTAGGAGTAAAAATTATGACTAGAGTTTTTTTCCATACACTAAAAAGTAAAAAACAGTTGAAAAAGTTTTCTGGCAAAAAAATAATATCGGCAGAATTTACAGACGAGACTGGAAAATTTTTTGAAATATCATTTGATGTCGGAAACGATAAAAAACAAGATATCCTAATTTCCTTCGAGACTAGAACACCGCATGTTTTTATCAGCGACATTTATTAAGATATTCAATCAATGGGTTTTGGTTCGAGAGAAGCAAAAGAAAGGCATAAACAATGAATTTAAAATTTCTAAAAGCAAGACTTGCCGTTGAACCCAATGAAACTCAGCCGGACCAAAAATACATATTCCTTGTGAAAAGCCAGGAGCTTGCAATGAACCTTGTACTAGCTGGATTTGCTGCAGTTCCGATTGGAAATGATGGTGTATCGATTCGTGATTTTCACGAAATGATAAAAAATCTTGAACCAGGGAAAACACATGCCATTCGTTATCTGTTCGCACTGGCAATGTCAAAGAAAACAAATGATGAGATTCGAAACTATTTAAAAGCAGAAGGCTTCTATTCGTGTGAGGCCTGGCAGGTATTTTACAGGAAAGACTATTTGGAAAATGCGGAAAATGTCGGTGAGTTAAAAGCTGCAGTGATGTCGTTTATTCAAAATCGAGAATATAAATGCAAAGATGTTCCAGAGCTTCCAGACCAAGTAAAGGGTCGATTGATGTACAAAACAGAATATGACAGAAACGGGAACGTGAAATCTGAAAAACTCTTACAGACGGTAAAAAACTTTGAAACAGTCCTACAAATGGATAAAAGGTTTGCAGGAAAAATCCGTTTTGATGAATTTTCCAAGCAAACAATGCTATATGGCTCGGTTCCTTGGGAAAAAGACAAAAACTTTCGTCCATGGGGGAGCAGTGACGATTCGGCAGCTTTTTCGTTAATACAAGCTGACTATGGTTTGGCTAATCGCAATGACTTTTACGACGCCCTTCGAAACGTGGCAAATCAGAATTCATTTCATCCTTTAAGAGAAATGTTGGACGATTTGAAATGGGATGGAAAAGAATATATCAGAGGATTGCTCCCTGATTATCTGGGGGGCATGGATGACGATTATAATTATCAAGTAATGAGGTTGTTTTTGATAGGAGCTGTAGCGAGGATTTATGAGCCGGGCATCAAATTTGATTACACGATGATTTTGCAAGGATCTCAGGGGATTGGGAAAAGCACCTTTTTGAGATTGTTAGCTCTAAATGACAATTGGTTTAATGATTCTCTTGATTCCCTTGATTCGGACAAAGCGGTTCAGTCACTTCTTGGCTCTTGGGTCATTGAACTTGCCGAGCTGAAGAGCTTAGCCAGAACGGCTGGCGGTGTGGAGTCAGTAAAGCGATTTTTATCAGCGACGCAGGATAAATTTCGAGAACCATACCAGCGACGAGCGGATATATACCAGCGGCAGTGTGTTTTCGCCGGAACAACAAACAAATCGGATTATTTGCAAGATGAAACCGGAAACCGCCGTTTTTTAATTGTTGAAGTTGGAAGAAGTAAGCCAACAAAAAGTTTGTTCCAACCGTCTGTTATGACTGATATTAAGGCTGCATGGTCTCAAGCTGTACATATATGGAAAAATGAGCATCCAGCATTGGTTTTACCAGAAAGTTGCCGGGAAACAGCGAAACAAATGCAGGAAAATGCGACGAGCGATGATGGAAAACGAGGACTGATTGAGGCATATCTTGAAGGTAAGAACAGGGTTTGTGCTATTGAAATCTGGCAAGAAGCGCTAAATGAGACGGGCAGACCACCAAAATGGCAAGCAGCAGATATCGGAGATATAGTTTCTCAAATACCTGGATGGAAAAAATTGGACAAAACAGCACGTTTCGGAAAGTATGGTCCGCAAAAAGGATTTCAAAGAGAAAGAACCTACAAAAAAAACGATGATTTCATGTCAATAGATGAGTTAGGAGACGATGAACCTCCGTTTGTCTAAAGGTGGTTACACGTTAGTTACATGCAAGTTACAAGATAGTTACGCTGGAAAAACATTGTATTTATAGCATTTTCTAGTCTCTTGTAACTAAGGTAACTATAAAAAACAAAAACAATTTAAAAATAAAAAAATATAAAAAAGAAAAGTTTTTTGTATTGGTTACACAAGAAAGTTACACACGTTAGTTACACTTTGGAGGTAATAACTTGAATTTTAAAAATTCGCAGGAAGCGCAGACATATTTGGAAATCTGGAATTTTCACAAAAAATATTATGGAATAAATACAGACATGGAAACATGGAGACAGATTTTGGAAGAAGCAAAAGAGCTTGACGATAAACTTAACAATGATTTTGCCAGAAGCCTTATAAGTGCAGTTGTTTTGCATCTGAATAAACAAGCAACAGAAAAATTGAAAGGAGCAAGAATGGATGGCACCAGAGCTTAAATGTGAAATTATAGAGCACTATGGGACAATCTCCGGCGCAGGATCTTCAATGGAAATCCAGTTCAATCTTATTTCATGGGCTGGTAAATCACCGCGGTATGATTTGCGACCTTGGAAAATGGCTGACGGAGAAAGAAAACAGCCATGTAAAGGAATAACACTTGGAAATGAAGAGTTAAAGCGCTTAAAAGTCATTTTAGACGGGTTAGAAGAGGAAAAACTAAGCTCATCAAAGTGACATTTAATCTAAAAAAGACAGAAAAGAGGTGAAAAATGAGCAATAAAACATCAAATTTTCCATCAAATCAGCTAAACAATCTCCCGGAAGAGTTTTGCCGGCAAACGGTAGGAGATTTGTCGGAATTACAAGGGCAAGGAAGGCCAAAAACTCTTGACGAATTAAAAACGCGAATAGATCAATACTTTGAATTTTGCGGAAATCGTGGCTTTCGCCCTGGAATAGAGGCATTGTGCTTGAGTCTGAATATAACAAGGCAAACACTTTGGAGATGGTGTAACAACGAAGACTGCGGAGAAGAGTGGGCGGAATGTTGTAGAACTGCCAAACAATACATATTGACTTTTCTCGAACAAGCAACAATGAAAGGAAAGATCAATCCTGCATCGTCAATCTTTTATCTAAAGAACTGGGCAGATTACAAAGACAATATTTCCTTTGATGAAGCTATCCCAACATCGTCAACGAAGCAAGCGCTTTCGGCCGCCGAACTTCCTAAATTAGGGTTACATAATGCTGAAAACGATGGATAATAAGTTTACATAAAGAAAAATACGGATATTTAAGGAACACAAGACAAAGCGAAAACACTGAAAAATGGCTTAAAATCAAGGTTTTTCGCTATTTTTTAATATGTTTGATCTATGTAACAAACTGTAGTTTGTCGAATAGATGAAGAATTTCGATGGTTTTAGGACTGTCTTTGAGATTGGATGGTGTGGGGGTTGTTACTCATTCTGCTGCACCCCCTACTAAGTCCTAAAAACATCTTCGAAAAATAAAAAAGATAGGAGATTTTAAAATGTTAAATTTTAACCAACTTGCATTTTTTATGCGATCGGAATGCGAAGCCTTTAAAAAAGGCTATGTGGAATCCGAAAAAAGACGTGAAACTGTCAAAGAAGAAATTTCGAAAACTTTTATCAAAGGAACTCCAACGTATCAGCCCAAAATGAAAGAACCTGATGATAAATGCGATTCCGAAATTGCCGAAATGCGTAGCAGTGCGTTAAACAATGTAAGGCCACATATTGAAGAATTAAGAAATCATGAGATGTCAAGGCTTAAAAGTGTTAATGAAACCACACTGGCTAAGCTTAAGATGCTTGATGGGATTCCATTAACTGCATCAGAACTTTCAGCGATTGCCGATAAATACAATATAAATAATGATTACTATTCGGCACGTTATCTGCAGACACTTGCAGAAAAAAACGGTCTTGAGTTCGTATCAGGTATTGAGCCATCGTACGATACAAAAATGGCTATTTTATCGGGTCTTGAAGCGCAGCTTGTTGAAGTTTTAACGGACTTTAATACTTCGAAAGACTGTGATCCTAAGATTAAATATGCAAATTTATCTGAAGACGTTATTCAACGTGCATGTGAATTATATGGTGGAAGTTCCCCTGCGACAAATCCGGAACATGTTGCTTCAAAAGCCCTGTTGGCGATCTCTTCAGCGAATGGCGCTATTGAAAAGGGTGTCTGTATTGCAAACGTTCTTAAAAATGCATCTGAAGAATCTCGAAACCTTATTCTTTGTGCCGTAGCAGAGGATGGAAGCATCCCAGAAATAGCAGTTTCGTATTCTGGATTTGCCGATGAAATTAATGATTTTAAAAAAGGTGGAGCAGCAGAATTCCGTAGAGCTCAGAAATGCGTTGAAAATATGAAGGCAGCAAAAGATATTGAGTCAGCGACATATTATATGAATGAAATAGGCGAAAACAGATTTATTGGTGCTATGGCCAGAAAGGCGGCCAAGAGCAGTGTTGTGATCGCGGATTGTCTGTCTAAACAAGCCGAACTGATCGCGAGTGATGGTGACAATAATTTAAAATAGCAGAGAGGTTGAGATATGCGTATAAAAAAATACATTATAAAAATTGCGAACATACTAAAAGAGTGGAAGATTTCAGTGGATGAACTAGAAACAAAATACCTGCGAGAAAAAAATGATCTGGAAAAATATTGTGATGAAAAACGCGGACAATGGACAGAGGCTTATATTGAGCAATATAAAAAGGAAAATTCACCAAATGAAAAATACATAATAGCGTATAAAGCTGCAAAAGAACCTGTTCAAAGTGCTATCGAGCGCAATCTGTCATTGATTCTTAATGGACTTGATTCATTCTTTGGTGCGCCGGTATCGACAGAATTTGCTAATACAATTATGGCAACAAAGCTGGCAGACTTGCAGCTGAGTAATTTAGAGTTTGAACTTCTAAAAAAATCTGTTTCTTCATATGCAGAGGCTAGACTGCTAAACCAGCTGGCATTATCTAGAACTAAAAAAGCCGATGTTGTTCAGATGAAAGAAAATGGAGAACCGGAAAGAGTTTCAAAAGAGATGATAGACCCCTATTTACGTCTTGATATTCCAGACATGAAAGACACATACGACAGATATGAGAGATTTAGAGATTCCGCATTAAGAATGGCAAAAAATTATGTGGGGAAATTAGGAACTTTGAACTTTGCACTTGAACAGAATACGCCGGCATATATTTGTGTTGCAATGGAGTCCTTTGTTAGAAATCATGAAGACGAAAGATTTTTAGAGATAATTGAAAAAGCAAGCAGTTCATTAAACTGCGTTAAAGGCAGAAAAGTTTATACGGAAAATGATAAAAAGCTAATAGATACATTGATAGATCCGCGATATACGCCGTCAAAAGAAAAAGTTTTTTCAGTTGCTGCAATACATGAAGATATTGAAGAATTGCTTCGATTAGACCCACGTTATACAAACTTTTTTGACGATGAAGAATAGGAGGTCAGGATATGAAAGTACCATATATTGTTAACTACTCGGGAACATATTATCCAGCAAACACGGAGCTACCAGATGAAGTTGCAGAAGCACTTGAAGAATCGGAGAAGAAAAGGATTGAGTTAGAAAGAAAATTAAAAAAAGAAAAACTTGAGAATGTGAATGTTATAAATATGTCTACTTTCAAATAAAGGTCTATTGAAAAGAAAAGAGGGGCCTGGGGGTGTATAAAAAGAACGTATATCCCCCAACTAAGTCCCCAAAATACCGAAAAAAATAAAAAAGGCCTTTTGAATGGAGGAATAAAGTTGAAACAGGCTCAAATCGTGAAGGGAAAGGAAGTCCGTTGTCCTGTATGCGGCAGAAAGTATGGAGAGGTTTCTGAAGAAACTGTAATAAAAAATTTTATTATCCGCTGCAGAGGGAGAAAAAGTGGGGAGGCCCATTGTTTTATCGTTAACTATGGAGGTGTGATTGAAAATGAGTAGTTTAATTATGACGATTTTATTAACCGTATTATTGATTTCGAACTTATTGCTGTTTGGTGTAATAATTTATTTTTCAAAAAACAAAAAAGACACTGCAAGCAAGGTCGGATTTGGTTTCATGGAAATATTAACTTTTGCAAATATGGTAGTGATTGTATGGAGGATTTTCGGGTAATGATTAGCAAAGAAAGTAAAACAATTGGAAGAAAAATTGTAATTGCCGATTTTAGAAAGCTTAATCCTAGCATTTTTCTCCCGTATCACAACCTGGATAAAAAGACCATCACAAATGAAAGTGTGCTTTGTTCAGCAGATGGCAAGATTTTTATCAACAAAAAATCAGAATTTGCAGAATATTTGGCCTCTACACTTGAATTGTTAATGCAAGAGACCCGGGAAACTTTAAAAGAGTTTGAAAGTCAAATGAAAGACCGGTTCCCAGAGATAAGAAGTTTTGAGGACTGGGCGAAGATGACTGAAAACGAAGAAAATCGGAACATGGCTTTTGCAATGCTTATGGTCCCGGTTGAGTTGAAACGCCGTGGAATCGAAGAAAAATACTACAAATAAAAATGGGGATATGTTAAAATAATTACATAATAAAGAGCGCATTGATGCCACATATTCCCGTTTTGGGAGTGTGTGGCATTTTGTGTTATATGAGGAAAGGGAAATAAATAATAGGTGAGAGCGCCAGATGCCAGAGCCTAGCCTGAAAGGTAGGTGAAAGTATATGGCGGAAATAGATAGTCTAGAGATACGAATATCTGGAGAAATGTCTGAAGCATCAAATTCCATAGATAAGCTATGCTCGAGACTTGATATTTTAAGCAAAAGCGTAGGAAAAATCGGAAGCTCATCAGATGGAAATTTTAAAAAATTAAATTTGGCATATTCCAAAATAGGAAATATGTTTAAATCTTCGTCTGCATCGTCCAAAGTGTTGACAGGATCTCTAGTGAAAGCTTATGCAGCCATAAAGTCAATCGAAAAAGGATTTGACAAGCTATCAACATCAGTTAAAAATTCCATGGATTTCGTGGAAACTTTCAACTATTGGAATGTTGCGCTTGATAAAATCAGTGGCGATTTTTCAGAACAATTTGAAAAATATGGTTATGATTCAGCAGAGGCTTACGCAAAATCGTTTTCCGAAAGACTCAAGGTTTTAAATCAAAAACTAACAGGATATGCCATTGGAGACAGTGGTGAACTGCAACTTACTGACCAGATCGGTGTAGGGCTTGATATAGGAAAATTGATGAATTATCAAGCAAAAATATTATCTGTAACAAACTCTGTCGGATTATTAGGAGAGACAAGCACAGACGTTTCAAAAGTAATGTCAATGCTTGCAAGTGATTTCTCATCATTAACCAATACAGATTTAGATACAGTAATGACAAACTTGCAAAGCGGTCTGATCGGACAAAGCAGAGCATTGTACAAATACGGAATCGATATAACAAACGCAACATTGCAAACGTATGCATATGAACATGGAATAACGAAAGCTGTTACCGCGATGAGTCAAGGTGAAAAAATGCAATTGCGTGTACTTGCAATTTTGGATCAGTCAAAAGTTGCCTGGGGCGATGTTGCAAACACAATGAATTCTGTGGCTAATCAATGGAGAATAATGGGGCAGCAGGTGTCGAATGTTTCAAGATTATTCGGAACATTACTCTTACCAATTGTCCAAAAAGTTCTCCCTGTAGTTAACGGATTACTAATCGCATTGCAAAAACTTATGTCAACTATAGGCTTTAAAATGTGGGGAGATACATGGCTAAAAGATACCATGAGTGGTATTAGTAGCGGCGGTGTGGCTGAAGTCGAAAAGCTTGACGAGAGTTTAGGGAATGCTTCGGAGTCGGCAAAGAAACTTAAAACACATCTTTTAGGAATAGATGAGTTAAATGTTGTGGAGCCGGCTGACAATAGCGGCACGTCAATGGGAAGTGTTGGTGGCGGTATTGATTTATCAAGCGATATTTCAGCAGCTTTAGCGGAGTATGAATCTGTATGGGACAAAGCATTTGCTGAATCATTAAACAAAGCGCAAGAGTATGCGGATAAATTCATAAGTGTTGCGAACAGACTCTGGGCAGCGATAGAACCGCTTAGAACTTCTGTGAACAAGTTGTGGAATGAAGGATTTAGCCTTTTAATGGGCTACACGTTCCAAAACATGAAAGATTTTTACACGGAGTTTCTTGTTCCTCTAGGAACATGGGCATTTGGTACAGAAGGACAAGGATTAACAAGGCTTGTAGATATTGTTAACAATTCATTATTGCAAATTGACTGGCCATTTATTACGCAGAATTTGAAAAATTTCTGGAGAGCATTAGAACCATTTGCAGAAAGTTTTGGAGAAGGGCTTATAAGTTTTTTTGAAGATGTTTCTAATTTATCTGTTTCAGCAATAAATGAAATTTTAGGGCGAGATGGATCAATTCAGAATTTAACAAACTTTTTAAATAAAGTGGACCCACAAAAAGCGGAAAAACTAGGTTATTCGCTCGGAGTTCTTGCAGTAGGTCTGACAGCTCTGTCTGGAATAGGTAAGATTTTAAGCGGAATCGCTGGAATAGGAACATCGATAATAGCACTTTCTGAAGGATTGGGGGCAATTTTTGGAAGTACTGGAATTTTTGCTAGCATAGGAAGCACAATATCCGGAACAATAGGACCGGTGTTGGCAAACTTTAAAGAGATGATAGATCTAGTTTCAGTTGGAGCAGGTACCTTGGGAGAATCATTTGCAGCATGTTTTCCAAACATATCATCAGTTGTTTCAGCCATAACTCCGATGACGGCATTGTTTACAGCACTTGCAGCCGGAATTGGATATGTATTCGCTACAAATGAAGAAGTTAGAGGAAGTTTTGCACAATTAGCGACGACTTTAACAGACGGAATTGCTCCTGTTTTATCTGAGATTGCTAATGGTATAGGAAATACACTGTCAAATATGTTGAGCAGTTTGTATAACAATGTTCTTGCACCTCTTGGCAACTTGATGATTGAAATGCTAACTCCAGCATTGCTTGTTGTATCTGATCTATTAAGTATGTTGACAACTAACATTATTATTCCACTTGCGGAAACACTTGGAAGCGTGTTTTTAACAAGTCTTGAAAGTGTGAGTAGCGTATTTAATACATGGATCGGACATTTGACACCAATAATTGAAACTATGCAGTTTTTATGGCAAAGCGTAATGCTACCAATTGCAGAATATCTTTGGAATGGATTTAAACCTGCATTTGAAAAAGTATTCAAGTTAATTGGAGAAATCATAACAAATCTAGGAACATCCTTGAAAGGTTTAATAAATTTCGTTACAGGAGTATTTACTGGAGACTGGAAAAAAGCATGGAACGGCGTAAAAGACGTTTTTAAAGGAATATTTAACAGTTTTGTAGCGATTGCTGAGACTGTAATTAATAATATTGTTGATGGCATTAACCACTTTATCGGTGGATTTGAAGGTATGGTGGATAAAATCGGCAATGTTATTGGAATCGACATAAAAATTCCTACAATAAAACATGTTCATTTGGAAAGATTTGAAGGTGGTGGATATCCGGATTCTGCAAGTCTTTTCTGGGCTGGTGAAAATGGCGTACCTGAAATGCTTGGTACTGTTGGTGGAAAAACAGCAGTTGCAGGCGGTGCAGAAATCACAGGCATTAGAGATGCAGTTTATGACGTTGGAAACAGCGAAACAACATTGTTGAGAATGGCCGTTTCCTTGTTAGAAACAATTGCTGCAAAAGACACAAATACTTACATTGACGGAAGAGAACTTGTAAATGCATACGATGAGAGAAAAAACAGAAATGGCTTTGCATTTACTTAGAGTTTAAAAGAAAGGCAGTAGAAGATAACTACTGCCTTTTAAATAAAAAGGGAAAGGATACCATCATTAAATTGATGGCAGTTGTAAAAATGTCCAACGAGGAAATAGTCGAAAAGATAAAGACAGGGTGTGGTGATGCATCGTATATGTCATTGCTATATCAAAATAACATATCGCTTATCAAAAAAATAGTTGAACCATATTCTGCCTTGGAAGATATGGAAGACTTGATGCAAGAAGCATATTTGGGATTGTGGGAAGCTGTCAAACATTACGATTCATCCAGAGAAGTCCTCTTTATGTCTTATGCTACATATTGGATAAAACAAGCAGCAATTTCTTGTGTTGAAAGAAGCTCTTTGATTAGAATTCCTAAACATGTGCAGAAATTAATCAGAATCTATAAAAAAGCATACGAAAGACTTGTGCAAAAATATTATCGAGAACCAACAGAGGCAGAGCTAGCTGAAGAAATAGGTTTTTCCACTCAGGATTTAGCCGAAATCAAAAAAAGTATAATAAAGTACGAAAGTTTAGAAAAGACCTTTGATTCAGACGAAGATCTTTCATTAAAGGATTGCATTGCGAGTGAAGAGGATATCGAAAAAAAAACAACAGATAGGATGTATGATAAGTATCAGAAAAGAATTATATGGGATTTGGCGAAAGAAAAGCTTGATTACAGGGACTGGAGAATGATCATTCTATACTTTAAAAAAAATATGTCATTAATAGAGATTGCAAACAAAGAGAATATTTCTTACCAAAAAGCAAGGAGCATGAAACAACAGGCAATAAATCGCTTGAGACTTAGAGCCGGAAAAGAATATGCTTCAAAACTATCAAGCACAAACTTTTACCATAATAGTTTGCAGCGATTTAAAGAAACAGGAAGTAGTAACGTTGAAAAAATGGCACTCTTTACTATAGAAATCAACGAGAAATACGAGAATATAGAAAGAGGATTGTCAGAATTATGATTTTGCATTCATCAAATTTAGGACAGCAAAAGTCGCCTATTATTAAATTTTTAAAGAACTGGTAATTTGTTATGTGTTCTGTGTAAAACACCTTGTATAGTCATTTTTGGGGGATTACTGGGCAGAATAGCATAGAAAAACCACCCTTTTCGGGTGGCCAATAGTTTTGTATTTAATCTGTTACTTTATCACCATTAGGAAGAATAAAGGAAGCTTCGTAAAAACAACCTGCGTTCTCAGCAATCTTTTTTAATTCTGCAGGAGTAAATCCCTCGCGCTTCATTTTCTGACTAAATGCTTGCGGACTTGTGTTGCATTTTCTTGCAAGTTCAGAAACACTGATTCCTAATTTTACACATAATATTTTAATTTGTTCAGATACCGCCATAACAATTCCTTTTTTTGTTTTTTATTAATTATAAATGTAAATATTTATAATGTCAATATAAATGAATACATATTAAACCACAAAGTTTAAATAAGGGTATTGACAATATAAACATAAATGTTTAAAATATAAACAAAAACAGAAAGGAGAACCACATGATTGAAAGAAAACATGTTGAAATGATTGCTGCAAAAACAATCAAAGAATTAAAAATGGAGGACTTTTTAAACAATGCAATTGAGAAAATTGCAAATATTGCTGCAGATGTAGTGATAAAAAAAGCAGGATTAGAGAGTGAAGAGTTTGAAAATGATTTAGCAAATTTGTCTGAAGAAATTTTGAATAACTGCAAAGATTCTCTGGAAGAAAACATATCTGATTTGTCAGAAAGTGTCATAGCAGAAGTTGTTGAATGGTACGAAGAATTTTGCTCTGACGAAGAATAAAAAACTTGCCAGGGAATTTCCCTGGCAAGAAAATGAAAAGTTTAGTAAAAGAAGTAGTCAATTAGATTTTAAAAAGTGAAAGAGCTGAAGCACCGACCAAAGCGAACAACTCTTTCTATTTAACACACTTCGGAAAATGTGTCTTTTTTATTATACTACTTTTTCCGGAGTACATCAAACAAAAGAAAAGGGAAATAAAATGAAAAAAATAATTATGTTTGTTTTAGGCGAGTTTGTTGCGCCATTGATATTGCTTAATATTGTTATGTCCCCATTTACTGCGAGTATGATCTACTTGTTAAATTCATAGGAGGATGGCAAAAAATGAAGGAAGTAGAATTTTTTACAAACGAAGAACTTAGAAAAATGTTAAATGAAATTTTTCAAAATGTTAATGAAAATTATAAATTAAGATGGTTTTATGAATTTGCTGTTGAAAAATTAAAAAAGTGAGAGCGGCAGAATAGATGAACAAAAGAGAGGGTGGTTGTAATGGAAATTAACAAAAGAGACATTCCCCATATGACAAACGAGGAATATTGCGAAAAAATAATGGATATTCTTAACAAAGAAGACGAAAATTACATATTTAGATGGTTTTATATACTTATTCTTCGAACATTGTAAAAATAAAAGAGGAAAAACAGATGAAAAAGGAAAAACAAAATACAAATGAGTTTTTAGATAATATTGAAGAAGTTTATATTGAATTGCAGAAAGCTAGATTTGCTGTGAGTGAAATTATTAATGAATTTGATGTTTCTTATGAATTATCTCCATATAAAGCGGCTGCATATGGGAGCTCAGTTGATGCTTCGGAAAAATACAAAGATGATCCATCCTACTATTATTCATGGAAATATTGCAGTGAGTATGAGAAATTGATGTGGCTGGCAAATATAATTTTAGATTATACATATCTCGCTAATGAACGGTTGGAAAATATATTAGAAAAAGATAATTAAAATAACAAAAGAGGGGCATATAACATGCCCTTTTTTGATAAAAAAGAAAAAGGAAGTGAGATAATGGCAGAAAAGAGAAAAGACAATAAAGGCAGAGTACTTAGAACCGGTGAGTATTACGATGCAAAAAATAATCGTTATATGTTCCGTAAAATGGTAGATGGTGAACGCGTGACTTTTACTGCAGATGATTTGGCGTCATTACGAAAGCAGGAAAATGAACTGTTACACATGATTGATAAGGGTATGCGAATAAAGTCTAAAGCTTCCAAAATCACAATGAACGAGTATTTTGATCACTGGCTCAAGATGTATGCGAAAACAGGGCGAAAAGCAACTACGATTACAAATTACACATCTTACTATTCTACATATATTCAAAACAGTGCAGTTGGAAAAAAAGCAATGACAAAGATTTCAAAAGCTGACTGCCAGATTATATTTAATAAAATGATGGATGATGGGCTGAAACATACCACCATGGCAAATCTAAAAAGTTGCTTGAACTGTATTTTTGAATGCGCTATAGATGATGATATAATTGTAAAAAATCCTGTGAAAAATATACGGTTACCGCAGACTGAAAAGAAAAAGAGAGAGGCTGTCCCACAGGCGCAAATTAGCCTTTTTATGGATTATGTGAGAGAAAGCTATAGATTTTCCTTTGCATACCCGGTATTCCTTGTATTGTTTAATACGGGTCTTAGGATAGGGGAATTAATTTCTTTAACTTGGGATGATATTGATTTTCAAAAAGATACTATAAGTATCAGAAAAACATTAAACCGTTACAGAAAAAAGGATTATGGCTTTACAAAAGCAATCTCTACACCAAAAAGTCAAAGTTCAGTCCGTACTGTAGCAATGAATCCGTTGATAAAAAGTACCTTGCTTAGACTAAAATTGCAAAGCCCAATAGAAACGCCTGAGCTTCCATTCGTGGACGAATCTGGAAAAGTACGCGGAACAGTAACAGGATTTGTTTTTCTGAATGCAAACGGGAATGTATGGAGTGAGCCGACGTTCAATGATTTGCTGAAAAGAATTATCGATGCATATAATAAGGAAGCAGAGTTGCAGGGAAGAGAATTATTAAAAGATTTCTGTCCGCATCAGAGCCGACACACATACACAAGTGCAGCTTATGAGGCAGGGCTTGATATGAAAGCGGTTAGTCAAATGCTGGGGCATGCTTCGGATAGTGTTACTTTAACGGTGTATACTCATTTAAGCCAGGAAAAAGAGAGGGAGCAGGAACAGATAGCAAAAGCAATTAATATTTCATAGAAACAGATTAACCAACCGGTGCAAGGTTGGTTTTTTTGTGACAATTTTTGTGACAAATTTTGTGACAGAATGGAAAATAATGGGCAAGAATGGGCAAGAATGGAAAAGAATGAAATATTAAAAAATCCAGTATGGAGCAGAATGGGCAAGAATGGAAAAGAATGGAAAAGATACTTCGTCAAGAAAAAATACTTGACACCATCTTTTTCTTGTAGTAATATACAGTCGAAGCTGAAAGAAGTAGGAGATTTTTGCATGGATGAAATCTTAAAACAGGCACTTCTCTATGATTTCTACGGAGAGCTGCTGACAGCCCATCAGAAAGAAATTTATGAAGAAGTTGTTTTAGAGGACTGTTCACTCAGTGAAGTGGCAGAAGCCCACGGAATCAGCCGACAAGGCGTTCATGACTTAATTAAAAGATGTCAGAAAATGCTGGAAGGTTATGAAGAAAAACTGAAGCTGGTCGAAAAGTTTTACAATATTAAAGGTAAAGTAAAAGAAATCGAACAGTTAACCAATAAGGTTTCCGAAGAACCGGAAAAGCAGCTGCAGGAGATAAAAAAATATGCAGCAGAGATTTTAGAGGAATTATAATACATGGCATTTGATAGTTTATCAGAAAAATTACAAAGCGTATTTAAAGGCTTAAGAAGTAAGGGACGTCTGACAGAAGAGGATGTAAAAGCTGCATTAAAAGAAGTAAAGCTTGCCCTCTTAGAAGCCGATGTAAACTTTAAAGTCGTAAAACAGTTTGTAAAATCCGTACAGGAAAGAGCTGTCGGCGAAGAAGTTTTAAATAGTTTGACACCAGGCCAGATGGTTATCAAAATCGTAAATGAAGAGATGGTTAAGCTGATGGGTTCCGAAACTACGGAATTAAAGCTTCGTCCATCCAATGAAGTTACGGTTGTCATGATGATGGGTCTCCAAGGTGCCGGTAAAACAACGACTGCAGCAAAGCTTGCAGGTAAGTTGAAACAAAAAAGCAATAAATGGAAACCGCTTTTGGTAGCCTGTGACGTATACCGTCCGGCAGCTATCAAACAGTTACAGGTCAATGGTGAAAAACAGGGTGTTGAAGTCTTCTCTATGGGGGACGGACACAATCCGGTAAATATTGCAAAAGCAGCCTATGAACATGCCAAAAGCAAAGGGAATAACATTCTTATCTTAGATACCGCAGGTCGTCTCCAGATTGATGAAAACATGATGGAAGAGCTGCAGAATATTAAGAAAGAGTTAAATGTAGACCACAGCATTCTCGTTGTTGACGGTATGACTGGTCAGGAAGCAGTCAATGTTGCCAGCACTTTCGAAGAAAAAGTTGGTATCAGCGGAGTGATCCTGACAAAATTAGATGGTGATACACGAGGCGGTGCGGCACTTTCTATTCGTGCCGTGACAGGAAAACCAATTCTCTACATTGGTATGGGAGAAAAACTTTCTGATTTAGAGCAGTTTTATCCGGACAGAATGGCTTCCCGTATCTTAGGTATGGGTGATGTCCTTACATTAATTGAAAAAGCATCAGAAGAGTTGGATGAAGAAAAGTCCAAACAGATGATGGAAAACATGAAAAAGAACCAGTTCGGATTCGATGATTACTTAGAAAGTATGAATCAGATGAAGAAAATGGGAGGTCTCTCAAGTATCTTAGGCATGATGCCGGGTATGGGCGGAGCACAGTTAAAGCAGATTGAGGACGCCATGGACGAAAAGAAAATGGCAAGAATCGAAGCAATCATTCTTTCCATGACTCCAAAGGAAAGAAGAAATCCTGATATTATCAATCCATCCAGAAAACGCAGAATTGCGAAAGGAGCAGGGGTTGATATCAGTGAAGTAAACAGACTGGTGAAACAGTTTGAACAGAGCAGAAAGCTCATGAAACAGATGCCTGGAATGATGGGCGGTAAACGTGGTAAAAGAGGAATGTTTGGAAAACTTCCTTTTTAACATAAAAACTAATTAATATTATATTGAAAGAATTATATGAGGTGAACACAATGGCAGTTAAAATCAGATTAAGAAGAATGGGACAGAAAAAAGCTCCTTTTTACAGAATCGTAGTAGCAGATTCTAAATCTCCAAGAGATGGTAGATTCATCGAAGAAATCGGAACATACAATCCAAACACAGATCCAAGCACATTCAACGTAGACGAAGAAGCTGCAAAGAGATGGTTAGCAAACGGTGCTCAGCCAACAGAAGTTGTTGGTAAAATCTTCAAATTAGCTGGTATCGAAAAATAAGTAACAGCTTATTTGGAAACAGCCCACTTGGAGGGGAAATATGAAAAATTTAGTTGAAGTGATTGCGAAAGCACTCGTGGAAAATCCAGATGAGGTTGTTGTAACACAGACTGAAAAGGAAAGAGTAATCGTAGTAGAACTTCGTGTGGCTCCATCCGATATGGGAAAAGTAATTGGAAAGTCAGGAAGAATTGCGAAAGCAATCCGCTCAGTAGTAAAAGCAGCATCTTCAAACTATACAAAAAAAGTTGTTGTGGATATTTTAGCGTAGAAAGTTTGTAGAACTTTCAGGCATTCAAAAATTTGCTTGAGATTTTTGAATATGAAACAGTAATTGATAAGGGGCTTGTTAAAAGCCCCTTGTTTTGTCTAAATTAATAACAGGAGATGTCAATGGAACAGTTATTAAGAGTAGGTGTCATTTCCTCTACACACGGTGTAAGAGGAGAAGTAAAGGTCTATCCGACAACGGATGACGTAAATCGTTTTAAGAAATTGAAAAAAGTTGTTCTTGATACAGGAAGAGAATACATTGATTTGGAGATTTCCGGAGTGAAATTCTTTAAAAATCTTGTCATCTTAAAGTTCAAGGGCATTGATAATATCAACGATATTGAAAAATATAAAGGCAAAGATCTTCTGGTACACAGAGAAGATGCGGTGGCACTGGAAGAAAATGAAAATTATGTTGCAGATTTAATTGATTTAAAGGTTGTAACTGATGACGGAAAAGTGCTTGGATACTTAACAGAGGTTATGGAAACAGGTGCGAATGATGTGTATGTAGTTGAGACGGAAGATGGTCAGGAACTGTTGCTTCCGGCAATTAGAGACTGTATTCTGGATGTAGATCTGGATGAAGAAGTGATGACAGTACACATTTTGCCGGGACTTTTTGACTAAGGAAGGAATGCTATGAATTTTTATATTTTAACGTTGTTTCCTGAAATGGTCATGGATGGCTTGAATACGAGTATCATCGGTCGTGCAGTGAAAAATGGACTTCTTAGCATTGAAGCTGTCAATATCCGTGATTTTGCTCAGAATAAGCATGGTCAGGTGGACGATTATACTTATGGCGGAGGGGCCGGGCTTTTGATGCAGGCAGCACCGATTTACAGAGCTTATGAATATATTTGTGAGAAAATCGGAAAAAAGCCACGAGTAATCTATCTGACACCACAGGGAAATGTGTTTAATCAGGGCTATGCGGAAGAGTTTTCAAAAGAAGAAGATTTAATTTTCCTTTGCGGCCATTACGAAGGCATTGATGAGCGTGTGCTGGAAGAGATTGTGACGGACTACATGTCCATTGGAGATTATGTGCTGACAGGTGGGGAACTTCCTTCCATGGTTATGATTGATGCCATCAGTCGCCTGGTACCGGGAGTGTTAAACAAACAGGCATCTCATGAAATTGAGTCTTTCCACGATAATCTGTTGGAATATCCGCAGTATACAAGACCGGAAGAATGGCATGGAAAGAAGGTTCCGGAAGTGCTTTTGTCCGGGCATCATGTCAATATCGAAAAGTGGAGAAGAGAGCAGTCTTTAAAAAGAACACTGGAGCGCAGACCGGATCTTTTAGAGAATGCAAATCTTACAAAAAATGATAAAAAATACTTGCAATCCTTGCAAGGAAATGATAATATATAATACGTTGTGAGTAGAAGAAAGAGATGGTCCTCTGTTACGTTAGTTCGCAGAGAGTTAGAGCGAACTGATTTGCGAAATGCAGATATAGTTAAGTATTAAGAACATCCGGAAATAAGGAGGAGACACACAATGAATAACATTATTGCAAACATCGAAGCAGCTCAGGTAAAAGCTGAAATTCCAGTATTCCATGTAGGTGATACAGTTAAGGTTTACGGAAAAATCAAAGAAGGTAACCGCGAACGTGTTCAGGTATTTGAAGGCGTTGTATTAAAAAGACAGGGTGGCGGAGCTAGAGAAACATTTACAGTTAGAAAAACATCTAACGGTGTAGGTGTAGAAAAAACTTGGCCATTACACTCTCCAAACGTAGAAAAAATCGAAGTTGTTCGTTACGGTAAAGTAAGACGTGCGAAACTCAACTACTTAAGAGATCGCGTAGGTAAAGCTGCTAAGGTAAAAGAATTAGTAAGATAATGATTTTTGGGGACAAATGCATACGCATCTGTCCCCGTTTTCGTTTCAAGATGTTATCATTTGAGGAGAACAGATGGCAGGTTTAACATTTCGAAAAAGAAAGAAAAGAATAAATTATAACATTATCAAAGAAGCGATTATCTGGATTGCAGAGTTGGTGCTTACATTTTTTATCGCGTGTCTTCTGGTAGTGAATTTTGGTGTAATGACCAGCAATGTCGGACAGTCTATGGAACCTACATTAGCCAGTGGTGACAGAGTGTTGACAAACAGACTTATTTACAATATGACATCACCAAAACGAGGAGATTTGGTTGTGTTTAAGCCAAATGGTAATGAAAATTCACATTTTTACATTAAACGTGTGATTGGATTACCTGGAGAAAAAATTCAGATCATCGATGGTTTTATTTATATTGACGGTGAAGTTCTTGTAGAAGAAATCAAATTTGATAAGATGGAATATGCAGGAACAGCAGAAGAGGAAATCTTGCTTGGCGAAGACGAATATTTTGTGTTAGGAGATAATCGTAACGCCAGTGAAGACAGCAGAAATGCAGAAATTGGAAACATTAGAAAACAGGACATTACTTCTAAAGCGTGGTTTAATGCCACCATGGGAGATGATTTTGGAAAGATAGAGTAGGAGGAAAAAAGATGCAGGTTCAGTGGTATCCTGGTCATATGACCAAGGCAAAACGAATGATGCAGGAAAATATCAAATTGATTGACCTGGTAATTGAGCTTGTAGATGCAAGAGCGCCATTGTCTAGTAAAAATCCGGACATTGATGAGCTTGGTAAAAACAAATTCCGATTAATTTTGTTAAATAAGGCGGATCTTGCCAGTGAAAAAGGCAATGCCATGTGGACAAAATATTTTGAAGAAAAAGGATATTTTGTTGTAAAGATCAATTCAAGAAGCGGTGCAGGGATGAAACAGATTTCTGCAACAATCATGGAAGCGTGTAAAGAAAAAATCGAACGTGACAGAAAACGTGGCATTTTAAACCGACCAATCCGTGCTATGGTTGTAGGGATTCCAAACGTAGGAAAATCAACATTTATTAACAGTTTTGCAGGCAGAGCTGCGGCAAAAACAGGAAATAAACCAGGTGTTACAAAGGGTGCACAGTGGATTCGCTTAAATAAGCAAGTAGAACTTCTGGACACACCGGGGATTTTGTGGCCGAAATTTGAAGATCAGGCAGTTGGGGTAAAACTTGCAATGCTTGGCTCTGTAAACGATGAAATTTTAAATATTGATGAACTTAGCGTGGAACTGATCAAACTTTTGGACGAACATTTCCCGGACGTAATTTCTGAACGTTATCAGATTGAAAAACAGGAGAATCCACTGAAAGTGCTTGAAGAAATCGCAAGAGTAAGAGCTTGTCTGTTGAAAGGGAATGAACTTGATATTTCCAAAGCGGCTAATATTCTGATGGATGATTTCAGAAGTGGAAGACTGGGTAAATTAACTCTTGAATTCCCGAATGTAAATGAGTAAGATATTACTATGTTTGACTTTAGGGAGATGACTTATGTTTAAGAAGAATAAAAAAGGTACAGTCAATCCGGAATTAGAAGATGTGATTGATTTAGATGAAGTTGATGATTTAGATGATATTGAACTGGATATCATTGATCTGGATAAAGAAAAAGCTGAAGAAAAAGATTTTTCGTGGAAAAGAGAAATTATTAGTACAGCACTTTATTTACTTGTAGTGGTTGCTCTGACATTCTTATTTGTACAGTTCGTGGGACAGAGAACTCATGTAAATGGAGATTCCATGAATGTGACATTGGAAGATGGAGATAACCTGATCGTAGATAAGTTGAGCTATCGTTTTTCTGATCCAGACAGATATGATATTATCGTGTTCCCATATCAGTATCAGGAAAAGACCTACTATATTAAACGTATTATTGGTATGCCTGGTGAAACAGTGCAGATCATTGACGGCATGGTTTATATTGATGGGGAAATGCTGGATGAATCCTATGGAACAGAAGTGATGCAGTATGCAGGTGTTGCATCTGAACCGATTGAACTTGGAGAAGATGAATATTTTGTTTTAGGGGATAACCGCAATAACAGTTCGGACAGCCGTGACCCGAGTGTGGGAAACGTACAGGAAGACCAAATTATCGGGAAAGCATTTATCAGAATCTGGCCATTGAATAAATTTGGAATTTTAAAACATCAGTAAGGAAATGTTATGACAAAGAAGGAAGAACAGGAATTAAAGCGTCAGGCAAAGTTGGAAAAAGAACGTGCCCGCATTGAAGCAATGAAGGTATATGAAAAAGAATATGAATCTCATGGGTGGATTTGCGGTATCGATGAAGTGGGACGCGGACCTTTATGCGGACCTGTGGTTGCCAGTGCGGTGATTTTGCCAAAGGATTGTCAGATTCTTTATTTGAATGATTCCAAAAAACTTTCTGAAAAGAAACGAGAAGAACTTTATGATGTGATCATGGAACAGGCAGTTGCAGTTGGTGTTGGTATGGCAAGCCCGCAGCGAATTGATGAAATCAACATTTTGCAGGCAACTTATGAAGCAATGCGTCAGGCAATTTCCAGCTTGAAAGTAAAACCGGCAGTGCTTCTGAACGATGCTGTGACAATTCCGGAGGTTGAGATTCCGCAGATTCCGATTATTAAGGGAGATGCGAAAAGTGTTTCTATCGCAGCAGCAAGTATCATTGCGAAAGTTACAAGAGACCGCATGATGGTAGAATACGACCGCATTTATCCGGGATACGATCTGGCATCCAACAAAGGATATGGCACAAAAGTGCATATGGAAGCATTAAAAACGGTTGGTCCATGTGAAATACATAGAAGAACATTTATAAAAAATATTATTTAGGAGTCTTATGCAAAATAATCGTCAGGTGGGGGACGCACACGAGACTCGAACAGTTTTTGAATTAGAAAAACTGGGATATAAAATATTAGCAAGAAATTTTCGTTGTAAAATTGGAGAAATTGACATCATAGCCCTTCATAAGGGCTATTTGGTGTTTATAGAGGTAAAATATCGTAAAAACGCCAAAGCAGGTTATGCGGCAGAGGCTGTAACCTGGAAAAAGAGACAGATTATCAGTCGTGTGGCAGATTACTATATCAGGACACATTGCAGGAAAGTACCGTCCTGCAGATTTGATGTGGCAGCGTTGGATGGAAAAAATTTTACTGTCTATGAAAATGCATTTGAATATGTTCCGAGAGGATATTAGTGATGATAGAAGCAATGAAAGAAATGAACTGGATGGTGAAAGAACAGGATAGTACGATTACCTTAAAAGAAATGTATGAAGTTCCTTTTTTTACTTATGAACATCTGGAAAATACAGGAATGGTGGTACATGGATTCTCCACTCGTATGGGCGGTGTCAGCACGGGAGACTGTGCAACCATGAATTTGAGCTTTGAGCGCGGGGATGCAGAAGAAGCTGTCAGAACCAATTATGAACTTTTAGGAGCAGCCATTGGATTTCGAACAGATTCACTGGTGTTTTCAAAACAGACACATACTACAAATGTTAGAGTAGTAGCAGAAGAAGATCGTGGAAAAGGTTTTCTTAGAGACCGTGATTATACAGACGTAGATGGTTTGATTACCAATGTACCGGGGCTTACACTGGCTACATTTTATGCGGACTGTGTACCGTTATTTTTCGTGGATCCTGTCCATAAAGCTATTGGACTTTCGCATTCTGGTTGGAAGGGAACGGTTGGAAAGATTGGCAAGGTGACTGTAGAAAAGATGACAGAGCAGTATGGAACGGACCCAAAAGATGTGTTGGCAGCCATAGGACCATCCATTTGTCAAAGCTGTTATGAAGTCAGTGAAGATGTGATTATTCAGTTCAAAGAAGCATTTGAGGAAAAGTTCTGGAATGAACTTTTTTATGCCAAGGAAAATGGGAAATATCAGTTAAATCTTTGGCGCGCCAATGAGCTGATTTTTGAAGAAGCTGGAATTTTAAAGAAACATTATTCTACAACCAACATTTGCACCTGCTGTAATCCGGGATATCTTTTTTCGCACAGAGCATCTCATGGAAAACGAGGAAATTTAGGTGCATTTTTGCAAATAAAAGAATAGAAACAGAAAAGGGAATGAGTGCTTGGCTCATTCCCTTGATTTTTTAATGAAGTGATTTTTCCTGTAAATGTTTTTTGATTGCTTCAAAGCTTTCATCGCTTAATACATGTTCAATTAAGCAGGCATCTTCAGCGGCAGTTTCTTCGGAAACACCAAGCATCACAAACATTTTTGTAAGAATGGTGTGGCGTTCATAAATTGCTTCTGCCTGAGCTTTTCCTTCATCAGTCAATGTGATAAAGCCGGCATCGCTGACAACAATCAGTTCTTTTTCTCGTAAATGCTTCATTGCAACGCTGACGCTAGGTTTTTTGAAGTTTAATTCAGTTGCAATATCTACGGAACGAACTACCGGAAGTTTTTTGCTCAAAATGTAGATGGTTTCCAGATAATTTTCGGCAGACTCGTTTTTTCTCATAACATTTCCTCCTAAAAGAAGTTCTCATAGCATGATAACATATTTCTAATGGAAAAGAAAGCCTTTTCGTCGTATAATATAATTAAGAATGGAATACTAAAATAAAAGGAGGCGGACATATGAAATTGAGATTTTTAGGTGCTGCGCATGAGGTCACGGGATCTTGTACATTACTTGAAGCAAGCGGTTATAAGATACTTGTGGATTGTGGTATGGAGCAGGGCGCAGATACGTATGAAAACTGTGAGATTCCGGTGTTGCCGGCAGATATTGACTGTGTGTTGCTGACACATGCCCATATTGATCATTCGGGAAAGATTCCAATGCTGGTTGCGCAAGGTTTTCATGGGGCGGTTTATTGTACCGGTGCGACAAGAGTTTTGTGTGATATGATGTTAAAAGACTCGGCACATATTCAGGAATCGGAAGCAGAATGGAAAAACCGTAAAGCGGAACGTTCCGGCGGGACGAAATATGTACCGCTTTATACCATGCAGGATGTAGAAGCGACTATGCCGCTGTTTGTACCATGCGATTATGAAAAAAGCTACCAGATTCTGGATAACGTGAAATTACGCTTTATTGATGCGGGGCATTTGCTTGGCTCTTCCAGCATTGAGGTGACGGTGACAGAAGGAGATGTAACGAAAGTTATCTTATTCTCCGGTGATGTAGGAAATATTGACCGACCTTTGATTAAGGATCCAAGAAAACCGGAACATGCAGATATTGTTGTTGTGGAATCTACTTATGGAAATCGTCATCATGGAGCAAGAGCAGATTACGTTTTGCAGATGACAAGAATGATTCAGGAAACCCTGGATCGAGGCGGAAATCTTGTGATTCCAGCATTTGCAGTGGGTAGAACTCAGGAAATGCTGTATCTGATCCGTCATATAAAGGATAACGGGTTGATTAAAAATCATCCGAATTTTCAGGTATGGGTGGATAGTCCAATGGCAGTAGAAGCTACGGAAATCTATGCCGGAAATGTTATGGGATATTATGATGATGAGGCGATGGAATACATTCGAAAAGGAATTGATATTCTGAATTTTAACGGACTTCATAAATCGGTTACTACAGCAGACTCCATGGCACTAAATACTGATAAATCACCGAAAATTATTATTTCGGCCAGTGGAATGTGTGAAGCAGGTCGTATTCGTCATCATTTGAAACATAATCTTTGGAGAAGTGAAAGTACCATTTTGTTTGTAGGATATCAGTCTGTGGGTACCCTGGGAAATAAACTTTTAAGTGGTGCAACAAAGGTAAAACTTTTTGGAGAAGATGTGCAGGTAAATGCACATATTGAAAAAATGGACGGTATCAGCGGTCATGCAGATCTTGGCATTTTATTAGACTGGCTGGGTAATTTGAAAGAAGCACCGGAGCAGGTGTTTGTAAATCATGGAGATGATCTGGTGTGTGATGAATTTGCCGAAACTATTCAAAATACACTTGGCTTTTCTGCGACTGCACCGTATAATGGAGCGGTGTATGACTTAATTACCGGAGAATGTCTGGAAGAAGGTAATAAAGTACGCATCCGCAAGGAAGAACCAATCTTAAAAGGAAAGAAGGTTTCTGCGATTTTCGAAAATCTGCTTAGAGCAGCAAGAAGGCTGGTGGCGGTTGTTGAAAAGAGCAGCGGATTTGCAAATAAGGATATAAAGAAATTTACAGCGGAAATTGATGCGCTGTGCGATAAATGGGAGAACTAGAAAAGTGTCGGAATTAAAAGAAACTTTGGAAGAAAAAAAAGAGAGGGCGATTATCGTTGGCGTGGATTTGGGTACAACGGACGATTTTACAGAATCCATGGAGGAACTGGAAGCGCTTGCAGAAGCCTGTAATATGGAAGTTGTCTGTGTGGTAACTCAGAAAATGCCTGCAATTCACCATTCTCTCTATATAGGAACAGGAAAGGTTGCAGAGGTTCGTGAACATGTACAGAATCTCTGGGCAGATGTGGTTATTTTCGGAGATACTTTAACACCGTCTCAGCTTCGAAATCTGCAGCAGGAACTGGATATTGCAGTGATGGACAGAACTAACCTGATTCTTGAGATTTTTTCAAAGAGAGCCAGAACACGAGAAGCTCGCCTTCAGGTAGAGGTGGCAAATTTACAGTATATTTTACCAAGACTGGTTGGTATGCATGAAGCATTAAGCCGACAGGGTGGTGGAAGCGGTCTTGCGAATAAAGGCGCCGGTGAAAAGAAACTGGAGCTTGACAGACGTAAGATTGAACACCGGTTGGCTCAGCTTCGAAGAGAACTGGAGGACGTATCCAAAGACCGCCAGACTCAGAGAAAACAGAGAGCAAACTCCGGGATTCCACGTGTGGCACTGGTAGGCTATACAAATGCCGGAAAATCAACTATGATGAATCAGATGCTTTCTGCTTATGGCGGTCCGGAAGAAAAACAGGTTATGGAAAAAGATATGCTGTTTGCGACTTTGGAAACCACCGTTCGAAACATTAAAATCGACAGAAACAGACAGTTGCTCTTATCTGACACCGTAGGTTTTATCAATCATTTACCTCATGGACTTGTCAAAGCATTCCGCTCTACATTAGAAGAAGCCTGTGAAGCAGATTTGATTTTAAATGTGATTGATGCATCAGACCCTCATCATAAGCAGCATATTCAGGTGACAGAAGAAACATTAAAGGATCTGAATGTAGGCGATGTGCCGATGATTTATATCTATAATAAAGCAGATAAATGTATGAAAGAAAAGCTTCCGATTATCCGTGGCGATGATAAAATTTATTTATCTGCGAAATTAGGAGAAGGCCTACCGGAACTTATTGAAATGATTTTCAAAAAACTGCATTCCGGACATCTGGAAGCAGAATTCCTTGTTCCGTACACAGACGGACGTGCGGTTTCTGATATTATGCAGAATAGTAATGTTTATGAAACTTCTTATGAAGAAGGCGGAACGAAATTAAAGGTCAGCTGTGAATTAGCGATTTTCCAAAAGTATAAAAATTATATTGTATAGTGACAGGCCGTATATACAGAGATGTATGTACGGCTTTTTTACTTATAGGAAAATATGGTGGTTTTCTTGAAAGAAACCGCTAAATGTGGTATTTTAGATGAGAAATCACTTTCTTAAAATGCATTATACAAAAATTCTCGCAGATGAAATCTGAAATCGAAAATTTGTTCGAAAATCAGGTTGACAGATAACAAATTTTATAATACTATTATAACAAGAAAACGAACGAATGTTCGCTAAAGGAGAAAAGTTATGGCAAGTAAAGATGAAAAGCAGAAAGCATTGGAAGCGGCTTTAGGTCAGATAGAGAAACAGTATGGTAAGGGAGCGGTTATGAAATTAGGCGATCACTCCCATATGCAGGTTGAAACTGTTCCGACAGGTTCTTTAAGTCTTGATATTGCATTAGGACTTGGTGGCGTGCCAAAGGGACGTATCATTGAAATTTATGGACCAGAGTCTTCCGGTAAAACAACAGTTGCTTTACATATGGTAGCTGAAGTTCAGAAACGTGGCGGCGTGGCTGGATTTATTGATGCAGAGCATGCACTGGACCCGGCATATGCAAAGAATATCGGTGTAGATATTGATAATCTTTATATTTCGCAGCCGGACTGTGGAGAGCAGGCGCTGGAAATTACAGAAACGATGGTTCGCTCAGGAGCAGTTGATATTGTAATTGTTGACTCTGTAGCTGCGTTGGTACCAAAAGCTGAAATTGATGGTGACATGGGAGATTCCCACATGGGTGTTCAAGCGCGTTTGATGTCTCAGGCGCTTCGTAAACTGACAGCAATTGTAGGAAAGTCCAATTGTATTGTAATCTTTATTAACCAGCTTCGTGAAAAGATTGGTGTGATGTTCGGAAATCCGGAAACTACAACCGGTGGTCGTGCATTAAAATTTTATTCTTCCATTCGTTTGGATGTTCGTAGAACAGAAGCATTAAAACAGGGTGGTGAAGTGGTTGGTAACCACACAAGAGTTAAAGTTGTTAAAAATAAAGTGGCACCACCATTTAAAGAAGCAGAATTTGATATCATGTTTGGTAAAGGAATCGTAAAAGAAGGTGACTTGATTGATATTGCATCCAATTTAGGCATTATTGCAAAGAGTGGTGCATGGTATGCATACGAAGGAGAAAAGATCGGTCAGGGACGTGAAAATGCAAAGACATTCCTTGCAACACATCCGGAAATTGCCGAAGAAGTAGAACTTAAGATTCGCCAGCATTATGGATTATTAGGTGGAGAAGCTGCAGAAACAGAGCAGGAATAAGATGTTAGAAAGAGAATCTTTTTTAGACTTTGAAACAGAAGAAAAAAGTGAAAAAGAAATAAAAGACGAAGTTCGGCGCGCAAAAATGCGCGCCCTTCATCTTTTGACGGTAATGGATCGTACCGAAGCAAAGTTACGTGAAAAATTGCAGACTTCCTATTGTGAGGAAGCTGTTGAAACTGCAATCGAATATGTGAAAAAATTCGGATATTTAGATGACGAACGTTATGTCAGAGTTTACATCGAAAGCAAAAGTCGCACAAAAAGCCGCAAACAGATTGAGCAGGAACTGATTTTTAACAAAGGGGTAACCAGAGAAGCAGTGGAGAGAGGTTTTGAAACGGCTCAGATGGCAGATGTCACCGAAGTGATTCAAAAATATATGCAAAAGAAGAGAATTGATCCGAAAAACTGTGATTATGAACAGAAGCAAAAATTCTTTGCATACATGATGAGAAAAGGTTTCCAAATTGAGGAACTGAAAAGGGTTTTTGACTTGACATAATGCATAAAAAAGTATAAAATTTATACGTTGTATTGCGAACAATGAAAATTAAATAAAGGAGGTGCTCCTGTGACGACTGTAATTACAGTAATTCTTTGTGTAATTGCTATGATTGTAGCTGCTGTTATTGCGTCAATTGTTTCTGTAAACCGATTCAAAAAATCTGCAGAAGAGACACTTGGAAATGCAGATGCAAAAGCGCGTGAAATAATAGATGAAGCATTGAAGACTGCTGAAACAAAGAAACGTGAAGCGTTACTTGAAGCGAAAGAAGAAACTCTTCGTATGAAGAATGAATCTGAACGCGAAATCAAGGAAAGCAGAGCAGAAGTTCAGCGTTACGAAAGACGAATTCTTGCAAAAGAAGAGCAGTTGGACAAAAAGGCCATTGCTATGGAAAAGCGAGAAATCAATTTCGCTAACAAAGAAGAACGTCTTGCAAAAAAGACAGCAGAAATCGATGAACTTTACGAAAAAAGAGTACAGGAACTGGAAAGAATCTCTGGTTTTACCTCCGAACAAGCAAAAGAATATCTTTTAAAAGCAGTTGAGGACGAAGTAAAGACCGATGCTGCCAAGTTGGTTAGGGAATTAGAAAACAAAGCAAAAGAAGAAGCATCTAAGAAAGCAAAAGATTATGTGGTAACTGCTATTCAGAAATGTGCAGCAGACCATGTGGCAGAAACTACAATTTCTGTAGTGCAGCTTCCTAGTGATGAGATGAAGGGACGTATCATTGGACGTGAAGGTCGAAATATCCGTACATTGGAAACAATGACAGGCGTTGATTTGATCATTGATGATACACCGGAAGCAGTTATCTTATCAAGCTTTGACCCGATTCGTAGAGAAGTAGCGAGAATCGCTCTTGAAAAACTGATTGTTGACGGACGTATTCATCCGGCAAGAATCGAAGAAATGGTAGAAAAAGCTCAGAGAGAAGTAGATACCATGATCCGCGAAGAAGGTGAAGCAGCTACATTAGAAGTAGGTGTTCACGGTATTCATCCGGAACTTGTAAAACTTCTCGGAAGAATGAAATTCAGAACAAGCTATGGACAGAATGCGTTAAAACATTCTATCGAAGTAGCTCATTTATCTGGACTTCTGGCAGCAGAAGTTGGGGTTGATGTGCGTGTCGCAAAACGTGCAGGTCTTTTACATGATATCGGTAAATCTATCGATCACGAGGTTGAGGGATCCCATATCCAGATTGGTGTTGATTTGTGTAGAAAATACAAAGAATCTGCAACAGTTATTAACGCAGTTGAGTCTCATCATGGCGATGCAGAACCAACAACATTGGTTGCATGCCTTGTACAGGCTGCAGATACAATTTCTGCTGCAAGACCGGGTGCAAGACGTGAAACATTAGAAACCTATACAAACAGATTAAAACAACTTGAAGATATCACAAACTCCTTCCAGGGAGTTGACAAATCTTTTGCTATTCAGGCAGGAAGAGAGATTCGTATCATGGTGGTACCGGAAGTGGTTAGCGATGCCGATATGGTATTAATGGCTAGAAATATTTCTAAACAGATTGAAGCTGAAATGGAATATCCGGGACAGATTAAAGTAAACGTGATTCGCGAAAGCCGTGTCATCGATTACGCAAAATAAATAAGATTCAAAAACCTTTCATATACTTAGTATATGGGAGGTTTTTTTATGCTATTAAAATTGGTGATTTTTCGATTGGTTCCTATCTGTGTGCTAGGACTACTAAAAGATCGATATCAGATAAAGTTAATGACGGGAGGCGTGTCTGTCTTATATGCAGTAGGTCTTGTAATGTCTGCGTGGAAAATAGTTATTCAGGAAAAGTGGCTGGGGATCCTTATATTGCCGATATCGTTGTTTCCACATTACATATGCTATATATTTGCTTTATGGATCATGCTGCGCTGCATATGGCATGCATGGTCGGAACGTGTCTGGAAAAGAGTGTATATTTTGTCGATTTTTAGTATTTTATTAGGTGTTTTGTCAGAAAACTATATAAATACAAAGATTTTACAAATATTTTTCAAAATTTTTAAATAAAAAAATAAAATTTACATAACAAGATGTTGTATCATGGTGTGATATGGTTTCCGAAATATTGTGGAAAAGCCCGAAAACCCTTGATTTTACTGGGTTTTCTGCGAAAAAATCTGATTGATTTTCGTGGAAAAATCTGTATAATCAAGATATATTATTTGGGAAGGTTATGAAATGGAAGGGAATATAGCAGCTTTTGTTAACTATTTAAGCAAAGAGAAAAATGCGTCTTATAATACGCAGATTTCTTATGAGCGTGATTTGAGAAAATTGAAGGAATATTTGTTACAGCAGGGGATAACGAAGATTCAGGAAGTATCAGAGACTTCTTTGAATTCTTATGTGCTTTTTTTAGAGAAACAGGGCAAAGCTGCTTCTACGGTGTCCAGATATATTGCATCTTTTAAAGGATTTTTTGAATATTGTCTGAAACATGGAGTCATCAGCAATGATCCTGCAGAGCGTTTAAAACCACCAAAGGTTGAAAAGAAGTTCCCGCAGATTCTGACAATTTCTGAAACACAGAAATTAATGGATGGTCCTGATCTTCAGTCAGATAAGGGGATTCGTGACAGAGCAATGCTGGAGCTGTTATATGCTACAGGAATTCGTGTATCAGAATTGATTTCGTTAAAAACAGAAGATATGAATCTTTCCATGGAATACGTAGTTTGCCATGAAAAGTCTAAAGACCGCATTATTCCATTTGGTGGAGAAGCGAAAAATGCGCTGGTGAAATATCTTGAAAAAACGAGAGCACATATGATAGGAGAGGCTGAAAGCGAATATTTATTTGTGAACTGTTCAGGAAAACCAATGAGTCGTCAGGGATTCTGGAAACTGATTAAATTCTATGCAGATAAAGCAGGTATTGAAAAAGAGATTACACCACATACGTTCAGACATTCTTTTGCAGCACATTTGTTGGAAAATGGTGCAGATGTTCAGTCAGTGCAGAAAATGATGGGACATGCAGATGTATCTACAACACAGATGTATGTTGAGATGCAGGCTGGAAATGTACGTGACGTTTATAAAAAATTTCACCCAAGAAGTTAATACATAACAAAAAGCAGGTTGTAAAACCTGCTTTTTGTTATGTATTAGCAATTGTCTGCAATTTCGTAAAGAAGTTTTTCTGTATCTTCCCAGCCAAGACATGGGTCAGTGATGGATTTTCCATAACATTTATCATGAATTGTCTGATTTCCTTCTTCGATATAACTTTCAATCATAAAACCTTTGACAAGTGTATGAATGTCTTTGTTATAACGACGGCTGTGAAGAACTTCTTTTGCAATACGAATCTGTTCTTTGTATTTCTTTGCGGAGTTAGAATGGTTGGTATCGATGATTGCTGCAGGATTCTGCAGATTTCTTTCTCCGTAAAGGTTTAATAATGTCATTAAATCTTCGTAATGGTAGTTAGGCTGATTTACGCCACGTTTGTTTACTGCACCGCGTAAAATGACGTGTGCCAGCGGATTTCCGTTTGTATTTACTTCCCATCCGCGATAAATGAAAGTATGTCCTTTCTGCGCTGCAACGACAGAGTTTAACATAACACTCATATCACCGCTGGTAGGGTTTTTCATGCCTGCAGGTACGTCAAAACCGCTGACAGTCAGACGATGCTGCTGATCTTCTACAGAACGGGCACCAATTGCAACGTAAGAGAGAATATCGGAAAGATAGCCGTAATTTTCCGGATAGAGCATTTCATCCGCAGGAGTTAATCCTGTTTCTGCAATGGCACGCATGTGCATTTTTCTCATGGCGATAACACCTGCCAGTAAATCAGGTTTCTTTTCAGGGTCTGGCTGATGTACAATGCCTTTATAGCCTTCACCGGTAGTACGTGGTTTGTTTGTGTAGATTCTAGGAATGATGATTACTTTATCTTTGATTTTTTCCTGAACAGGAGCTAATCTGCTGATATAATCACAAACAGAGTCTTCGTGGTCAGCGGAACAAGGACCGATGATTGCAAGAAATTTATCACTTTCACCTGTGAAAACTTTTTTGATTTCCTCGTCACGAGCTGCCTTTACTGCTTCAATCTCCTTGGAAATAGGATATAATCCTTTAATCATATCCGGAGTTGGAAGTTCTTTTACAAATTCAAATCCCATATGTATTTCCTCTTTTCTTTAGCTTCACATGCAAAGTATTATAATACGCTTTTTTGTTGAAATCAATAAAAAAGCACTGATTATGATGTTTTTAAAATTCGATATAGATAAAAGAGTGCAGAGAAGGTGACAAACAGCTGGCTTGCAAGCAGACCGAATAAATACCCATGAATACCGATTTTGGGAATACCTAAAAAGATAAATCCAATGCGTATAAATAATCCCAAAATCCCATTGAAAAATGTAACAGAAGTCTTTCCAAGTCCGTTTAACACACTGGTTAATGTGGTGTTTAAATATAAAAACGGACAGATCCAGGCAAGAATCGTAATGAAATTTCCTGCTAATGGGTTGGAAAAAACAAATTCTCCTAAAAAATTTCCAAATATCAAAAAGAAAAGAAGACATCCAAAACCGAGAAAAAGACAAAAATAAAAGGTGCGCTTAATTGTGTTTTTTAGAACAATTAAATTACCTTCTGCCTGTGACTCGGAAACGGCAGGCAAAAGCATCATTGCAATAGAACCGGTCAATGCGTTGGGAAAAAGAATAAATGGCAGTGCCATACCGTTTAATATGCCATATACACTTAACGCAGAGGCAGAATCCATACCATATGCTTTTAAGGCATTTGGGATCAGCGTGGCTTCTAAACTGGCAAGCAGGTTGACACAGATGCGGCTGATTGTCAAAGGTGTTGCTAAAGACGTAATTTCTTTGAAAGATGTAAAGATGCGAGAGGGCAAAAAAATATATTTTTTTCTTGGGCGGAACGAGAAACATGTGATAGTAAAAAGCAGAGAACATAATTCACCAAAAACAAGCCCGATAACAGCGATTGTCGGAGATATTTCCATACCATTTGTAAGATATAAATGATAAAGAAAGAAAACACAGCCAATGCGCATTGTCTGCTCTACTAATTGTGCGATGGATGGTACACCGGCTTTATGAATGCCGAAATAGTAGCCGCAAATACAAGACTGGGTAGTACCAAAAGGAATCGTTATTGCAAGGATTTTTAAAAGTCCGGTGCATCGAGGTTCTTTTAAGAAAACTTCTGACAGAATATCTGCATATCGAAAAATGACAAAAGAGCAGCAGGATGAGAGTGTCAGTGAGATGAAAAGTCCGGCTTTCAGTACCTGGGAAGCTTCCTGCGGCTTTTCTGTAGCAAATTTCGCTGCAGTCAGTTTTGAAACAGCTGTCTCAATGCCGGAGGCACATAGGGAAAAGCAGACGGAATAAATTGGGAAAATAAGCTGATAAATTCCCATTCCCTCTGCACCGATCGTATTTGCTAGGAATATTCTATAGAAGAAACCCATAATTCGACTGAGCAATCCTGCAATTGTCAGAAAAAGAGTACCACGTAATAATGCATTTTTATAATTCATATATTTTCCAGCTTTTTTCTTAATATATTCGAAATGAAAACTTGACAGAACGCATACATAGGTTTAATATCATTTTTAGAGAAATCCGACAAAAATGGTCGGAATAAAAAGAGGGATGCTTATGAAGCTGTCAACGAAAGGAAGATATGGTCTTCGCGCCATGATCGATCTGGCAATTCACAGTAAAGAGGAAGCAGTTTCCATTGCAAGTATCGCAGCTCGCCAGAAAATTTCAGAAAGTTATCTGGAACAGTTGATTCCCAAGCTTCGAAAAGCCGGAATGATCTCCAGTGTACGAGGTGCAGGAGGAGGCTATATGCTGGCAAAGCCTGCGAGTGAAATTTCTGTAGGAGATATTTTACGAGCGTTGGAAGGTAGCTTGGATCCTGTGGACTGTGCAGGTCTTCCGGGAGCTTCCGGATGTACATCATCCGGCGGCTGTGTCACAAAATATGTTTGGCAAAAGATTAATGAAAGTATTAATCAAACGGTAGACGGAATGAATCTGGAAGAACTGATCAGAGAGACCGAAAGCGAGAATACACCGGCGGTGAATTCCGGTGCATGTAAGAATTAGAGGTGGAAAGTTATGAAAAAAATGATTTATTTGGACAATGCAGCAACAACAAAGACTGCACCAGAAGTTGTGGAAGCAATGCTTCCATATTTTACCGAATATTTTGGTAATGCATCCAGTGTCTATGGATTTGCAGGAAACAGCAAAGAAGCGATGGCAAAGGCTCGTGAAACAATCGCAAATTCTTTGGGTGCAAAAGCAAATGAAATTTATTTTACAGCAGGCGGAAGTGAAGCTGATAACTGGGCATTAAAAGCAACCGCAGAAGCTTATAAAGCAAAAGGAAATCACATTATTACGACAAAAATTGAACATCATGCGATTCTTCATACAGCAGAATGGTTAGAAAAGAACGGTTTTGAAGTGACTTATCTGAATGTTGATGAAAATGGTGTTGTGAAATTAGATGAATTAAAAGCAGCGATTCGTCCGGAAACAATTTTAATTTCCGTGATGTTTGCAAATAATGAAATCGGAACCATTGAACCAATTAAGGAAATTGGGGAAATTGCAAAAGCAAACGGTATTTTATTCCATACAGATGCGGTACAGGCTTTCGGACAGGTGCCAATCAATGTAGATGAATTAAATATTGACATGTTAAGCTCCAGTGGTCATAAATTAAACGGACCAAAAGGAATCGGTTTCCTCTATATTCGTAAAGGCGTTAAGATTCGTTCTTTTGTACACGGTGGTGCACAGGAAAGAAAACGCCGTGCAGGTACAGAAAATATTCCTGGAATCGTAGGTTACGGCGCAGCAGTAGAACGTGCCATGAACACAATGAAGGAACGTACAGATAAGGAAATCGAACTGAGAGATTATCTGATTGACAGAATCTTAAAAGAAGTTCCATATACAAGATTAAATGGACATAGAACCAACAGACTTCCGAACAATGCAAACTTCAGCTTCCAGTTTATTGAAGGGGAATCACTTCTGATCATGCTTGATATGGAAGGCATTTGCGGATCATCAGGTTCAGCATGTACATCAGGCTCTTTGGATCCTTCCCATGTACTTCTTGCAATCGGATTACCTCATGAGATTGCACACGGATCTTTAAGATTAACATTAAGTGATGAAACAACAAAAGAAGATATCGACTTTGTTGTTGAAAAAGTAAAAGAAATCGTAGCACGACTTCGAGACATGTCTCCATTATATGAAGACTTTATGAAAAAACAGAAATAATACGTTAGGAGAATTTGAACATGTATAGCGATAAAGTAATGGACCATTTTAAAAACCCAAGAAATGTAGGAGAAATCGAAAATGCCAGCGGTGTAGGAACAGTTGGTAATGCAAAATGTGGAGATATCATGAGAATTTTCCTTGATATTGATGAAAATCAGGTGATTCGCGACTGTAAATTCAAAACATTTGGATGTGGTGCAGCAGTTGCAACTTCCAGTATGGCAACAGAACTTGTGATTGGGAAAACAATTTATGAAGCATTACAGGTAACAAACAAAGCCGTTATGGATGCGCTGGATGGACTTCCAGCTGTTAAGGTTCACTGTTCTCTTCTTGCAGAAGAAGCCATCCATGCAGCACTTTGGGATTATGCAGAAAAGAATGGCATCACAATCGAAGGATTAGAAAAACCAAAGTCTGATATTCATGAAGACGAAGAAGAGGAAAGCGAAGAGTATTAATTCATGGCAGGAAAGAAAGTTGTTGTGGGGATGTCCGGCGGGGTTGATTCTTCTGTTGCGGCATATCTCTTGAAAGAGCAGGGATATGATGTTATTGGTGTGACCATGCAGATCTGGCAGGATGAAGAAGAAACTGTTCAGGAAGAAAATGGCGGCTGTTGCGGTTTGTCAGCAGTGGATGATGCCAGACGTGTAGCAGCCCAGCTTGAAATTCCTTACTATGTGATGAATTTTAAAAAAGAGTTTAAGGAAAATGTCATGGATTATTTCGTGGATGAGTACTTAAACGGACGAACACCAAATCCATGTATTGCGTGTAACCGTTATGTGAAATGGGAAAGTTTACTGAAACGCAGTATGGATATTGGGGCGGATTTTATTGCAACCGGACATTATGCTTCTGTAGTGCAGCTTCCGAACGGCAGATATGCATTGAAAAAATCGAAGACAGATGCAAAAGACCAGACCTATGCATTATATAATCTGACTCAGGAGCAGTTGTCAAAAACCTTGATGCCTTGCGGTGCTTATGAAAAAGATGAAATTCGCAAGATTGCTGAAGAGATTGAGCTTCGTGTGGCAAATAAGCCTGATAGTCAGGAAATCTGCTTTGTGCCTGATGATGATTATGCAGGATTCATTGAACAGAGCACCGGAAAGAAAATCCCGGAAGGAAATTTTGTGGATAAAGATGGAAAGGTGCTTGGAAAGCATAAAGGGATCATTCATTATACGGTAGGTCAGCGAAAAGGTCTGGATTTACCAATGGGCAGAAGAGTGTTTGTCACAGAGCTTCGCCCGGAAACCAATGAGGTTGTCATCGGAGAAGGTTCCGATGTATTCGGAAATGTTCTTTATGCAAATAAGTTGAATTGGATGGGCATGGAAAAACCAGCAGAAGCAATCGAAGTGGATGCAAAGATTCGTTATAACCACAAAGGTGCAAAATGTAAAGTGGAAGTTGTAGGGGAAGACTTAGTAAGATGTTATTTCCCGGAACCGGTCAGAGCAATCACACCAGGACAGGCGGTTGTATTTTATGATGGAGATATCGTACTTGGCGGCGGAACCATTATTGGAACAAAAATATAAAGATAATATTTTAGGGAACATCGAGGAGATGTTCCCTTTTTGATTACAATTTGATAAATGATGGCTTGCGGTCTTCGAATATTGTGTAATATTCAAAACCGGCTTCTTTTAAAATGGCAGGAACTTTGTCGAAATCATATGCGAGATGCTCCGGCTTATGACCGTCAGATCCTATTGTGATAATTTCTCCGCCAAGTTCTTTATAGCGCTTTAAGATATCCATATGCGGATGAGCAAAACCGAGACCATATTTTAATCCTGCGGTATTTAGTTCTAGACCGATATTTTTGGAAATCAGTGCTTTTAATATTTCATCCAGTATTTCCTTATATTTATGGTAAGAATAGTTTTCGGCCTTTGTAGGACCATAACGTACAATATAATCTACATGTCCGAATACATCAAAATCATCAAAGGCATGAATACATTCCAGAATATATTCAAAGTAACGATAAGTACCTTCGTATTCAGTCTTATCTACCCAGTATTCAGGAAAATACGGGTCGATTCCATCGCAAAGATGTGCGGAACCAATAACAAAATCAAAATGTCCGGAAGCTAAGATCTGCTTAAGGTCTTTTGCGATATGTGGTTGAAGACCAAGCTCGATTCCTGTCAGAATTTGAATCTGGTCTTTGTATTTTTCTTTCCATTCTTTATGTTTTTTCTGATACTCAGGGATATCAAAAGTAAAATCCATATCCGGGAAATTCATATCAGGATCCATATGATCTGTGATACAAAGACGGGAAAGTCCCAGAGAAATGGCTTTTTCAATCATGCTTTCTGCGCTGGCTTCACAGTCGGCAGAGAATTTTGTATGGTTATGATAGTCGCAAATAATCATGGTTTACCTCAATGATTTTTCTTTTTTAGTACGAGTTTTGTATATTTTAAATATACAAAAAAAATCTGTCGAAGTAAACAAAAAATACGTTAAAAAAATAACATTTTTTGCGAAAATAACACTTGAATTTTTTTATAGGATTAGGTACAATATATGCAGATTGGGATGAATTTAACAAATATCTCAAAAAAATACTTTTATGCACAATTTATATTTCAGGAGGATGAAAATCATGGCAGTTAAAGTAGCAATTAATGGTTTTGGACGTATCGGACGTCTTGCATTCAGACAGATGTTTGGAGCAGAAGGCTTTGAAATCGTTGCAATCAACGACTTAACAAGCCCAGAAATGTTAGCACACTTATTAAAATACGACTCTACACAGGGTAGATATGCTCTTTGTGACAAAGTTGTTGCTGGTGAAGATTCTATCACAGTTGATGGAAAAGAAATCAAAATTTACGCAAAAGCTAACGCAGCTGAACTTCCTTGGGGAGAAATCGGTGTTGACGTAGTTCTTGAATGTACAGGTTTCTACACATCTAAAGCAAAAGCTCAGGCACACATCGATGCAGGCGCTAAATATGTTGTTATCTCAGCTCCAGCTGGAAACGACCTTCCAACAATCGTTTACAATGTAAACCATGACAAACTTACATCTGAAGATCAGATCATCTCTGCAGCTTCTTGTACAACAAACTGCTTAGCACCAATGGCTAAAGCACTCAACGAATTAGCACCAATCAAATCTGGTATCATGTGCACAATCCACGCTTACACAGGCGATCAGATGACACTTGACGGACCACAGAGAAAAGGTGACAAGAGACGTTCTCGTGCAGCTGCTTGTAACATCGTTCCAAACAGCACAGGTGCAGCTAAAGCTATCGGTTTAGTAGTTCCAGAATTAAATGGTAAATTAATCGGTGCAGCTCAGCGTGTTCCAACTCCAACAGGTTCTTCTACAATCTTAACAGCAGTTGTTGAAGGTACAGTAACAAAAGAAGAAATCAATGCAGCTATGAAAGCAGCTTCTAACGAATCTTTCGGTTACAACACAGACGAAATCGTTTCTAGCGATATCATCGGTATGACATATGGTTCTCTGTTTGATGCTACACAGACAATGGTTCTTCCATTAGACAATGGCACAACACAGGTACAGGTAGTTTCTTGGTATGACAATGAAAACTCTTACACAAGCCAGATGGTTCGTACAATCAAACACTTCGGAACATTAATGTAATTTTAATGTCGCTTATGGTAAGTGCTTGAAGGGTTAATTTAGACCTCAAAGGGTCCGGTCTTTTTGGACCGGACCCTTTTTTAAAACAATTACACAATATAAAATTAAATACAAGGAGGCATACAAAATGTCACTTAACAAAAAAAGCGTAGATGATTTTAACGCAAAAGGCAAAAGAGTATTAGTAAGATGCGATTTCAACGTTCCTTTAAAAGAAGGCGTGATCACAGACGAAACACGTATTAAAGCAGCTCTTCCTACAATTAACAAATTAATCGAAGATGGTGCAAAAGTTATCCTTTGCTCTCACCTTGGTAAAGTTAAAAACGGACCAAACGAAGGCGAATCTTTAGCTCCAGTAGCAAAAAGACTTTCTGAAAAATTAGGCAAAGAAGTAGTATTCGTAGCTGATTACAACGTAACAGGCGAAGCTGCTACAGCAGCTGTTGCAGCTATGAACGAAGGCGATGTTGTATTATTACAGAATACACGTTTCCGTGGAAAAGAAGAAACAAAGAACGGTGAAGAATTCTCTAAAGAATTAGGCGAACTTTGCGACGCATACGTATGTGACGCTTTCGGTTCTTCTCATAGAGCACATGCATCTGTAGCTGGTGTTACAGAAGTTGTTCGTGCAAAAGGCGGCGACTGTGCAGTTGGTTACTTAATGCAGAAAGAAATCGAATTCTTAGGAAATGCAGTAGAAAATCCAGTTAGACCATTCGTAGCAATCCTTGGTGGTGCTAAAGTTGCAGATAAATTAAACGTTATCTCTAACTTACTTGAAAAATGTGATACATTAATCATCGGTGGTGGTATGGCATTCACATTCTTAAAAGCACAGGGCATGGAAATTGGCAAATCTTTAGTAGATGATGAAAAACTCGACTACTGTAGAGAAATGCTTGCAAAAGCTGACAGCTTAGGAAAGAAATTATTACTTCCTGTAGATGCAGCAGTAGCAGAAGCTTTCCCATCACCAATCGATGCTGAAATCGCAGTTGATTACGTTGCAGCAGATGCTATCCCAGCTGATAAAATGGGCTTAGATATCGGACCAAAATCTGCTGAAATGTTCGCAGAAGCTGTTAAAACAGCTAAAACAGTTGTATGGAACGGACCAATGGGTGTATTCGAAAACCCAGTTCTTGCAAAAGGTACAATTGAAGTTGCTAAAGCATTAGCAGAAACAGACGCTACAACAATTATCGGTGGTGGTGACTCTGCAGCAGCTGTTAACCAGTTAGGTTTCGCTGATAAGATGTCTCACATCTCTACAGGTGGTGGTGCTTCCCTCGAATTCTTAGAAGGAAAAACATTACCAGGTGTTGCAGCAGCTGATAACAAATAGATGCGATTCAGCAGAGAGAGAAGTGAAATAGATACATGTAATATGCTTGCATAAATTACATGTAGATATTTACACTTTGAGGGTGCAACGCACACGAGGAAATACGAAGTATTTTCGAGTCACTCTGCGTAAGTATATTTAACAAAAGGAGAATTTAATCATGGCAAGAAGAAAAATCGTAGCTGGTAACTGGAAAATGAACATGACTCCAAGCCAGGCAGTAGCATTAGTTGAAGAATTAAAACCATTAGTAGCAAGTGAAGAAGTTGATGTAGTTTTCTGTGTACCAGCAATCGACATCGTTCCTGTAGTTGAAGCTGTTAAAGGCACAAACATTGCAGTAGGTGCTGAAAACATGTACTTCGAAGACAAAGGTGCTTTCACAGGCGAAATCTCTGCAGATATGTTATTAGATGCAGGCGTTAAATACGTTATCCGTGGTCATTCTGAAAGACGTGACTACTTCAAAGAAGATGACGTTTTATTAAACAAAAAAGTTAAAAAAGCAATCGAAAAAGGTCTTACACCAATTCTTTGCTGTGGTGAATCTCTTGAACAGAGAGAAATGGGCGTTACTATGGACTGGATCAGACTTCAGATTAAATCTGATTTAGTTGGTGTTGCAGCAGCTGACGTTGCTAACATGGTTATCGCTTATGAACCAATCTGGGCTATCGGAACAGGTAAAACAGCTACAACAGAACAGGCTCAGGAAGTTTGCAAAGGTTTCCGTGAACTTATCGCTGAAATGTATGATGAAGCTACAGCAGAAGCAGTTCGTATTCAGTACGGCGGATCTGTTAACGCAGCTACAGCAGCTGACCTCTTCTCACAGGCTGACATCGATGGCGGCTTAGTTGGTGGTGCAGCTCTTAAACCAGACTTTGGTAAAATTGTTAACTACAAATAAGTTTAAATTATAGGAATTTTGGCGCGACGGTCTTCTATAGAAGGCCGTTGGTCAAATATAGGGAATAAAAAATGAGTAAAAAACCAACCGTATTAATGATCTTAGATGGCTATGGTTTAAATGAAAGAGCAGATGCAAATGCAGTTGCAGAAGCAAATACTCCAGTTATGGACGCTCTTATGAAAGATTATCCATTCGTTCCGGGAAATGCCAGCGGTATGGCTGTAGGTCTTCCTGACGGGCAGATGGGTAACTCAGAAGTAGGTCATTTAAACATGGGTGCCGGACGTATCGTATACCAGGAACTCACAAGAATTACAAAAGAAATCCAGGATGGCGATTTCTTCAAGAACGAAGGACTCTTAAAAGCAGTAGAAAACTGTAAAAAGAATAACTCCGCTCTTCATATGTGGGGACTTGTATCTGACGGCGGTGTTCACAGCCACAATACACATATCTACGGCGTATTAGAACTTGCTAAGAGAGCAGGACTTGAAAAAGTTTATGTACATTGCTTCCTTGACGGACGTGATACACCACCTGCATCAGGTAAAGATTACGTTGCTGAGTTAGTAGACAAAATGCACGAAATCGGTGTTGGTGAAGTTGGTGTGGTTTCCGGTCGTTACTATGCAATGGACCGTGATAATCGCTGGGATCGTGTAGAATTAGCATATAATGCACTTGTAAAAGGTGAAGGTGTAGAAGCAACTGACCCTGTACAGGCAATCGCTGATTCTTACGCAGAAGAAGTTTACGATGAATTCGTAAAACCAACTGTTTGCATGAAAGAGGGCAAACCAGTTGCAACTGTTCAGGATGGAGACAGTGTTATTTTCTTCAACTTCCGTCCAGACCGTGCAAGAGAAATCACAAGAGCATTCTGTGCTGATGATTTCGACGGATTTGCTAGAGAAAAGAGATTAGATTTAACATACGTATGCTTCACAGAATATGATGTGACAATCCCTAACAAACACGTTGCATTCCATAAAGTATCCCTGGAAAATACTTTTGGTGAATACCTTGCAAAATGTGGTAAAACACAGGCAAGAATTGCTGAAACAGAAAAATATGCACACGTTACATTCTTCTTCAACGGTGGCGTAGAAGAGCCAAACGAAGGTGAAGATCGTATCCTTGTAAAATATCCAAAGGTTGCAACTTATGACTTACAGCCTGAAATGAGTGCTTACGGTGTATGTGATAAACTTGTAGAAGCAATCAAATCTGATAAATATGATGTGATCATTATCAACTTCGCAAACCCTGATATGGTAGGACATACAGGTGTGGAAGCAGCAGCAATCAAAGCAGTAGAAGCTGTAGATGAATGTGTTGGAAAAGCTGTAGAAGCATTAAAAGAAGTTGATGGACAGATGTTCATCTGTGCTGATCACGGTAATGCAGAACAGTTATTAGACTATGAAACAGGTGCACCATTTACTGCACATACAGTAAACCCTGTACCATTTATTCTTGTAAACGCTGATCCTGCTTACAAACTTCGTGAAGGTGGATGCCTTGCTGATATCATCCCAACACTTTTAGAACTGATGGATATGGAACAGCCGGCAGAAATGACAGGTAAGTCATTGCTTGTAAAATAATCGCGAATTTTACAAAAGCTTTTAACTGAATGAAATAATAAGAACCTGCTCATACTAAAAGCAAAGTATGAGGAGGTTCTTTTTTATGTTATATGAATATTTACCAATTACCGATATATTTGCAAGAGAAATCTTAGATTCCAGAGGAAACCCAACGGTGGAAACAGAAGTGACTTTGGCTGGTAAATATGTGGCAAGAGCCAGTGTACCTTCCGGTGCATCCACAGGTCGCTATGAAGCCGTTGAACTTCGCGATGGCGAGGGGAGATATTCCGGTCTTGGTGTACGAAAAGCAGTAGAAAATGTGAATGTGAAAATTACACCATTGCTGCAGGGTGTCAATGGCTTGGAACAGAGAGCCGTTGATAAAATGTTGTTAGAGTCAGATGGAACGGAAAATAAAACAAGTCTTGGAGCTAATGCAATTTTAAGCGTATCCATGGCAGTGGCAAGAGCAGCAGCAAAGGCGCTTAATATTCCTTTGTATCAGTATCTTGGAGGGATACGTCCTAATGTTATGCCAATTCCAATGATGAATGTGATCAATGGCGGTGCACATGCCAAAAACACGTTGGATTTTCAGGAGTTTATGATCGTCCCGGCTGGTGCTAAGAATTTTAGCCAGGGTCTCCGTATGGGAACGGAAGTTTATCATGCATTAAAAACTCTTTTAAAGAAGCATAAGCTTTCTACAGGCATTGGAGATGAAGGCGGGTTTGCGCCGGATTTAAAGGATGCAGAAGAAGTGTTTGAGTTATTAACAGACGCTGCACGCATGGCTGGATATGAGACCGGGAAAGATATTTTCTTTGCAATGGATGCGGCAGCCAGCGAATTATATAACAGTGAAAAAGAACTGTATGAATTTCCTGGAGAGACAAAGATGAAAGGCGAAAAAGTGCTTCGTTCTGCAGAGGATATGATCGATTATTATGAAGATCTTGTAAATAGCTATCCGGTCATATCTATTGAGGATGGTCTACATGAGGATGACTGGAAGGGATGGAGCAATCTTACAAAAATTCTTGGGCATAAAGTGCAATTGGTGGGTGATGACCTGTTTGTGACAAATACGAAAAAATTAAAGGTTGGAATCCAAAAAGGTGCTGCCAATGCAATTCTGATTAAATTAAATCAGATTGGTACAGTCAGTGAAGCAATGGATGCCATTGAGATGGCTCACAGAAGTGGTTACAGAACAGTCATTTCACATCGTTCCGGAGAAACAGAAGATACATTTATTGCGGATCTGGCGGTTGCAGTGAACGCAGGTCAGATTAAGACCGGAGCGCCTTGCAGAATGGAACGAGTAGCAAAATATAATGAATTGCTCAGAATCGAAGAACAATTAAATTATATTTTACAGTAGTTTATTTGACACGTATTCCTTTGAATGTTAGAATTATCCAAGATAAAAAATCGGAGGAATACCAATGAAATATGATTATTTAGTCGTAGGTGCAGGACTTTATGGTGCTGTATTTGCGCACGAAGCAAAAGAAAAGGGAAAAAACGTTTTAGTAATCGATAAAAGAGATCATATCGCAGGGAATGTATATACTGAAGTAATTGAAGGAATCAATGTACACAAGTATGGTGCACATATTTTCCATACAAATAATAAAAAAGTGTGGGAATATATTACACAGTTTGCAGAATTTAATCGTTTTACAAACTCACCGGTGGCAAATTATAAGGGTGAACTTTACAGTCTGCCTTTTAACATGTACACCTTCAATAAAATGTGGGGTGTTGTAACACCACAGGAAGCAGCCGAAAAAATCGAAGAACAAAGAAAGGCAGCCGGTATTACAGAACCTAAGAATTTGGAAGAACAGGCAATTAGTCTGGTTGGTACAGATATTTATGAAAAATTAGTCAAAGGTTACACAGAAAAGCAGTGGGGACGTCCATGTAATGAACTTCCGGCATTTATTATCAAACGTCTGCCGGTTCGCTTGACATTTGACAACAATTATTTCAACGCACTTTATCAGGGAATTCCGATGGGCGGTTATACGAAGATGGTAGAAAATCTTTTAGATGGTATTGAAGTTCGTCTTGGTGAAGATTATCTGAAAAAGAAAGCAGAATATGATGCACTTGCAGAGAGAATTGTCTACACTGGTGCAATTGACGCATATTTTGACTATAAACTCGGTGCATTGGAATACCGTTCCGTACGTTTTGAAAATGAAGTGTTGAATATGCCAAACTTCCAGGGAAATGCAGCAGTAAATTATACGGATGCAGAAACACCTTGGACTCGTATCATTGAGCATAAATGGTTTGAATTCGGAGAACAGCCGAAGACAGTCATCAGCCGTGAATACAGCTCTGAATGGAAAGTAGGAGACGAACCATATTATCCGGTCAATGATGAAAAGAATAGCAGATTATATGCAGAATATAAAAATCTGGCAGAAGCAGAAAACAATGTTATCTTTGGCGGACGTCTTGGAGAATATAAATATTATGACATGGATGCAGTGATTGCATCTGCCTTAGAAATGTGTGAAAAAGAACTTGCAAACTGCTAGGGCTTGTGTTAAACTTATTCTGTTCGACACGTAGGAGGTGTAATCATGAGAATTTTTCTTACAATTGTATTTGTAATTGTTTGTATCGCATTATCAGTAGTTGTATTACTTCAGGAAGGTAAATCAGGTCTTGGCTCATTAGCAGGCGGAAATAGTGAAACATTCTGGGGCAAAAACCAGGGTCGTTCAGCAGAAGGTATTCTTGCAAAAATTACTAAAATTTTAGCAGTTGTATTTATCCTGCTTGCGTTATTACTGAACATGAACTTGTTTTAATTAA
>JBGVRS010000150.1:0-16252 GCA_045128635.1 Lachnospiraceae bacterium
ATCATATTTTGCCAGTTTCTTTCTTCCTTCCAAACCAGCCAATTCCATGAGGAAAATAATTTTTACAACTTCACCGCCAAGCTGCTCTACCAGCTTCGCTGCTGCTTCAATGGTACCGCCTGTTGCGATCAGGTCATCTACCAAAACTACTTTCTGTCCCGGTTTGATGGCATCTTTATGCATTTCAATAGTTGCACTGCCATACTCTAAGTCATAGGACATTTCCACTGTTTCTCTTGGCAGTTTCCCTTTTTTACGAACAAGTACAAATGGTTTTTTTAAGTTATATGCAATTGGCATCCCAAAAATAAATCCTCTGGATTCCGCACCCGCAAGCACATCAAATTCTACACCTTCCAAGAGTTTTTGCATTTCATCAATTGCAAGCTGCAGCCCTTCCGCATCCTGAATGACACTTGTTACATCTCTGAAAATAATCCCCGGTTCCGGGAAATCCGGAATGCTTACTACATAATCTTCTACCTTTTTCATTGTACTTCTCCTTTTTCTATCCAAAATTCTATAGAATCCCTAATTTTACTAAAAATTATCAAGATATTATATCATTTATTTAATTACACTGCAACTTCCTAATTTGCAAAAAGAAATACCCCGCAAACCATTTTTCATAATTTGCGAGGTATCCTTTTAAAGGATTTGAAACTGATTACTTATTTTATTTACTAATGTTTTTTCTTCTTTTTACAATCACAAACCAGATTCCTGCTGCTGCAAGTAACATTGCTGCACATAATTCAACGATATTGGAAGAATCTCCTGTTTTTGCGGCTGTTGTACTGCTTGTAGTTGTTTTTTCTCCTGCATAATATACTTCTGTAGGTGTTTTACTGTTTTCCTTATTATCATCCTTATCATGATTTGAGGAATTTCCGCCTTGACCGCCCTGGTTTGCAGCGTTTCCCAGTTCTTTCAGTTTTGCTTCTGCTGCTTCAAGAACATTTAAGTTTGTAACCATTGCTTTTGCTTCTTCGGATAATGCTTCATATGCTGCACGGGCATTTTCCACAACTGCTTTATTGTTTAATGTCACTTCACCGATGGCATCAATTTTCGCAGCCACTTCTTCAGCATCTGCTTTGTTTTCTGCATCAGCCTCATCTTTTGAAACAACCTTGGCATTCACTGCTTTGCCTGCTGCTACCTTTGTCGTTACATAACTGATGATTTCTCCATTAATTTCTTTACTTTCAGTTGTAAAGATCTTGTCATCCACCTTGATGTAATCATGATCGCCATAGAATCGCACTTCCCATGTGATTTCTTTATCTGCATGGTTTGTCAGGGTAGATTCTGTATTGCCTACATGTTCTAAATCCAGCTCATAATTACCAATCTGCATATATTTTGCCTTCGCATCCGGTACCTCCTGTGGAAGTCTTGGGCTTGTAGCCACGAATCCTTCTCCAGCATCCGGTTCAACGCCCATCATACCTTCAATCGTATGTGAAATATATGTAAAAGAGATTTCCGGATAATCACCATTGGTTCCCTGACTTACTTTTTCATGAGCATTATCTTTTACTGATGCAATATATTCCATCCATTTCCATGCATCATCACTTCGGTTATAGAGGAATAACATATCCGGGATGTATGTATATGCTTCAATATTAGCAGGCGCTGTATTTGTCGTTCCAATTCCATTACCGAGATTTTCCAAAATAAAATCAATGTACGCATCATTGCGTTCTCCCGCTTCTGAAATCATTTTCAGCGGTATAAACCATGAAGTTTCTTTTGAGAAATCTGAATATCTCTCTCCGTTTGGTCCCCATGCACAGACATACTCACTGCTCATGTTATCTGTCACACTCCATGTTTCATTGAAGTATTTTTTCAGATCTGCTGCTTTCTGATACCAGATTTCTGCTTCTTCTGCTTCGCCGCGTGCTTTTAACATTCCGGCATATGCCAAGGTTGCCTGATATTGTGAGCCAATAGAATCTCCGGCTTCAATTACCTGTCTTCCGCCTCTTTCATTGTAAGTAGCAGAACCATTAAAAATGCCTGTTCCTACTTCTTGAGCTACTCCATTTTCGTTGCCATCATGTGTATCCACATAATTTGTCATAACGTTTGTGTAGAATGCCCATAATGTTTCATCTTTAATATAACGTTCGTCACCGGACCATAAATACTGTTTGTATGCTTTTTCCACAAGTTCAAACTGTGCCGGAATTTCACGAACAAAGTTATTTTCATTTCTATAGTCTAAGGTATATACAGAACCATCAAAGTTAAGCGCCCACACTGTATACCACTGTCTCGCTTCATTACATTCTTTAGCAAAGGCTGAAAACATAGAGTAGTTTTCATCTGCCAGTCCCGCAATCTGTGCCCCTGTTGCCTGATGCACAAAGTCTCTGGAATAGAATGCAGTTCTGTCAAAATATCCCGCCCAGTAGGATGGAATATAATCATTTCCAATGGTACCTGAACCGCTTTCAGATTTGTTAATAATTCCATTTTTTGTTCCGGTTACAACAAACTGATCAATCTTATTGGCTGCCCAGTTAAATGTTTCTTCAAGGCTATCGTTGGAAGACTCTAAAACAACTCTCTTTTCACGTTCCTTTGCCACGATTTTCCAATCAACCACTGACTGTTCACTGTCAGTTAATGTGAATCTCAGTTCATCTTCAAGATCCAAGTCGTCATCTACTTTAATTGATGCAGTTGCTCCTTCTGAAACACTTAATTCTTTCAAAACAATATTGGATAAATCTGTTCCGTAAGTATATTCTAAAGTAATTTCTTTCTCATAGTTATCAATTGTTGCCGAATATGCTTCCGGTTCTGTAACAATTTTTTTGATATTTGCAAATGCCGGAACTTCTTGTGTCCGATCACGTTTTAAAGAAAATGCATCTACATCATAAGAGCCGCTTGATACACCTTCTAAAACCAATTTTACATTCTGGCCTTCTTCCAATGGAATATTGTCAATTGTAACTTCTGCCCATTCGCCATTGGTTGATTCGATTTTTACACTTCCAAGAACATTGCCGGCTTCATCCTGTACAGAAATGTTTCCTGTTGCTGTTCCGGAATAGCGAACCTGTGCTGACAGATCATAATATGCACTGCGAGGAACATCGATACTCTGTGTTCCTGTTCCATGAGCAGTTACAATTCCTCGTACCAAACCAGCATAAGCGCCGCTGTTGGAAATAGATACTCCATTCCAACCTTGTGCATTTGATTCAAATCCCGGGTCCTGAATCAAATTGATGTCAACCGGACCTATCGGTTCACTAAGTACCATATTTCCTGCTTTTTCGTACTGGTCAACCGGTGTCACACTAAATTTCAGATATTTATCTTCCCATTCAGCATCTACTGTCAACAATTTACTGGTTGCCCCTTCAATTGCCGTATATGTTCCTTCTGCTTCATCTGAAATCATCCACTGATATGCAGAATTTCCTTCGGTGTGACCGTCCTGATCATAAAAGGTATAGATACCCTCAATCTGTAAATCCGCCGTGCACTCACCTTGAACAGTTACATCTGCCGCCGTCGGCGCTTCATTTGGTATTTTTGTCAGGTCAAATTTTACAATCGCTTTTTTCACATCAGCTGTTCCTGAAATTTTAAGTTCCACATAATCTTTTGCTTCAAGTCCGGAAACTTCTACTTTTACGGTTTCATTTCCATTCACCGCACTGCTTTCTGATCCGGCAAAGAATACCACCGCATTCTCTGCATTTTCTAAAGTTACTTCTGCATAGTACGCTCCATCTTGAGGAATATAGATTTTCTGACTGACTGCTCCGCTGCTCTGTTTCCATCCATCTCCTGCCGTATCCTCCGGATCAACTACCATGTTTTCAAAACGGCTCAAATTGTATTCCAAAGAAATGTCATCGCCATTTGCCCAGTTATTTCCGCCTTTTACAAAAACTTCTAACCGGTCACCTTTATTGGCCCAAATTTCCACGGTATATTCTGAATATTGTGTATTGGTTGCTAATACCACCTTGGAATTTTCTTCTGTTGTTAAATTATTCACACCAAATTCCGCACCGGTTCCTGCTGAAGCAATATGAATGCCTGCTTTATAATAACCTGTGTATGGCACGTAAATTTGCTGTTTTAACCCGGAAGATGTGTTTTGTGTATGAAAATGTCTATCTCCATTTCCGTTATGACCATTATTATTCGCGTAGCCGCTGTGTCCGTAAAAGCTCCATGCTGTATTCTCTGTAAAGCTTGGATTCAAAATCATATTTCCGGAAAAAATATAGTCCGGTTCCTGTTCCTCTGATTCCTGAGAATCACCTGCTTCTCCAGTCTGTTTCGTACATGAAAAATCAAACTGATCCCCGTTAGTCCAACCACTTGCAGCAGTTACATAAATGACTACCTTATCCCCTTTTTTCAAAGAAATGTCATTTAAACAATACTCTGTATAAGCACCATCTGAAATATCAACACTTTTTAAAGCCTCTGCTTCTCCTGTTTTACGAACTCCAAAGGTTCCTCCGGAACCGCCTTTCACAAGCCATGCAGATACTTCGTAGACTCCGTCTGCCGGAATCGTAACTGTCTGACTGATTTCATAGCTTGTATTGCCGTTTAAATAAAAATGTTGTGTTCCGCTTGGATGTCCATTGTTGCTTCCGTAGCCACCGGTGCCGACAATTGACCATCCATTTACCCCATCATCAAATTCAGGATTCACTAACAGATTTTGATTTTCAATGTTATGCTGAAACTCATCTTCTCCGTCGGATGACCCGGAATCGTCATCTTCTTTATTTAGTTCTGTGCATGTAAACTCAAAGTCATCTCCATTGATCCACGCAGTTGCCCCGCTTACATAGATTTCCACCTTCGTATCTTTTTCTAAACTGATACCTTCCAATGTATAGACAGTTCTGCTGCTTCCTGAAATTTCAACACTTTTTAAGGAGTCTTCTTCTCCCTCTATGCGGATTCCAAAAATCCCTCCTGTTCCACCTGTATTGAGACTCGCAGATACTTTATATCTTCCATCTGCCGAAACCATAACCGTCTGTTTTATGCCGTTACCGGCTCCTTGATCCAAATAGAAGTGACCTGCTTTTGCAACGCCGGCACCGTCCCAACTGGCTGGTGTGTCAGGACCTTTTATAAATGTCCATCCTGTTTTCCCATTTGAAAAATCAGGATTTTCTAATAAATTTACGCCTACAATACTGCTGTCTTCTTCTGCCTGTACGATACTCATACCATTAAAATTACCAATAAAAAGTATGGCACATAAGAAACAAGCAATCACACGTTTTCCACTTTTCATAAAGCTTTGCATCCTAATCATTCCTCCTTTATTTTTTTCAGGGATATGGTCTATTACATACCCTATCCCAGTATGTACAAAATCATTATATCAATGAACGCTTTTTCTCCAAATGACTGATTTCTTCGACAAAAGTACGTTTTTCTCAGCAAAATCCTGCTTTGATTTCAATCTCTTTTTCAAACTCATGAAACTGTGAATTTACTTCCAGATTTTCCGCAATCTTTACCTGTGCCTCATCAGTCAGCGCAATTACCTGATGCCAGATTCCCTTATACAGACACACCGGCTTATCCAACAAAAATGTCTCATATTTTTCCGGATTCTCATGTTCTGCCACGATCAGTACTGTAACTCCTGACAATGGTTCAAAGCTTTCCAGAGAAGTTGGATGACATTCCATCTGTTTCACGGTTTTGTTGGCATAACGAAATACTGCCAGTCTCCAAGGCTCTTTTTCTTCTGTGATCACGATCTCAAAAGGCTCCCTACAGGAATCAGAAAATTCCAAAACCTTTCCAAATCTTTCAAAATCTGCTTTATGAATTGATTTTAATCTGCCCATAAATTTCTCTCCTAAAATCCCAGACACAGCTTTGCTTCTGCCTGCACAAATTCCACTTCAGCACACAAAAGATTATCTTTTTGAACGGGTTCACACCACATACCATTCCCCTGTATATTTTTCAACTCATATCCATTTGGAACAGTAAAATAATACTTTTCTTTTGTCCCTGGAACCCCTGCAAATAAAATTTGCAGTTGCTCATCTGCCCATGTAACATTTGTCACACTGACTGCATCCATGGAAACATGTCTTGTGGAAGCAAGAAACTGCGGTTCTTTCTTTACTTTTCGGAGCCCTAAAATCTGGCATTCTCCAAGACCTAATTCGCGTACAGCGACTTCTCCTGTCACAATTCCCAGATATTCTTCTTTCCAGAAATCAAACACATGGTAAGCTTCCTTCGAATCCAGCTGAAGCTGCTCAAGACAAATCTTACTTTCTTTCAATGGAACTGTCGCAAATCGTCCTGCCACACACCAGTTTTCTCCAGCATGGTTATAATGGAACGACCAAAGCGTAGAAAATGGATGTACATCTTCCATGGTCGGATAAATCCCTGCCATATCGTAAGCGTCTTTTAAGTTCACATCTTCCATCTCTACTGGTGTTTCATGCGACTGTACTGCAAATCCATGAAGCTTTGTCCATGTATAAGCCGGGAAGTCCATATTCAAAGGACCTGTCTCTGCAGTACAGGTGGTCATTGGCGGCAGCGTCTTTCTGATGATTTCCAGTTTTTCCTCTGTGTAAGCATCTTCAGTATCACTTAACATGCAGAGACCTCCTGCCAGAGAAATCAGAGATAACACGCTTTTTGCCCATTCCGGCTTAGTACGTACACAAACATGATCTGGGTCATTTAAAAATAAGATTCGCTGTGTATGGAACCAGCGTGCCATTTCGAACAGCTGCATACGGATACCGGCCCAGGTCGGGTTTGCGTCCATTGAAATTCTGCAGGCATCTGCAATTCCCACAACTTCATGCATTTCTCCCCAGCTTGCAAGATAATACATATCTTCTGACATACCGGCTTTAGTCGCCTCCATATAGGCACGGAATTTCTGCTCTGCGTCTTCATTGGTCATCATGCCCAGACGCACTGCCTCATGGAGACCGTCGAATAGCAGGTGACGGATGGCATCTATTTTTACATATTTATATCCTGCATCACGAAAACCTTCAAATATCGGCGTTACCTGCTTTTTCAGGTTCTCCGTCGTGCAGGTGTAGAGATAGTCAATCCATTCTCCCTTCATTGGTTTTCCTTCAAAAAACAGTACATCCTCTGGATGATTTTTGGGAAATTCCGGGTTGGTAATGTTGGCGTTTGTCCAGATTGCAGGTACAAATCCGTGTTTTTTTATATCGGCAACGATTCCTACATGACCTTTTGGAAATTTTTGGTCCTCACAGGTCATCCATCCTTCTTTCATGCTGCCTTCCGCCTGATATGGCAACGGCATTTTCTGGTAACCGTCATCTACCTGGATATATTCCATACCATACGCTTTCAAATGCTTTGCCATAAATTCCGTAATTCCGTTGATTTTTTCTTCATTAATGTCACGACGGAATGCTTCCCATGAGCACCATCCCGCAACAGCTTTTTTATTAATCTTGTTTTTCCAAGGCTCATAATACCTATATCCCAGATGATTTTTGTAATAATGCATTTTCAGATTGATGAACACAGGCTTCTCGCAAAGCAGCAGATTCATATAGGCAATCCTCTTTCCGTTTTCCTCCACGAACTGCTCAGAATCCCAAGACCATTCACTTCCGTTCACTTCTATCAGCAGATCCTGCGCTGTATCATATAGTCCATTGACCCCATAAATCAGCACATTTCCATTTTGTGCAGCAATCGCCTGTTCACTCCCTGCACGATGGGCACGCATGCAAATTGTCTCATCCGAAAGGCAAAAGCGTACCTTTACCCACATTGGTTTTTCCACCATAATATAAATCTGCTGAATATAAGCAATACTTTGCATCGTACCATCTGAACCATGGCGAAATCCCACATCTTCACTCTCCGGAATCTGCATGGTTATGATGTCTGTTCCGTTATATTCATACTTTAATACTTTTTCTTCTTCATCCCATTTATGAAGAGCATGTGCCAATGGAGGCACTGTTTGTACCGGATGAAAATTTTCGTTATTCATAAAACTGCCTCCTTTTTACTTAATCGCACTGTCAACCATTCCCTTGATGAAATATTTCTGCAGGAACAGGAATACAACAACCACCGGTAAAATCGCCAGAAGTGCTGCCGCTGATGCTGCGTGTAAGTTGCTCGTTGTCTGTGAGAAGAAGGATGAAATCGCAAGGGTGATCGTATTCATTTTACTGGATTGCAAAACATACAACGAAAACTGATAGTCATTCCAACAATGGATTCCTGTTAATATAATGACGGAAGCTGTTACCGATTTTAACTGAGGCAGAACAATATAGAAAAATGTTCTGATTGGTCCGCAGCCATCAAGTGCCGCTGCTTCATCCAATGCTTCAGGAATGGATTTTATAAAATTTGTATATAGAAAAATCGCCTGTGGCAATTCGTAGGTCAATAATATAAGAATGATTCCCCAGTATTCATTGATTCCACCCATATCTACCAAAATCGAATACAATGGAACCAGAATACTAAGTGGCGGAACCATCATAATTCCTAAAATAAAGCTTTTAATCAGCGTATTCCATTTGCTTTTGTTCCTCGCCAACGGATAGGCTGCCAGTGAGCTTACTACAATGATCAGAAGTACCACAATTACAGAAATCAATGCAGTGTTCTTTAATGCAGTAAATATATTCCCCTGCTCAATCGCTGCTCTGAAATTTTCCAGTGTCGGAGCTGCTGGAAGCTTCCAGCGTGAACTGATCTCAGTCACTGGCTTAAAAGATATTCCAAGCAAAATATAAAACGGAGAACAATAAGTCAGCAAAATCAAAAGAAGAAGCGGCATTCTCCAAATCCATGCTTTTTTATTATTCATTAACATAAGTCAGCCTCCTTCTTGTCCAGATATTTCAGCACAATGTTGCTAAGCACCATGATCAGCACAAATGAAATCAGACCAATCGCAGATGCATATCCTGCATTTTCACTTGCAAAATATGTTCTATGCACCAACGTAGATAAGGAGTTCGTATCATACCCCGGTCCGCCTCCTGTCAATGCTGAGATAATATCAAATAGCTTCAGTCCACCGATTAAATTGATGGTAACGGAAGAAGATATCGCAGGCATTAAAAGAGGTAAGGTGATGTACCAGAATCTCTGAGTTGGATTGATCCCGTCAATCGCTGCTGCTTCATAATACATATCCGGAATTCCCTGCAAGCCCGCAAGGTAAATAACCATGGAAATTCCTACAAACTGTAAGGAGTTTACAATCGTTAAGATTACTGTTCCTCTTGTTCCGCTTGCCAGCCAGTCAACCGCTTCCTTTCCAAAAATTCCAAAAATATCGTTTAATGCACCGTTATTGTAGGTAAAGAAAAAATACATGATATACCCCATAATCAACGGGGCAATCATAACCGGTAAATAAACCATAGTTCTGACAACGGATTTGCCTCTAAACTTCTGATTTAATAAAAGTGCCAGTGCCAGCCCCAGCACATTCTGTAAAAATGTGCTTCCAACCCCATAAATAATGGTATTTATAAATGCACGATGCACATTCTGATCTGTCAACATACGTATATAGTTATTGATTCCTACCATTTTGTAAGATTGTGAATATCCATTCCAGTTGGTGAAAGACAAGAAAATTCCTTTCATAAATGGATAGATCACGAATATTGCAAACAAAATCAATGCTGGAACATAGAACGTATTCATTGTTCTTGCTCTTTTCTTCATATTTTCTATCCTTTCTGCTCTAATTTTGGTTAAAAAAGGGAAGCAGAAGAGACTGCTTCCCTAATTCTCATTTAACATGAACGACTGTTTTTCTTACTGTACAAATTTGTCGTTAAAATTCTGTTCCATCACTTTTGCTGCATTGGCAACTGCACCATCTTTCTGTGCAAGAATATCAGCACCAGTAGCACACATGATATCCCACATACCACTTGGAAGGTATTCGCGGTCAAAATATGGGAATGTAGCAACGTCAGCATATTTTTCAAGGTATGTACCGATTTCGCCGATTTCAGCTTTCACTGTTGTAAGACCTGCTTTGCATCCTGCGGCTTCAGCAATTGTTTTTGCAACTTCTGGTTTCGCAAGATAGTTTAATAATTCAACTGCCTGATCTTTCACTTCTGAATCTTTCCATACACCAACTGCTACGTCTTCACCAGCAATCAGACTTGGTTCATCAGCATCACTTGCTGCTGGAATTGGCATCATGCCAATTTTAGCGTCTGGATTTACATTCTTTGCATCAACAACAGAAGAATTTCCGTAGAAGCAGAATGCTGCTGTTCCTTCTGCAAGAGCAGTCATATCTGCATTGTAATCAGATGTTAAAACATCTTCATTTAAATATCCTGCGCTTACCCAGGATTCCAAAAGACCTGAAACAGCTTCCCATGTTTCCGTATTGAATTTACCTGCTTTTAAATCAGCTGCCTGACTGTTTGCTTCATCTGTGATATAGTAAGATGGCGCTGCCCAGTCAAAGAACTGACCGATTGTCCAAGAATCTTTTCCGCCAATATGTACTGGTGTGATTCCTGCAGCTTTGATTTTTTCACAAGCTTCTCCGAAATCTTCCCAGGTTTTGATGTCATCCGGATTTACTCCAGCTGTTTCCAATGCATCTACATTGTAAACAATACCAGCAATGTCGATGTCAACCGGGAGAACAAACATGTTTCCATCTGCATCTGTGATTACAGATTTGATCTGATCATCAATATCTGCTGCGAATGCAAGATCGTTCACCGGCATTAAATAGTCGCTATATCTTGCTACAGACCATCCGTGAGTTGTAAATACGTCTGGAAGTTCATTTGCAGACATTTTTGTTTTCATCAGTTCTTCGTAGCTGCTTCCTGGAGCCTGAAAATCCACCGTATATCCAGTTTCTTCTTCAAACGCTTTGCATGCAGCTTCCAAAGCTTCCGCTTTTGCACCAACAACGTTTGTTGCAAATGCGATTGTTACATCAGAATCTTCTGTTGCAACTTCTGCTTCGTTTTCCACTGCCGGAGCTGTTTCGGCAGGCGCACTCTCTTCTTTCGCTCCGCATGCTGCTAACGAGCACATCATACCAAGGGCAAGACCGAGTGCTAATAACTTTTTCAATTTCATTATTGATTCCTCCTTACGGTTTTGATAGCTTTACTATAACCAACCGTCTCTTCCCGGAAAATGTCATAAAACTTTGATAAAGGTACGAATTTCTACATTTTGGATTTTCGATAGGCTGACGGCGTTTCTCCTGTATATTTCTGAAAAAGCGCCGAGAAATGTCTTGCACTGTTATAGCCTACCATCAGAGCAATGTCCTGAACAGAGGCCGAAAAGTTCTGAACCAAAAGCTTTTTGGCCGCCTCCATACGCGTTCTGGTAAGATAATCTATAAATTTCTCCCCTGTTTTCCGTTTAAAGATCGTACTCAAATAGTTTGCAGTCAGTCCCAGCTGCTCTGCAATCTGACTGATGCTGATATCATACATATAATTCTTCAAAATATACTGTTTTGTATTTTCCGTAATATCTCGTTCTTCCTTTGCATATCCACAGTACATTTTCTCAGAATGTTCCACAAAGGATTGAAAAAAACGCTTGAAAGACTCATGGCTGATAGGGCATCCAATGGTTTCATTGCAATAAGCACTTAACATTTTCAAATCCACTTTTGGTTCATTTTCCCGATAGGTTCTCCAAATCTTGTTGATAATGTCTTTGCATGCAATGCCATCTGCTTTCTTCCATGCCTCCAAAAGCTTTTCTATCTGAATTAGAAACTGTTTTTCATACTCTGGGCGTACCAGTTGGTGTTTTTGATATAATATCCCTGGCTGCCTGTCTAAAAGCAGATAGACTTCTGCATCTGCCGCAACGCTTTCCTGATAAGCTTCCCGAAGTTTCTTACATTTGCTCCACCTGATATAACAGCGATTTTTATATTGATTGCGGATTGTAAAGCAGATTCTGTTCATATGAAACAAAATATGTTCCTTCTGCTCTTGTGAAACCTCAAAGATCACACAAATGGTTCCCTCCGGTGTGTGCATTGTCACATAGTGCCCTTTTCTTTTCACAAGCTCTTCTCCCAGATTTCTGATTTCTTTTAACAGCATCTTTTGGAAGTCCGTGTCCTCTGTCTTGGCAAACGGATGCTCTTTTTCATATATAAAATATACAAAATAGTCCCATTGTCCGGTCTCAATCTTTAGATTTTCCGACGCTCCAAGAGATGCAAAGTAATTGAATGCCTCCATTACCTGAAGCTGAAATCTGGAATTTGATTCCTGTTTTTTCTCTCCGATGTTCTGCCTGATTTTTTCCATCACTGTTTGCAGTTTTTCACTGTCTACCGGTTTCAGCAAATAATCATTGACCCCCAGATGAATGGCTCTTTTGGCATATTCAAATTCGGAAAATCCCGTAACAATCACATATTGCGTTTCCGGAGAATATTTTTTACATTCAAAGATTGCTTCCAGTCCATCCATATATGGCATGCTAATGTCTGCAAACACCACATCCGGCTGATGCATCCTGCATACCTCCACCATTTCTTTTCCATTGACAGCCTCTAGAAAAATATCTTCTGAATCCTCCATAAATTGCATCAGCATACTTTTCATTGCAAATCTTACCAGTCTCTCATCATCTGCAATCAATACGATCATTTTCACACACCTCCTTCGTTTGGAAAGATCAATATGGTTTCTGTGCCTGCACCTGGTGCAGAATGACATTGATAAAGCGCATTTTTGCAATACAGTTCTGTCCTTGTACGTATATTTTTTAATCCCACGCTTTCTTCCCGTTCTTTTACATCTACGTCAAATCCAACGCCATTGTCCCTTACAGAAATGACCATAACACGTCCGATTCCACTAACCTGCTCCTCTTTTGCACAAATTACAATCTCCAGAGGCTGGTCGGTATTCCCTTTCCCATGTTTAATGGAATTTTCCACGATTGGCTGAATGAGCAGCTTTGGAATCATCCTTTTCCGGCAAATGTCATCGATATCAAAGTTATACTGCAGCCGTTCTTCGTACTTTAGTTTTTCCAGTTTTATGTAATTATGTAGAAAATTCATTTCTTCTTCAACAGTTGCAATATCCTTCGCACTGCAGGTATAACGAAACAAATTAGACAGCTCAATAATACTCTTTTCTAAAATTTCCTTTTCCCCCATCCTGTTCAATCCGATAAATCCATTTAATATGTTATATAAAAAATGCGGATTGATCTGAGACTGCAGAGCCAGATACTGAGCCTTTTGCTGCTGGATCACAAGAATATATTCTCTTTCAATATATTCCTTTAATTGCTTTGTCATATGATTAATGGTTCGGCCAATCTTTCGATACTCACTATCCCGCTCAATCTCAATCTGATAATCCAGATTTCCTTTCTCTACTTTCTGGATACCGTCCATAATCAGATTCATGTCTGCAACCATCTTTTTTGCCTGTTTTTGATAATTGGTAAATGCCAGAAATACCGCCATGCAAATAATGCTCAGTGTGCCAAGGAACAGATTGATATAGCCGCCATACTGACTTCTAAAGGTATTTAAATATCCTACCTCCAGTCTGGTATTTGGAATTTGTTTTGCTGTGAGTCGATAAGCATCAAGCGCTTCTTCAAGTTCTCCTGATTTCGCAAAAATATCTCCATTCTTTAAAAGCACAACTGCATTTCCTTCTGTTTTTGCAAACATTTGAAGGGTTTCACGCATGTTCTGTGCATCTACATCAATTTTGAGCACTCCAATCAGCTTTCTGGTATCCAAGTCAGTAATCCCACAAATATAGGAATATACTTCCCCCAGTCTATAGTTTTCCATATAACATGGAATATGAGGCTTATGCAGTACTACATCATAAGGTCTGTTCACTGCCTCCTGATACCATTCTTCCTCTTGATAATTCACATATTCTGCCTCCTGAATGTCCGCGGTCCGTTTACTCAGATAATAGACTTTGTCACCGCCAGATATCGGAAAGAACGCAATATTTCGAATTTTTTGTGAGGAAGTATGCATGATTTTCTGTAATGTCAGGCTATAGGATTCCTCCATATCGATCAGCTTCATTTTGTCATAATATTTATAAAGCTCGGGCTTATTTAACTGTTCTGCCTTTCGAAATACATCGTTGAAATAAAAGGCATCTCTGACCTCCTTTACCTCTGCAAACTGCAGCTCCATATTTTGCGAAACAGAATTTAATACGTTTTCAATATTTCGTTCTTCCCTTTCATGGAACTCATACATGGAGTATCCGCCAAACGCCAGAAGCATGATAGCTGATAAGATCAGCACGCTATATAAATGCATGGAATAAATCTTTGCCCGAAATGTTTTCTCTTTGCGATACATTCTTTTCCCCCTTTCGTATAATGTAACATAAATTTGCGTCCACTTCCGCCATTATACGATGCTTTTATTATTACACATTCCCAAAAAGCAAAAAATGTAGAAAATCTACACTCTTTGTGCGATTTTCTACATTTTATCAGCTTTTACTGAAAATCCTGAATCATAATTTGCAGAGTTTTCCTTCCCCGAAATTCGTTCACTGAAGGATAATAGGTAATGGAAATAGTGTCTTTTTTCTTCAATAAGCCCAAAAATTCCTCCGGGTTGCCAAAATAAAGCCCTTCCATATGACATCCGGCTGCATTTGTTCCGTAAACCTTCACCGTATTTTTATTTTTGCCAAGAATCTGGCTTTGCAGCACGTGAAAATCTCTTTCGGCAAAGAGAGGCTTGCTGTTTCCATTTCCAAAAGGCTCTAATACCTTTAATTCACTGATGAATTCTTCATTAATATACTGAATCGGCATAGCAATGTCGATGCTTAATCGCTCGACCATATCTTCGTCTGTCAGCGTACAATTTTCATTTAACTGACTGCGAAGCTTCTGCAAATTTTCTTTTGGCAGAGACATTCCCGCTGCCATGGGATGCCCGCCAAATTTCGTAAACAGATCTCCTACCTTGCAGAGTTCCTCAAACATGTTGTATCCCGGAATGGAACGCCCAGAACCCTTTATGCCATCTTCAGCATCCGTTAAAACAATTGTCGGACGATAAAATCTCTCTTTTACCTTACCGGCAATAATCCCTGCAATGCTTTCGTGACAATCCGGAAGATAAATCACCAGAACTCTTTCACTTCTTCTGCCTGTATCCAAAACCTGATGAACGGCTTCCTCCACGCCATCTTTGGTCAATTCTTTTCGGCTGTCGTTAAGCGCTTTTAAATCACCTGCCAATCGGTCAGCCGCCTCTTTATCCTCAGAAGCAAACAGTTCCAGTGCACGCTTTGCTGTATCTAATCGTCCGCCAGCATTGATACAAGGACCCAGTACAAACCCGATATGATATGCACCAATGGAATCCCTTTCCAGTCCATTGACCTCAATCAGAGATCTTAAACCGATATTCTTTGTATGATGAATTCTCTTCAATCCTTCTTTTACGATGATACGGTTCTCATCCTGAAGTTCCATAATATCTCCTACCGTGGCAATCGCTGCGAATTCCAGAAGTTTATAGGCTTCTTCCATTGCAACATTGTAAGTGTCATACAATGCTGCCACCAGCTTCCAGGCAACCGCGCCGCCACAAAGCCCTTTCCACGGATAGGCACATCTCTCCTGTTTTGGATTGATGATTACATCTGCAGGAGGCAGTTTTTCCAGCCTGCCGTTTTCATTTTCCTCAAACGGCACTTCATGATGATCTGTCACAATAACTTTCATCCCCAGTTCTTTCGCATAAGCAATCTGCTGATACGCCGCAATCCCGTTATCGCAGGTAACGATCACATCTACGCCATCAGCCTTAGCCCCATCGATCAGATGCTCATTGATTCCATAACCGTCTTTGACTCTGTCAGGAATGACTGTATCCACATTTGCTCCGACTTTTTTCAGTCCTGTCAACAAAATGTAGGTGGCGCACACACCGTCAATATCGTAATCCCCGATAATGCGGATCTTTTCCCCTGCTGCAATCGCCTGCTGCAAAAGACGGGTTCCTTCCTTCATGCCATACAGCTGCCATGGGGAGTATAAATCTGCAATACCGCCATGCAAAAATTTTCGAATCTGCTCGTCTCCAATGACATCTCTGTTTCTGATAATTCGTGCTGTCATAGGTGTGATATTAAATTTTTTCCCAATTTCCGTAAAGTCTGCTCTTTTCGCAGATACAAACCATTTT
>JBGVRS010000151.1:0-70644 GCA_045128635.1 Lachnospiraceae bacterium
TTTTAGGGCAGATGCACCGGCTTCGGCTTATTTGTTATGCAATTTTTTATAAAAAGATCAAAAAACGAGGTTAGTAAATCAAAAAATCTACTAACCTCATTTTTATCTGTTTTAACAATTATCCTTATCTAAATGACATTACTCAATCGAGACTTCCTTTTTTACGTCCATTTTTTGCTAAATGAGGAAGAAAAGGATAGAGTTCTTCGTAGCTTTCGATTTCTGCCTCATCAACAATACCAGAGGGTATTAAACCTGTACAATCTTGTACGGAAGAAGGTTTTAGATAATCATAATCTGCAGGATTTTGTATGATTTTATTTTCATTTTTCATAATTGATGTTCCTTTCTTGGATGCTTTATAGTAGCATTTCCGTTTTTGTGTCAGAAAATTCGGAGAAGAGGACTTCTAAAGATTTCCTTAAGGTTATTGACATATAATATTATATGTCTTATATTATAAACACAAACAATATTATACAGGATATAATATTATATTTAAAAAAGAGAAATATAAGACATAAAATTTGAATAAGAAAGGAGCGTTAATGAATGGTTTTTAATACAGGAGCAGCACTTTTAGATGCAATTGTGCTGGCGGTTGTTTCCAGAGATGTAGAAGGAACCTACGGATACAAGATTACCCAGGATGTTCGACAGGTAATCGAGTTGTCAGAGTCTACGCTTTATCCGGTTCTTCGAAGACTTCAAAAGGACGGCTGTCTGGAAGTATATGACAGGGAGTGTGCGGGAAGAAATCGACGATATTATAAAGTAACAGAACAGGGGAATGTTCAGTTAAATTTATATAAGAGCGAATGGAAGGCATATTCGCAGAAAATTAACTTCATGTTTGAGGGAGGAAACATACATGAGTAGAACGGAGTTTATGAATCAACTAAAGAATCTTCTCTGGGATATTCCGGAATGTGAAAGGGAAGAAGCGTTAAATTATTATGAGGATTATTTTGATGATGCTGGAGCAGAAAATGAGGCGCAGATAATTGCATCGCTTGGAAGTCCGGAAAAGGTGGCAGCAATCATTAAAGAAGGTTTAAAAGAAGATGCAGCAGAACAGGGAGAATTTTCTGAAAACGGATATTCCGGATATGGTGAGCCTGCGAAAGAGGAAGTGGTTTATTATGGCACACAAAAGGAGCAAAAATTTACAGATAAGATTAAAAATCTCGGTACTAGTGGCTGGATTCTGATTCTAATTCTGGCAATTTTCGCTCTGCCGATTTTTGGACCATTAGGAGTTGGATTACTTTCGGCAGTTTTGGGAATCCTGATAGCTGCGGCAGTGGTACTGTTTGTACTGGTGATTGTAGGAATTGCATTGCTGGTAGCAGGTGCATCAGTGTTTGCAGCTGCCATTGGATGCCTGTTTGTAACTCCGGCAGTTGGAATTATGATGCTGGGGCTTTCATTGCTTCTTATTGGAATTGGAATTCTGGCAACAGTTTTAGGTATCTGGATCGTGCAAAAAGTGATACCACCAGTAATTCGCTGGATTGTAAAATTGTTTCGCAAACCATTTGAAAAGAAGGAGGTGTAGTCAGTGAAAAAATCTACGGGAAAAGTTATCATTGTAGCACTTGTGCTGATTACGATTGGAATTGGATTGTTTATTGGCGGAATCTTTGCGGTGGGAGGAATTGCGGCTGCAAAAGAAGGACTTGAGGAACACGGTGTGTTTATTGAAAATGGTTTCCAGATTGATGTTCGGCATTTTGATGAGCTGGATGATATTATAGATATTTAAGGAGGATATGAATATGAAGAAATTAACAAAATCAAGTAACAGAATGATTTGTGGAGTTTGTGCAGGGATTGGAGAATATTTAGGAATTGATGCGACGGTAGTAAGACTTTTGTGGGTTATTTTTTCAATGCTGGGAGGAAGCGGAATTCTTGCCTATATCATTGCAGCAATTATTATTCCGGAAGTATAAATACATAACAACATTAAGAAAGGGGATATCCAAATGGATATCCCCTAAATTGTTATCATTGATTAGATGATGTCACCACGTTTTACATATCCTGGATTTTCTGGATCTGCAACGATTTCTTTTGTATGAAGAACGCTTGCGTGTTTATCAACAATTAAGTTTTCGAGATGTGTTCCATCTGCTACAACTACGTCAGAAGAAATTACACAGTTTTTGATTACACAATCTTTACCGATTGTACATCCACGTCCGATTACAGAGTTTTCGATTGTACCCTGGATTAAGCATCCGTTAGATACTACAGAAGATTTGATTTCTGCTTCTTCGAAGTACTGTGTTGGGCAAGAATCGCTTGTACGTGTGTAAATAGGCCATTTTGCATCGAATAATGCTTTTGCATTGTTGTAATCGATGAGAGACATATTTGCTTTGTATACGCTCTTGAAATCTGTTAATGTTGCAAAGTAACCTGTATGTTCAACACCACGAACGTCAAGTTCTTTGAGACATTTGTTAACGATCTGAGCTAATGTGTACATAGAAGAAATGCTGCGAGCCTTAGCAATTAATTCAAGGAACAGAGATTTCTTCATTACATATGTATCCATGAAAACTTTAGCAGAAGCTTCTGCACCGCGGTTTCTAGCGATTAAATCAACACCGCTCTGACGGTTAAGTGATAATACGTCACAGTTTAAGAAGTCTTCATTAGCTGTTTCAACTGAATGATACAGAAGAGTTACGTCAGCGCCTGATTCGATGTGCTGATCTAATAATTTATCGTAGTCCTGTGTGTAAATCATGTAACCAGGAGCAAGTACAACATATTCTGCTGGTGCTTTCTGAATGCTTTCGATGTTCTGAGCGAATCCAGTCATGTTTGTGTTGTAGAAGCTTGTTGCAGCACCGCCTTCTGTGAACAGTAACTGAACTTTACCACGTTTAGAGTTAATGTTGTAATGACGTCCTGATCCTAAGTGTTCAACTAAAGAACGAGGATTGTTGCTCATTAAAACAGATACATGTTCGATACCGCTGTTGCTCATGTTTGACATTGGGAAGTCGATAGCACGGTAACGTCCTAAGAAGGAGAATGCGCCGATAGAACGGTAGTCCTGCATTCCTTCAACATAAATATGATTTCCTGAAGAACTGATAATACCAAATGCTCTCATTCTATTCTACCCCCTTTACATCCTGTGCAACCAGTGCGATTTCAGCGCTGTCAGCTGCGCCAACAACTGCGCCTTTACCGATAACTACGCCATCAGCGATTAAAGCACGTGTTACAACTGCGCCGTCTTCAACAACTGCGTTTGGCATAAGAACGCTGTCGATGATCTTAGCGCCTGTACCAACTTTAGCACCTGTGAAGAGTACAGAGTTAGAAATTTCACCGTCAACTACACAACCCTGTGTGATGTACGCGCGGTTGATGTTAGCATTAGCACCGATGTACTGTGGAAGACCAACGATATCTTCTGTATAAATTCTCCAAGAAGAATCGTTCATATCTAATTCACAGTTAGTGTCTAATAAGTCCATGTTAGCTTCCCAAAGAGAATCGATTGTTCCAACGTCTTTCCAGTATCCGTTGAATTCCCAAGCGTAAAGATTTCCGCCATTGTTTAATAATGTAGGAATGATGTCTTTACCAAAGTCATGGTGAGAATCTTCTTTCGCCATATCTTCTACTAACATTGCACGAAGAGTTTTCCAGTTGAAAATGTAGATACCCATAGAAGCTAAGTTGCTCTTTGGTACTGGAGGTTTTTCTTCGAATTCTACGATTCTGCCTGTTTCGTTTGTGTTCATGATACCGAAACGGCTAGCTTCTTTCATCGGTACAGGAAGAACTGCGATAGTAGCGTCTGCTTTCATTTCTTTATGGTAAGCAAGCATTTTGTCGTAGTTCATTTTATAGATGTGGTCACCAGATAAGATTAAGATGTATTCTGGATCATATTTATCTACGAAGTCAATGTTCTGAGAAATAGCATCTGCTGTTCCACGGTAAACGTCTAATGCAGCGTCTGCTTTTTCACGTGGAGGAAGTACGAATACACCGCTGTCACGAGCATCGAGACCCCAGCGTCCGCTCTGTGAAACATAGCTGTTTAACAGAACTGATTCATACTGTGTAAGAATACCGACAACATCAATACCACTGTTTGCACAGTTAGAAAGTGGGAAGTCGATAATACGATATTTGCCGCCATAAGAAACGGCTGGTTTTGCAACCTTAGTTGTTAAATCATGTAAACGGGATCCTCGACCACCAGCCAAGATCATCGCTAACATATTACTCTGAGCCATTATAAGTCCCCTCTCTTTCGCTTATTGTTTATATTATACAATTTTCCATTCCATTTTTCCATAAAATTGTTAATGGAATCCGTACCAATAATTTACAGTGAAAATTGGTAAAAATGCACAAAAATAGTACGAAAATTTATAAAAAACTAAAAAAATGATACATAATTTAACTTGATAAATTACTAAATTTACTTTCTTTTTGAAATGCAAAGAAAAATACAATTCCCTTGCAGATACTGGTAATTGTAAGTGCCCACCAGATGCCCTTTAAGCCCAGAGATGTCTGGCTTAAAAGATATGCCAGAGGAATACGGGAACCGGTAAAAATAATACTGATAATGCTGCAAAGTTTGGTATTTCCCAGTCCTGAAATTGCACCGCTGGATACAATTTCAACACACATAAATGGTTCCCCCAGTGCAATAATTGATAAATAGCCGATTGCGATTGCGATGACTTTCGGCTCATGGAAGAAAATATTTGCAATTCCAATCGGGAACAGGAAGAAAATCAAACCAATCAGAGAACCCCAAAGTGCAATGATAATGGCTGATAAGTAATAACCTTTTTTTACACGATCTATTTTACCGGCACCAAAGTTTTGGGCTGAGAATGCATTCAGGGCAGCTGCAAATCCATCTGCGACATTCCATGTGATGGATTCAATTTGTCCGCCTACGCGTTGGGTTGCAATAGCTCCATCCCCGAAACCGGATACCATACGTGTCAGAACCATAGAAAAGGCACAATAAAGAGTTCCCTGCAGTGCAGCCGGGGTACCGATTTTGAAAATTGTTTTAAAATACTCCATTCCAGGAAAACGAAAGATATTAGCTGATTTTAGAAGATTGTTTGATCCGGGACGATAGATATCGAAAATCAGAACCATCATTACCAAAAACTGGGCAAATACGGTGGCGATGGCAGCACCAACGACTTCCAACCTTGGGAAAGGTCCGATTCCAAGAATCAAAACGGGATCTAAGATCATATTTGTAACCAGACCGATAAAATTTGCTTTTAAAGGTGTTTTGGAATCACCCTGGGCAGTATAAAGTCCGGTCAGTGTATAGCCAATATAAGAAAAAATAATCATTCCACAGGTGATCTTTAAATATACTTTTGCATGTGATACTGTCAGGGCTGTATCCAGGTTGAAAAACGCAACCATAGGGTCTGTAAAGACAAGGGAAACGATTCCGAATATAATGCCGAAAAAAGCAACGACCCAAAGGGAAGTAACGGCATATTTCTTTGCATGTTCTAATTCGCCTTTCCCGAGTGCCTGAGCCATGGGAACCTGTCCGCCCATGCGGGCAAGGGTGGAAAGTCCCTGAGAAAGCCAGACATACATGCCTCCGACACCGACACCGGCGACTGCGCTGGATCCTAAAGTTCCAATCCATGCCAAATCAGTAATGCTGTAGGCGGTGGCAAGAAACGCAGATGCCATAATCGGAAGTGAGAGTTTCATTAAAACCTTAAAAATTGAACCTTCAGTTAAATTATGCATAAAATTACCTCGTAAAAATCGTAAAGAAATTATACCATGCAATCATTTCTTAGAAAATAGGAAATGAAAACTTAATATTTCATGAAGCTTATTGTAGGAATGAGAAAGTAGGGAGTATAATGAAAATATAAAATTTTGAAGAAAAAGGACCCAGGGAGGTGTGCCTATGTTATATAATGCGAAAAACAAATCTGTAAAAATCGGAAATACATCCATGAATTACGCAGAGTTTGGGAATGGAGAAAAAAGTTTAATTATGATTCCGGGGCTTGGTGACGGCTTGCGTACTGACAATAAGCTTGCGCATATGTATGCTTTGCTCTACGGGAAATTTGCGAAAGATTATAAAGTATATGTTTTTAGTCAAAAGACTGATATGCCGGATCGTTATTCTACGAGAAAAATGGCACGTGATATTAAAGAGGCAATGGACAGTCTTGGAATTGAACAGGCGGATGTTATTGGTGTATCTTTAGGCGGGATGATTGCACAGCATTTGGCAGCTGATTATCCCAAAACAGTGTCAAAGCTGGTGCTGGTAGTAACTTCTGCAAGAAAAAATCAATATATACAGGGTGTGATTTCCGGTTGGATTGAAATGGCAAAACGTGGAGATTACAGAAGACTGATGGTGGATAATCTGAAAAAAATGTACACCAAAGAATATCTTGAAAAGAATAAATGGATGATGAGTGTGGCCGGTAAAATCGGAAAGCCAAAAAGCTATGACAGATTTATCAATATGGCAAATGCCAGTCTTCATCATAATGCATATGAAAAACTGGATAAGATTCAGGCAAAAACAATGGTCATTGGAGGCGCGCTGGATCGAATCGTAGGAGCAAAAGCATCCAAAGAACTTGCGGAATTGATTACAAATGCGGAATTGAAAATTTATGAACAGTATGGTCATGCACTTTACGATGAAGCAAAAGATTTTAACCAGACAGTTCTGGAATTTTTGAAAGAATAATCTGAAGAAGTCGTTGACATAAAAAATATTATATTTTATACTATAGGCGGGTCAAAATCATTTGATCCGCTTATCCTGTCTAGTGGCATTATGCCACATCTATGAATTACCCAAGAGAACGAATATGAACAAAAATTTAATAAAGAAGTATATGTCAGCAATTGGAATCATATTTTCAATGGCTTATTTGAGTGCGTGTTCAAACAATGACTATGCTCAGGTAGTAGAGCAGCAAAACATGGAAATACCTGTTGAAGATGCGGCAGAGGTTGTAATGGATGCGGAAGCACCGGAAGGGACTCTGAAAACTTATTTTTTTGTCAGTTCAGAAGAGATTATTCCGGAAAATTTCACGGAAAATGTGTCGGATGCGTCAGCGTTTGTGGAAGGATTCCGAAATGTGAAACTGCTTTGTAATGATCCGACGGATTTTGAACTGGAGATACCTGAATGGTCGGCAGAAACGGATTGTTATGAAGAAAAAAATGTGTCGCCAGACACATTGCAGGCGACGGTTTTGCCTGAAAAAGATGGTTTATACAGCATGGAAATCGTAGGTGCGGACATTTATGGAAATGCCAGCGTTGTGAAAGTATATGTGTTGTATCTTACAGAAGCCGAGGAACCGCAGTGGTTAAAAGAACAGCCGGTGGAGGAGGTACAGCCAGAAAATGTAAAAAATGGATTTGAACGAGCAAAGGCAGAAGAAGCATTTGCGGCTGTAAATCAACAAAGAACTGCCAATGGTCTGCATGAACTGGTATGGAATGAATCATTGTATGAACTTGCCTGTATCAGAGCGCAGGAACTTGTGATGAATTTTTCTCATCAGAGACCGGATGGGAGTTATGTGGGAGATGTCATCATCAGGCAATATGGTGCCGGTGGCTGTGGGGAGAATATTGCAGAAAACTATAGGTCAGTTACCAATCTGGTAGGTGGCTGGATGAACTCTCAGGGACATAAAGAAAATATATTGAATGAGAGATTTACCTCAGGAGTTATGGCATGTTACTGCCATGAAGGGAATTATTATTGGGTAAATCTGTTTCAGCAATGAAAGGAATTGATATGAGTAACAGAATAAAGAGGATCAGTGTGTTTGTGTTACTTTTTACGATGTTGGTGCAGCTGTTTGGAACAGTCGTATCCGCAGAAGAAACAGCACAGCAGGATATTGATTTAAATGACAGAACAAGTATTTTAAACTGGATAGAAGCAAATATTCCGGAAGATTTAAATGAATTGGCGGATATGCCAAAAGAATGGTGGGATTCGCTGCTTCCAAATCAGCTGCGAGTCGCAGAAAATCTGTCCATGCCGGTATACCGTGGTGAAAACTATGGTCTGACTACCTATGCCTATGTACCTCAAAGTGGAGATCAGGTTGCCTACATGAATCTTTCCAGCACAGGGATTAAGGATGGTTACGGAAATACGCTATGGAAAATTACCAATGGCGGAAGCAATACCTATTGCCTGGATCATGGGGCTTCCTGCAAAAGAAGCTACGCTTATGGGAATTTTTCAAAGACCAGCGGTGAAGTGGCACATTTGATTGAGAAATATGGAGCCTCCAGTACAATTTCAGGATATTTTTGTATTCAAATGGCAATCTGGGCGCTTCAGTCAGCCAGCACGGAAGCGGAAGCATGGTCTTATGCTTATACATGGTATTTAAAAAGCTATAATGAAACCTCCGCCGCATCCTGGGCTGATACAACAGTTTCATTTTACAAACTGGCAAAAGGGAAGACGGGGAATGTTTGGGTTGCAGAAGGTCCGGCAGGAAGCCAGAGAGTGGCAAAATATGATGAATTTGTAACTACACCATATGCAGGTGAAAATCCGAAGCCGGAAGAACCAAATCCAGACGAACCGGAGATCGAACTTGTAGAACCGGAATTTGATGTGATTGAGGATTCTATAGAAGTAAGCTATGAGGTCAAAGTAAAAAAGACAGACTGGCAGACGAAAGTTGGACTTGCCGGATGTAAGGTTGAAATTTATGAAAATGGGAAAAAAGTGAAAACTGTGACAACAAATGCAGCAGGAGAAGCTTCTTTTAAAACTGAGAAATCAGAATCATTTTCTGCACAATATTGTACAAACTTTGATTTGTTGACAGCTGCACAACAGGAAGCAATTACCTGTTTTACTTCCCTGGAGGAGGCGAAACAGCATATTGAAGCACAAAAATCAAATTTTGAAGAAATGCAATATACCTATCAATGCAAGGAAATTACTGCTCCAAAGGGATATGTGTGGCAGGAAAATGTAAAGTCAAAGAAAATTTCCGGGAATGAAACAGCAACATTACAGATTACAAATGAACGTACCCTTGGTGCTGTAGAGCTGATAAAATATGACAGTGAATCAGAAAGTCATATTACGCAGGGGGATGCGACACTGGAAGGCGCAGTATATGGCATCTATGCGGCAGAAGATATCGTACATCAGGATCAAAAAACAGGAGTAATTTACAAGAAAGGTGAACTGGTTGCAAAAGCAGAAATCGGAAAAACACCAAAACAGAACAAAGACGGATATATTTTAAATACTGATGGCAGCAGACATATAGAAAAGCCTGATAAAGAGATTTCATATACAGACACCCCTGGAAAGACCTTGTTTGGGGATTTGGAGCTGGGGAAATATTATATCCGGGAAATAACTGCATCAGAAGGATATCTGCCGGACAAGACAAAATATGATGTTACCCTTGTTTATAAAGATCAGAACGTAAAGGTGGAAGTAAGAAATGAGGTTGCAGCGGAAGCAGAAAATACATTAACTGTGGATGATGGAAGCGATTCGAAAACAGTCTATTCCGGAGATTTTGTAAAAAAACAGGGAATTCAGTTTGTAAAAACATCGGATAATGCCTACCAGACAGAGTTAAAGCCATTAAAAGGCGCTGGATTCAGCATTTATTTGATCAACGATCTAAGTGCAGTGAAAAAAGGAGAATTGCAGCCAGTCAATGGAACCTGGGGAGAAGCGGATGTTTTATCCTTCTATGACTATGACTTTACCAAAGAATCTAGAGCAGTGCTTTATAAGCGCAAAAGTGAACCATGGACAGCCGGTGATGAAAAGTGGCTGACAAGCCTTGGAGAAAATAAATATGAAGTCTCAGAAATGTTTACGGACAGTGACGGACGGATTGAAACTCCGGAACTTCCATACGGTACTTATGTGGTTGTAGAAACCACAACACCGGAACATCACAAGTGTGCAAAACCATTTATTGTACAGATTGTGGAAGATGACAGGACATTGCAAAAACAGAGAATCATTAACAATACCATTACAGAAACCTATCTTCGTATTGTGAAAGCAGATGAAGAATTTCTGGAAGAGGAAGGCATCTATATCAAAGCAGAGGAAATGGTTCGGGGAACCGTATTAAAAGAAGGTGCACAATATCGACTGAAATGTTTATCTTTTGCTTTGAGCGGGGAAAGTCTGAAAGCGCTGAACTGGAAAACCGATGAGGAAGGGTATTTGACCTACTATGTACCGGGAGAAAAAGAAACATTTGGAACGAATGAGAATCCGTTTGCACCAACTTATCTTAAGAAAAACGGCAAAATCAAAGACTGCTATGTGACCTTGCCGCAGAAACTGCCGATTGGATCTTATGAGCTTGTGGAGTTGACTGCACCTTCAGGGTATGTGCTGAATGGATTTGAACAGATTGTAAAGGATTGCAGCAATGAGCGGGAAAAAGGCTATGAGATTGTGGATTGCCCAAATGAAAAGATGACATTTACCATTGATAACGGATCCGTTTATCCGGATGGTCAGATGGGGATGAACAAATACGCATTATATGATAGTCATGGCAATTTAACTGTTACGATTTTGCAGGAAAATCAGGAACAGAAGGGACTTTTAGAAATCTATAAGCATGGTGAACAGCTCTCAGAGATGTCCGAAGAACAGGACTTTATATATCAGGATGCACCAATAGAAGGGGCAAAATTTCAGATTATCGCAACAGAAGACATTTATACACAGGAACTGGATGCAGATAATTTGAAACAATATGCAGTGGATACACAAAAATATCTGCTTTATAAAAAAGGAGATATTGTGGGTAATATTACGACTGATAAAAATGGTTGGGGATATTATTCTGGATTATATATAGGAAAATATAAGATTGTAGAAACAGTTGCCGGAAATGGATTTGTATTGAATCCTACAGAGCAATTTTTTGAAATTACACCTCAGGATCAGAAAATCAGCTTTGATATTATTAAGACTGATTATAAAAATGAACGTCAGAAAATAGAAATAGAAGTTATAAAATCTGACAAGGATTCAGCTGAAAAACTAAAAGGTGCAGTTTATGGCTTGTATGCAGCAGAAGATATCTTTTCAAATATTGAATTATGCGATGAAAAACAAAAGTGGATGATTCGGGAGGTACCGGAACTTGTTGTGGAAAAAGACACGTTAATTGAAAAACGTATGACTGATGAAAATGGAAAAGCCTCTTTTGAAAAGGATCTTCCATTAGGGAAATATTATCTTAAAGAATTGACAGCACCAGAAGGATATCTGTTAACAGAGAAAAACATTGAAATTGATGCAAGTTATACCGGAGAAAAAGGTGGACAAACGGTATCCAAGCAGATACATATGGCAGAGTATCAGAATAAAATTTCTGAGATTATGATTTCTAAACAGGATATCACAAATGGAGAAGAAATCCAGGGCGCAATGCTGGAAGTGTATGAGGTAAAGGCTGGCTTAGAAGGAGTTGAGGAATTGGTTTTAAAGGAACAGTGGATTTCAGCTGGAAACAGTGGCGGAAAAATGATCAAAGGTCTGCCACTTGAAACCGAACTGATTCTTAAAGAGACAAGTCCGGCACCAGGATATGTAACAGCGGAAGAAATCCGATTTAAACTTGTGCAGGATCAGGATGTAAACGGCAAATTATTGGAAAAAACTGTCGTTTATGTCAAAGCAGAGGAAAACTGGATAAAAGCAGAATCCGGAATGCTGATTATGAAAGATGATGTGACGAAAACTGAAATCAGCAAAAAGGATATTTCCAATAAAAAAGAACTTCCGGGAGCAACTTTGGAAATATATGACGAGTCAGGGAGAATGATTAAATCCTGGGTATCAACCAACAAGCCGCATTATATTGAAAAACTGCCAATAGGAAGGTATCGACTTGTAGAGAAAAAAGCACCTTCCGGTTATGGATATGCAGAAGATGTTGTGTTTGAAATTAAAGACACTGGTGAAATTCAGACCGTAGAAATGCTGGATGACACACAAAAAGTCGATGTGGAAAAATCAACGGGGCAAAAAGTAAAACCGGGAGAGGTGTTCAAATATACCATTGATATTGTGAAAAACTGTACAGATGAAAAGCTGGATAATTTTACGCTCACCGATACTCTTCCAAAGCAGGTACGCTTGCAGTCTTTATCAACAGGAACCTATAACCAGGACGTAAAATATAGTGTTGAATTTCAGACAAATGTAAATAAGGATTGGAGAGTCTGGAAAAAAGATTTGAACACAGCCGCTAATTACTATTTGAGCTTACCGAAGGAATTGAAACAGGGAGAATATATCATTGCGTTCAGATTTTGTTTTGGAACAGTAGATGGAAGATATTCCAATGTGATTGCACCAGAATATGAAGTTAAAGTTTTGGGAAATGAATCAGGTGTTTTAAATAATAAAATTGAATTAACAGCATTGATTAATGGGGAAACAATCAGCGATAAGGATGAAACTAATACTCCAATTGAAACACCGAAGACTCCGGAAAAAGATCATCCAAAGGAGCCTGGATGGGAGGAAAAAGAAACAGAGGATATAAGAATTGTTGAATATCATCCTCATGTAAATACCGGTGATATGACCAATCCGGTGATATGGATTGGAATTGCAGGTATTGCAGGAAGTGTTTATCTGGCTGTTCGAAAACAGAAGAAAAGATAATGGAAAAGTTTGAAAAATCCTTAGATTTGTTGACATGAAAGGGAAAGTATATTAACATAAAGTGTCAGACAAATTTACATAAAGAGAGTGAAAAAAGGATGAAAAAACGCATTGCATTGGCAATCTGTTCATTTATGATTGCGATCGGTGGAATTGGAATGTCTTCACTTCCTCATGAAGAACTGCCTGTATCAGAAGAGTTACTGGCAGAAGCAATGGAAGAGGAAGAACCTGAAGAAGTAATAGAAGAAGTGGCTGAAGTTAAAGTGTGTCTGGAGGGGTGTACTTTAGAAGAAGGTCATGAAGGTGAGTGTGTCGTAAAAGAAGAGGAAATCGAAGTAATTTTAAAAACAACCTCTATGGAAAGAGATTTGAAAGTCAAATTTGTTAACAAGAAGACTGGAAAAGTTATTTCCGGAGCAGATTTTAAGATGAAGCTGACAAGTCCTTCGAAAAAAACGAAGGAGTATTCCGATCATGATAACGACGGTATCATCTGGGTAAAGGATATTGACGGCGGAAATTATACGATTGAAATGCTGGAACTGGAAGGATATGTGACAGCGAAAAATCTTACAGCTGAAGTTAAGAAAAAAATTGAGTATAAAGTCGTAGAAGTTGCGGATGAAGTAAAATCTGAAAGTGAAGTTAATGTATCACAGGAAGATGGTGCGTACGGCGGAGCTGAAAAGGATGATTCCACATCCGGATCTGCAAAATTAGAAGATACAGTTGAGTATGTTGCTTCTACGAAAAAAGAAGTAACAAAAACTACAGAGGTTCAGAAAAAAGACAGCTTTGGTCAGCTGGTATATGAAAAGCAGAAAGTAGATGCTCTAGGACAGCCGGTGTATGCGAAGATTTTATCTGAATCTGATGAATTCCATACATTTAAGAATGGAACATGTACCAGATGTGGTGCAGCAGAGAAAAAGGAACATGTTCATATAGATAAAGATAACAATTGTGTATGTGATGGACCAGAGTGTACAGAAAGTATGCACTCAGAACTTTCTAATGGGATATGTAATAAGTGCAAAAAGGTAGTGAAGCCTGAAAATCATACTCATGAAAACTCGAATAATGATACTGCGTGTGATTCATGTGGAGAAACACTTGTACATACTTGTGTGGATGAAGATGGAAATTGCGTGTGTGATGGACCAAATTGTACAGAGAGCATGCACTCAGAACTTTCCAATGGGATTTGCAGTAAATGCAAAAAGGTAGTTAAAGCGGAAGAACATACAGAGCATACAGATTCTGATGCAGATAATAAGTGTGATTTTTGTGAAAAAACTCCATTAGTTCAGAATCCACCAGAGGAAACAAATCCCCCTGCTGAGCATTCGAATGAACATGATTTTGTGGATGCAAATGGGGATTATAAATGCGATAATTGTAATCCGGCACCGACTTCAACTGACTTGACAGAAGGTGATCAGACAGTCGCATCTGTCATATTCCGTAAGTTTAACTTACTCAGTGTCAGCTCAAACAGATTTATCAAGTATGATACAAAGAGTGCTCCTGTTTATGATACTTCCAGTGCAAAAGTTTATGAAACAGAAACAACTTACATCTATACAGGCTGGCAGACCATTGACGGAGCAACCTATTACTTTGACAAGAATGGTAATAAGGTAACCGGAGAACAGGTTATTGAAGGTATTCCATATACATTTAGCAGCGATGGTGTTCGTTCCGGTACCATCGGTATCGACGTTTCAAAATATCAGACAGGCATTAACTGGACGAAAGTTAAAAATGCAGGTATTAATTTCGTAATGATTCGTTGTGGATATCGTGGATATGGTTCAGGTGTTCTTGTAGAAGATCCAATGTACAGATCCCATATTAGTGGGGCAAAGGCAGCAGGACTTCGTGTCGGTGTTTATTTCTTCAGTCAGGCGGTGAATGAAGCTGAAGCGGTTGAAGAAGCAAGTATGGCAGTTTCTCTTGCCAAGAAATATGGTATCAATATGCCAATCGCTATCGACAGCGAGTACGCAGCCGGCGGTCGAGGCCGTGCAGATGGTCTTTCTAAATCAGCGAGAACAGCTGTTACAAAGGCATTCTGTGATACTGTAAAGAGTGCAGGCTACACACCGATGGTATATGCAAGTAAATCCTGGTTTAGCGACCATTTGAATGCATCTCAGCTTTCAAGCTATCGAATCTGGGTTGCCCATTATGCTGAAAAATGCGGATACACAGGAAAATATCATATTTGGCAGAACACTGATAAAGGAAAAGTAGACGGTGTTCCTGGATATGTAGATATGAATATCAGTTCAATTTAAATAAAAAATGCTTTTGGTCATATATTGTACCAAAAGCATTTTTTATTGGAGGATTATGAGACCTAGAATTTTCAGGGCATTTGGACTGCTGACTATTTTTGGAGCATGCTATCTGGCAGGAGCAACTGTGGCGGAGATGAGGAAACCGAATATAAAAGAACCGGTAATGTCCTCAGAAGTTTTCTTGGAGAGTCAGGACTGGGGACTGGGATTTTCAGAACCAGGAAAGCCACCGACAGGAATGGCAACTGTTGAAGAATTAAAGGAATATGATGCATATTTTTTAGGGGATACAACAGAGAAAAAAATGTATCTGACATTTGATGCAGGGTTTGAGAATGGAAATACGGAAGCTATTTTAGATGCACTTAAAAAACATCAGATAAAAGCTACTTTTTTTGTTGTAGGTCATTACCTGGAAACAGCACCTGAACTGGTGCAGAGAATGGTAGAAGAAGGTCATACGGTGGGGAATCATACGTATCATCATTATGATATGTCCCAAATATCAGATCAGGAGAGTTTTACTGAGGAAATATCCAGTGTAGAAGAGAAATATAAAGAAATTACAGGGCAGGAGATGGTGAAATATTATCGACCGCCACAGGGAAAATATAGTCTTCAAAATCTGCAGATGGCAAAAGATTTGGGGTATCATACATTCTTTTGGAGTCTTGCATATGTAGACTGGAATCAGGATGCTCAGCCGTCTCATGAAGAGGCATTTGAGAAACTGATGTCCAGAGTGCATCCGGGAGCAATTGTCTTGCTGCATAACACGTCCACTACAAATGGAGAGATTATGGATGAACTTTTAACAAAATGGAAGGCGGAGGGGTACGATTTTGGTACTTTAGATGAATTACTATAAACATTTTTGTTGCATGAAAACGCAAAAAGCTATACAATAGATAGAACGAAGTACAAAGAGAAAAACTTTCGGAGGAACAAATACTATGAAAACATTTTGGAATAATCTGGTTGCAGCATTTACGATGTATTCCAAGATTCCGATGCCGAATATCGAATTGACAGAGGAAAATACGAAATATTCCCTTTGCTTTTTTCCATTGGTGGGAGTAGTCATTGGGGCAATCTTATGTGGATGGAGAATCGCTTATCCGTATCTTTGTAATGGAGATTTTTTACCGGCAGTTGTATTTGTGATTGTACCAGTCATCATATCCGGTGCCACTCATGTGGACGGATTCATTGATACTGTAGATGCAATTTGCTCAAAGAAAACAGTAGAAGGAAAACTGGCAATTTTAAAAGACACACATACAGGTTCTTTTGCGATCATTATGACATTGTCCTACTTCCTGGTTGCACTTGGTGTTTGGAGTGAAATGCCAATTGATGCAGTACCGGTATTAGCAATTGGGTTTGTAATGTCCAGAGCATTAAGCGGTCTTGCAGTTGCAATTTTTCCACATGCAAGAACAAGCAAACTACTTAGAAAAAAAACAGATAAAAAAATACTTGGAATCGTTATGGCGGTATACATTGTGGTATGTGCAGTGTTGATGTGCCTGATGGAACCAAAGTACGGTAGTGTAGGTGTTCTTGGTGCGGCAGTTTCTTTTGCATACTATTACTATAGTTCCAAGAAACATTTTGGTGGTATTACGGGAGCTGTTGCAGCATATTTTGTGCAGGTATGTGAACTTGTGATTCCATGTGTTGTTTTAGTAGCTTGGAAATTCTTATAAGAACTATTAAAAAAGAAGATTACATTACAGGCGGAGGCTTTCTTAAAAGATAAGCTTCCGCTATTTTACAAATAAAAGGAGTAAAATCTTATGCCAATTAGAATCCAGAATGATTTGCCGGCAAGAGGACTGCTGGAAGAAGAAAATATTTTCGTCATGGATGAGAATCGTGCCATTAATCAGGAAATTCGTCCATTAAAAGTAGGAATCTTAAATCTGATGCCGTTGAAAGAAGATACAGAACTTCAACTGCTTCGTTCTTTTTCAAATACTCCACTGCAGGTTGATGTAACATTTATTACAATGACAAATCATGAGTCGAAAAACACATCATCCAGTCATATTAATAAATTTTATGAAACATTTCAGGATGTGAAAAAACGTCGTTTTGACGGATTGATCATTACTGGTGCACCAGTAGAACATCTTGAATTTGAAGAAGTAGATTATTGGGATGAATTAAAAGAAGTGTTTGAGTGGAGTGAAACTCATGTGACTTCTACATTACATATTTGCTGGGGAGCGCAGGCGGCATTGTATTATCATTATGGTCTGCAGAAAACTTTGCTTCCACAGAAGCTGTTTGGAATTTACCAGCATAAGGTACAGCATAGAAGAGAACCATTGGTACGTGGCTTTGATGATTATTTTGTAGCACCACATTCCCGTCACACAACGGTATCCAGGGATGCTATCGCAAACTGTCCGGCATTAAAGATTATGGCTGAATCTCCGGAAGCAGGTGTATTTATCTGTATGTCAGAAAACGGAAAGAAGATTTTCGTTATGGGACATCCGGAATATGACAGAGTAACATTGGATAAAGAATACCGCAGAGATAAAGCCAAAGGATTGGATATTCAGGTGCCAAAGAACTATTATCCTGATGATGATCCGGAGAAGAGACCAACCTTACAGTGGAGAGCTCATGCAAATACACTGTATACAAACTGGTTAAATTATTACGTATATCAGCTGACACCATATATCTGGGAGGATGATAAATAATGGCAACCAGATGTGAAGAATGCGCATATTTCGTCTATGACGAAGAATATGAAGAATATTTATGTGAAATCAATTTAGATGAAGATGAAGTGGCACGCTTTTATAGCGATGCTCATTATAACTGCCCTTATTACCGTAACGGAGATGAATATAAGGTAGTGCGTCATCAAATGTAAATAGAGGAGGAAGAAACTTATGTACTCACAGAAAATGTATGAGCTGGGAAGCAAAAAATCCACAATCCGTGCGATTTTTGAGTACGGAAAACAACGTGCAGCAATCGTAGGAGAAGAAAATATCTATGATTTCAGCCTTGGTAATCCAAATGTTCCAACACCGGAATTTGTAAAGCAGGCAATCATTGATATTTTAAATGAAGAAGAACCATGTGATGTTCATGGCTATACGGTTGCACCTGGAGATCCAAAGGTTCGTGAAACTCTGGCAAACAGCCTGAATGAACGTTTTGGAACAAACTTTGGGATGCAGAATTTATTTATTACAGCAGGTGCTGCAGCGTCTATTACAATCTGCTTTAAAGCACTGGTAGAAGAAGGCGACAATTTTATTACATTTGCTCCATATTTCCCGGAATATAAATGTTTTGTGGAATCTGTAGGAAGTGAATTAAAGGTTGTTCCTGCAAATATTGATACATTCCAGATTAATTTTGAAAAATTTGAAGAAATGATTGATGAACATACAAAAGGAATCATCATCAACTCTCCAAACAATCCAAGTGGTGCTGTGTATTCAGAAGAAACAATTAAAAAACTTGCGGAAATTCTGAGTACAAAATCTGAGGAATATGGTCATCCGATCTTTATCATTTCAGATGAACCATACAGAGAAGTTGTTTATGACGGAGCAGAAGTGCCATATGTACCAAACTATTATGATAATACATTGGTTTGCTACTCTTACAGTAAATCCTTCTCTCTTGCAGGGGAACGTATCGGTTATATCGTAGTGCCAAATGAAGTGACAGAATTTGCTTGTATCTATGCATCAATCGCCGGAGCAGCAAGAGTACTCACTCATGTTAATGCGCCATCCCTGTTCCAGAAGGTTGTTGCAAGATGTGCAGGAAAACCATCTGATATCAGCATTTATGAAAAGAACAGAGAATTATTATACAATGGATTGGTAGAAGCTGGAATTACTTGTGTGAAACCACAGGGAGCATTTTACTTATTCCCAAGAAGTTTAGAAGAAGATGACAGAGCATTTTGCGAAAAAGCAAAAGCATATGACTTGCTGTTAGTTCCAGGAAGTGACTTTGGATGTCCAGGACACTTTAGAGCTTCTTACTGTATCAAAACATCTACAATTGAGAAATCATTACCTGTATTTAAGAAATTTGTAGAAGAAGTTTACGGAAAGTAATTATAAAAGAAGAAAACGGCTGCTAAACAGCGGCCGTTTTCTTCTTTTTATAACTTTTTGAAAGCTTACGAAAAATTGTCTTTCGCCCAATGAATCCGACAATACGTACAACGATAATACCGGCAAGTACGCCGATGCTGTCAATCATGACGTCTTTTTTAGAAGGTCCTCGTCCTGCGACTAAAGACTGATGGTATTCATCACCGCATGCGAAGGCAACACAAAAAGCACCGGCAACAATCATCAGAGGGATTCCGCGCAGTCCGTAAACATATAATGGGAAAGATACGGAAACTGCCAATAAGAAGTAGAGCCCCATATGAGCACATTTTCTGATGAGCAGATGAATGATATCTGCATAATAAAGAATTTCTTCAGTGGTCAGTGAATGGTCAAACACTTTGGCAGCAATTTCTACCACTTTGATGCTGACTTTAAAACTAAGTCCTGCACTTGTGACACCGTCCTGACCGGATAAATAATATATAAGACACATCATGCCAATTGCCGGTAAGAAGGACAGCGGCTTTAGCATGGCTCTTAAAAATGTTTTTAACATATATACCTCATTTCTAAAATATAAAAATAACTCGATAGTTACTAAAATATAGATATATCACCAGAATTTTGAAAAGTAAAGGTAATTCATAAAATATTAAGAAACGTATAAAAATATTGCAATTTGGCTTAAAATATGGTAAAATCCCGCATGGTAAAGATTAACGTAAGAGCAACGATAAAAGCGTTGCTTCTTTTTTTGTGAGGGATTCATTCGTGAAAAACAACATTATTTTAATTGGAATGCCAGGGGTAGGAAAAAGTACTGTTGGTGTTATTCTGGCTAAGATTCTGGCATATCATTTCCTGGATTCGGATCTGGTAATTCAGGAGAGAGAAGGAAAACGACTTCATCAGATTATTTCAGAAGCTGGAACAGAAGGATTTTTAAAAATCGAAAATGATGTCAATGCTTCTTTAAATGTCGATCGTACGATTATTGCAACCGGAGGAAGTGCTGTATATGGAATGGAAGCTATGGAGCACTTAAAAGAGATTGGTGAAGTTGTATATTTAAAAGCGGATTATCCGACTATCCAAAAGAGACTTGGGAATCTGGAAAAGCGCGGTGTGGCATTAAAACCAGGACAGACGCTGAAAAATTTGTATGATGAGAGATGTGCGCTTTACGAAAAATATGCGGATGTTGTGGTAGATGAAAAAGGTCTTGGTACAGAAGAGACCATTGGAGCAGTGTTACGAGGTTTGAATCTTTTAAACGAAATATAAGAAAGTGAGGAAGTATGCTTCATACTTTAGAACATGTATTTATACACGCGATAGAAGATAATATCAATATCATCCCATTTTTATTCGTGACCTACTGTATCATGGAATATATGGAACATGCCATGGCAGAAAAGACTGAGGGAGCGGTGAAATATAAGGGTAAAATGGGACCACTTTTTGGCGGGATTTTGGGAATTATTCCACAGTGTGGATTTTCAGCTGCGGCGGCAAGCTTTTATTCCGGCGGTGTGATTACTTTAGGAACATTGCTTGCAATTTTCTTATCCACTTCCGATGAAATGTTACCAATTCTCATTTCTCAGACAGTTCCGGCAATGACAATCGCCAAAATTTTAACTGTCAAAGCACTGATTGGTGTAGGTGCAGGATTTTTGGTAGATTTTGCGCTGAAACGAATTGGAAAAGGACATGTGGTGCAAAAGCACATTCACGATTTGTGTGAGCAGGAACACTGCCATTGTGAAGAAGAGGAATCTTCTATCTGGAAGTCAGCGCTGATTCATACAGCGAAAGTGTTTGGGTTTATTTTTATTGTTTCTTTACTGCTGAACCTTGTGATGGAAAGTGGTGGAGAAGATGTACTGGAGTGGTTTGCCAATAATCATTCCATTCTTGCGGCGGTTTTGACAGGTCTGGTAGGACTTGTGCCGAACTGTGCACCATCGGTAATTATTACTCAGTTGTATCTAAAACAGTTGATTAGTGCAGGGGCTATGATGTCCGGATTGCTTGTAAGTGCCGGTGTTGGTGTACTGGTACTTTTTAGAACAAATCGCTCATGGAAACAGAATCTGAAAATTACAGGAATGCTTTACACAATTGGTGTAATCGCAGGACTTTTGATTGATTTGATAGGAATTACATTTTAACGATGAATATTTTAACAGCGGAACATTTGAAAAAATCATATACAGAAAGATTGCTGTTTGATGACGCAAGCTTTTATCTCCACGAAGGAGAAAAAGTAGGAATTTTAGGTATCAATGGTACTGGAAAGTCCACACTCTTAAAAATTCTTGCAGGTATGGAAGAACCAGAAGAAGGAAAAGTGGTGCTGGCAAATCATGTGGTACTGCGTTACTTGCCACAGCATCCAAACTTCAAAGAAGGTCAGACGGTTTTACAAGCAGTGCTTGATGTACACAAGGGCGATGATACCCTTTACAATCTGGAAGCTGATGCGAAAACCATGATGACAAAGCTTGGAATTACAGACTTTAATCAGCCTGTGGAACAATTGTCCGGTGGCCAGAAAAAAAGACTTGCTCTGGTAGCAGCACTGGTGGCTCCGGCAGATATCCTTGTATTAGACGAACCGACCAACCATTTGGATCATGCAATGTCAGATTGGCTGGAAGAGTTCCTGAAAAAATGGCGTGGAGCTCTGATCATGGTTACTCATGATCGTTACTTTTTAGACAGCGTGACGAACCGCATTGTAGAAATTGATAAAGGAAAGATTTACAGCTACGAGACCAACTATTCGGGCTTTTTGCAGCTGAAGGCTGACCGTGAGGCCAGTGCGTTAGCTTCCGAGCGAAAACGTCAGTCCATCTTGCGTGTAGAGTTAGAGTGGATGATGCGAGGGGCCAGAGCACGTTCTACAAAGCAGAAGGCTCATATTCAGAGATACGAAAATCTGAAAAATCAGGAAGCACCGAAATTTGATGCCAAAATCGAGATTTCTTCGGTATCATCCCGTATGGGGCGTACAACCATTGAGCTTGATTCTTTAAGTAAATCTTATGGAGACAAGGTGCTTTTTAAGGATTTTACTTATTATTTTCTTAAGAATGACAGAATTGGGTTCCTTGGCGCCAACGGATGTGGTAAAACTACATTAATGAAAGTTATTGCGGGTCAGATAGAACCGGATGAAGGATGCGTGACAGTTGGTCAGACTGTAAAAATCGGTTATTATACACAGGAAATTGCACAAGATAAGTCTGCAGGAATTGCTTACATGGACCCATCTATGAGAGTCATTGATTATATTAAACAGACAGCAGAATATGTAATGACAGAAGAAGGTCGAGTGACTGCATCCAAGATGCTGGAACGATTTTTATTCCCGCCTGAAGAGCAATATAATTTTATCGGAAAACTTTCTGGTGGTGAAAAGCGTCGATTAAATCTTCTTCGAGTGCTGATGGAGGCACCGAATGTATTGATTCTTGACGAGCCGACCAACGATCTGGATATTACTACATTGACAATTCTGGAAGATTATTTAGATCATTTTGATGGAATCGTCATTACGGTATCTCATGACAGATATTTCCTGGACCGTATTGTAAAACGAATTTTTGCATTTGACGGAAAGGGAAATTTACGTCAGCATGAAGGCGGTTATACAGAGTATGCAGCAAGAATTGCGGCAGAAGAACCGGAAGAGGTTGTAAAAGCACCTGTGAAAAAAGGTGTGGATACCCGAGTAAAAGAGAAAAAATTAAAATTCACATATAAAGAAGAAAAAGAATACGAAACAATCGAAAGTGACATTGCGGCTCTGGAAGAAAAGATTGAAGAATTGGAAGCTTCCATGAGCAAATTTGCAAGAGATTTTGTGAAGCTGAATCAGATTACAAAAGAAAAAGAAGAAGCAGAGGCACTTTTGGAAGAAAAGATGGACCGCTGGATGTATCTGGAAGATTTAAAAGCAAAAATTGATGCACAAAATGGTTCAAAGTAAGTATAGAGGAGTAAAAAATGGCTGATATTAGAAAAGAGATTGAAAAAAGACGTACCTTTGCTATCATTTCCCACCCGGATGCTGGTAAAACAACGTTGACAGAAAAATTCTTATTATATGGTGGTGCGATTAACCTTGCAGGTTCTGTAAAGGGAAAGGCAACTGCCAGACATGCAGTTTCAGACTGGATGGAAATCGAAAAACAGAGAGGTATTTCTGTAACTTCCTCTGTACTGCAGTTTAACTATGATAATTATTGCATTAACATTCTGGATACACCGGGACACCAGGACTTCTCAGAAGATACTTACCGTACACTGATGGCAGCTGACTCGGCTGTCATGGTAATCGATGGTTCCAAGGGTGTAGAAGCACAGACAAGAAAACTTTTCAAGGTTTGTGCCATGAGACATATTCCGATCTTTACATTTATCAATAAAATGGACCGTGATGCTATGGATATGTTCGAACTTCTTGATGATATCGAAAAAGAGTTAGGCATTGCTACATGTCCGATCAATTGGCCAATCGGTTCCGGTAAAAACTTTAAAGGTGTTTATGACAGAGCAAATCAGCAGGTACATGTATTCTCTGATACTGAAAAAGGTACCAAAGAAGGTGAAGATACTGTTCTGAACATGGAAGAAGCGGAAAAATACGTTGGGGAAGAATTATTTGCACAGTTAAATGATGAAATCGAACTTCTTGACGGTGCAAGTGCAGAATTTGATCAGGAACAGGTAGATAAAGGTTTACTTTCACCGGTATTCTTTGGTTCTGCTTTAACAAACTTTGGTGTTGAAATTTTCTTAAAACATTTCTTAAAGATGACTTCTTCACCACTTCCAAGAAAAGCAGATATCGGTATCATTGATCCGATGGAAGAAGATTTCTCTGCTTTTGTATTTAAAATTCAGGCAAACATGAATAAAGCACACCGTGACCGAATCGCATTTATGAGAATTTGTTCCGGTAAATTTGATGCCGGTATGGAAGTTTACCATGTGCAGGAAGGTAAAAAACAGAGATTATCCCAGCCACAGCAGTTAATGGCACAAGATAGAAAGATTGTAGAAGAAGCTTATGCCGGTGATATTATCGGTGTATTTGATCCGGGCATTTATTCCATCGGAGATACCATCTGTATGCCGGGCAAGAAATTTCAGTACGAAGGAATTCCTACATTCGCGCCGGAACATTTTGCAAGAGTGCGTCAGATTGATACTATGAAACGTAAACAGTTCGTCAAAGGTATCGAACAGATTGCGCAGGAAGGTGCGATTCAGATTTTCCAGGAATTTAACAGCGGTATGGAAGAAGTTATCGTTGGTGTTGTAGGTGTTCTGCAGTTTGATGTATTAAAATTCCGTATGGAAAATGAATACAATGTTGATATCCGTTTGGAAGAACTTCCATATGAACATATTCGCTGGATTGAAAATGAAGATATCGATGTTTCTAAGATTACCGGTACATCCGATATGAAACGAATCAAAGATATGAAAGGAAATCCATTGCTTCTGTTTATCAATAGCTGGAGTGTTGGCATGACTCTTGATCGAAATGAAGGTCTGATTCTTTCTGAATTCGGTAGAAACTAAAGAAAAGGCTTTGCTTTTTGCCTTAATATTGGTATAATGAAGAGTAGTAACGTTGAAATATAACGGAGGATTATATAATGGAAAGAGACGAATTACGTAAAGGCTATACAATTTACGAAGATAAAGATGGAAATACAGTTCAGATCGCTGAAGATGTGATTGCATCAATCGCAGCAATGAGCATGAAAGATATCAAAGGTGTATATGCAGTTGGTTCAGGAATGAAGAACGGCATTATGGAAAAACTTGGATGGGAAGACCTTGCAAAAGGTGTTACTGTAGAAGTTTTAGAAGATGGCGTTATCGTAGACGTTGTAATCACTGTAAACTTTGATAAGAAGATTATGGAAGTATCCAAAGAAATTCAGGATAAGATCCAGACAACAATCAAGGATATGACAGACATGGATGTCATCGCAGTAAATGTACGTGTTGCCGGAGTAAATGAAGTGCCGGAAGCATAGGCTGCAAACAAGAATTTATGAGGGATGTCACTTTGACATCCCTATTTTAAAATACAGGGATTCCCAAAGGAGAATATGATGAAACGTAGAGAACTGAGAGAACACATTTTTGAAATTCTCTTCCGTGTAGAGTTTATGAATGAAAACGATATGGAAGAACAGATGGAATTGTTTTTTGAAGATTTAGCAGAAGCAAAACCATCAGATGTGGACTACATTAAAAACAAATATATGGCAGTTCGTGAAAAAATGCCAATGATCGACATTATGATCGATGAAAAATCCAAAGGCTGGAAAACAAGCCGTATGGGTAAGGTGGAACTTACAATTTTAAGACTTGCAGTTTATGAAATGTTATTCGATGAAGACGTTCCGGCAACTGTAGCAATCAATGAAGCAGTAGAAATCGCAAAGAAATTTGGCGGTGATGACACACCTGCATTTGTAAATGGTGTGCTTGCAAAAGTAATTGCGATTTAAATAAGGAAAGTGTATGAAACAAAATGTTTACAGTGTAGGGCAGGTCAATACGTATATTAAAAATATGTTTGGACAGGATTATCTGCTGAATCGTCTTTATGTGAAAGGTGAGGTGTCCAACTGTAAATATCACACGTCAGGACATGTCTATTTTTCACTAAAGGATGAAACAGGTGCCATTGCCTGTGTCATGTTTGCTGCTCAAAGAAGCAACATGAAATTTCGTCTGGCAGAGGGTCAGAGAGTCATTGTTCTTGGCAGTGTGAGAGTCTATGAGAGAGATGGAAAATATCAGCTTTACGCCAACGAAATCGTATTAGATGGTGTAGGGCTGCTTTATGAGCGTTTTGTAGCGTTGAAGAAGGAATTGGAAGAGATGGGCATGTTTGCCCTGGAATACAAAAAGCCAATTCCTGCTTATTGTAAAAAAGTTGGAATTGTCACTGCACCAACAGGAGCTGCTATTCGGGATATTATGAATATTTCTAAACGAAGGAATCCTTATGTGCAGCTAATCTTATATCCGGCATTGGTACAGGGAGAAATGGCGGCGCCGAGCATCGTGCGTGGCATCGAAGCTCTGGATAAAATGGGACTGGATGTGATCATTGTAGGTCGTGGCGGTGGTTCCATGGAAGATTTGTGGGCGTTTAATGAAGAGATTGTTGCAAGAGCCATTTTTCATTGTCAGACCCCGGTAATCTCAGCGGTTGGGCATGAGACAGATACGACCATCGCAGACTATGTGGCAGATTTGCGTGCTCCGACACCTTCAGCGGCAGCAGAGCTTGCCGTTTACAATATCAGAGATGTATTGGATAAGCTGGATAGCTATAAAATGCGTATGAATCACGCAATGACCGGCAAGGTACGTTTGATTCGGAAAGAGTTGGAAACTTACGAACTTCGCATCAAAGCACTGAGTCCTGCGCAGCAGTTGATTGAAAAACGTACACTGGCAGCAGATTTGGCAAATCAGCTGGAACTTAGTATGAAAAATAACCTGCGGGAAAAGAGATTTTTACTGCAGATGTATATAGAAAAACTAAATGGTCTGTCACCGCTTAAAAAACTGAATCAGGGTTACTCCTTTGTGGCGGATTCGTATGGGAAAGCGGTTACTTCTATTGAAGGAATCAAAGAATCTGATGAATTGACGATTCATGTGACAGACGGTGAGATTAAGGCAAAGGTAAAGGAAACGAAAGGAATCATCAGAGTATGACACTGGAAAAAGCATTTGAGGAATTAGAAGTGATTATCGAAAAAATGAACTCAAAAGAGGTATCTTTGGATGATTCATTTTCCCTTTATACAGAAGGAACAAAACTTTTAAAATATTGTAACGAGCAGCTGGATACGGTAGAAAAGAAGATGCTCGTTTTAAGTGAGGAAGGTGAACTTCATGAGTTTTAAAGAACAGATGGCTGGAAAAGTTGCTGAAATTGAAGAGATTTTAAAGGCTTATATGCCAAAAGAAGAAGGCACGCAGAAACTGATCATGGAAGCAATGAATTATTCCGTGACAGTCGGAGGCAAACGTCTGCGACCAATGCTGATGCAGGAAACTTATCGTTTATTTGGCGGTGAGGGAGATGCGATTGAACCATTTATGGCAGCACAGGAAATGATTCATACCTACTCACTGGTTCATGATGATCTTCCGGCAATGGACAATGATGAATATCGCCGCGGAAAGAAGACTACCTGGGTAGCTTATGGCGAAGATATGGCAATCCTTGCAGGGGATGGTCTGTTAAACTATGCATTTGAAACTGCTTTGAAGGCATTTGGAAAAGAAGATGCCGTGAGAGTGGCAGAGTGTTTAAAAATTTTAGCCGGAAAAGCCGGAATTTATGGCATGATTGGTGGCCAGGTGGTCGATGTCATGTCAGAAGAAAAGAAAATTGATATGGAAACATTGCTTTTCATTCACCGCAATAAAACAAGTGCACTGATCCAGAGTTCCATGATGATTGGTGCAGTGATGGCTGGCGCATCGAAAGAAGATGTGGAAAAAATTGAGAAAATCGGTGAAGATATCGGTCTTGCGTTCCAGATTCAGGATGATATTTTGGATGTAACAAGCTCTTTAGAAGTGCTTGGAAAACCTGTGGGCAGCGATGAAAAGAATGAAAAGACAACCTATATTACTCTAGAGGGATTTGAAAAATCCAAAAAAGATGTGGAAGAAATTTCCCACAGAGCCATTGCCGGCTTAAAATCATTTGAGAGGGAAAATCAGTTTTTGAATGAACTGGTAGAAATGTTAATACATAGAGAAAAGTAAGGTAACTGCTATGGTATTAGAAAAAATTAACGAAGTAAATGATATTAAAAATTTAAGCTGGGAAGAACTGGAAGTTTTATCGGAAGAAATCAGAGAATTTCTCATTGAGAAAATCAGCGTTACCGGTGGACACCTTGCACCAAATCTGGGTGTTGTGGAGCTTACCATGGCGCTTCATCTGAGTTTTGATCTTCCGGCAGACAAAATTGTCTGGGATGTTGGACATCAGGCATATACCCATAAGATTCTGACCGGTCGTAAAACCGGTTTTGATGAACTGCGCAAATATGGCGGTATGAGCGGTTTTCCAAAGAGAAAAGAAAGCGACTGCGACTGCTTTGATACAGGACATAGTTCTACTTCTATTTCAGCAGCAATGGGGCTTGTCAATGCCAGAGATCTTCTGGGCGAAAAACATCATGTAATTGCTGTTATTGGTGATGGAGCTCTTACCGGCGGTATGGCATATGAAGCGTTGAATAATGCTTCTCATTTAAAAAAGAATTTTATCATTGTATTAAATGACAACAAAATGTCGATTTCAGAAAACCTGGGCGGCATGTCAAAATACTTAAATTCTATCAGAACTGCAGACTTTTATAACGGCTTAAAGAGTGGTGTGGAAAATACACTTATTCATATGGGCGGTCAGAAGGTTGCAGAAGGTCTGAAACGAACCAAAGATGGTATCAAACAGTGGTTTGTACCGGGAATGCTTTTTGAAAATATGGGTATTAAGTATTTAGGACCTGTAGACGGACATGATATTGCAGCAATGCGCAGAGTATTCAGTGAAGCAAAACGTGTCAAAGGTGCAGTCATCGTACATGTGCTGACAAAAAAAGGCTGTGGATATGAACCGGCAGAAAAGAATCCGGCAAAATTCCATGGTACAGATCCATTTGTGATTGAAACCGGGCTTCCAAAGAAAAAGAAAGAAAAACCAAACTATACAGACGTTTTTTCAGCAGCGCTTTGTAAGCTTGCTGAAAAAGACGAAAATGTGGTTGCAATTACAGCAGCCATGCCGGATGGTACGGGACTTAAAAAATTTGCAAATCAATATCCAAAGAGATTTTTTGACGTTGGTATTGCAGAAGAGCATGCGGTAACTTTCGCAGCCGGGCTTGCGGCAGGCGGAATGACACCGGTAGTAGCCGTATATTCGTCGTTTTTACAGAGAGCCTATGACCAGATTGTGCATGATGTATGCATTCAGAACTTACATGTGGTTTTTGCTATTGACCGTGCAGGACTTGTTGGAAGTGATGGAGAAACCCATCAGGGAATTTTTGATTTATCTTTCCTTTCAAGTATTCCAAACCTTTGTATTATGGCACCAAAGAATAAGCAGGAATTATATTCTATGCTGAAGTTTGCCTTAAAATATAATGGACCAATCGCAATCCGATACCCAAGAGGCGAAGCCTATGAAGGGTTAGAGGGATTCCGTGAAAAGATTGTTTACGGCAAAGCAGAAGTACTTTATAAAGAACAGGATGTTGCACTATTTGCAGTTGGAAGTATGGTAAAAATTGCAGAGGAAGTGCGTGAAATATTAAAAGAAAAGGGCTTGAACTGTTCACTGATCAATGCCCGATTTGTAAAAGAATTTGATAAAGAACTGATCAGAGAATTATCAGCTGACCATAAACTTTTGGTTACGATGGAAGAAAATGTAGTAACAGGCGGTTTTGGTGAGCATGTGGTTGACTATGTAAGCACAAATCACATTGATCTGGAAGTGGAAAAGGTTGCGCTTCCTGATATGTATGTAGAACATGGCAATGTAAATATTCTCTACAGGGATGCAAAAATAGATGCAGAGTCCGTGGCAGAGCGTATTTTGGCAGTTACGGAAGCGTTATAAGAGGAAAGACATGAAAGAACGATTAGATGTATTGCTGGTCGGCAGAGGACTGGCACAGTCGAGAGAAAAAGCAAAAGCAATCATTATGTCCGGAAATGTATTTGTGGAAGGTCAGAGAGAAGATAAGGCCGGAACCATGTTTCCTGATACAGTAAACATTGAAGTGAAAGGGTATGTACAGAAGTATGTAAGCCGTGGTGGTTTAAAGCTTGAAAAGGCTATGGATCATTTTGACGTGTCGTTGCAGGATAAAGTATGTATGGATGTAGGTTCTTCTACAGGCGGTTTTACAGATTGCATGCTTCAGAACGGTGCGTGTAAAGTGTATGCAGTAGATGTCGGTCACGGACAGCTGGACTGGAAGCTTCGCAATGACGAACGAGTTGTTTGTATGGAACGTACCAACATTCGTTACGTAACTCCGGAGGATTTACAGGAACCTCCTTCATTTGTATCTATCGATGTGGCTTTTATTTCTCTGACAAAGGTTTTGGAACCAGTAAAAAATGTGATGACAGAAGACGGTCAGGTGGTCTGTCTGATTAAACCGCAGTTTGAGGCTGGAAGAGAAAAAGTTGGAAAAAAAGGTGTAGTGCGAGATAAAGAGGTTCATTTGGAAGTCATCGAAATGGTGATTTTATACGCACAGTCCCTTGGATTTGAAATTAAAAATTTAGAGTTTTCTCCGATTAAAGGTCCGGAAGGAAACATTGAATATCTGTTACATTTACAGAACAACAGTCAGGGCATCGCAGAACATGTAGACCCTGCAGCGTGCGTCATGGAGGCGCATAAGACATTATCTTAAGAGGCAGCATATGAACAAATTTTACATCATTACCAATCATCAAAAAGATGAAAAATTGGAAGTGACAAGAAAAATCCAGGAATATCTGGAAAAACATGGAAAAGTCTGCTATATCCAGTGTGAGGCAAAACCGGGTGCAGACACAGAAAACTATAGATTTACAAATGCAGCAGAAATTCCGGAAGATGTGGAATGTGTACTGGTACTTGGCGGTGACGGAACATTGATTCAGGCAGCCAGAGATACCATTCATCGCAATATCCCACTTCTGGGCTTTAACTTTGGTACACTGGGATTTCTTGCTGAAATAGAAAAAGAAAATATGTATACAGCACTGGATAAGCTGATGAATAATGAATATTATCTGGAGTCCAGAATGATGCTGACAGGGACAGTTTATCGTGATGGAGAACCTATGATGTCTGACATTGCGTTAAATGATATTGTTTTGAACCGAAGCGGGGCACTGCGCACAATTAATTACGAAATTTACGTAAATGGTGACTTCTTATACTCCTGCCCGGCTGACGGAATCATTATTTCCACTCCAACGGGATCGACAGGATACAACCTGTCTGCCAGAGGACCGATTGTGTCTCCAAGCTCATCCATGATTGTTTTGACACCAATCTGTCCGCACAGTCTGACATCCAGCAGTATTGTTTTGTCTGCTGATGACAAGGTTGCAGTCAAGATGGGTCCAGGCAGAAGAAATGCAAATGAAGCAGCCGTTGTGACTTTTGATGGCGCACAGTCAGCTGGACTGATCATCGGAGATTATGTGGAAATTACACAGGCAAAAGAAACTACCAAGCTTGTTAAAATCAGTAAAAAAAGTTTTGTAGAAACTGTAAGAAAGAAAATGCAATTTAATTAAACGGCATTTTTGGGAGGTTATATGAAAGGAAAACGTCAGGAAGCCATTTTAGAACTGGTGAAAAAATACGAGATTGAAACCCAGGAAGAACTGGCGGAAAAGTTAAATAAATCCGGTTTTGCAGTGACTCAGGCGACGATTTCAAGAGACATCAGAGAATTAAAGCTGACAAAGATTCAGCGTGGTGCAAAACAGGTATATGCTGCACTGGCTGAAAATAAGTATTCAAACAGCAATAAATACATTGATATTTTAAAGCACAGCTTTGTTTCCATGGATATGGCTCAAAATATTTTGGTGGTAAAAACAGCATCCGGAACTGCTATGGCACTGGCTACTGCGCTGGACTCCCTGCATTGGGACGAAATTGTAGGAACAATTGCAGGAGATGATACGGTGATGTGCGCCATTCGTACAGTGGAAGATACGAAAAAGCTGATGAAAAGGCTTGAGGATATTTTAAAATAAGGTGAAACAATGCTTATTCATTTACACATTAAAAATCTAGCATTAATTGAAGAATTAGAAATGGACTTTTCGGAAGGATTAAATATCATGACTGGTGAAACCGGTGCCGGAAAGTCTATTATTATTGGTTCCATAGAGCTTGCTCTTGGAGGAAAAGTTGACAGAGGATTTTTGCGGGAAGGTGCAGAGGAATCTTTAGCAGAACTTCTTTTTTCTGTGTCAGAGAATCAGGCAAAGGAAATTGAAAAACTGGGCATTCAGATAGAAGATGGGGAAGTGATTTTGTCCAGAAGGATTACAGGCAGCCGTTCGATTAATAAGATTAACGGTGAAACGGTGCCGGTATCAAAGCTTCGGGAAGTAGCTGCTCATCTGATTGACATTCACGGACAGCATGAACATCAGTCTTTACTTCAGAAGAAAAAACAACTGGAAATTCTTGATAAATTTGCTGCTGAAGAATTAAATGCGCCAAAAACGGAACTAAAAGTCGCTTATCAGGAATATTGCAGACTGAAAAAAGAACTGGAAGAGAGCAACTCTGACAGCGAAGCAAGGGCAAGAGAGCTTTCTTTCTTAAGCTTTGAAGTGGAAGAAATTGAAGAAGCGGCACTTGTCATTGGAGAAGATGAGGAACTGGAAGAAGAGTATAAGAAACTGACGCATGGAAGAAAAATCATGGATGCCGTGTCGGAGGTTCATGGGCTTTGCGGTTATGAAAATTATGACAGTGCAGGAGAGTCTATAGGAAAGGCGTTCCGTACACTTTGTTCTGTCACTGCTTATGATGAGAAGTTAAACGGTCTTAGTGAACAGTTGGGAACGATTGACAGTCTGTTAAATGATTTTTCAAGAGATTTATCAGAATACATAGATGATTTTGATTTTTCAGAAGAACGTCTTGCGCAGATTGAAGAACGCTTAAATCTGATCAATAAGCTGAAAATGAAGCATGGCAAGACTATTGAAGCGATTTTAAACATTAAAAAAGAAAAAGAAGCTCGTATTGAAAAACTGCAAAATTTTGATCTGTATCTGGAAAAACTTCAGAAGGATATGTCATCTGCTGAAAAGACCGTAGATGCATTATGTGGATGTATTTCTAAGATTAGAAAAGAAGCTGCGAAAGATTTAAGTGGCCAGATTACAGCACATTTGGCAGAACTGAATTTTCTGGATGTTCGTTTTGAAATTCAGTTGGAACAAATGGATAGCTATAGTGCCAATGGTTATGACGAAACAGAGTATATGATTGCAGTTAATGTGGGAGAATCATTAAAACCCCTTGCCAAAGTAGCATCCGGTGGGGAATTGTCCCGTGTAATGTTGGCTTTAAAAACTGTACTTGCAGACAAAGATGAAGTGGAAAGTATTATTTTTGATGAAATTGACACCGGTATCAGCGGACGAACTGCTCAGAAGGTATCTGAAAAAATGTCATTGATCGGAAAGAATCGACAGGTCATCTGTATTACTCATTTACCTCAGATTGCATCTATGGCAGATGCACATTTCTTGATTGAAAAGACTGTTCAGGGACAGGTGACAACGACAGGAATCCGCAGATTAAAAGTTGCTGAAGAGGTAGAAGAACTTGCCAGAATGCTTGGCGGTGTAGAAATTACAGATAAAGTACTGGAAAATGCGCAGGAAATGAAGAAACAGGCAAATGATTTAAAAGCCAAAAACTGCCAGTAAAAAAAGAAAGATATATCACATACTAAGAGAGGTGTTTGAAACATCTCTCTTTTTTCTTTGAGAAAATACATAGGGCGGTATGTGAAAATGAGACGATTCTGGTGCGAAACTTTAAAAGGAATGTTGATCGTATGGATTGCATGGAGCAGTCTGCTTTCTTGCTATGAAATGATTCGATTGAAGATTCCTATGACCATGTATTTGTACGAAGAAGAGGCAAAAGAGGTTTTGTCCGGAAATCATGAGAAAGTAGATCCACGAAAGCTACATTTGGATTTTTCCGGGGATGTGATCATTCGGGAAACAGCCCAGGGGAATTTTGAAGCAGTCTGTAGCTTGTTTGGTGTGATACCATTAAAAAACATGGAGGTTACCGTGGTATCTAAACAGGAGCTGATTCCAGGAGGGATTCCGGTGGGGATTTACGTACAGACAGAGGGTGTGTTTGTCATTGGTACCGGACAGATTGAAACAGCACAGGGGATTGTAGAGAGCCCGGCAAAAAATATTGTAAAAACAGGAGATTACATTACCAGTGTGCAAGGGAATACGATTTCAAGAAAACAGGAATTAATTACGGAACTTTCAAGGTTTCAGGGAGAAGAACTGATATTGGGCATTCGAAGAAATGGAGAGAATATAGAGGTTGCTATAGAACCGCAGTTGTCAGAAAATGGCGCTCAGATGGGAGTCTGGGTCAGGGATGACACTCAGGGAGTAGGAACATTGACTTATATTACAGGAGACGGAAAATTTGGTGCATTGGGACATGGTATCTCTGATGCGGACAGTGAACTTTTAATGGAAGTGTCGGAAGGGAAACTGTATGATTGTGAAATATTTGAAATCACGAAGGGAGAAAAAGGAACTCCGGGAAAGCTATCAGGAAAGATTATCTATAGCCAGAGCAATCTTTATGGTGAGGTAACAGGCAATTTGAGTGGTGGAATTTATGGAAAGGCAAATGCGCACTTACGAGAAAGTGTAGAATATCAGCCAATGCCAATTGCGTTAAAACAGGAAATTACAGAAGGAGCGGCTGTTATTTTAAGCTCAGTAAGTGGAGAATTAAAAGAATATGCGGTGAAGATAGAAAAGATTTATAGAAACGATAATGACGTAAATAAAGGAATGGTGCTAACGGTCGTTGATGAAGAACTGCTTTCTCTGACCGGAGGAATTGTGCAGGGAATGAGCGGCAGTCCGATCATTCAGGATGGGAAACTGGTGGGAGCAGTCACTCATGTACTGGTAAATGACCCGACTAAAGGATACGGAATTTTTATTGAAAATATGCTGTCGAATCATTAATTTATAAAGAGAGATTAAAAGAATTAATAAGAAATTAGAAATTTACAATATATTGCAAAATCATTTTTCCTGCATTATAATAGAAAAGTCTTTTAGAGATATTTAGCAACTGAAACGTGATAAAACAACCAGGAGGTATGGTTCATGGAAAAGAAACTTGTATACACAGGTAAAACAAAAGACGTATTTGAACTTGAAAACGGAAATTGCCTTTTAAAATTTAAAGATGATTGCACAGGTAAAGACGGTGTATTTGATCCAGGCGAAAATGCAGTAGGTCTTACAATTGACGGTGTAGGTGATGTTAACCTTCGTATGTCTATCTACTTCTTTGAAAAAATCAATGCAGCAGGTATCAAAACACATTATATCAATGCAAACTTAGAAGATACAACTATGGAAGTTCTTCCAGCAAAAGTATTCGGACACGGTCTTGAAGTTATCTGCCGTCATAAAGCAGTAGGAAGCTTCTTCCGTCGTTACAATGAATATATTGAAGAAGGTGCTGATCTTCCAGCATATGTTGAAATGACATTCAAAAACGATGCATTAGGTGATCCACTTGTAACAAAGGATGGTCTTGTAGCTCTTGGCGTTATGACAGAAAAACAGTATGACGACATGAAAGACATGACACAGAAAATTACACAGATTGTAGCAGATGACTTAAAAGAAAAAGGATTAGTATTATACGATATTAAATTCGAATTTGGTTATGATGCAGACGGCAGTGTAATGCTCATCGACGAAGTTGCTTCTGGTAACATGCGTGTTTACAAAGATGGTCAGTACATCGATCCAATGACATTATCTGAATTATTCTTTGCATAATTAGTATATAATAAGTAAAAAACGGGGCTCAAGTAATCTTGAGTCCCATTTTTATTGTAAATTATCCTTCTAAAATTTCTGTCAGCACCGCATTTGCCATTGCTTTGTAGCCTGCAGGGCTTGGGTGCAGGTGGTCGCCGCTGTCATATTCCGGCAGGAATGCACTTGGATTGTCCGGGTCGCAGACAGCTTTGTCAAAATCCAAAACACCGTCAATCAGATCGGTTGTACGAATCCATTCATTATAAGCCGTTCGCATTTCTTCGCGGAAGGTTGCGTAGGTTCTCCATCCTTCGATTGGAAGGAGTGTTCCTACATAAACTTTATAACCGTAGGAGCGGGCTTCTTTAATATAATACTTTAAACCTTCAATCAGTTCTTCCACTGTCGGCAGATCACTCATTGGACGGAATGGATTGACATCAGTTCCAACCGGATGAATGATGTCATTGATTCCCTGTTGAATGAGAACGGTGTCGGCACCATCTGTCGGTACTTCGTGTGGGAAACGGTGGTCGCCGCGAAGACCATAAGATTCGTAAGTAATACAGTTATATTCTCTTAAAATTCTGGAACCGCTGGTAGCACGGCGGATAATTGCAGTATGATCATATCCTTCCTTCTGACAGCGAAGTGTTAAATAGTCCGGCCAATCCTGCGCTGTAATGGAATCACCGTAACATACCACAGTACGATTCTTGGTACTTGTATAAACAGAGACATTACTTAAAAAGTAGAAGTAATGAGTTGTGCGGGATAAATCAATCGGAAGATGAACTTCTTCTGTCCAGTCCCCGATTGCGTAGCTTCCATAGGATAAAGGACCACAGGTAAATACAACAGAACGCATCTGTGTGTAGTCTTTTAGATAAAAACTCACATCAAAAGTACTCTGAGCTTTTACATAGCATCTGATACCATCAGAAATGGCATGTTCTCCTGCTGGAATCGTGATTGATGCCTGATGACCAAAAGTGACAGGATAAAATTTTCCATCCACATAAACTGTTGTCTTTTCAATGGTAATCGGTTCTGTGCCACAGTAATTATCAAAGGTCAGGCAGATGCCGGTTCCTTCGAAATGGGAATAAATTGGGTAACGAAGAGTAATGTTCTTACTAAAGCTTTCCGGTCTGTTTTCAGCAATAGAGACTGCATTTCCCCAGACAGAAGCCCAGTGCATAGGTTCGTTGCTCATAGTGATAGATCCTTTCTTTTAAGCTTTCTTTTTATCTCTCCAGTAATATTCTAAACAAGGTACTATGATTAGTGCTGTGATACCGGTAGTTAAACCGCCATTATAGAGCATCAGTCCTCCATGCATGGAACTTGTTGATGTACATAGAATTGCGGCAAGTATACCTGCAATGACTCCGTATCGTCTGCCGTATCGTCCTGCAATTGGACAAAGACCTGTGGCAAAGGCTGCACCATTAATATAACCTTGCGTAGAAAGTGTCCATGGAATATCCAGTCCGGAGATGCTGCACATAATTGTTACAAATAAGGAAAGTACCATATAGCCAACAAAAATCGGCCACACATTTGCAGGGTGTTGCCCCTGTGAAGAAAAGGTCAGGGCGGCTAAAATGACACCTACCGTAGGACCGGTAAATCCAGCGCCATCCGTAAAACTGATGACTAATAAAAAGTAGGTAAATACCAGGAAACCATAAAAACCAATATTCATAATGACTTTTGCTGCACCGTATTCTGCAAAAAAGTCTGCGGTATGTCCTGTGGATTTTAAAAGCTCTTTATAGCCATTAAAAGATTTTCCGTTTAAATACCATCCCCAAAGGATAAATAAAGCAAATACAATTACAAAAAACCAGGTAGAAAATATCTGGTAGGAATTTGTATGAGATGCATAAACGACGTTTGGAGTCGGTGTGGCATGTGGTGGTTCAATTCCCATGGTCTTATACATGAATGCGTAAATAAAAAGCCCTAAAAGACCGAATGCAAGTCCACCGTTATACAGATTAAAGCCTTTGTGAAGCTTTAATGCGCCCGGCAGCATGGCTGGAATTGCAAAACCCAGGAAAATGCTGAAAATAATTACGTAGATAAATCCGAGAACACTGACCTGAACTTCATAAGCGATGTAATAGTCCCAGACATGATATCGAAATAACATTTCGCTGATGAATGGTCCAAATGCTGTAGAAAACATTGCCATATCCAGGTTGTGACGGAAGCCAATCTTGAAGATTTTGGTGAATAAAAGAATCCCCAAAACCGGAGGCCACATATTTAAAAAATTTAGACCGTAAAAACAATGGGCAACTACCAGAAAATATCCTGCAAGATAGCTTGGGCGACATTCTGTTTTTAATACAATCATCAGAAGGGTAAAAGTCATCCCGCAGACTCCTGCATTTAAAAAGGCAGATGCGATATTTCCAAGCATAAAATAATCAGTGACCAAAGGTCCGGGAAGAACCATCAGCTTTAGAAAATCCTTCCATACATGTCCCCAGAGATTCAAATAAACAGTTGCTGCAAATGAAGCAACAAAAAAACAAATCGAAAAATTAAAGCAGATTGCTTTGATAAACCAGCTGCTTTTCTTGATGTTATGATCCATATCTTACCCCTAAAATATATCAATAAACTTATTCTTAGTTTACCACAATGTGTTTGAAATGCAATGTTTCAATCAGTTGTTTTTGGTAGTAAATTTACATAAAAAATGCTACAATGTTAAAAAAATATTTTTAGGAGGAAAGACATGAACGAGTATTTAAGCAGTGTGAATTCAGGGATGTTTTATCTGTTGGTGGCAGGGATCCTTGGATTCATTACAATCATGTGTTTTGTATTTTTAGTAAAGAGTTACCGGGCAGGAATTAAAATCGGTATGGACAAGAAGGTTTTAAAGAAAACCATTACAGCCAGTGCAACATTTACCCTGCTTCCGTCAATCAGTATTTTGCTGGGGGTTATTGCGCTGAGTGGGACATTGGGGGTGCCATTTTCATGGCTGAGATTATCTGTTGTTGGGGCATTGCAGTATGAATTAAATGTTGCTGAAATTGCAGCTCAGAGTATTGGACTTTCGGGACTTCGTGTGGATGAATTAAGTATCGGTGCATTTGTAACAATCGCCCTTGTTATGACTGTTGGCATTCTTGGCGGTGTTGCATGCTGTATTCTTTTCCTGAAAAAATATCTCGGAAAGATTCAGAAAGCACCGAAAAAAGAAAATAACGGAAAGCCGGGATTTGGAGCGCATGCGACAACCGCAATGTTTGTTGGTTTATGTGCAGCCTATATTGGCTCTTACATAGGGAAAGCTATTCCAAGAGAAGGATATGATATTATGCCGCTGTTTGTAGCAGTGGTAGCCGCACTCGTAATGGCTGTGTTTGAATATTTTATCCAGAAAAAAGGAAAAGCAGCATTGGAAAATTTCAGTTTGGCAGCAAGTATGCTGGTTGCAATGGCAGCAGCAGTGGTATTCCAGCTGGTGATGTAGGAGGTTTATGATGGACGAAAGACAGAAAGAGCAGTTTTTTAACGAATTTAACAACAGTCTTCACAGATTAGGAAAGATTTTGTTATTGATTTCTATGATTTTACTTTTATCTGTACCATTTGTAATTGGTGCATTGAACAGTGTGATGCCGGGGCTTGGAGGCTTTCTTAGCGGTATGGCAAAAGTTGGAATTATTTATATCCCGGTAGCGATTGTAGAATTTTTGGTTTACACACCAATGTTAGGTGTTGGCGGCAGCTATATTTCATTCCTTACAGGAAATGTAACAAATATGAAGATTCCATGTGCCATGAATGCAAGAGATATGGCGGAAACGACGGTTGGAACACCAGAAAATGAAATTATCTCTACTATCAGTACAGCAACCAGTGCAATTGTTACTACACTGGTAATTGTTGTTGGCGTACTTCTGATTGTTCCATTACAGCCTGTTTTACAGAGTGAAACATTACTTCCTGCATTTAATAATGTAGTTCCGGCTTTATTTGGAGCATTGGGGCTGAAATATTTTGCAAAGAGCCCGAAAATTGCAGTGATTCCATTGTTATTAATGTCACTGCTTTGTATTTTTGTGCCGGCAGCAATCAGTCAGACAAGCTTACTGATGATTCCGGCAGGCGGACTTGCATTGGCAATTGGATTTATATTGTTTAAAAAAGATAAGTTATAGGAGTGCCTTTATGTATATTTTAGGTGGAATTATAGTTTTGATACTGGTGCTGGCAGCAGTGGTTTTGATTAGGGCACTGAGTTTAAAGCCAACACCTGCAAAAACTGCGAATATTGGATTGGATAATTCACAGCGTGCAAGAGAATACGGACGACGTCTCTCAAAATTGATTCAGAAGGAAACGATTTCTGCAAGGGGTGATACAGATCGTACAAAATTTTATGATTTTCATAAGGAATTAGAAACTCTATTTCCAAAAGTGCATAAGGCATGCGAAAAACATGAGTTTGATGGAAGCCTTTTGTTTAAGTGGAAAGGAAAAGGAAATCATGAACCGATTCTTTTGATGAGCCATCAAGATGTTGTAGAAGCGACTGGTGACTGGAAGCATGAACCATTTAGCGGAGACATTGATGAGAAGGGATGTGTCTGGGGACGTGGAACTGTAGACACCAAAGGAAGTCTTTTTTGTATTTTTTCGGCGCTGGAGGAATTGATCTGGGAAGGTTATGAGCCGGAATGCGATGTTTATATTGCCAGCAGTTGTACAGAAGAAATTAGTGGAGAAGGTGCGCCGCTTATAGCAAAATATTTAAAAGATCAGGGTGTACAGCTTGCCCTTCTTCTGGATGAAGGCGGTATGATCGTGGAAGAACCTGTCGGCGGTGTCAAAGGGCTTTATGGCATGGTCGGCGTTGTAGAAAAAGGATATGGTGACGTGAAATTTGTTGCCAAAAGTAATGGCGGACATGCCAGTGCTCCAGGGAAAAACACACCTTTGGTACGTCTTGGAAAATTTATGGCGGAAATTGATAAAAACAATCCTTTTACTGCAAAACTTACACCGACTGTCAGAGAAATGTTCAGACGTATGACACCAAACATGACTTTTGGAATGCGTGTGATTTTTGCAAACTTATGGTTGTTTGAAGGGCTTTTATTAAGGCTTCTGCCAGTAATTAGTCCTGCAGCGGCTGCGATGACAAGAACTACCATTGCATTTACAACAGCAAAAGGGGCAGATGGATTAAATGTGTTACCGCAGGAAGCTTATGTGACAGCAAACATGAGATTTATACACCATCAGCCAAATAAAGATAGTATCGCATTAATCGGAGAAATCGCAAAAAAATATCAGATTGAGACAGAGGCTTTGTATAATGACGAACCATGTCCGATTGTAGATTATAAAAGTGATGCATTCCATTTGATTGAAGATATAGCTGCAGAGATTTATCCGGGTGTTGGAATTTGTCCTTATACAATGACCGGAGGAACAGATGCTAAATTTTATAAAGATATTTGTAAAAACGCAATGCGTTTCGCACCAATTTACATTGATTCCCAGCAATATTCTAGTATTCACGGAATCAATGAGAATATTTATCAGGGTGCATTGACGAAAGCTGTCGATTTTTACAAAATGGTTATCAAAAAATGTTGATAGGTTTTTGAGTTTCGACAACGAACTTTTTAAGCTTCCTCTTTTTGGTTTCGATATAGTTGTTATATGACCGGGTTGGAATTAAAACGGATTAATTATTTGTGAAAGTAAAAGGAGGAAGTAAAAATGGGAACTATAAGTGTGGCAATTGCTGATGATAATGAGAGAATGGTGGAAATATTAGACAGCATTGTGAAAAAAGACAGCGATATTCGCATTGTAGGAAAAGCTAATAACGGTGAAGATGTATACCATATGATCAAAGAAAAAGAGCCGGATGTTGTTTTATTGGATCTGATTATGCCAAAGCTGGACGGACTTTCAGTCATGGAGAGAATCAATCAGGATGAGACAATAAAAAAACATCCGAAATTTATTGTCATTTCAGCAATAGGACAAGAGGGGATTACAGAAGACGCTTTTAATTTGGGAGCACACTATTATATAATGAAACCCTTTGATAATGATATGGTATTAAATCGCGTCAGGTCTATCAAAAACTACACAAGCGCCAGACAGGTAAAAGCTTCCTCCGATAAAAATTCAGCATTGGGATTAACGATTGAAAATCTTGAAGGTGAAGTAACAGACATGATTCATGAGGTTGGAGTACCTGCTCATATCAAAGGATATCATTATTTAAGAGATGCTATTTTAATGGTGATAGAAGATCCGGATATGCTGAATTCTATTACGAAAATATTGTATCCTACTATTGCAAAAAGAAATCAAACAACACCTAGCAGAGTCGAGCGAGCAATCAGACATGCAATTGAAGTCGCCTGGAGTAGAGGTAATATGGATATTATCAATACCTTGTTTAGCTATACAGTAAGTACAGGAAAAGGAAAACCTACTAATTCGGAGTTCATTGCCCTGATTGCAGACAAAATTCGGCTACAGAACAAAATGCGATAAAATTTGCTTTCAATACATGGCCGAATATGATAAAATTGAAAAAGGGTTTTATTATATTGCATTAGGGGGAAAACAAATGAAGAAGATATTATTTGCAGCATCGGAAGCGGTTCCATTCATTAAGACTGGGGGATTGGCGGATGTTGTAGGCTCTTTGCCAAAATATTTTGATAAAGATAAATATGATGTTCGCGTGATGATTCCAAAATACTTATGTATTCGTCAGGAACTTCGTGAAAAAATGCAGTTTGTTGATAAATTTTATGTAAAAATGAACTGGAGAACACAGTATGTAGGCATTGATGAGATGGAATACGACGGTGTGAAGTATTATTTTATTGACAATGAATATTATTTTGCAGGTCCAAGACCATATGGCGAAATGTACCAGGACAGCGAAAAATTTGCATATTTTTCAAGAGCTGTTTTGGAAGCACTTCCAGTGATCGGATTTCAGCCGGATTTAATTCACTGTCATGACTGGCAGACAGGTCTGATTCCGGTACATTTAAAAGTAGATTATGCAAATAATGATTTCTATAAGGGAATCAAAACGGTAATGACAATCCATAACTTAAAATTCCAGGGGCGTTGGATTATGTCAGAAATTAAAGATGTGACAGGGCTTGGCGATGAGTACTTTACATCTGATAAATTAGAATTATACGGAGATGCAAGTTTCTTAAAAGGAGGACTTGTATATGCAGATTTAATTACAACTGTAAGTAATACATATGCTGAAGAAATTAAAACACCACATTATGGTGAAGCTTTAGATGGTCTGTTAAATGCGAGATCAAATGATTTACGAGGAATCGTTAATGGTATTGATTACGAGGATTATGATCCAAAAACAGATAAACAAATTTCTGTAAACTATGATGTGACAGACTTTAGAAAGAATAAAATTAAGAATAAACGTGCACTGCAGAAAGAACTTGGTCTGGTGCAGGGAGATGGAAAATTCCTCATTGGTATCGTATCTCGTCTGACTGACCAGAAAGGTTTCGATCTTATTGCTTATGTAATGGATGAACTGTGTGCGGATGAAAACGTAGAATTGGTAGTGCTTGGAACTGGTGAAGAACGTTATGAAAATATGTTCCGTCACTTTGCATGGAAATATGAGGGACGTGTGTCAGCAAATATTTTCTATTCTGAAGCGCTTTCACATAAGATTTATGCTTCCTGCGATGCATTTTTAATGCCATCAGCATTTGAACCATGTGGTTTGAGTCAGCTGATGAGCTTAAGATATGGAACGCTTCCAATTGTCAGAGAAACAGGAGGCTTAAAAGATACTGTAGAACCATACAACGAATACGAAAAGACAGGTACAGGTTTTAGCTTTGCAAATTATAATGCCCATGAAATGTTAGACAGAGTTCGCTATGCCCAGGGAATTTTCCAGGATAAGAAACGTGACTGGAATAAAATCGTGGAAAGAGCAATGAATGCAGACTTTTCATGGAAAGCCTCTGCAAAGAAATATGAAGACATGTATGATGAACTTGCAAAATAGAAGAAAAATTTTAGGGACTGCTTATGAGGCAGTCCCTTTTTTGTTGGATAAAATCGGTATATTGCTAAAAAGATTTGTAAATGAAGTAAAAGGTTTCAAAGAGAAAAACCAGGTTACTAAAGAACAAAGAATCAGAAGCAAAATTGTACCGAAAATATTATTGATATTATTTAACAGTTTTGTACATTGTTCAAGATAGGTGTAAGTCAGACCGTGAAACAGATAAATTGCCATGGTACGAGTTCCGATATAGGAAAACGCCAGTTTCTTCTCGGGCATCAATGTCATAAAACTAAACGTCATAAGAAAACCGATAATATATAGAAGAATTCTCCAAAGGACACCTTCTGTTACGCCCTGTTTCATAGATACATAGTTATATCTTCCGTAAAACACCTGCATTGGAGCAATTCGTTGCAATCCTGCAAAAGCCAAAGCCAGGGCAATCATGAGGATAAAAAGGATTGCTAAAACAGTGGTCTTTCGGGATTTTCTCCATTTGGTCAGCAGTTCCCTGTCAAAGGAAGTTCCGGCAAGGTAAAATGGAAAGTAAACCACTGCACGCGGGATGGTAAGAAAATTATCTTCCATATTAGAGAAACCAATCAGGATGCCTGCGAGGATTGCAAGAAACATATGATAAGGAATTTTCTTTACATATGGAGTGATAATACGCCACATAAATAATGCCAGCAGATACCACAGAGTAAACTTTGGTTTTAATAATGCCAAAGAAGTTTCTTTGTGTGTGACAAACGTATACCAAAGAAAATAAATGATTTCGTAAGCCAGATAAGGCACTGCGAGTCTTTGGATAATTGTCAGAATCGGAAGATTTCTTTTGGAAAAATATCCGGAAATAAAAATAAATGCCGGCATATGAAAGGATACGATGATCCATTTTAAAATCCGCAAAAACTCATTACAGCCGACACTTGGACCGATAAAATGACCAACAACTACAAGGAATATTAAAAATACCTTGTAGTTGTCGAATAAATAGTCCCTATTATTTTGCATTTTCTTCCATTCCGGCAAGCTTCTGGCGTTTGTACTCAGCAAATCTTCCTTCATCCAGTGCATCGCGGATTTCCTGCATCATCTGGTTGTAGAAGTAAAGATTGTGAAGTACACAGAGTCTCATGCCGAGCATCTCTTTGGCTTTCAGCAAGTGTCTAATATAAGCACGGGAGTAACGGCGGCATGCAGGACACTGACAGCCTTCTTCAATTGGTCTTTCATCCAGTTCATATTTTGCATTGAAGAGGTTTAATTTCCCCTGATTTGTGTAAACGTGACCGTGACGGCCGTTACGGCTTGGGTAAACGCAGTCAAAGAAATCAACGCCTCGTTCAACTGCTTCCAAAATGTTCTGTGGTGTACCAACGCCCATGAGATAAGTTGGTTTTTCTACCGGAAGATATGGAACAGTTGCTTCGATGATACGGTACATATCTTCGTGACTTTCTCCAACAGCAAGACCACCTAAAGCATATCCGTCTAAATCCATTTCAGAAATAATCTTTGCGTGTTCAATACGAACATCTTCTAAAATACCGCCCTGATTAATGCCAAAGAGCATCTGATTTTTGTTGATAGTATCTTCCAGACTGTTCAAACGAGCCATTTCATCTTTACAGCGCTGCAGCCAGCGAGTTGTGCGGGCAACGGAATTTTCAATATATTTTCTATCAGCCACACTGCTAGGACATTCATCAAATGCCATGGCAATGGTAGAACCTAAATTAGACTGAATCTGCATACTTTCTTCCGGCCCCATGAAAATTTTGCGTCCATCAATATGAGAGTTAAAGTATACTCCTTCTTCTTTGATTTTTCTCATTTTTGCCAGGGAGAATACCTGGAATCCGCCGGAGTCCGTAAGGATTGGTCTTTCCCAGTTCATAAATTTATGAAGTCCGCCGAATTCTTTGATCAGTTTGTCACCTGGACGAACATGTAAGTGATAGGTGTTGGAAAGCTCTACCTGACAGCCGATTGCTTCCAAATCTTCTGTAGATACCGCACCTTTGATTGCTGCAACGGTGCCGACATTCATAAATACCGGTGTCTGAATCACACCGTGAACAGTATGAAATTCGCCACGCTTTGCCATGCCTTCGCGTTTGAGTAATTTATATTTATTCATTGAATTCTCCTGTTTGATATCATATAATGTTTCAATATAGTTCCAAACTAGTATAAGTGAAAGCGAAGCTTTCGTCAATTGGAAGAAATGAGGAAGAAATTATGGCAGCAGGATCAGGATTTGGTAATCTTTTCAGAGTGACTACCTGGGGAGAATCCCATGGAAAAGGCATAGGCGTTGTAGTGGATGGATGCCCTGCAGGATTGCCTCTTTGTGAAGACGATATTCAAATCTATTTAAATAGAAGAAAGCCGGGAACCTCCCGCTTTACAACCCCAAGAAAAGAAGATGATGCAGTAGAAATCTTATCGGGAGTGTTTGAAGGAAAGACCACGGGAACGCCGATTTCCATGATGGTGTTTAATAAAACTCAGAGAAGTAAAGACTACAGCGAAATTGCTTCTTATTACAGACCGGGACATGCAGATTATACTTATGACTGTAAATATGGTTTCAGAGACTATACCGGTGGGGGACGTTCATCAGGACGAGAAACCATTGGACGTGTAGCAGCAGGTGCAATTGCAGCAAAGCTTCTTAAAGAAATGGGTATTACGGTGGAGGCTTATACAAAATCCATTGGACCTGCGAAGACACCGGAAGAAATTGAACGCTATTTGGAACAGTGCATGAAAGAGCAGAATTCTGCCGGAGGTATCATTGAATGTGTGATTAAAGGTGTACCGGCAGGACTTGGAGAACCATGCTTTGAAAAACTGAGTGCGAATCTTGGAAAAGCAATTCTTTCTATTGGCGCTGTGAAAGGATTTGAAATCGGTGATGGATTTGCGGTGGCAGAGTCCACAGGTCTGACAAATAACGATGCTTTCTATTATAATAGTGAAGGAAGTATCGAAAAGAAGACGAATCATGCAGGCGGAATCTTAGGTGGAATATCTGACGGAAGCGAAATTGTTATCCGTGCGGCAGTAAAACCGACTCCATCAATTTTTTCTGAGCAGGAAACCGTAAATAAATCTGGAGAAAACATTTCCGTGAATATCAAAGGAAGGCATGACCCTGTCATTGTTCCTCGTGCAGTGGTAGTGGTAGAGTGTATGGCTGCAATCACGGTTTTGGATGCGCTTCTTGTAAATATGTGTTCTTGTTTGGATGGAATTAAAGAATTTTACGGAAAGTAACTAATAATTTTATAAAATATTTGTAAAATGCTTGCGGTCAGACCGTTTGTCATGTAAAATGGTAAAAGTTTATAAAATCTTGGAGGAATTATCATGAACTTATTAGCAACAGAAGCAGCTGGCGGCTGGGGAATTATGATTGCATATATCGTTATCTTTGGTGCATTTATGTACTTTGTAGCAATCAGACCACAGAAAAAAGAACAGAAAAGAGTAGCAGCAATGCTTGCAGATATGGCAGTAGGTGATGCAATCGTTACAACAAGCGGTTTCTACGGAATCATCATCGACATCACAGAAGAAGACGTTATCGTAGAATTCGGTAACAACAAAAACTGTCGTATTCCTATGAAAAAAGATGCTATTGCAGAAGTGGAAAAAGCAGAATAATATTTGCAATTGAAAGCTCGCGGTGATGTGCCGTGAGCTTTTTTGCGTTTATATGTCGATTGTGCTATCGTTTTTACTTATAAAAGAAGATTAATAAAAAGAATTGTTAAAATTCTAACAAAATACTTTAGGGGGTTGCATTATTGAAGTGAATGCGATATAGTAGATACTATAGTTTTTTCTAGTATGGAGAGATACAACATATTGTAGAAAAAAGATCGTGAGGAGTTGAGAAAATGGAATGTAAGATTGCAGTCATTTCAGGAGATGGGATCGGACCTGAAATCGTACGAGAAGCAAAGAAAGTTTTGGATGTGGTGGCTGAAAAATATGGTCATACATTCAACTATACAGATGTACTCATGGGAGGGGCTTCCATTGATGTACATGGCGTACCTTTAACAGACGAGGCAATTGAAACAGCCAAAGCAAGTGATGCGGTTTTGATGGGTTCCATTGGTGGAGATGCGAAAGTTTCACCATGGTACAAGCTGGAACCATCTAAGAGACCGGAAGCAGGTCTTTTGAAAATCAGAAAGGAACTGAATTTATTTGCAAATTTAAGACCGGCATACCTTTATGATGAATTAAGAGCAGCATGTCCGCTTCGTGATGATATTATCGGCGATGGATTTGACATGATGATCATGAGAGAATTAACAGGTGGTCTTTACTTTGGAGAAAGAAAGACAGAGGAAATCGACGGTGTGATGACAGCAGTCGATACACTTACATATAATGAAAATGAAATCAGAAGAATTGCAAAGCGTGGATTCGACATTGCAATGAAACGCCGCAAGAAAGTAACTTCTGTTGATAAAGCAAATGTGCTTGATTCTTCCAGACTTTGGAGAAAAGTGGTAGAAGAAGTTGCAAAAGATTATCCGGAAGTAACTTTAGAACATATGCTGGTTGATAACTGTGCAATGCAGCTTGTTAAAGATCCTGCACAGTTCGATGTAATCTTAACAGAGAACATGTTTGGAGATATTTTATCAGATGAAGCAAGTATGGTAACCGGCTCCATCGGGATGTTATCTTCTGCTAGTTTAAATGATACAAAATTTGGTCTTTATGAACCAAGTCATGGTTCTGCACCGGATATTGCCGGACAGGATAAAGCAAATCCGATTGCAACAATCCTTTCCGCAGCAATGATGCTTCGTTTCACATTTGATTTGGATAAGGAAGCGGATGCAATGGAAGCAGCAGTGCAGCAGGTATTAAAAGAAGGATTCAGAACAGGCGATATTTACTCATCAGGATGTACATTGGTCGGAACAGTACAGATGGGTGACCTGATCGCAGAAAGAATACAGTAAAAGGGGAGAAATATTATGAGAAGTGATGCAGTAAAGGTTGGGATGCAGCAGGCACCTCACAGAAGTTTATTCAATGCATTGGGACTGACAGAAGAAGAACTTAGTAAACCACTGGTTGGGATTGTCAGCTCCTACAATGAAATCGTACCGGGACACATGAACATTGACAAGATCGTAGAAGCTGTTCGTGTTGGTGTTGCAATGGCAGGCGGTACTCCAATCGTATTCCCGGCAATCGCAGTTTGTGACGGAATTGCAATGGGACATACAGGGATGAAATATTCTCTCGTAACAAGAGATTTGATTGCAGATTCTACAGAATGTATGGCAATGGCACATCAGTTTGATGCGCTCGTTATGGTTCCAAACTGTGATAAGAACGTTCCAGGACTTTTAATGGCAGCAGCCAGAGTCAATGTACCAACAGTCTTTGTCAGCGGCGGTCCAATGCTTGCAGGTCATGTTAGAGGTGAAAAAAGAAGCCTTTCCAGCATGTTTGAAGCAGTTGGTTCCTATGCGGCAGGCACCATGACAGAAGAAGATGTAAAAGAATTTGAATGTAATGTATGTCCAACATGCGGTTCCTGCTCAGGTATGTACACAGCAAACAGTATGAATTGCTTAACAGAAGCACTTGGTATGGGACTTCGCGGAAATGGAACAATTCCTGCAGTATATTCTGAAAGAATCAAGCTTGCAAAACATGCAGGTATGAAAGTTATGGAACTTCTTGAAAAGAATATCCGTCCTCGTGACATTATGACAGAAAAAGCATTTATGAATGCTTTGGCAGTGGATATGGCACTTGGATGTTCCACAAACAGTATGCTTCACCTTCCAGCCATTGCTCATGAAGCAGGCGTGGAACTGAACATGGAAATTGCAAATGAAGTCAGCGCAAAAACACCAAACCTTTGCCATTTGGCTCCGGCAGGTCCTACTTATATGGAAGACTTAAATGAGGCTGGCGGTGTATACGCTGTTATGAACGAATTAAACAAAAAAGGTTTATTATATACAGATTTGATCACTGCAACCGGAAAAACAGTGGGCGAAAACATTGAAGGATGTGTAAATAAAGATCCTTCGGTTATCAGACCAGTAGAAAATCCATATAGTGAAACAGGTGGTATTGCAGTATTAAAGGGTAACCTGGCTCCTGACACAGGTGTTGTTAAACGTTCTGCAGTAGTTCCTGAAATGATGGTTCATGAAGGACCAGCCAGAGTATTTGATTGCGAAGAAGATGCGATTGAAGCAATCAAAGGCGGAAAAATCGTAGCAGGAGATGTAGTTGTTATCCGTTACGAAGGACCAAAAGGCGGCCCTGGTATGAGAGAAATGTTAAATCCAACATCTGCAATTGCAGGTATGGGACTTGGATCAACGGTAGCTCTCATTACAGACGGACGTTTCAGTGGTGCAAGCCGTGGTGCATCCATCGGACACGTATCTCCGGAAGCAGCAGTAGGCGGACCAATCGCATTGGTTGAAGAAGGCGATATTATTAAGATCAATATTCCTGAAAATAAATTAGAGCTGGCAGTTTCTGATGAAGAATTAGAAGCACGCCGTGCAAAATGGCAGCCAAGAGAACCAAAAGTGACAACTGGTTATCTTGCACGCTATGCAAAAATGGTTACTTCCGGTAACAGAGGAGCAATCTTAGAAAAATAATTACAAAGGTGGAATACGCATGTTATTAAAAGGCGCAGAAATCGTTATTGAATGTTTAAAGGAACAGGGAGTTGATACTATCTTCGGTTATCCGGGTGGTACAATCCTGAATATCTATGATGAATTATATAAGCATAGTGATGAAATTAATCACATTTTAACATCTCATGAACAGGGAGCTTCCCATGCGGCAGACGGTTACGCAAGAGCAACCGGAAAAGTTGGTGTATGTTTCGCGACAAGTGGTCCTGGTTCTACAAACCTTGTAACTGGTATTGCAACAGCATATATGGATTCTGTACCAATGGTAGCTATTACCTGTAACGTTGCAAAACCGGCTCTTGGAAAAGACTCTTTCCAGGAAATTGACATTGCAGGTGTTACAATGCCAATCACAAAACATAACTTTATGGTAAAAGATGTAAATGTTTTGGCAGATACGATCCGCAGAGCATTTAAAATTGCACAGACTGGTCGTCCGGGTCCTGTTTTAATCGATATTACAAAAGACGCAACTGCAAATAGCTGTGAATATGAACCAGTTGTTCCGGAACCAATCAAAAGAGTTTCTGAAACAATTAAGGAAGAAGATTTAGAAAAGGCAGCAAAGATCATTAACAAAGCAAAAAGACCATTCTTTTTAGTTGGTGGTGGTGCAGTTATCTCTGAAGCATCCGAAGAAGTAACAGAATTTGCACACAAATTAAATGCACCAGTTGCAGATTCCCTTATGGGTAAAGGTGCATTCCCGGGTACAGACGACCTTTATACAGGTATGATCGGTATGCATGGTACAAAAGTTGCCAACTTTGGTATCCATCAGGCGGATGTTGTTGTGGTTATCGGTGCACGTTTCAGTGATCGTGTGGTTGGTAATGCAAAGAAATTTGTTCCAAAGGCAAAAATCGTTCAGATTGATATTGATAAAGCAGAAATCAATAAAAATATCATGATCGATCAGCCGGTAATCGGTGATGTGAAAGAAGTATTAGTAAGACTTCTTCCGCTCATCAATGAACGTCCTGCAGATGAATGGAACAAGGATATTGAAGAATTGAAGGCAAAATATCCATTAACCTATGATCAGTCCGGTTTAACAGGTCCTTACGTGGTTGAAGAAATCTATCGTGCAACAAAAGGTGAAGCAATCATTTCTACAGACGTAGGACAGCACCAGATGTGGGCAGCACAGTATTATAAATATACAAAACCACATACCTTATTAACCTCAGGTGGTCTTGGAACCATGGGTTATGGCCTTGGTGCATGTATCGGTGCTAAAATGGCTTGTCCGGATAAGACAGTCATCAACATCGCAGGTGACGGATGTTTCCGTATGAATTTACAGGAACTTGCAACTGCATCCAGATACAATATTCCAATCATTCAGGTAGTTATTAACAACCATGTACTTGGTATGGTTCGCCAGTGGCAGACATTATTCTACGGAAAACGTTATTCTCAGACAGTATTAAATGACAAAGTGGACTTCATTAAAGTTGCAGAAGGTTTAGGTTGTATGGGAATCCGTGTAACCAAAAAAGAAGAAGTGGCACCTGCATTAGAAAAAGCGATTGCGGCAGGTGGTCCGGTAGTCATTGAATGCGTGATTGACAGCGATGATAAGGTATTCCCAATGGTACCTGCAGGTGCACCAATCGTGGAAGCATTTGATGCGGAAGACTTAAAAAAACAGGAAGATTAAGTCTAAAATAATTATATAAGTATAAAATAAGCAGTTGCAGGAAGAGGAGCCGGCAACTGCTTATGAATATAGAGGAGATATGAAAAAATGAGCAGAGTGTATAATTTTAGCGCAGGTCCGGCCGTATTACCGGAAGAAGTATTAAAAGAAGTCGCAGCGGAAATGATGGACTGTAACGGTACTGGGATGTCTGTTCTTGAAATGAGTCACAGAAGTCCTGCATTCCAGGCAATCATTGATGAAGCTGAAAAAGACTTAAGAGAACTGATGAACATTCCTGATAATTATAAGGTATTGTTCTTGCAGGGCGGAGCTTCCTTACAGTTTGCCATGATTCCGATGAACCTGATGAAAAACAAAGTAGCAGATTATATTGTGACAGGTCAGTGGGCAAAAAAAGCATACGAAGAAGCAAAGAAATACGGTACAGCAAATAAGATTGCAACATCTGAAGATGAAACATTCTCTTATATTCCGGACTGTTCTGATCTTCCAATCAGTGAAGATGCGGACTATGTTTATATCTGCGAAAACAACACAATTTATGGTACAAAATTCAAAACATTACCAAATACCAAAGGAAAACTTCTTGTATCAGATGTTTCCTCCTGCTTTTTATCTGAACCTGTAGATGTATCAAAATACGGTATCATTTACGGCGGTGTTCAGAAAAACGTAGGTCCAGCAGGTATGGTAATTGCAATTGTGCGTGAAGACCTGATTACAGACGATGTTCTCCCAGGAACACCAACCATGATGAAATACAAAATTCATGACGACAACGGCTCTATGTACAATACACCAAACTGCTTCAATATTTATGTTTGCGGCAAAGTGTTTAAATGGCTCAAGAGAATGGGCGGCCTTGAAGTGATGAAACAGCGCAATGAAGAAAAAGCAAAAATTCTTTATGATTTCCTTGACGAAAGCAAGATGTTCAAAGGAACTGTTCGCAAAGAAGACAGATCTTTAATGAATGTACCTTTCGTGACAGGCGACAAAGAACTGGATGCAAAATTTGTAAAAGAAGCAAAAGCAGCCGGATTTGAAAACTTAAAAGGACACAGAAGTGTTGGCGGTATGCGTGCAAGTATTTACAATGCAATGCCAATCGAAGGTGTAAAAGCCCTTGTGGAATTTATGAAGAAATTTGAAGAGGAGAATATGTAAAAATGTATCAGTATCATTGCTTGAATGCGATTTCTAACGTTGGTTTAGAAGTATTTGATGAAAATTATACAAAAGTTGATAATATGAACGATGCGGATGCAGTGCTTGTAAGAAGTGCTGCCATGCATGACATGGAATTTGGTGAAAATGTAAAGGTAATTGCCAGAGCAGGTGCAGGAGTTAACAACATTCCACTGACAAAGTGCGCAGACCACGGTATCGTTGTATTTAATACACCAGGTGCCAATGCAAATGCGGTAAAAGAACTGGTTGTTGCAGGTATGTTCCTTGCATCCCGTGATATCATCGGTGGTGCAAACTGGGTTCAGTCTGAAAGAATGAACGAAGATATTGCAAAATTAACTGAAAAAGAAAAGAAACGTTTTGCAGGTCATGAACTTTACGGTAAAAAACTTGGGGTAATTGGTCTGGGCGCGATTGGTGTTCAGGTAGCAAATACAGCAATCCATCTTGGAATGGATGTATATGGCTATGACCCATATATCTCTGTAAAAGCAGCATGGAGCTTATCTAAACACATTCACCATAGCAAGAGTGTAGAAGAAATCTACAAACAGTGTGATTTTATTACCATTCATGTACCGCTTCTTGACAGTACAAAAGGAATGATCGACAAAAAAGCCATTGATATGATGAAAGATGGTGTCGTTGTGATGAACTTCGCCCGTGATCTTCTGGTGAACGAAAAAGACATGATTGCAGCACTTGCAGATGGTAAAGTAAAACATTATGTAACAGACTTCCCAAATACAACAGTAGCAGGTGTAAAAAATGCGATCGTAACACCACATCTTGGTGCATCTACAGAAGAAGCAGAAGATAACTGTGCAGCAATGGCAGCAAATGAAATCAGAAACTTCTTGGAAAACGGTAACATAGTAAACTCTGTAAACTATCCAAACTGTGACATGGGTATTGCGGGAGAATTTCCAAGACTTTCTATCTGTCATAAAAACATTAAAAACATGTTAAATCAGTTTGCTGATGTATTTACAGATGAAGATATCAACATTGAACATATGACAAATTCAAGTAAGGGAGATTATGCATACTCTATGTTTGATTTGTCTAAAGCACCAAGTGAAGATGCGCTGAAAAAATTAAGCGATATCGAAGGTGTTTTAAGAGTCAGAGTAATTTAATAAATATCCAGAAATTGTGCATCCTAAAAGTCATAAATTGACTTGCGGGATGCATTTTTTTGTGATAGACTTGTGCGCGTTGACATAATATTTTGACAGTAAAGGAGAAAAAAGATGAATAAATCATCGAAACAGATTTTGTGGTATAATTTAGCATTTATGGCGTTTTCCACAGTGTGGGGCTTTGGTAACGTGTTAAATGGCTTTGTATACTTTAATGGAATTCAGGTGATTTTTAGCTGGATTTTAATGTTTGGACTTTATTTTGTGCCATATGCATTGATGGTAGGGGAACTTGGCTCTACGTTCAAAAATTCCGGTGGTGGTGTAAGTTCCTGGATTCATCAGACGATGGGAAAAAAGATTGCATATTACGCAGGGTGGACTTACTGGGCCTGTCATATTACTTATATTGCAAGTAAGAGCAGCGGCGGTCTAAAAGCACTTAGCTGGGCGGTGTTTCGTAATGCAGAGACATATGATTCCCTGCCAACACTGTGGGTTCAGCTGGCAACTTTGGCAGTGTTTTTATTTTTTGCGTGGGTTGCAAGCCGTGGCTTGAATCCGTTGAAAAAACTGGCAACGCTGGCCGGAACGAGTATGTTTGTCATGTCGATTTTATACATTCTTATGATGTTTGCAGCGCCTGTGATCAATCCAAATGGCGGATATGTGCCAATGCAGTTTACAAAGGAATCTTTACTTCCAAACTTTAATATGGGATATTTTACATCATTGTCAATTCTTGTATTTGCAGTGGGGGGCTGTGAAAAAATTTCTCCATATGTAAACAAAGTGAAAAATCCTGCAAAGGGATTTCCAAAAGGTATGATCGCACTTGCAATCATGGTTGTCGTGTGTGCGATGCTTGGCACGGTTGCAATGGGGATGATGTTTGATCCTGCAGTAATCAATGAAAGCAGTGAATCTTTCAGTTCTTATGTATCAAACGGTTCCTACTGGGCATTCCAGAAACTGGGACAGTACTATGGAATGGGTGACTTCCTCTTGGTTGTTTATGCCCTTTGCAATGTGATCGGACAGTTTTCAACACTGGTAATCAGTATTGATGCGCCGCTTCGCATGCTGCTCGATAATGAGAATTCCCATGAATTTGTTCCAAGTGCGCTGCTTAAGAAAAACAAACATGGTGCCTATGTGAATGGTATTAAGATGGTTGTTGCGCTTTCTGGTACGATTATCCTGATTCAGTCCATTGTACCAGGTGCGGCAGCAGTATTACAGCAGCTGACAAAATTAAATTCTGTATGTATGCCGCTTCGATACCTCTGGGTATTTGCAGCATATATTGCACTTCGTAAGAATTTGGAAAAACACAGTTCAGAATACCGCTTTGTAAAAAATCAGGCGGTTGCAAAATTCTTTGGATGGTGGTGTTTTGGTGTTACAGCATTCTGTTGTATTTTAGGTATGTATTCGGATGATGTTTTCACAATGGCACTGAATATTATCACACCAATTGCTTTAACAGCATTGGGACTGATTATGCCATACCTTGCAAAATGTGAAAGGATGAAAAAGGGTGTCCGATAGGACACCCTGCGTTTTTTTATATCTGTTTTATTCTTGAAATATCAGAATCGATGACGAGCGAGTAGTTTGTATAGTAAACTACAAATCCAGGTTTTCCGCCCTTTGGTTTTTTGATGTGTTTCTTTTGGATATAATCAATTTCCACTTTTTCGTTGTCTCTGCTTTGTGAATAATAAGCGGCCAGTCGTCCTGCTTCTTCAAACGTAGCATCCGGCATGTCGTCTGCGCCTTCTGTTTTTACGATGACGTGAGAACCCGGAACTCCTTTTGCATGAAACCACCAGTCATTTCCTGTGGCAAATTTAAAGGTCAGTTCTTCGTTCTGGAAGTTGTTTTTTCCTACATACATGTGATAACCATCGGAAGAAACGTAGTGAAATGGCTTGGATGTAATCTTAGGCTTTTTGCCGCCGGGATGACGCTTCTTTATATAACCATATTCCATTAATTCTTCTTTGATCTCTACTAAATCTTCTTCGGATAAAGCAATATCGAGAGCTGTGCTGATACTGTCTAAATGTTCTACCTCATCACCCGTTTCTTTTAAAAGTTCCGTAACTGCTTCATAGGTTCGTTTTAATTTACTGTATTTGTCAAAATATTTCTTTGCATTTTCCAGTGCAGTCAGTTGAGAATCTAAAGGAATCGTTATTTCTTCATTTGTATAGTAATTTAATACCTCCAGTGACTTGGCTCCCGGTTCGGCACTGTAGCCGTAAGTGGTCAGAAGTTCTCCGTAAATTCTGTAGGTATCACGTTTTTCCGTATCTTTTAACTGCTTTGCTTGAATATCATATTTTTTTCTGCTTCGATCCAGAGCGGTTTGGACAATCTTTCTTAAATCGACAGAGCGCTGGCGGATTCTGGTAACAGTATTTCTCTCTGCGTAGTAAGTCTCTAAAATATAAGAAATGCTTTCGTGAGTAATGTTTTCATAATCTCCGTACATCGTCATTGGAAGTGCAGAGTATTCGATAGGTGCTTTCCCATTATAGACAATCTGCGGGGCAAAGTTTCCTGATTTTACATCTTCTATATAATAAGAAAAGGTTTTATACAGATGTAATATTTCCAGTTCTGAAAGTGCGTTTCCAGACATTTCTGCATTTAAACCGCTTCTAAAAACAATTTCATTTGCAGCGACAGGACTGATGCCTGTGTAGGAAGTGTAAATTGCTTTTGCAAGTTTTGTGGATTTTCCGCCAATAAGATTTGTAAAGCTTTCCAATGTGAGTTCCAGCGGGTCTGCTTTTTCCTGAGTTATCGGAATAAAATAGGTACGTCCCGGCAAAACCTCTCTGACAGAACTCATCTGCAGGGAGACGTGTTTGATGCTGTCGATGATCTTATCGTTTTCATCACAGAAGATAATGTTGCTGTGTTTTCCCATGATCTCTACCACGAGAGTTTTGCGACGTAAGTCTCCAAGTTCATCCAGATGCTCAATATCAAAGCGGATAATTCGCTCAAGCCCTGGCTGGGAAATTTCTACGATACGGCCGTTTTCGATATGCTTACGAAGCAACATACAGAAATTCGGTGCGGTCATAGGACTTGGTTTGTTAGTATCTGTTAAATAGATGAGCGGAAGAGAAGCGCTTGCACTGATCAGCAGCCTAAAATTTCCTTCGGCAGATTTGATTGTCAGAATCAGCTCATCATTTTCCGGTTGTGCGATTTTACGAATGCGTCCGCCTGTCAGTTTGTCTTTTAATTCCTTTGTAATATTTGCAATGGTAATCCCATCAAATGCCATAAAAAATCCTCCTGTGCGTATATGCACTACCTCGTATTATACTTGACGACGATTTCTAAATCAACTATAATAAAACAGTATGTAATATTGGAATACTATGCAAAAGAGAGAAAAAATATGGTAAAAAGTATGACAGGCTTCGGCAGATGTGAAATCTCCGAGGGAACCAGAAAAATAACAGTTGAGATGAAATCTGTAAATCACAGATATCTCGATGTAAACATGAAGATGCCAAAGAAACTGAACTTCTTTGATGCGTCCATCAGAAATTTATTAAAGACTTATATTCAGAGAGGAAAAGTTGATCTTTTTATCACATTCGAAGATAATGCGGAAACAAACTTTTCTCTGAAATACAATCAGGAGCTTGCGGGAGAATACTTAAAATATCTTCAGCAGATGGCAGAACAGTTTGGATTGGAAAATGACATTCGCGTGTCTACATTATCCAGATATCCTGAAGTGCTTTCTATGGAAGAAGTACAGGTTGATGAAGAAGAACTTTGGAATCTTTTAGAAAAAGCATTAAAAGGTGCCTGTAAACAGTTTGTGGAAACGAGAATCAAGGAAGGTGAAAACCTAAAGAGAGACCTTCTTGCTAAACTGGATGAGATGTTAGAAAACGTAGAATACATTTCTGTTCGTTCACCGGAAATTGTGGGAGAATATCGCAGAAAACTGGAAGATAAGGTAAGAGAACTTCTGGATGATGCTCATATTGAAGAAAGCAGACTGGCAACAGAAATTACAATTTTTGCAGACAAAATTTGTGTGGATGAAGAAATTGTACGCTTAAGAAGCCATATTGAACATACAAAAGCAACCTTGGAAGAAGGCGGCGCAGTTGGACGTAAACTGGACTTTATTGCGCAGGAAATGAATCGTGAAGCCAATACGATTCTTTCTAAAGCGAACGATCTGGAAGTGTCCAATCATGCGATCGATTTAAAAACCGAAATCGAAAAGGTTCGCGAACAGATTCAGAATATTGAATAAAAGAGGGAGTTATTAATATGAAGAAACAGGGTACCTTAGTTGTGGTTTCCGGATTTGCAGGAACCGGTAAGGGAACAGTGATGAAAGAACTGCTTGGCAGATATGATTCCTATGCGCTCTCTATTTCGGCGACAACCAGAAATCCAAGACCGGGTGAGGTTGACGGAAGAGAATATTTCTTCAAGACAAAAGAAGAATTTGAGCAGATGATTGAACGTGATGAATTCGTAGAGCATGCATGCTATGTGGGAAACTACTACGGAACACCGAAAAAATATGTTCAGGAACAGTTGACAGCAGGAAAAGATGTCATTCTTGAAATTGAAATTCAGGGGGCGCTGAACATTAAAAGTCAGTTCCCGGATGCATTGTTGCTGTTTATTGCACCGCCAAGTGCAGATGTGTTAAAGGAACGTCTGGTAGGAAGAGGCACAGAAACAGAAGAAGTGATTGAACAGAGACTTGCAAGAGCAGTGGAAGAATCCAAAGGGATCGAAAACTATGACTATCTCGTGGTAAATGATGATTTGGATGAATGTGTGGAAAATGTTCATCAGATGATTCAGAGTGCCGGCTGGAAAATGTCCAGAAGAGAAGCAGATGTAGAAGAATTAAGAAGACAAATCAGTAAATTTTCGAAAGGAGAATAAATTTATGTTACATCCATCATATTCAGATTTAATGAATGTAGTAAACAAAGGAGTAGAAGAAGGAGAAACACCTGTAGTTAACAGCAGATATTCTATCGTTATGGCTACAAGCAAACGTGCTCGCCAGATCGTATCCGGTGCAGAACCACAGGTAAACCCAAACGGTAAGAAAGCTCTTTCTATCGCAATTGAAGAACTTGCGAATGAAAAAATTCATATTCTTGCAGAATGCGAAGAAGAAACAGAGGAAAGTGCAGAATAACCAATAAAAAATATGATTGTATATAGAAAGTGTACAATACGCACAAAACCACAAAAACAAAACTAAAAACCACAAAAACAAAGGATTTGGGATTGTGTGGATTTATGTGGATTTTAAAAAAAGTGGAAAAATTTATAAGAAAAAAGTCTGAAAAAGCCCGAAAAACCTTGATTTTTCGGGCTTTTTTAAAAAATAGGAAAATTATTGGAAAAGCATTGCTTTTTGGATGAAAAAGTGATAGAATGTTGACAAAACAGAAATAAAACCACACAAACACACATTAAGGAGGATTTTTTAGTATGGCTAACGAGTACGAAATCAAAAAACAAATTTGTGACATAGGTAAACGTATCTATGACAGAGGAATGGTTGCTGCAAACGATGGTAACATTTCTGTAAAAATTTCTGACAATGAATTCCTTTGCACACCAACAGGTGTTTCTAAAGGTTTCATGACACCAGAATACATCTGTAAAGTTGACAAAGAAGGTAACTTAATCCAGGCAAACGGAAACTTCAGACCTTCATCTGAAATCAAAATGCACATGAGAGTTTACAAATGCAGACCAGACGTAGGTGCTGTAGTACATGCTCATCCATCATATGCAACATCTTTCGCTATTGCAGGTATTCCATTAACACAGCCAATCATGCCTGAAGCTGTTATCGCTCTTGGATGCGTTCCAATCGCTCCATACGGAACACCTTCTACAATGGAAATTCCAGATGCAGTAGAAAAATTCCTTCCATACTACGATGCAGTATTACTTGAAAGCCACGGTGCTTTAACATGGTCTACAGACCTCTTAGCTGCATACCACAAAATGGAATCAGTAGAATTCTATGCTGAATTATTATACCAGTCACGTATGTTAGGCGGACCAAAGGAATTCGATAAAGCTACAATCGAAAAATTATACGAAATCAGAAGAAAAATGGGTCTTCCAGGAAAACATCCTGCAAACCTCTGTGCAGAAATCAACAAAGACAACCCAGCTGGATGCAAAGGTTGCCATTCTTGCAAAGGTGATTGCGGTTCTGAAAACGGCAAAAACATCGAAGCTATCGTTGCAGAAGTAACAAAGAGAGTATTATCTCAGATGTAATTAAAACCTGAGATTACAGGAGGATTTTAATCGTGGCTATTAACGAACAGGAAATTCAGAATATCGTTCGCAGCGTTCTTCAGGGAATGAACGCAACAGCTAAAACTGAAGCTGCTCCTGCTGCAACAACAGGCTTGTTGGCATCTTACAAAGATAAAAAAATGCTTGGTATTTTCGATGATATCGAAGAAGCAATCGCAGCAGCTAAGAAAGCTCAGAAAGAAATCCAGCCGATGCCTCTTGAATTTAGAGAAAAAATCATTGCTAACATTCGTAAAAAAACACTGGAAAATGCAAAACTTTTTGCAGAACTTGGTGTTGAAGAAACAGGAATGGGCAATGTTGGTCACAAAATTTTGAAACATCAGCTGGTAGCTGAAAAGACACCAGGTACAGAAGACTTAAGCACAATCGCATGGTCTGGTGACAGAGGTCTTACTCTTGTTGAACAGGGACCATTCGGAGTTATCGGTGCTGTATGTCCTTCTACAAACCCATCAGAAACAGTTATCTGTAACACAATGGGTATGGTGGCTGCTGGTAATACAGTTGTTTTCGCTCCTCATCCATCTGCAAAAACAGTTTCTAACCTTGCAATTGATATGATCAACCGTGCAAGTATCGAAGTTGGCGGACCGGAAAATATTGCAGTTGCAGTAAAAGAACCAACTATGGAAGTAAGTAAAGTGATCTTTGGTCACAAAGATATTTCTTTACTTTGCGCAACAGGTGGTCCTGGCGTTGTAACAACAGTTCTTTCTTCAGGAAAGAGAGCAATGGGAGCTGGTGCAGGTAACCCACCTGTATTAGTAGACGAAACAGCTAACATTCCAAAAGCTGCAGAAGACATCGTAAACGGATGTACATTTGATAACAACCTTCCATGTATCGCAGAAAAAGAAGTTATCGCAGTTGATATGATCGCTGACGAACTCATTTACTACATGGAACAGAACGGCTGCTACAAAGCTAGCAAAGAAGAAGTAGACAAACTTGTGAAAACAGTTTTAGTTGAAAAGAACGGCGGCTATACAGTTAGCAGAAAATGCGTTGGTAGAAGCGCAAAAGTTATTTTAGGAATGATCGGCGTTGAAGTTGGTGATGACATCAGATGTATCATCTTCGAAGGCGAAAAAGAACATCCATTGATTTGGGAAGAACTTATGATGCCAATCCTTGGTATTGTACGTGTTAAAAATGTTGACGAAGGTATTGAAACAGCATTAATTCTCGAACATGGAAACAGACATTCCGCACATATGCATTCAACAAACATTCAGAACCTGACAAGATACGGAAAAGCATTAGATACAGCAATCTTCGTAAAGAACGGCCCATCTTATGCAGCTCTCGGATTTGGTGGAGAAGGATATCCAACATTCACAATCTGCAGCCGTACAGGTGAAGGTCTTACTTCTGCAAAATCTTTCACAAAGAGCAGAAGATGTGTCATGGTTGACGCATTATGTATTAGATAGGAGATACTGACATGGCAGAATTAAATATTGAACAGATCGTTGCTCAGGTCTTAGCTGAAATGAAAGGCGCAGAAGCTCCAAAAGCAGCTGCACCAGCAAAAGCAGCAGGTGGCGCGATTCCTGCAAAATCCAGAGTTGCTATGTTAACAGCACTGGAAAACTATGAAATTCAGGAATATCCAATCCCAACACTTGGCGATGATGATATCCTTGTAAAAGTTGAAGGCTGTGGCGTATGTGGTACAGACGCTCACGAATTCAAGAGAGACCCATTCGGACTTATTCCATTAGTACTTGGACATGAAGGTACTGGTGAAATCGTTGCTATGGGTAAAAACGTTAAAAAAGACAGCGCAGGCAAACCACTCGCAGTTGGCGATAAAGTTGTTTCCTGTATGATCTTTAAAGACAACCCAGACATTACAATGTTTGACTTAAATAAACAGAACGTAGGCGGCGCTGACGTATACGGATTACTTCCAGATGATGAAATTCATCTCAATGGATGGTTCGCAGATTACATCGTAATCAGAGGCGGATCTACAATCTTTAACGTAAGTGACCTTGATCTGGATTCTCGTATCTTAATCGAACCTTGTGCAGTTCTTATTCACGCAGTTGAAAGAGCTAAAACAACAGGTATCTTAAGATTCAACTCCAGAGTAGTTGTTCAGGGATGTGGACCAATCGGTCTGATCTGTATCGCAATCTTAAAAACTATGGGTGTTCAGAACATCACAGCAGTTGACGGCGAACAGAAACGTCTCGACTTCGCAAAAGAATTAGGCGCATCTGCAACAGTAAACTTCAAAGACCATAAAGGCATTGAAGCTTTAACAGAAGGCGTAAAAGAATCCTTTGGCGGATACCTTGCAGATTTTGCATTCCAGTGTACAGGAAGCCCTATCGCTCATGCAAATATCTACAAATTTATCAGAAACGGCGGCGGTCTTTGCGAGCTTGGTTTCTTCATCAATGGTGGAGATGCTACAATTAACCCACACTTCGATATCTGTTCAAAAGAAATCACAACAGTTGGTTCTTGGGTTTACACATTAAGAGATTATGCAACAACATTTGATTTCTTAAAGAGTGCAAAACAGATCGGTCTTCCACTTAGCAAACTGATCACACACAGATTCGAACTGGCAGACATTAATGAAGCTCATAAGACAAACCTCGCTATGAGTGGTCTTAAGATCGTAATCATTAATAAATAGTAAGGAGAATTGGTATGGCTCAGCGAGCAGTAGGCTACTTAGAAGTATATGGCTGCGTAGCAGCTCTGGTAGCAGCTGATGCAGCAGCAAAAGCAGGCAATGTAACAATTGATCCGCTGGATAAAAACAAACCAGCGAAAGCAGATGAGCTCCCGGTTCCGTTGATTATGTGTTTAAAAATCAGAGGACCTGTAGCTGATGTGAAATGTGCTTTGGATGCAGCAGAAGAAGCAGCAAAGAGCATTACCGGAGTCGTTACAAAACATTTTAATTCTTCAGCAGATCCGGAAACGGAAAAGATGTTGAGAATCAGCGCTATCTAAAGCGTACATAACATTGAAAATTTTAATTAAGGGCAAAGCCCACAGGAGGATATTAGTATGAATTTACAGGCATTAGGTATGATCGAAACTAGAGGTTTAGTAGCAGCTATCGAAGCTTCAGATGCTATGGTTAAATCTGCAGACGTTAAATTAATCGGAACAGAAAAAATCGGTAGCGGTCTCGTAACAGTTATGGTACGTGGAGATGTTGGAGCTGTTAAATCTGCAGTAGAAGCAGGTTCTGCAGCAGCTAGCAGACTTGGCGAACTTGTAGCAGTACATGTAATCCCAAGACCACACGGTGATGTTGAATCTATCTTACCAGTAATCAAATAATTAAGGTTAGATAAACTATTTAGTGGCACAGCGGGTTTTTATAAATCCGCTGTATACCGCGTTAAAAGGGAATGCGTATGAAAGCAAAATCAATAGGATTAATTGAATTACCAAATTTTGCAGATGCAGTGGAAGCAATCGACGTGATGCTGAAAGCTGCAGAAGTAAAATTCCTAACCTGGGAAAAGAAGCTTGGCGGACGCCTTGTTACTTGTATCATTCAGGGTGAAGTTTCAGCAGTTACAGCAGCTGTTGAAAGTGCAAAACTGAATGCTAAAGGGAAAATTGTGGCATCTGCGATCATCGCAAATCCACACGAAGAAACAATGAAGCTTATAGAAATGAGTATGAAGAAACATGGATTCTTAAAATAGAATCCTGTTCCAATAGGAGGAATATCATGGAACTTCAGGCATTGGGAATGATCGAAACCAGAGGTTTGATCGCATCTATCGAAGCAGCAGATGCTATGTTAAAAGCAGCTAACGTTGTTTTAGTTGGAACAGAAAAAATCGGAAGCGGTCTTGTAAGTGTTATGGTTCGTGGTGATGTTGGGGCTGTTAAGGCAGCTGTTGAAGCAGGAAGCACAAGCGCAGCTAGATTAGGCGAAGTTATCGCTGTACATGTAATCCCAAGACCACACGGTGACGTTGAAAACATCCTTCCACAGGTAAAATAATTAGCAGGAGGGAAACTCTATGCAGCAGGAACAGTTAGTTCAGGCAATTACCAAATTGGTTGTTGAACAGCTGAAAGGCGCTGAAGCAGGAACTGTATGTGAAGAAAAAATCCCTATCGGAATTTCTGCACGTCATGTACACTTAACACAGGAACATGTAGAAGAACTGTTTGGCAAAGGTTATCAGCTGACAAAGAAAAAAGAATTAATGGGCGGTCAGTTTGCTTCCAACGAGTTAGTAACTTTAGTAGGAACAAAACTTCGTGCCATTGAAAATGTTAGAATTTTAGGACCATGCCGTAAGGCATCTCAGGTTGAAGTATCTCAGACTGACTGTATCAGACTGGGTGTAAAAGCTCCAATTAGAGAATCAGGCAAAATCAGCGGTTCTGCTCCAATCGCAGTTGTTGGACCAAAAGGCGTTGTGTACTTAGAAGAAGGATGTATCGTTGCAAAACGTCACATTCATATGTCTACAGAAGATGCTAAGAGATTTGGTGTAACAAACGGACAGTCCGTAAAGGTTCGATTTGATACAGAAAAAGGCGGTATCATGGAAGATGTAATCATCCGTGTTGATCCGACTTTTACATTAGAAATGCATATCGATACAGACGAAGCAAACGGTCTCGGCATCGGCAAAGATATGGGTATTCTGATTAAATAAGTAGTATGATAAAGCTTTGGAGGAAGATATGATCATTGGTAAAGTAGTCGGTACGGTAATCTGTACACGAAAGAATGATAATCTGATTGGAAGCAAATTTATGATTATCGAACCCCTTATTAAAATGGGTGATGAAAAATCTAGAATCGTGGCAGTAGACCCTGTTGGTGCCGGAAACAATGACATTGTTCTGGTTGCTCAGGGAAGCGCGGCACGCGTTGGTTGTGGCAATCAGGATTCTCCAGTAGATGCGTGTATCGTCGGAATCGTAGACGATCCACAGAAAATTGTCATCATGGATTAATGCTGGAATAGAAATATTTTGGCAAGCATAAAAGGTTGGAGTGAGTCAAATGAACTTAGACGATATCAAAAAAGCTTTATTAGATGGCGGCGTTGTAGGAGCAGGGGGAGCAGGTTTCCCAACATATGCAAAACTCTCTGACAAGGCAGAAACAATTATTTTAAATGCTGCAGAATGTGAACCATTAATTAAAGTCGACAGACAGCTTCTGGTTGAATATTCAAATGAAATTTGTGCCGGAATGCAGATGCTGACCGAAGTAATGGGAGCAAAAGAAGGCGTTATTGCAGTTAAAAAGTCCTATACCGCTTCTATTGAGGCAATTAACAGCTGTATTAGTCAGTATGACAAAGTACGCGTACATATTTTACCGGATATTTATCCGGCAGGTGATGAAGTTATCACAATTTATGAAGTAACAGGAAAAGTTGTTACACAGGGACAGATTCCAATTACACAGGGATGTGTCGTAGTAAACGTTGAAACTGTTTTGAATATTTACAAAAAAGTTACAAGCAATGAAAACGTAACAACAAAATTCCTTACAGTTGCAGGTCTTGTTAAGAACCCTGTAACATTACATGTGCCAATTGGTATTTCTGTAAAAGAAGCCATTGCTTTAGCTGGTGGCACAACAACAGATGATTTCGTTATGATCATGGGTGGACCTATGACAGGTCGTATCTGTTCTATGAACGATATCATTACAAAAACAACAAAAGCAATTCTTGTATTACCACCATCTTGTCCTCCAGTTGCTAAAAGACAGAGAAGTAACAAGTTGGATATCCGTAATGCAATGTCTGTTTGTTCACAGTGTTCTATGTGTACAATGCTCTGTCCAAGAAACTTAATTGGTCAGGCAATTAAACCACATGAATTTATGAGAGCAATCGCTAATGGAACTACTTATGATGTAGATCCATTCCTGAACTCATTCTTCTGTGTATCTTGTGGCTTATGTGAAATGTATTCCTGCCACCAGGATTTATCACCAAGAAGATTACTGGATGCTTATAAAGGCGCATTACGTGCAAAAGGCGTAAAACCACCAGTAAGAGAAATGAAACCAGTGAATCCACTGCGTCAGGAAAGAAGAGTTCCTGAACATCGTTTAGTGAACCGTCTTGGATTACATCACTTTGATGTGCCTGCTCCAATGCAGCCATATAACGGCGATTTCAAGGAAGTAAAACTTGTAATGCGTCAGAATCTTGGTGCTCCTTGCAGCCCGATCGTGAAGACAGGAGATGTAGTAACAGTTGGCCAGCGTATCGCTGCTCCACCTGAAGGCGCACTCGGAACTTCCATCCATGCAAGTATCAGCGGTACCGTGACTGCAGTAACTGACAACTTCGTAACTATTAAAGCATAAATGGAGATGAGAATATGAGTAAGGCAATCGGAATGGTAGAATACAAAACTGTCTCCACTGGTATTAAGGCTGCGGACTTAATTGTAAAGACAGCGGACGTTGAGCTTATCCAGGCTCAGACAGTTTGTCCAGGTAAATTTATAATTTTATTTAGCGGTGACTTAAGTGCTGTCAGAGTTTCTGTTGATGCTGCAATGGTACAGTATCCAGAACAGCTCATTGACAATTTTGTACTGGGTAACCCACATGATTCTATTTTTAAAGCGCTGACATGTACAGCAGAAATTGATGATGTAAAAGCACTTGGTGTAATTGAAACATTCACAGGCGCTTCTGCAATCGTTGCAGCTGACCATGCAGCAAAAACTGCACAGGTTGACGTGTTCGAAATTCGTGTAGCACGTGGTATGTGTGGTAAATCCTACGTTCTTCTGACCGGAAGTGTTGCAGCAGTAGAAGCAGCAGTAGAAGAAACTGTAGAATTGTTGAAGGATGAAGGAACAATGCTTGATTATGCAGTGATTCCAAGTCCATCAAAAGAGTTTGTTAAAACTTTAATGTAATTTAAAATTATAAAGTGTGTTTGTTGAAAGGGATGGCTTATGGCTGTCCCTTTTTTGTGTATATCATTCAAAAAAATAGGAAAATTTTTAAATCAATTGACTAGCTTACACAAAACTGTTATAGTAGATTTATATTGTATGTACGAAATCCTATGGGGAAGTGGAGGAATTTAACATGATTACTTGTCAGGGTAAAAGTGTATTTTCAGGTGTAGCGATTGGTAAAATCTTCGTTTACAAAAAAGCTGATAATACAGTAGAGAAGTATCAGGTAGAAGATGCGGCAGCTGAATTTGAAAGATTTAAAGCTGCGCAGGCAAAAGCAATTACACAGCTGCAGGCTTTATATGAAAAAACATGTAAAGATATCGGTGAAGAAGAAGCGATGATTTTTGAAATGCATCAGCAGCTTCTTGAGGACTTAGACTACGTTGAATCTATTCAGGGTATTATTGAAGGGGAAGGTCTGAATGCAGAATATGCAGTATTTGTAACAGCAGAACAGTTTGCTGCAATGTTCATCGCTATGAATGATGAATATATGAGTGGACGTGCAGTAGACGTAAAAGACGTTTCTGAAAGAGTAATTTCTATTTTAAACGGAACACAGGTTGCAGCAGAAGCTATGGATGAACCAGTGATCATTCTTGCAGAAGACCTTGCACCAAGTGAAACAGTTCAGTTTGAAAAAGATAAATTACTTGCATTTGTAACACAGAAAGGTAGTGCAAACTCTCATACAGCAATTCTTGCACGTATGATGAATCTTCCATCTCTTGTTACAACAGATATTGAACTTGATCTTGAATACAATGGAAAGATGGCTATCGTTGATGGATTTACAGGTAAGATTTATATCGAACCGGATGATGTAACAATGGCTGAAATGAAAGAAAAGAAAAAACGTGAAGATGAACGTCGTCGTATGCTTCAGACATTAAAGGGACTTCCAACAGTTACAAAGAGTGGCAAGAAAGTTCATTTATATGCAAACATCGGTGGTGTAGAAGACGTTGATGCAGTTCTTGCAAACGACTCAGAGGGTGTTGGTTTATTCCGTAGTGAATTCTTATACTTAGGCCGTGAAGATTATCCATCAGAAGAAGAACAGTTTGAAGCTTACAAAGCAGTTCTTTCAAAAATGGGTGGCAAGAAAGTTATTATTCGTACATTAGACATTGGTGCTGACAAACAGGCAGACTACTTCAATATTGAAAAAGAAGAAAACCCTGCACTTGGATTCAGAGCGATTCGTATCTGCTTAGAAAGAGTTGATATGTTCAAAACACAGCTTCGTGCAATCTATCGTGCATCTGCATATGGTAAAGCAGCAATCATGTTCCCGATGATTATCTCTGTAAGCGAAATCGTTCGCATTAAAGAAATCGTTGAAGAAGTAAAAGAAGAATTAAGACAGAATGATATTCCATTTGGTGATGTTGAACTTGGTATCATGATTGAAACACCTGCAGCAGTTATCATCAGTGATCAGCTTGCAGCTCACGTAGAATTCTTCTCAATCGGAACAAACGACTTAACTCAGTATACATTAGCAATTGACCGTCAGAATCAGGCATTAGAACCGTTCTATAATGCACATCATGAAGCAGTACTTCGTATGATTCAGATGACAATTGAAAACGCACACGCTCATGGCGCATGGTGTGGTATCTGTGGTGAATTAGGTGCTGATATGGAACTTACAAGAAGATTCGTTCAGATGGGCATTGATGAACTTTCCGTTTCACCGCCATTCACATTAGAATTACGTCAGAAGATTCGTGAAATCGACTAAGCAAATAATTTTAAAGGAGATATATAACAATGAAAGAAATTAAATATGTAGTAACAGATCCATTAGGAATTCATGCTAGACCAGCTGGACTTATCGTTAAAATGGCAGCAGGCTTCAAGAGCGCTATCACAATTGACAATGGTGCTAAAAAAGCAGATGCTAAAAGAATCATGGCTGTTATGAGCATGGGTATCAAACAGGGTCAGGAAATTACAGTAACTGTTGATGGTGAAGATGAAGAAACAGCAGCAGCAGCTATCGAAACATTCTTAAAAGAAAACGTATAAGTAAGCGCTCAATAATGATTTAAAGAGGACTGTTGAATCAGTCCTCTTTTTTTGTTATACTAATGGGATGAATTGGGAAATATAATGAAAAAGCAATGGAGCAAAACATGAAAATAGAAAATTTAACAGCCTATGAATTAATCGAAAAGCATTCCATCGAAGAACTGGACAGCATAGCCTATCTCTTAAAACATAAAAAGAGTGGTGCAAGAATTGCATTGTTATCCAATGATGATGAAAACAAAGTGTTTAACATTGGATTCCGGACACCGCCACAGGACAGTACCGGTCTGCCACATATTTTAGAGCATTCCGTACTTTGTGGTTCCAAGAAGTTCCCGGTGAAAGATCCATTTGTTGAACTGGTGAAAGGTTCTTTAAATACATTTTTAAATGCGATGACCTATTCAGATAAAACTGTTTATCCGATTGCAAGCTGTAATGATGCAGACTTTCAAAATCTGATGGATGTTTATCTGGATGCCGTATTTCATCCAAATATTTATAAAAAAGAAGAAATTTTCCGTCAGGAAGGCTGGCACTACGAACTTGAAGAGGTAGATAGTGAGCTGACCTATAATGGCGTTGTATATAATGAAATGAAAGGTGCTTTTTCGTCTCCGGAAGATGTTTTGGAACGAGAAATCATGGCTGCACTTTTCCCTGACACACCGTATGG
>JBGVRS010000152.1:0-20428 GCA_045128635.1 Lachnospiraceae bacterium
GGTCTCCAAATGTACAGGAAAAGTGTCCTAGTCGTCTCAAGAAATCTTAGTTTTTCAAAGTTCATATTTAAAAGAATTATCTTCGACCCTGCGTATTTGCAGGGTTTTTCTTTACGGAAGTACTCGAAATTGAGGGCTTACGGATGACATAAACACACTTTTAGGAATATAAGACTGATGTATGAGTGTTTCATTTTTCAATTCTTTTGTTAATTCCATGATTAATGGTGCCTGTCACCATTAACTTAATGTCTACTTATTCTGTTGTGTGAAACTTTTGGTCATCGTGACCAGAAGTGAAAACTTACACCCGCGTTCTATCATTCGATATCTATTTCGACTTTTCCAATAGTGCTGCAAAGTTTGCTTTTATTCTTTTCTTCACCACCTCAGTATCTTGGTGAAAGTGTTGCGACAAATAGGAATATAATTCTTCGTTAAACGCAATTGAATATCTATCCTTCAAACCTTTCGTAAATGGTGCATCGCTTTCTAACAAGATTTTTTCTACCGGAATACGTTCAATAATTTTTCTTCCATTCGCACTTTGAACCATTTGATGATTTACCGAAAAGTAGTATCCCCTACTTATCGCTCTATCTAATTCGGCTATTCCTCCCGAATACCAATGCAAAATAACTACACCGTCAAAATCTTCCAGTAAATCAAGTACCTTTTTCACTGCACTTCTACTATGAACACTTAAAATCTTCCTTTTCCCTGTACACCAAGATATAATCTTTGTGAACATCTCAATTTGCGCATCTATATCCTCTTTTGACTTCTTCGCAAAATCCAATCCTACTTCGCCAATATATCTTGTTTCATGTACCAATTCACTAAAAAGCCGTTCTTGACTTTTATACTCGTAAACCAATTCCGGATGAAAACCCAAGGCTAATTGAACATATTCGTTGCCCTCACATATATTCCGATAGCGCTTAAATAATTGTGGTAAATTTGTCACAGCAATGGTATATGACTTATGATTCTTCACATACTGTAACACTTGTTCTCTATTATCATATAAGTCAAAATGCATATGCGCATCCATATTAAATTCAAACATTAGTCTGCTCCAAATATTCTTTTACTTCTTTCATGCCTCTTACATACAAGTCTGCAAAAGCGTCAATATCATTTTTTATTGGCCCTGATAATTGAATCTTCAAAAATGCCATGTCTTCGTCAAAATTTGCAAGTGCATACGTATATGTTCTATATGCCTGTTCTGCGATTGGAATCGATTTATAATTTTCATCCCAATATGTACTTGTATCATTCAAATTCCCCCGCAAAATAGCTGCTTTGCGAATAGTACAAGGAAGACAATAACCACAGTGCATAGTTTTTCTCATTCCTTTATGTCTTCCTACATCGGGATGCGAACATGACATAGTATTTGCTAACACCTGCTGCAAAAATTCCCTATTCTTACATTCAAGAACCATTTCCCCTTTTGTTTTAAATTGAAATGGATTCATAATCCTCACATCAATTCCAAGCTCAATAAGCAATTCTTGTAGCATTGTCATATAATGCGGGTGCGTAGTTCTCGTACTGCTAGTTCCACTCCTCGTATGAGCCAATGGAATATTCAATGATATTAAACCATTTTCAGGTATTATAAGATCTACCATTTTGCCCATAGCACTTGCATATGCTATAGCATGTGCAAAAAACATTAAAGAACGAGACCTTGTCGTATCTTCGATCCCCGAAATCACAGCTGCATAATTCTGAATAAATTGTTCCTCTTCTAGTGAAAACTTTTCTATAAACATTGATTTTAATGCATCTTGATATTCTTTTGTTCCCTTTCCACCGCCATAGTGACTTACAAATAAAACATCTGTGCAATCCAAACTTTCTGTCAACAAATTCAATGCACCAATGCATGAATCTAACCCGCCTGAAAACATACAGATTTTTGATACTGCATCCTTCTTCGCTTCGAGTTTTTCCCATTTTTCTTTAGCAGAAGTCTCTTTTTCAACTAGACTTCTTTCTCTAAAGTTTACCGTCCAGTTATCACCTGTTAAAAAACTTAACATTCTTTCTACTAACAATTTACATGTATTCCACTTCTCAATTGACAGTACCGGCACATACAACTCAATCTCTCTACTCCATGCATCACTACCTTCCTCACGCACAAATAGTCTATCTGCCGAAAATACTCCCATGGACAAATATAATAAATCTAATGCTTCCTCTTGATAAAACCGGGGATAAACATTATCTTGTCTCCAAAATGTATACATAAAATCTTTACTTGCATTTAGATTTATTATTTTGCTTTCTTCTAAAATAAAACTATCATCATCAGATAATTTACATATTAGCTTCATCTTACATGTCCTCCATTGCTGAATAACATTTCCTGTATAACTCCTCTATGCTTGCTTCCATAGACTGTGTCCCAAAAATTTTTTCTCTTATACCGGGCGAACGAAATGCTACCTTCACTTTATTCGAAACATATCTTTTCATTTCATTTTCGATTCTCATTGTTTTTTCAATATCCTCTGAATATTTTTCCAAACAAAACTCTAAGTCGTTTAGAATTCTTTCCCAGATATAGCATTCCACATATGTACACATAACTTCATCCATTAACTCATTATCCACATGATTTAGTGCTTGAATATCTAATCCATTTTTTTCTACATACTTATACATTTTGTTTACTGCAGAGGAAGCCGCTGCTTTTGCTGCAGCGTCTTCCTTAGAATCTGATGATTCCACGATATAATTTATTAACTCTGAACAAATTTCTCTAACACTCTTGCCTTGATATAAAATTCCTAAATCGTCAAATGTTTTTTCGTAGCCATATTGCTGAATTTGAGAAAACATTTTCCCAATATTTACTGCACCACGTATACCTGACCGAGATGAATTCATTAATCCCGTCGTTCCTCCTGATGCTTTTACGTAATTACTAGCAGTTCTCCCTATGCTACCGCCATGACCATTTATATATTTTGAAAATCCAGTTTTGGTAGTCTGCCAACTCACTGATGGTATATGCTGTTGCTCATGAAAATCATTTGGTAATAACCCCTTTTTATCTTTATTTCCACTATGACTACTTGATGTTCCCATCTATTTATACCTCTCTTCTACTTATCAAACGACTGTATCTCTGTTGCTATACTTGCATTTTCGCTGCTCCAACGCTCAAGAATTGAGTGTAATTTACTTTTATTTTGAAGACAGGTGTAGAATCCTTCAACAAGGGGCATTACAGACACTGTAAGCCTTTCGCCACCTATATCCTCAAGATATTTTACTGTATTCTCTTGTAGTTGTTCATTCAAAGACCCCCAACGCAAAAAGAAATCCAATTTATCATTGTCTAATACTTTATCCGCAATCAGCACTTCAAACAAACCATCCAAGATAAAATTTTGATCTGTTACAGATAGTTTTTCCACTTCTTTTTCTGCTTGTCTAAAAACAAGTTCAGAATGTCCTACTAAACCTTCAAATATTCTTTGCGCAACATCCGACATTCTTTGAATATTAACAAGTCCCTTGTCTTTATCAGACGAACGCATAAAGTAAAAATATTTCCCTAATTCTTCTTCCGCTAATTTCGGTTTTGCCTTCATCCATCGTTGAACCCACAATTCATTTTTCCATGGTTCCAGCGCAACAATTTTATCCTCTTCGTAATTCTCGAATGCCTTTATTTCTTGCTCTAACAAATTGTCACTAAGTAGTTTTACCATTTTTCTAAATAACGCCGGTTCAAAATATTCAACCTCCATTATTTTTGCAAGAACGTCATTTCTTAACTCTACATTCTTATAGCTCGCCATTTTCTGACGCATATCTAAAGTATTCAAAAATCTTTTACACTGACGAGGATTCCCATTTAATCCTTGTGTTAAAATTCCAGATAATTGCTTCGAAAGTATCAGGCTTTCATTTAATTTAGTGGCAATCGCATCATCATGCTCTTTCAGTATACCCATTGTAATCCTAAAATCTAACGGTGTTTCCTTACGTTTATCTTGCAGGTACTTCAGAACACCATCAAATTCAGTATCTGAAATTTCATTTTCTGACAGCAAACACATTACGTAAAATTCAGTTTCATCTTCATTCATACTTGGAATTCTGATAGGATATTGTATAAGCTTCTCTTGATATTCCTTACCAATATCCATATTAATTCCTTCAATATCATTAAATTTAGTTTTTATTGCATATGTAACATGTCTTTCGTCGGCCCCTATCACAAATGCAACTTTACCATTAAACAAAAACAATCGCATAGCTTCTAAAGTATCCAGTATCGTCTCTGGATTGCATCTATCTAATTCATCAACGAATATTACCAGTTTTTTAATTCCTGCATCCTCTATCAGTTTCGCAAATTTACTTCTGAATTCTCGTATATCTTCACGAATTTCTTTATAATTCAGTTTATCTTTTACAGTTTGCATCAAATTTTCTTCATCAACTTCTCCAGTTACAGCTTTAGCCTTTTTAACAGCTTCTTTAAATGTCAAACTAGCAATTGCTCCCAAACCGCCTGTAGTTGCAATATCCAATCCAAACTTAATTCCACCTTTTATCAACTTAAACTTGTCTATGCTCTCATACAATGCTTTTATTGTTTCTAATGCGGTACCTGTTAACGTACGATTCTCTTTTATTCCATCTAAAATAGATGCCAAAATAGCTGTCTTGGCATCATCATAGCTTTCATATAACCACCCGTTAAAAAGCAAGCAAACAGTTCCGTCTTCTTGTTCTTCTAACTGATGTTTGCACATATGCATCAAGCTAGATTTTCCACTTCCCCAATCTCCATATAGTCCAATACATGAAGGTAACAATTTCTCATCATTAATCGTATCCTTCATGATTTCAACTAAATATCCAAAGTCAAGATAATCTATTTCTGTTTCACTATCCTTCCACATGTCCCAGAACACTCCTCTTCTTAGCAATCTTATACAGCAGCTTTTATCTTATCTATCAACGTAATATCAGCCGGTAACCATTCCACAGAATTCAACTCCTCTTTTGTCAACCACTTAGCTGCTTCATGTTCTGTAAGCACCAAATCACCGGATACTATCTCTGCCCAGAAACAGTCCATAGACAAATGGAATGTCGGATAATCATACTCAATTGTATCAATCAATTCTCCAACTGAAATTTCTGTTTCAAGCTCTTCCTTTATCTCTCGTACAAGGGCTTCCTGTGGTGTTTCGCCTTCCTCAATCTTTCCACCCGGGAACTCCCATCCGCCTTTAAGATCGCCATACCCTCTTTGTGTTGCGAAAATAATTAGTTCTCCGTTTTCATTTACAGCTTTAATAATCGCTGCTACTACTCGTATTGTTTTCATGTAAGTCTCCTTGTTTTGCGGAGCAAAATGCCCGCCCGCTTATGCGGGCAGAGGCTTTTGTCTCCTATTCATTTACAATATATTCGTATAAATCTTCACGTACCGGAACATCCAACAACCATTCTATTTCAACAGCAGTCTTGTCCGTATTTGGCATAACAAATTCTCTAACTTTACCACTTGCTTGCATATGTCCTAAATAATAAAATTCTTTAGAAATTTTATCATCCTTATTCTTACGCACAAACAAATGAACCTGTATTCCTCTTTCAGCAGCATGTAAAAAGTTCCGCACATCCTCAGATGCAATGCTTCTTCCAGATTTTGATATTGCAATCAAGCTGCTACTACTAGTAAAGTGGTCTTCATATTTTGTCGTATCACTAATATCCTCTGACTTATCATAGTTTATAAATACCGGGAATGTTTTGGTCTTTTTATCATATTTATATCCGCCGATATTTAACGGAACTTCATTTGTTTCCCAGTTAAGCAATCGACATACATCCTCATATGTATATTTCTGATATAATACAAAATCTGTTCCTCGATATGTATCAGAGAAATCACGTTCATAACGACTAATACCAAAGTCTATAAGTTCCTTCAAAATCTCATAGAAGTCTCTATTAGCAAGCATTTTCTCAAATGATTTTGAAACGTGGTAATCAGTTCCTTCATCTTTCTCAATAAAAACACATTCTGCATATGTATTCTTGCTTGCACCAGCAGGGAACTCATTTGTCATGATGTTAATAATGTTATCCTTCTGGTCTTCGCTCATTTGGATACCATAATCCACCCTAAGTTCTTCCTGTAATCCGGCAAATAACATTAGCCTATGTGCGTACGCAAGCATTCTGTTCAGAAGACGAAGTTCTTGAATTCGTTTGCCACTCGCGAGCTTCTTAGATACAAACTCAATCACTTTTTCCTCTTCTGGCGCTAATCTGACTTCATATTCCTTTTCATATTTCACGAGAAATTTATAATAGCTTCCTAAGCTATTGTTATCGAAAATACGGAGAACATCCATTTCACCATAATCATCAAAATCTCTTAGTCTTGGAATTCTACCAAGCTTATTTTTAAGATTGGTATAGTTTTCTTTTATGAGCTTAATGTCGCTGAAATTAGCATTATCAACCGCTGCAAAAATACGCTTTCTACTAATCTCATCGAAATGAATCGTGCTTGCACCCGGAATCACCCTGCCGCCTTCCATCAAATATCTTCTGATATTATCCTTGTTATAACTACGGTCTCCTGATAACGCAATCGGAATCATAAAGTTGTTCTTGTAATTACCGATAAAATCCAGAATAACTACATATTCCTTTTCTGACGCTTTTCTAAGTCCACGTCCCAACTGCTGAATAAATACAATTGGAGATTGTGTAGGACGAAGCATAATAATTTGATTCACTTCTACGATATCAGTACCTTCAGAAAAGATATCCACAGTAATAATGTAATCCAAATAGTCATCTTCTTCTGACTGTACATCCATTGTCAAACGATCAATTGCTTCAGCTCTTGTTTCTTCCGAATCAGCACCACTTAATGCAATTGTTCTTAATCCCTGCTCATTAAACTTCTTAGACAATTCTCGTGCTTCATCTATTCTACTACAAAAAATTAATCCTTTTACTCTATCACCAGAATATCCAAAGTAAGCCGCCTGCTCCATAACATATTTCACGCGGTCATCACTTGTTAAATATCTAAAATTCTGGAGCTGTTCTTCTTTTGAATTTCCCTCATCTGAAATCATCGCTAAATCTGTAATTCCAAAATAGTGGAATGGGCACAACAAATCTTCATCCATCGCTTGTTGCAATCGAATCTCATATGCAATATTGTGGTCAAAAATTTCATAGATATTGCGTCCCTCTATATTGTCATCACGCTTGTCCGGTGTTGCTGTCATTCCCAGTGCAAACTCCGGCGTGAAATAATCCATTACTCTTTTATAGCTTCCAGCACTAGTATGATGTGCCTCATCATAGATGCAGGCATCAAAATAATCTCTTGGAAATCTCTCTAAGTTCTCTTGTTTACTTAATGTCTGAACTGTTGCAAACACAAAATCCGCTTCATAATCATGCTTAATTCCTGACACTAAACCGGTCTTGATTCTGCTACCAAATACTCTCTCAAAAGAAACCTTCGCCTGTTTCGCAATTTGGTTTCTATGCACCAAAAACAGAACTCGTTTGAATCCCAGTTCTCTCATCGCAAAAGCGGATGCATAAGTTTTTCCTGTACCCGTAGCAGAAATCAGCAATGCCTTATCCACGCCTTTATTTATTAATTCCAACAAATTATATATAAACGCTCTCTGCATTGAGTTAGGCTGTAATTTATATGTCTCAACAGAAGGAAGCGCCTCACTCTTTGCAATTCGTTTCTGCTCTGCAACCATCTTATTAAACAGTTGCTTTTCTTCGTATTTTCTTCTATACTCCTCGATAAAATCCGCATACGGTCTTGTATATTCCGTTGCATTCCAAAGCTTTTCAAACTCAGACAAAACAGAACTTACCATTTCACCTTTATTGGTAGACACAAGCTTCGTATTCCACTCCATGTTTCGTGTCAGCGCATCTTGGGTCAAATTGGAGCTACCAATGATAAAACGATACTCTTCATTCTTTTGGAAGATATATCCCTTTGTGTGAAATCCACTTCCTGCACGTTCTGTCTGATACATACGCAATTCTATATTGGAAAGGCTCGCTATTGTATCTAATGCCACCGGATCACTAAAACTAAGATAATCTGTAGTTAAAATTCTACCAGACACACCTCTTCGTTCCAGTTCTTGTAATGTTTGTAAAAACGGAGTGATTCCTCCTCTTGTGATAAAAGCAACACTAATTGCGAAGCTATCACACCTAAGCAATTCGTCTTCAATCGAAGAGAATACTTTCTGACCATTCTTGTTGTCGTTATAAATGAACTGCGGTCTATATGCTAAATTGGAGTTATATGAACTATCTATAAACGCTGTATTAAACCCGCTTTGAAGTTCTATTATTTTTTCTTTGGTCATCAGTTATTCCTCATTTCCATCATCTATTGCATACATCTTGGGCATTTTCGAATTGCGACATCACAACCATTAGCCTCATATTCAAAACTGCACTCATTGCAATGTAACAAATACGCCATTTGGTTTGCATGGTTTCCAGGTTTATTTAAACATCCATAATTCTCTTGATTATTTCGATTTATATAACCTTTTACCAATGTTTTTCCTGTTTTTTTCTTAGTTTGTCCGGTTTCAGGTGTTACTTCTATTTTTCCTGTAGTATTTTTTATATATTTCCTCATAGGAACAACTGGCGTAATACGTTCTTCATCAGAAATAGTCGCATCAAGCTCTAATAACTTATTGATACGAATTGTATAAAAGTTCATACTCGGAACAAAACTTCTATACTGCCAAGCCAATGTTCCCGGACCATTATATATTTCTCTAATTGTTCCGGCCTCTTTATCCAAATACTCTACAAGTAAATGCTCCGGTTCTTCACGAATTACAATAGAATCTTTCCCCTGTGTACCTTTTATTTGAACTTTCTTACCAGCTACTTCTCCATCGTGGGTTTTCTCAGATTGCTTATACAAAGTGATTCCATACGCTTGCGCAGTTAATACTTCAACTATGTTTCCTATAAGTATTCCATCCAATTTAAATGATTTTTCTGGAAATACTTCCTCTATTTCAGAAGTAATTCTATTTAATTCTTTTACTTTCTCTGATAAAAAATCAACCTTCTCTTGCTCTGTCATGCTTTTCTCCTACTGCTATAATGCAAGCCTTTTATCCCACACGTCATACCCCTGTCTTCTTGCGGAATCATATACAGGTCGCATATTTTTCTCCAAAATCCCATAAAACTCCGTATCCGAATTGCCCTTGATTAATGGTGCCTGGCACCATTAATTCTTACCCTTGTATAAAGAAATTATATCTCTTATAATCAGCATTTATAAATCTTCACCATGTCCTTATATATCGCATTCTACTTACTTATTCCCATCAAAAACTCTTCCAGTTTTTTCAAAAGAAAGTCAGCTGCTTCATCACTTCTCACTTTAAGCATCTCAACTAAATCTTTATCTGTAAGACTAAGAATCAATTTACCATGTTCTTTCAAACATCCTTCTGCCGCGAACTTCGCTGAGTCTGAAAAACCTTTGCGAGATATAATTATAGCAACATTTCTCAGCGCCGCATCGAATAGGTACTTTTCAGTAATATAAATTAAATTTTGATCAACTTCTTCTGAACAATTTTTAAACTCAAAAACTACAAAATGTGAATTATAATGTTGTACAAGCATTTGCCATAAAGGATGCATACTTTCTTCATTATTTTGATTTATCTTCAATGAACCAATTAAATCCATTCGAAAATGCTTATCTTTTGTTTTATGTTGGCTAGTCAATCTATTAAAATAATTAGCTTCAAAAAGAGTACGTATGATTTGTTCACACAACTTTTCGTATCCACTCGAATGAGATCTTCCTGGCTCACAGTCACTCAATTGTTGAATAAGTTCATCAATTTTATTAGTTTCTTCATCTACTTCATCGACCGATTTTTCTTCAATAGAATCCCAAGATAATCCAGCTCTTTTTGCTTCTTCCGAAGCTTTCCCTTCTACATATTAATGGTGCCAGGCACCATTAATTCGCATTTTTTAAGAAATCCAAATCTGACATCCACTTGGCTACAGCTTCGGCAAAGGTTGCTTGGTTCTTATGCAGGTTAATATTGTTCTCTAAAAAGGCACATATCGCCTCTTTTGACATCACACCATTGGCAATCGCCTTTTGAAGAATTCTTTGTCGCTCTGTATCCGATAATCCAATGGTCTTTGCAACCGTATACCCGAGTTGCTTAAGTGCGGACTCTGATTTCTTGAAATCAAATTTGCTAATAACATCAACCGCCGTATCCGTGATTACTTTTACGGTTTGTTTATTCACCAAACTATGGCTCGTACTTCCAGGTGGCTTAGTTTTGATTTTTGTGTCAATCACATTTCCCGTTACAATAGCGGCGGTTATTCCAAGACCCACTTCTCCAACTATTGTCAGCACTGGGTGCTTATCCGAAAAATCCTTAACCGCATTGACAGCATTCACAAGACCATCAATCACAGAGCTTTTTGAAGTTTGTCGTGCAGAAGTGTTTGGGGTTAGTTTGGGATCGGAAGGTTGTTTGTCAACGGGAATTTCAATTGGTGGGGCGGTTCCAGAACTCTGTTCCGGTTGTGTTTCTTCAAGCGGTTCTGTCTTTGCATCCACTGGCGAAACTTCAATCGTGGCAATCGGATTGCTAAGTTTAATTATTTCACAAGGAATCAACTCACATTCGCTAAAGGCAAAAAATTGCTTTGATACTGAATCATAGTACCAGTTGGTTGGATTTTGCCAATTTCCCTGGTGTGCTTCCAAGTGTTCTGCTTTGGAAAGCAATTGAATATTATTGGGGTCGCCTTGGTACTCTGGATACTTCTCTACGCTTTTCATATGCTGACCATGAAACGCTTTTCCGTCTTCATCATAGGCCTTTCCTCTATCCAATATATCTTGTTGCTGTTCTTGAGTCCAATCACGAGTCCCCTTACCCTCTCGAACCAAATCTTGCTCCTTTTCCCATGCTGCAAGAATAGCCTTATTGGCTTCGAAGGTTCTTTTTGACATAGAATCAACCTCCTATTCCAAGTAGCGCATGCAGATCGCTTAAAAAGGCATGAAAATTCTGATACATTTCGTCTTCTTCAATTCTACCAGCCTCATGATTGTAGATGGCAATCTGTTCCCCTTCCTTTTTGCATAGAATGGGATCTCCAGTAGCCAATGCCCCAATTACAATATACTCTTCACTTGGTCTATCGTTATCACTCACATCAATCATAGGTTTATGTGCAATACCGTAGAATTGGACTCCAGCTGGCAAGAAGAACTCACCTCCATCTGAGTATGCTAACCATTCCTTGTACTGCACAGGAAGAGATATATTATTCGCATTCTCAAAATCCAAAATTTGTTCCTCTGATGCAGCTTCAAGGAAACGCATTTTCCCCTGCTTTATTATAGTATCAAGTATCATTTTCAATTCGTTCGAAAGCATATTATCCCTCCTCATTTTACTTACGTTTTCTCTGCCTTAGGTTAATGGTGACAGGCACCATTAATTTGCTTTTATAACCACTTTTTTCCCAGAAAAAGCGATTCCTAGCTTTATCAAATTATCAATCCCATCTTCTTTCAGTTCCAGATCATATCTTTTTTCATCAATTTGTTTCAGAGCTTCCATTGACAATTCTTCAAGCTCATGCTTTTCCAATCCACTCTTCCATTTTAATTCCATTATAATACCCGGATATTTCTTCTCTCTAGGAATCAAGCTAATATCATACCTACCATCACCGGACTCTCTATTTGATTTAATCTTATACTGATTATCCAGCAATGCTATCAATCCAAGTGTCAAACCATGATAAAATCCTTCTGCTCCGGCATCATAAAAACTAATGGATTTATCCATATATTCTGTAATCGCTTTTTGTAATCTTGCAACATCATTTGCATACAAGCTTTCTGCAACCATATTTGCTGTAGTTCTTGTAATCGCTCCAATTTGTAACAGATGCGATAATATTTCACTTTTATAAACGGCCAGAATTTCTTTATTTGGAATAGATACCTCACACAAATAACCACCATCTGGCTGCAGTTCTTTCTTAGGTGTCTTTAAATAACCTGCCACTAATAAAAGGCTATAAACATTTGCCGGATCCTCAGCCAACGATCTATAAACCACATTCTGATCAATCCTGGCGATTACTCTTTCCCCTCGCAGTAATGCGTACAATCTCTCTCTGATATCATCTGTCGCAACTGTAAGTACATCATCCAACACCTCATTCTTACCGGTATTTACCCAATAAGCCTGTGGAATACATCCTTTTGAAATATAATTAATTACGGACCAAGGATTGTAAATTTCTGTACTGCCAAACAGATAACCATCATACCATTCTTTCAATTCAGCTTCTTTGTGGGCCATCCCATAATACTCTAGCATTTCCCTTACTTCCGGATAAGTAAATCCAAAAAATTCATCATATTCTTCATCCATCACAGAGTTGACTGTCAGGTTATTTAATCCGCTGAAAATACTCTCCTGAGCAATACGAAGGATTCCTGTAAGAAATCCGTAAGTAAGATTTCGATTATCCTTAAAAGCTCCGGAAAAGAAATTTCTCATAAAGCCAATAATTTCGTCGTAAAAATCCTTTGAATAACCTTCTTGTATCGGAGTATCATACTCATCAATAATAATAATCGGTGCTTTCCCATAATGTTTTGTCAGCATCTCAGATAACTTTTCAAGTGCTGCTGTCAAATCCACCACAGAAGCCTCTCTATTTAATACTTTGGAAAAATATGTTTTCTCATACTCTGCTAATTTATCGCTGTCTGCAAGCACCTGATGTCTTCCAAACTCTGCCTGAAGAAGTCCGGCAATCTTATCCACGGTAGCTTCCCATGAATCGTATTTCACATCCTTAAAAGTGAGAAAGATAACAGGATATTTCCCTTGATGTTTACGATATTCCTCTCCACATTTCCATATAGCTTTATCTACGAAATATTCACTTGTGTCCTCATCAGAAATTTCAAAGAATACTCGGAGCATATCCATATTCAAGGTTTTCCCAAAACGTCTTGGTCTTGTAAACAAAGAAACCAACGGTTTTTGATCTAGGAACTCCTTGATTAAAAGAGTTTTATCTACATAGTAATATTCTGCCTGTGCTCGCACATAATCTGAAATACCAATAGGTAAAGCTTTCGATCCTTCTGTCTTTTTCTTTATATATTTTCCGGAAGAAACACGACCATCAACTGGTTTTACTGCATTGTCCGGAATAAGCCATTTTCTGCCGTCTTTAACAGCACCCGGAATTTTTCCTTTGTTACACAAGTCATTAATGGTACGCTTTGAAATCCCCCATTCTATTGCCATCTGATCACTAGACTTCATAAAATCACCCCTTGAAATTATCATTTCTCATCTTGATCAAATTATACAAAAATCCAAGCGAAATATCAATTTGATTTTGATTTTTCGCTCGAATAATCACTTTTAGATTACTAGTGCCTGGCACCATTAACTTTATATGACTCATAAACACTTTTATCCAGCAAAAAACCAGCCCGTCTCCGAGCTGGTTCCTTTAAATCTTATTTTATCTGCTTTTATCAGACTGAGACAATACACTTGCAGCCAAACTCTTTGTTACATCCGAATATTTGCTACTATTTAAAACATGTGATGCCTTAGTTTCCATGTTCTTTCCAGTAGTTTTTCCTGATATACTTTGTGACAGCACGCTCGCAGCTAATGATTTTTGGATTTTTGAACTTCCACTTGCTTTTAAAATCCCTGATGCTTTAGTTGCCATTTTTGAACTACTTACCTTTTTGTTCATTACTAAACCTCTCTTTCTTTTAAGAGAGGATGCGGTCACCTTCCACCCTCATAAAATCATCTACACATTTTTCTTTTCTTTTTCATTGTTTTTAGGAAAACAAAACACCTTTTTTCCGTACTGCTTAGCATAGATACGATGTCCATTTTTGAGTGTAATATATGGTGTATAAATCATCTCAATTTCTTTGCATTTATCCATACATTTTTCCTCCTTTCCAAAAGATTTTTTACAGACGAATCTGCAAAACTATGGAAAAGAAGAGAGACAAATGCTAAAATACACTTGACAGTTAGAGATTTAGTAGGTGACCTTTGTCTCTGCTTCTTCTCACTAAGCTTATATGAGATTGCCGTCTCGTATAAGCTTATTTTTTTGAATCAGGAGTTCAGCGAGTTTAAATCATTGTGACCGCATCTGTCAGATCAAATAACATTAAAGATGCATCTGGAAGATACACACCATTTACTTTATACGAATTTTTCTTTAAATCCCAATCGCAAATTCTTTCGATTGTATTTATCAAATCTTTCGAATTCATTCTAACAGATAATACGCCGTTTGCTTTTTCTTTGTAGAATGGCGTTGCCTTATCATCATTTTCATCACAACTTTGAACCGCAATCTGTTCTTCGTTTTCATTGATCAACACCCTAACAAACGCCGGATAATTCATTTTCATTATCACTGATTTGTTAAATGTCAATCCATTGTTTGTAACCGATAAATACGGTACGCCTTCATTAAAATCAAACGCCTTAAACTTCGTCAAATCAATCATTTTCTCGCCTCCTTTCTGTTTCTTTTAATATTATACCATACATCACGAAGTCTTTCAACTTTTATGTAGTTATTATGCATTTGTTTTTTCATTAAACTTTTCTGTTATTCGTCTCTTTTTCGTGCTCTATTTCATCACTACTCATACCGATTATTTTCATCCTCAAAACATCCTTAACATTTTCATTGTCAAGGGCGTTTTAATCGTGGTTTTATTTTACCAATCTATCACATCGAAAAATTCTTCCATGTTACTGCCTTTGCGGTCAAGCATTTCCCATTTCACATCTGTTCAACTAATAGCAATTTCAAAATTCTTTTTCTTCACAGAATATATATTCTGTACAAACTTATCTTTACCCCGAATCTTCTGAATCAAGATTTGATAAGAACGCTCACTATTATTCAGGCACTCATACACTTCCGTATTCTTCTTAAACTGTTCCAAGGACTGAAATCCCAGAACTGTCTGAAGGAATCTTGTTACTTCCTGCCCCTTGTACTCCGGTACATGCAAACAAGCCACATACTCAAAATCTGGATTATTTACAATAAGGAAATGAGGAATCGTTCCTTTCTTGTTCTGCAGTCTGCAATACTCTGACAACTGCAAGAAGCTATCCTTTTCACCCGGATGCTTCACCAAACGATCAGCATCCACAATAATGAACTTTGCCAAACAGTTAGTCTGTGATTCTGTCTTTATTTTCTTTAAAAAGTTACTATAACCGCCACCATGCATATTGATTGGTTTCAACGCGATCTGCACATCTTGGCGTTTTCTCATTTTATCAATATAGTTATATTCTGTATCACCTTCACAAAATACAACAAATCGTTTTTGTAATTTACGTTCCGGTCTACTCAAATGCTGTACCTCCCAGAATGCCTTTCATATAAAACTCGTAAATCTTAGTCGTTTCATAACGAACTTCCGGAAAATCAGACAAAGAATACATTTCTGAAGTCAGCTGTTCTCTGTTCTTTGTAACGAAATAAATCTGCTCTTTCATGTAAGTCTTTAAATCCAGATGAAGCACATTATGGGTAGAAAAAATAAACTGACCCTTATGTTCTACTCCATTTACAAAAGCAATCACTCGATCAGAAAGAATCGGATTCAACACTCGATCCATTTCATCTGCAAACACAATCTTATTTTCATATACTACACGGAAAATGTGTACCGCCCATGCAAAGAACTCACGAACACCAGTAGAATCCATCTGCAGTTCTCTTCTGAAAAGATTTCCATGTTCATCCTTACGGATAATGGTTGTCTTGCTGTATGGCTTTTCCTTATCAAGTTCGATACCGCAAATACTATAATCTACCATGCGAAAGATTTCCAAATATCTTTCATCTTCCAGAATACGCAAGTCGGCATCCTGTTTGATTACGTCATCTGATTTATCTGCTGCTAATGATTCCGGATACAGCGTATTAGTTACCCATTCAACCACAACTACAGCATCTGCGTTACCAAGTAACGCATACTTAGAAACCATAAGACCAATACTGTCCTCAGAAAAGAGTTTCTTCATTACAAAAGTTGGCAATTTAACACCGATAGGTCCTTCAAGCTGAAAACCTTCATCCTGTCTTTCTACACGAAAAACAGAAGATGCTACAGCATTTTTTTTCTTCAATTTCTGCAATTCCTCATAGACAATACCGTATTCATTCAAATGAAGATGGTACACATAGACCTTTCCATTTTCTGCTCTAAAGCACAGTTCAAATTTCTGAACGGGATTTTTTTCCTCGTTCAGACTTGCTGCATTGACATACGGACGGACAGATTTCACCTGACTATTGGTTACAAACAAGGATTTCAAATATTTTAAGCTATTAATAAAGTTTGATTTACCACCAGCATTCTCGCCAACAATCACTGCTGATTTCAGCAGATCAAATCCTTCTGCTGTTTCCACATAGTTATCTGGAAAACGCTTTTTTACCTTTCCGGTTGGTGCGCTCATGGAAAATTCACTTTCACAATTAAATGAACAGAAATTATTAAAACGATAATATATCAGCATACAGCACCTCGTAATTTGCTTATTTACTTATATTATAGCTTAAAAATATGGTTTGTAAACCAGATTTTTGTTTTAGTTGCTGGTTTTTATTTGTTTTTATCGTTATTTTTATCTTTAAAATCAAATTTTTCTGTTTTATAACAAGTAATAGTGTCTGGCACTATTACTTGTTATAACTATCTTTGCATGAATTTTTATGCGAAAACACGTACAAATTCGGTCGTAAAATTTTACGATTGCTTAAATTTCAATCGTAAATACAAATATGCTTTTATTTCTTCAATATTTTATCTAAATCGCACTCTGATTATCCAACCACTTCTCAAACTGCTCTCTCTTGATCATAATCCTGCTCCCACTATACAGGATCCATTTCGCACCCGGATAATCCTTTATCAAACTTCTCATTTTCTTATATCCAATATGGAAATATACCGCAGCCTCATCAACTGTCATAAGATATCTTTCATAAAATGCAATGCTTAATTTTGTATTTTTAGCCATTCTTTCGTCCTTTCTCTTTCAAAAGGTTATACCGTGGTCATATTCCGGCATAACTTAGTCATATCTAGTTCTTTTGTCAAATCAGGACTCTATCAAAAAATCGGTAGGGGTACAGTTGTTGCATAACTTGTGCATATCGCGGTATTTTAAGGCTTATCGGGTACAATTTACAAGGAATTTAGAATATGCCGTGGCAGATGAACAATACTTTTAACATGTGGACATATCTCCTTATATGTTGGTATATCTTGAAAAATCCCTATTTTTCAAAGGATTTCAATTTTTACAATCTGGCACAATTATATCATAACCTGGCATAAGTTGTAATGAAAAAGCTGTACAAATTGATGTAAATTGTCAAGTCGTACAGCGGGTTAAATTTTCATATATTTTTATGCGTATTTAGTAAAGTCGATTATTTTACACTCAGATTGAACACGCTCTATTTCTTTTAGTTTAATCGTGTTAACACCCCTCTGGAAAAGATCTTTTAATACGCCTTCATCCCAAATATCACATTTTCTATTTGAAGCAACTACATAATCTTTACATTCTTTGACCAAAATTTTCACAAATTCGTCTTCTGTTTGATCAGCCTGTTCCATTACGCCCTAGGCAAAACTGTTCCAACCACTTTTTATTATTCTTGTGGCATTCCAACTTTATAGGCATACCTTTATATAGGCTAAGTATTTTCAGCTTCAATTTATAGAGTGTTTACCTTTGAAACATACAAAAAAAGCCAGTAATTTTACCGCCAGCTCATTCTGCAAAAAATAATTTATTTTTATGAAATCCGAATTATCTGTTCCCACAAAAGAATCTCTTCTGTGTTCACATTTCGGTTATCATGATAATGCCCAAAAAACCACTTTTTAAATTTCACTGATCGACGGATCTCTTCCAGATATGAGGTAAGCAAGTCTGATTTGTAGATACCATGACTAATTAATGCTGTTGTACTGGATGATGCACAATGCGTAATAATAAAATCCACTTTGTTATCATATCTTTGTAAATTCTTTCGTCCCTCATCCATCTCCTTTTCTGATGGCAATTCTTCTTTCCACCAGCTCAGATGATTGATGCGATATGGTTTCCAGCCCTTATCCAGTTCTTTCTTCTTTTCCCTATAATCAGGAGCATCCAATTCCAGAATACCCCCATCAATATCATGACTACTTGCACCTCCGAACGTAAAGATTTTCTTACCTTCCAGTTCATATACCTGTCCACGCATTAGATGAATAACCGACGGTCGGATTCTATGTATTTTTCCACCATTCCACTCTTCAACTGGATATTCATACAAGCGGTCGAAATTTTCATGATTGCCATCGACAAATAATGTCGTGAATGACTTGCAATCCAACCAATCTAAAACCATGGTTTCCATTTTACTTTCTCCGTCTTTATTCCATACACCACCGAAATCTCCACAGATAATAATGCAATCAGCTTTTGTCATTTCATTTTGTTCCGGGAAAATGCTGGCGTTAAAACGTTCAAAATTCCCATGGCAGTCACCAGTAATATAAATCATATATTCATCAACTCTTTTCTTCTTCAAATTATTCCTAGTGTTAGCATCTAATTAGTACGATTTAAAATGAGACATTCCTTACAACCCTTGTTATAATAACATTTAGGAGGATCTCATTATGTCACGCAAGAAAACTCATCACACCAAACAGTTTAAGTTGGATGCTTTCAACTACCGAAAGGAACATCCTGATCTCACCCAGGCTGAATGCGCTAAGAACCTTGGAATCGGAGTTAGTACTCTGGCTCGCTGGGAAGCTCAGTTCAGGGATAATGATGGTGATATTCCAACCATTGGTTCTGGTTGCTACGAATCAGAAGAACAAAAAGAAATTGCTCGTCTCAAACGTGAGCTACGAGATACACAGGATGCACTTGATGTGTTAAAAAAAGCCATCAGCATTCTGGGAAAAGATTAACAGAAGCTATTTATACCGAAGTTTCTGCAAAGGTAGAGGCGTCTAAAGTCACTGGACGCCGCGTCTCTATCTCTGGAATGCTGAAAGTTTTAGGCGTTTCCCGCTCTGGTTACCGCGCTTTTCTTAACCGCAGGGTTTCACCTACACGACAAAGAAAAAACGCTGTAAAAAAACAAATTGGATAAAACCTTGGACTATCACCACTCGTGATTCTGATTTCAGCAAAGAGCTGCATAACGTACTTGATGAGCAGTTCAATCCAGACCGTCCTAATGCTGTATGGTGTACAGATATCACCTACATTTGGACTACGGATGGCTTTGTCTACCTTAACTGTATAATGGACTTATATTCCCGTAAAATCATTGCATGGACTCTTGCAGATACGCTTGAAGTCCCTTCTGTGATTTCCACTATTAATAAAGCCAAAGCTTCCCGTGATACCGATAATCCTTTGATTATTCATAGTGATCGCGGATCACAATATGTTTCTGAAGCTTGGCGTTTAGCTACTGAAGGAATGACCCGCAGCTATTCTCATACCGGTTATCCTTACGATAATGCTTGTATTGAATCGTTTCATTCACTGATAAAACGGGAATGGTTGAATCGTTTTACGATTCGTAATTACCGACATGCTTATTCATTGGTCTTCGAATATATCGAAACCTTTTATAATACTATCCGTATACACAGCCATTGCAATTATATGTCACCTAATGACTACGAAAAACTGTATATGAGGGTTGAGAATCTGCTAGCTGCCTAGCTAGTAGAACTTCTCATTTTATTTTGCGCTAAATCTTGACACAGGACCAATTATACATAAAGCCAACCACCGAAATCAAATTTAACGTTGCATTACCAAAGTGAAATATCATATTTCATTACAATATGTGTTTCATTTCTGTCCTCTTTCCACCTGCCTGTCAATCGTCATCCGATGAATGCTCGGAACATCTGCAAGCACACCTTCCTTGATAATCTTTCCAAGGTTTATCGGTGTATATCCACATACATTCGCTGCCAAATTGATGTGCTTACATCCCTCTTTGTATGGTTCCACATTATTATGGTCGTGACCATGTATATTCAGGCACCCTGTCAATCCATGCACAGGCTCATGTGATAACAATATTTTCTCCGCTATAAAAAGCGGACCTGTATAAATTTCATCAAAATAATTCTTATATGCGCCTTTTGCATCATGATTTCCGAGAATCAGAATCTTTTTTCTCGCCTTGATGTCTT
>JBGVRS010000153.1:0-1954 GCA_045128635.1 Lachnospiraceae bacterium
TTGTATTTAGAAAACCACGCGATAGTCGCGTGGTTCCGTAGAGCTTTAGCGGTGTATTCAGTAATAAAAACTCCTAATGTGTATAATAAAGACGTGACCTGCCAGTTACGTAAATAAAAACACATTAGGAGGACAGTATAATGTCAGAACAAAATACTGATGCTAGAAGTTTAGCACATACAAAATGGAACTGCAAATATCATGTGGTTTTTGCACCTAAATACAGAAGAAAAGTATTCTTTAACGAGAAAAGAGATGATATCCGTGACATCATCCGAACGTTATGCCAATGGAAGGGCGTAGAGATAATTGAGGGAGAAATATGTCCAGATCATATTCATTTACTACTAAGCATTCCGCCCAAAATGAGCGTTTCGGGATTTATGGGATATTTAAAAGGAAAAAGTAGTTTAATGATATTTCAAAAGTATGGGAATATGAAGTTTGCATACCGAAATCGCGAATTTTGGTGTAAAGGATACTACGTAGATACCGTAGGTAAAAATACTGCGGCGATAAAAAGTTACATAGCCAATCAACTGAAACATGACCAAGAATGTGACCAGTTGAGTCTGTTTGACCCACGAGACCCGTTTACGGGTAGCAAGTAAACCATGCGTGGCTGGCAGGCCAACAAAAGACGCACTTGTGCGTAGCCAGTAGTATTAGGGCTATGCCCGAAAAATCAAAACCACCCGCTAGGCGGGTGGATGATTATTTTTGTTTATACTTTTTTAATAAATTTTATATTTTGTTTTTGTTGACAATAGATAATCAAGGTGTTATCTTATGGTAAGAAGATGTTAGCACTCAAAATAATCGAGTGCTAATAAACAAAAGAAAGAGGTGAACCAGTTGCAGTTAGATGAAAGAAAAAAGATTATATTAAAGGCTATCATTCGTAACTATTTAGAAACTGGTGAACCAGTGGGCAGTAGAACCATTTCCAAATATACGGAGTTGAATCTTTCTTCCGCAACTATTCGAAATGAAATGGCGGACTTGGAAGAAATGGGTTATATTATGCAGCCCCATACTTCTGCAGGACGAATTCCTTCCGATAAAGGATATCGATTCTATGTAGACCAGATGATGCAGGAAAAAGATAAGGAAGTTTCCGAAATGAAAGAACTTCTTTTAGAAAAAGAAGAGAAGATGGAACATCTCCTTAAACAGGTAGCGAAGGTGCTGGCGGTGAATACCAATTATGCCACAATGATTTCAGCACCAAAGTGTCATCAAAATAAACTGAAATTCATTCAGTTATCTAGAGTAGATGAGCACCAGATTTTAGCGGTAATCGTAGCAGAAGGCAATGTAATTAAAAATTCCATTATTCCAGTAAAAGAAAAATTGGATGATGAGACAATGTTAAAACTTAACATTTTGCTCAATACTCATTTAACTGGTTTATCTATGGAAGAAATCAACTTAGGTGTAATTGCTTCTTTAAAACAAAAAGCAGGCGTACACGAAGATATCGTAAGTGAAGTTATGGATGCTGTGGCAGAAGCCATTAAAGCAGACGAAGACTTAGAAATCTACACAAGTGGAACTAATAACATCTTCAAATATCCAGAGCTTTCCGATAATCGAAAAGCCAGCGAACTTATTAATACCTTCGAAGAAAAAGCAATGTTTAACGAGTTGATTGTAGATGCCTTTGAAGGAGAAACCAATGGAATTCAGGTGTATATCGGTGAAGAAAACCGTTTGCAATCTATGAAGGATTGTAGTGTGGTAACAGCCACTTACGAATTGGATGAAGGAATGAAGGGAACGATTGGTATTATCGGCCCGAAACGAATGGACTATGACAAAGTTGTAGATACGCTTAAAAACTTGCAAACGCAGTTAGATGAGTTGTATCACAGAAAATAGAAAGGGATGAAAAAAGTGGCAGATTTAGAAAATCAGGTAGAACAGGAAACTTCAGAAGTAAATACAGAAGAAG
>JBGVRS010000154.1:0-2160 GCA_045128635.1 Lachnospiraceae bacterium
TTATTTAGAGCATCTTGTATTTCCTTTTTTAATATTTCCTTTTGCTTATCAACAGTCTTAGAATCGGCATCTCTAATAATTAAAAGAGGAATAGTATAGTGGCAATTCAACAATTTTTCTGCATTAGCATAAAATCTCAAATTAGTACAACTTCCCGTATATATTACATTAATCTTTTCAGATATTCTCCGATTAATTTTCTTTAAAATCTCCCTAACAATGATTTCATCATCTGGACCTTCAACAATTATCACACCTTGTTCCATCATAACATCATCAGGACATATTCCTAACTCAGAAATCACTTTTCTTACATTAATTTGTTCAACATGTGCTTTCCCATTTTCTTTTATTACTAACCCAATTTGTTCTTTACTTAAATTACTCAAACTTCGCACATTAAAATGTGCCTATGCACCTTGAAAATTCAATAATAACTGGCACAAAAATAGCATGAAACCAATGGTTTTGGTATAATTAAGTTACCACACAAAATCATAAAAACCGGAGGCTCATGCTATGAATAAAAGTATAACACAAGCAACACAAAATGATAAGCAGATTTCGAAATCTATCAAAAGATTTTTTACAAGGTTTCATATTTCCTCAGCCTTGAAATCGTCCAACGCCTACAAAAGGAAGGGGATACCGGTAACAGAAATTTTTCAGTACCTGTTTTTACTGATTTTTTCCAACAGAAGCATGTATATGAGTCTGCTTACAGGAAGAAATACTCCTGATTTTGCAAAAGATACCGTGTATCGTTTCATGAAGATGGTTCAGATTAATTGGATGCGTTTTACCACAATACTTGCATCCAGAATTATTAAAGATGCCATACTTCCGCTGGATTCTGAAGATCGCGCCAATGTCCTTATCATCGATGATTCTATGTTTGAACGAAACCGCTCCAAAAAGGTGGAGCTTCTTGCAAAAGTCTATGACCATGCAAAGCATAAATACCGCTTCGGGTTTAGAATGCTTACCCTTGGATGGTCAGATGGAAGTACTTTTCTGCCGGTAAACAGCATTCTTCTTTCTACAGAAAACAAGAAGAATCGCATCAATGAAGCGGCTGAAGTGGACAAAAGAACCGTTGGTTACAAGCGCAGGAAGCTGTCCATGGAAAAGGGAACCCATGCCATGCTTACGCTTCTGGATGCAGCTAAAAAAGTTGCAATTCCGGCGAAATACGTCCTTTTTGACAGCTGGTTTACCTCTCCAAGCACCCTTCATGCTATTAAACAGATGGATTTTGATGTAATCGGCATGGTTAAAAAATCTCCGAAAATGTTTTTTCGCTACGATGGTGAAGATATGTCTCTGGTCTCCATTTACAACAAAAATAAAAAGAGAAGAGGCAAATCAAAATATCTGCTTTCTGTTATGGTTGATGTAGTGAAGGATGGTGAAATCATTCCTGCAAAAGTAGTTTATGTCCGCAACCGTAATAAACGCAAGGAATACCTCTGCCTCATTTCCACAGATATAAATCTGGATGAGAATGAAATCATCCGGATTTATGGAAAACGCTGGGATATAGAGGTGTTCTTCAAGGTATGCAAAAGCTATCTGAATCTGAGCAAAGAATGCAATTCTCTGTCCTATGATGCAATGACTGCACATACCGCAGTTGTTTTTACACGATACATGATGCTGTCACTTGAAAACCGGGAATCCAATGATAACCGGTCTCTTGGCGAACTCTTTTTATACTTTTCTGATGAGATGTCTGATATCACATGGATACAGGCTTTTCAAATGCTGCTTCAAATGTTCAGAACCATGCTTACGGAAAACACCGAGTTATCAGATGAGAAAATCTCTGAGTTAGTGGATGCATTTATGAACACACTACCAGTATTGTTGAAAACGCAGCTCCAAGCCGCTTAAGGTCTCAACATTGACAACTGAATAACTGCCAGGTATTGAATTTTCAAGGTGCATAGCTAAAATTTATGTGCGAAGTTTGAGTTAAATTAGATACACTTATGGGTGAATGCGTAGAAAATAAAACTTGATTATCTTTCGATAATCTAATTAATGTTGAAATCATTTTTCTTTGCAAGCTAGGGTGTAAATAAACCTCTGGCTCCTCAATAATCAATATATACCCCTTTTTCTTCTCCGATAAATCCACATATGTTTCTAACACTGACA
>JBGVRS010000155.1:0-22686 GCA_045128635.1 Lachnospiraceae bacterium
TTTTGCTTCTTCAAGCTTTGTGTAATCAAGAAGTAATGTTTTGGCTCCTTCCAGAGAGGAATTTTTGATTACCGAGTATCGATTTCTTTCCAAATCAGGAAAAATACCGATTGTAATGGCAGATTCTAAATTTGAGTATGCAGAAAATGCACCAGATAAATAGCAATGCTCTAAATCTGAGGCTGAAATTCCTGCATATTCCAGTAAACAATCAACCATCGTATAGGCAGCAGCCTTTGTGTCCAGATATTGATCGATATCTAATTGTGAAAAATAGAGATCTTTCTCTGATCCGGATTCCTCTGCATACGCATAAATAACCACATATTGTTCCTCTTCCGGGTGGTGGATAATTCTGTTAGATGCAGTCGGTTCCAGCTTCCCGGCAATATTAATCCATCCATGAAGTCTCATTTGAGCAAGCAAATCGATAATCCCGCTTCCACAAATCCCAACAGGTTTTGCATCTGCAATCGTGGTATAAGATAATTCATTGTTTGAAATGGTGATATGATCAATAGCACCTGCAGAAGCCCGCATTCCATAACGGCTGATATAGCCTTCCAATGCAGGACCTGCGGCACCAGCTCCTGCGATCATCCAGTCTTTATTGCCAATTACAAGCTCTCCGTTGGTACCAATGTCAAAAAACATCTGTGTTTGTTCTTGTTTATGGATATCAAGATGCAGTAACCCACTGATAATATCTCCACCAACATAATTAGACGCAGCAGGAATTGTATAGATAAGTCCTTGAAATTCCATGCCAAGTTCATTGCCCCATAAGAAGCCAGGAGCAGTGGTAACCGGCGAATAAGGGGCAGCAAACACCGTCCATGCATCTAATTCCATAAGAAAATGAATCATTGTGGTGTTTCCGGAGAGAACCATCAAAGGCAGTTTTAAAATATCGATGCCTGACTTTTCTGTTAAGCGACTCATAATCTTATGGAATGTTGCAACAGTTACTTTTTGCAGTTCTTTCCGATGTTCTTCATTTTCCAGAGAATAGATAATACGGGTCAAAATGTCCGTTCCATACGGAATCTGTCCATTTTCTTCTTTTTCTTCCGAAATTACTTTCCCAGAGTTTAAATCAATCATCTGCATAATAATAGCTGTAGAACCATAATCAACCGCAAGGCCATAAAGTACCTTGGTTGTATCCCCGGGTTCAACGTCTGTCACCACTCAGTCATATTCCCGGTGAACCAAAGTCACAGTAATATCAAATCCTGCATTACGGCAGAGCGGGTATAATTTTCTGACAGCTGATAATGGAAACTGTATATTTTCATATCCAATGGAATTCAAAGCCAATAAAATTCTCTGATGGTCACTGATTGGAAAATCCTCTGATGGCATTTTTAAACTTAAATATTCTTTTATAACAAAGTTGTTCATTGATAAATCTCCTTCGTTTCGTATTTCTATGTTAAATTTAACAGATTTCACCAGTTTTACAGTGAGAAAGTCACTAACACTGTATTGACGGTTCATAAAACCGGTTTTGGAAATATTGGAGATATTTTTATCGACCTGACAGCTAAAGCGTACTAAAATATAAATAATTTTGAAAATGTCACTATAATGAGCAAAAATGTAAGCTTTTGTTGATAGAAAAAATACTTGTATGGATTAGAATGTTGCTAAAAGGAGGAACAGTAACGATGGAAATTGGAAATAAGATTCACCAATTGAGAAAAATTTCAGGAATGACACAGGAACAATTATCTGAGAAGCTTAACGTATCCAGACAAACTATTTCAAAATGGGAATCTGGAAACACATCTCCGGATTTGGAAAGTATTGTAAAGGTAAGCAAAATATTTCATGTGTCATTGGATGATTTACTAACGGAAGGAGATGCAAAAGTGACAGAAAAAAATAATGAAAAGATAACTTTAGAAGATTTAATGAAAATAAATCTTCACAACAGAAAAATGACATTGTTACTAATCAGCGGACTGATTTTCCTTATGATCAGTATCCTTAATGTTATTTATGTAACTGCACTGCATAGTACCACCAGCAGTACCCAGTATATGTTGTATAGATACATCGTCACAGGACAATATGAAAGTGCCCCCATTGACTATTTGCAGTTGGTATTTCCTTCTATTATATCAGGTGTAACAGGAGCTGCATTGTGTGTAAGCTATATCATGAAAAACAGGAAGAAGGAGCGTTGAAAATGAAAAAAATTACGTTATATTTGCTTTTATGTATATTGATTGGATTAGTGTTTGGATGTGGAAAAGAAACCAAAAGTAATACGAATACAGACATTTATGGTGAAACTATTGGTGGACTGGAAGATGATGAGCTTTTTGCAATCATAGAAACGAATGCTTCCTTACCGGTTTTGCTTGTTAGTTCACAGGTTTATAATGATGGTTCGGGAAACTGTGCGGCACTTAGATGCGATGTATATTATTTAATCGATAAGGAAGTAAAAAACATAGGTACCATAGAGAGTATGGGAACGGCTTATCCAATTTCTTATGACAAATCAGGTATTTATGTAGCTTCCGGTCATGATATGCAACGTTTTGTTGTTGACAAATCAGGAATAATTACGTTGGAAGAAGGAATTTACGAAAAATTTGACGAAAACGGCAACGCTGGTTACACCATAGAACATGGGGATAAAATAGAAAAAATTACTGAAAAGGAATACTATGAATTTTTTGAAAAATACAATAATGCTACAGTTGTAAGCTTTCATTATGGCGCATCTGATGCTGTATAACTTTGGAAAAAATCTTTATAAAATCTTAAAAAATAGTCTTAATTTTCTGTGTTATGATAGGAATAAGAACATACAGTATTGGTGTTTTCGGTATATCATTATATACATTTACCATCTTTTATGCGGTGAAAAAGTACGTAAAAATCAATATGAGCAGAATGCAGGAGCGTTATCATCTGGATTCCATGGATATGAGTTTCAGATAAATTAGTGATTCGTTTTTAAAGAATATTTTCTCTCAAAAAAGTAACGTATTTCGAAAAATAATACTACGTCAATGCAAAAGTATTTCATTTGCATTACACTAAAAAAGTAGGAGGGCGAAAAGCTTATGAAAAAGTGGAAATTACTATTGATCCGACAGAGCCCACATATAAATTTTCCGGAACAGATGTGGATGAAATTGTTTCTTTGATCAAACCTGAAAAATGGAAATCTGGAAAGCTTACTTTAGAACTTGCACCAATTGAATATATTAATTTTTACAATGATACTCAGCGTTATATTGTAGGAATCTTAGATATTGACGAACAATTGATGTTTGAGGTTTCATCCTTAGAATCTGAGAAACCAACAAGGAAAAATACTTATTACATTGCCAAGGGTGTGGAATACAATGAGCTAATGAAAGGATTGAAAGAATTATGTAGTGTCGCAAATGAAGTACCAGATTGTGATTTTATACCTTCTGCTGAATCGGAAATAACAGAACGAATCGTATATGAAACGCTAGCAGATTTAAATCATGATGAAATCAAAGATTTGGTACAGTTGATTGTGTCACCAGATGAGAAGGGCGTTACAACAGAAGAACTGCTGGTAAAACGAATGCGCCTGGCTAGTATAAGGGTATTTGCTGGAATTGATAAAGAAACATTTGAAACAAAACCTTGCTATGAAAGTCAGGAATATTGCATGGTTCACGCTGGAAATGGAACAGTTTGCTTAACAGAAAAAGATGGATTAGAATATTTGATGTTTTCCAGTGCATATGAGATACAGGGTAGAGCCGATTATTTCTATAATGTCTTTTATTTTGAAGACAGTAGAGCAGTAACGATGGACTATGGAGCTGCTTCTTTTGTGACCGATTGCCAGGAGACTGGTATGTCAGTTGAGACACTTCACGAAAATGGGGAGTTCCTTAGGGAAGATGTAATTCCAGAATATAAAGAAAAGATGATTCCATGGATAGAGAATGGAAAAATAATTATATCACTGGATGCTGAACATTATGATACCCCTTTATTGATGAGTACCGAAAATAAAGAATGTCCCGCGACAGAATATTTTGATTTGGTATGGAGCAGGGGAAATCTAGAATCAACTGCAGAACTCGTTGAATAAGAAAACAGATTGTTATTACAACATAGAGGAACACTAGGGGAAAACATGAAATTACATAAAATAAAAAAGTTATTGAACAGTATAATCATCCTGTTATTTGCTTTTATAGCATTCTGCTATGCTAAGCAATTGTTTGAAACATGGACAATCATTGCAACATTTATGTTTTTGGGATTATTTATGATAATCTGGGCTATCTTTTGGGTCTGTCCACATTGTAGAAAACATTTGGGTAGGTTGGATAATGCAAAATATTGTAAACATTGCGGAAAAATTTATTCGAAGAATAAGTTTAGGATAGGAAGAGCCAACCATTGCTTATAAAGCACTTTGTCATCCCTTTAATGATACAGAAATTGAGAAAGTATTGAGTATGTTATAAGATGATAGAAATAAAAAACATTACAAAATCTTATGGCCATGAGAAGAATAAAGTAGTGGTTTTAAAGGATATTTCTTTTTCTATTAAAGAAGGCAGCTTTGTTTCAATCATGGGTACATCAGGAAGTGGCAAGACAACGCTGCTTAACTGTATTTCAGGAATAGATATGGTCGACAGCGGAGAGATTCTTTATAAGAATAAGGATATCACGAAATTGAATTCAGAACAGAGAAAACTATATAGACGCCAGAACATAGGAATGGTATTCCAAAGCTTTGACCTGTTGCCAATATTGAATGTAAGAGAAAATATTCTCTTGCCAATGAAATTGAACCACTTAAAGCACAATGAAGATTATTTCAATGAGATTGTAGAAATCTTAGGAATAAATAGCAAACTGAAAAATAGAATTAGTGAATTGTCCGGAGGGGAGCAGCAGAGAGTTGCTATTGCAAGGGCACTTATTACAAAACCGAAGTTACTATGCGCAGATGAGCCAACAGGAAATCTGGATAAAAAGAATACAGTTGAAGTCATGAACTTACTTAAAAAGATAAATACAGAGATGAACACTACAATTCTTATGATTACACATGATCATCAGGTGGCAGAGTATGCAGATGAAATCATCAAAATGGATGATGGAAGGATAGAAAAGTGGAAATAATCAAAGGACTTTTACGTAAAAACATTGTGTCTATCATAATAAACAACCTGATATTTTTTATCAGCTTCGTTTTTGTAAATATCAGTTTGATGATTGGTCTCCAGCTTGATTCAGATGTTAGATATTTTATCATACTGACCGCGATTGCATATCTGATTATGATTGTTACAACCGTTTTAACTTTTCAGGTAATTATAGACAGAATAATATGGGAAACATTATATAGATATGGATTACTGGAAAAGGATGGAAGAAAGATTGTAATGACTCTTGATCTGACGTTTCTTTTTGTAAGTCTTCCGGCAAGTTTTCTATGCAGTAATTCTATCATTGCAAAGCTAATGAATACTAACAGCGAGATATGGAAAAATAACCTGCTGTTTCTTGGGATTGAAGTATGTATTTTTTGCTTTGCCTATCTATTTCAGTGCTATTATATGAGAGTGCTGCAAAATGAAGAAAAGAATCAGACATCAAATATCACAAAGGAATATCTGCCTCTTTTCTTGAAAAATGTATTCAGAAATAAGAGCAGAATGGTGCTCGTTACAAATATCATATGCTTTGGAATGATTGTATTTAATTCAATATTATTTGTTGTATCCTGCGATAACAGTCAGGTGTATATCGATAAAGCAATTTCGGTAGATTACTTCCTTACAAACTGTGACACCAGGAATACACCTTTAAGAAGCGCAGACCAGATTGTAGAAGAACGTGATATCAATGTGGTAACAAAACTTAACGCATATGAGGAAGGTGGACGCCTTTATCATAGCGTAACACCAGTTGCATCATTAATTACAGATTCTTTACCTGAAACTTCAAAATTTTCAGTATTTGAAGGAATGCCTATGGAAAAGAATGAAGATGAAAACTATTTTGTCAACCTTTATGGAGCAGATGATTTTGTAATAGGTAATATGGAGCTATATAAAGGAACCATAGATTTTGATAAAATGGCAACTGGAAATTATATCATCTATGGTCTTTCAAGAAAGCAGGGGACCATGGCATATACCGGTGATGTTTCTGAAGAGTGGAAATACTTCGATGTTGGCGACGAGATTACTTTAGAAGGAAATAATCATTCTAAAAAATATACAATTATGGCCATCTGTAAAGTGAATCATACCTACGCAGAGCAATATGAGTACACATATCCTGGTCATGAGTTGATTTTTTATCTGCCATCTAAGGAATATCTAGTCTATGCGGAAAGTGCAAAAGATGGCGAAACACAACCGATGAGATATCTGTTTAATACCATAGACTCCAAAAATATTGATGATGTTCTTCAGGGACTGTCTTTTGAATCAAGAAGAAATTGGACAGAAGATTATACAAATGAAATGAATGGGATATTAGGCGGAACCTTTCTGTTTGCAGTTGGATGCGCTGTGATAGGATTTTTTGTTTTTGTAAATACGATAATCATATCGTATCTCGATAGAAAAAAGGAGTTTGATATCCTTGGAAAACTGGGTATGACCTCAAAACAGATTAATGGAATGATTTTAGGAGAAGGTCTTACCTATGGCCTGATTATCTCTGTCATAATTGCTGCTGGTGTAGGTATTGTGGAAGTATTAGGAAAGTGGATTTTGGTAGGAGAATCCTGGAGTTACAGAATCGTAGTGACTCCAATGTTTATTTGCATAGCGATCATCCTCACAATCGCTACGTTGGTGCCCGTGGTTGTATATCAAATGACAAAATAAAGAATTTGAAAAAGAAGTATCTGGTCATTGATCATAGGGGGAATCGGGGGGATTGGTGGAGCAGATGGACCGACTTCTATATTTGTAGCAGGTCGACTGGGCGATTCTGTTGCACCGTGGCTAATTTAAAAGAGTAACCAGAAAATCAAAAAATGGACTATTCATATACAATATGTACTAATAAAAAATGGAGTTATATCGCAGTAGTATTTTAAGTGTGGTTATGTAAAAAGATTGCAGTTTTCATGCAATCTTTTTTTTATCATAAAAGAATCTTTAATAATTCTTAAAAAAAGATAATAACAGATATGTTAAAATGTAAAAAATGTGATGGCACAGAAACTGGAGCAGATATATGAACCAAAGTTTTATGATGGGAGGAATGAACACATGAAAAAGTTGACAGGAATGTTATTGGGATTTCTTATGGTTCTTCTATTGTCTGGGTGTGGTGGAGATGGGGCTTTAAATCCTAACAGTACCTATAGCTATTGGATTTATCTTTTAATCGCTTGGATGCCGATAGTAAGTTTGATTGTTGGTTTGATACTAATCGTTGTGGGACTGGTTACACGAAATACAAAGGTGCATCTTTCGAGAGGCATTATGATTTTTGGACTAGGCTGCATAGGTACCTGTATGGCAGTCGTCATGATATTATTTTTGGCAGGAGCACTAGGGATAGGTCCTGTTCCAAACTAAGGTAATGATAAAGAGGTAGGGAATAGGCATGAAGAAGTACATATTCTATATGCTGGCAATTGTTAGTATTCTTTTACTTAATGCATGTGGCAAAAAAGAAATTTATGAAAAAGAAATCTTTGTGCCGGCAGAATTTGATATTTAATAACAAATAGCAAAATATAATACATACTACGATAATACATACTACGATTGAAATCTAAAAGGTAAAACTTTTGGATTTCTTTTTGTTTTATTTAGATTTTCATTAAGTTTTTGTCAGATGTTTTTTTAAAATCCACTTATATAATGGCATGAAAAGTGATATTTGCCATTTGTGAGGATATAAAAGATGCGACGAAGAAAACCAAAATTTAAAAGAAGAGTAAAGCTGATATTGATATTGGTATTGGTGTTTATGGTAGGAGGTAAAGCAGGAGAAAGTATAGGTGCAAAAGCATATGATATCTACCATTTGCTTACGTGGAAACAATCAGAAGAATGGGAATTGATTCTTGTGAATGATAAACATCCTTTGCCTGAACGTTACACAGTAAATCTCGTGGAAGCAGAACCTGGAAAGTATGTCGATGAAAGAATATACGAATATCTAAACGAGATGTTTGTGGCCGCGAGAGAAGATGGGATTTACCCTGTAATTCGAGATGCATATCGAAGCAATGATGAACAGAAAAGGATTATGAAAAACAAGGTGGAATCCTATAAAAATGAAGGATATCCAGAATTTCTTGCAAGAAGATCTGCGAAGGACTGGGTGGCTGAGCCAGGAAAGAGTGAACACCAGCTTGGCTTGGCAGTAGATATTAATGCTGATAAAACGTTATGTACGAACGAAAACGTATATGCATGGCTGGCAGAGAATGCTCATCAATATGGATTTATTCTAAGGTATCCAAAGGATAAAGAGGATATTACGAATACTGCATATGAACCATGGCATTATCGATTTGTAGGAACTGAAGCAGCGAGTAAAATGTATGAGAAGAATCTTTGTTTGGAAGAGTATGTTGAATAAAGAATATTTTGTTATAGGTTGCAGCCAGAGAGTGTAATATGATTGTAGTTAAAAAATTGTAGTAATTGCCTTCAAAACGGTACTTATATTATAAATAGTAACACTCGACGAGGAGAGAATATTGAATGGATGATAAAAAGATAATTTCATTGTTTATGCGCAGATCTGAAAATGCAGTGAAGTGCTTAGCTGATAAATATGAAAAATTGATTTGTTCAGTGATTAGACAGATTATATCGGATAAAGAGGATGCAAAGGAATGTTTGAATGATACGTATCTAAGTGTCTGGAATAGCATTCCACCAAATTGTCCGGAGTATTTGTCAGCATATGTATGTAAGGTTGCCAAAAACATTTCCCTTAAACGATATAGAAATGAAACAGCCCTTAAACGCAACAAAAATTTTCAATGCACGTTAGATGAAATTGGACAAGTTCTTATTGATTCCGAAGTAGAACACATGATGGAAGCTGAAGAAGTTGGGCGTTATATAAATGAGTTTCTAAATACACTAAATTCAACGGATAGAACATTATTTGTAAATCGTTACTGGTTTTCCTATTCTAATAAACAATTGGCTCAAATGTATCAAATAAAAGAAAAGCATGTTTCAGTTAAATTGCTACGAATTAGAGAAAAGCTAAAATTGTATTTGAAAGAAAGGGGATATTATGATGAGAGATAGATTTCTATGTAATATATTGAATGAAATAGATGAAACGTACATAAATGAAGCGATTGATGTTCAACAGAATAGGAAAAAGCACAATATGTTTTTTATACCAATTGCGGCCAGCATTGCATTTTTTGTTTTAACAGGAGTTCTATTTCTAAGAAAAGGTAGTGAACTGCACGAAGGACCAATTGATATGATAACGGCAGAATTAGAAGAACATTCTTTTGCTTTAATGGTATATGCAGCAGAAGATTCCACAAATATGTTAAAAGTAAATCCTGAAGAAGCTCATGAATATATTATTTCTTCAAATAAAGGTAGAGTAGCAAATAAATTCTATAGTTTGACTTCTAATCAGGAAATGCCGGAAACGATGATTGATCGTATTGCTTCATCAGAAGAAATAGTTATATGTTATGGATTTAATATGAGAATTGAAGGAGAGGGAATAGAAAATATCACGTTTGAGTCGGAGGACCTGGAATTTGCCCAAAAAATTGAATATGCCTGGATGAAAGATCGTGATATTTTTGAAGAGTATCCGGATTGTCTGGGAATCGCCTCGAAGGAATATTATAATGGGAGCAGAGGCACTGTATATGAAAATTGTGGAAATGAAGAAAAAAGTCATTGGATTTTTGTTCCGGTAGGAAATCGTTATACAGTTCCATATGAAAAACAAGGTGATTCTGAGAATTTATACGCTTTGCAATTGGTTTATGATAGACAGAAAATAAAAGATGCGCAGAATTATTCCCGTACACATATAGAAGACAACTTCCAAACAAGTAATGATATTCTTATAAATGGAGTCTTAGGACAAGAAATAAAGATAATTGTAACCTATGAGGATGGATGTAAAGATGAATTAGTAATTGAAATCACACGCAGTAGTGGCATATGCATGGAAATCCAAATTAAAGAAATTGTGAAAGTTTTTAATGATTTTAAGGATGTCCCGGAGACAATTGAGAACAAAAATGGAATATTTCATCTTAAACAAATGGATCGAATAGAAAATAAATGGAAAGTGATATATAAAAATTAATTATGAAAAGAGTCTGCTGATTTTGAAGAATCCCGGTATTCTGCAGATTATGGCATAATATATATAGAGTAAAAAACATTAAATAAACTACAGGCAAGTGTTCGAAATCCCAAATCTGACCATCGTCGGATTTGGGACTTATATTTTTCTATTTTAAGATTAGTATTATTTGAGATTTGGTACTATTTGGTAGCAGGGTAGATTTGGTACAAATAATAACATTTTTGTTGATCTTAAATATTGAAAAAAATGAATAATTGACGTGTTTTGTTTTTATGGTATAATTTATATAAAATCCGTAAAACATAAAAAAATACGGATTTTACATAAAAGGTGATAGTATGATTTACACATATAAAGAATGTAAAGAAAAATTTAAAACAGATTATGAGATTAGGAAGCTTATTGCGTCCGGGAAATTGAAAAGAGTAAGCAGAGGAATCTACTCAGATGATGTTTATGAAGCGGATCTTGCTGTTATAAGCAAAAAGTATCCATATGCTGTGTTTACTATGAACAGCGCGTTTTATTACCACGGTCTTACAGATACAATTCCAAGAGCCTATTATTTGATGACGGATAAAGATTCTACCAAAATAAAGGATAGCAAAGTTTGTCAATTTTATGATAATCATGATAGCCTCACGTTGGGAGTAGAAAAAAAGAATTATAATGGAGCTGATATTCTTGTTTTCGGTCGTGAACGTATGCTGGTTGAATTGATCCGAAATAAAAATAAGCTTTCATTTGACTATTATAAAGAGATAATTTCGAATTATAGAAAATTAATTTACGAATTGGATATACAAGCCATTCAGGAATATGCGATGCAGCTTCCTAAGACCAGGCTTGTTTTAGATACACTGCAGTTGGAGGTGTTTTAAATGAACTTATCAGAAATGGTTATGCAAATGCAGATAATAGGATATGAACCGGATGATGCCAGAGCAAGAGTCTGCCAGGATATTGTTCTGAAGGCAATATCAGAAAGTACATTATCAAGAAATGTAACGATAAAGGGTGGCGTTGTCATGAGAAGCATGACAAATAACATACGTAGAGCTACTCAGGATATGGATATAGATTTTATTCGATATTCACTTTCTGATGAGTCAATAGATTTATTTGTAGAAAAATTAAACTGTCTGGATGGAGTTACGATTCGCAGGGTCGGAAAGATTGAGGAACTAAGTCAGCAAGATTATAATGGGAAGCGTGTGCACGTACATATTATTGACAAACTTGGAAATCAGATAGAAAGTAAGATTGATTTAGGTGTGCACAAGCATATGGAAATCGAACAGGAGGAATATTGCTTTGATATAGCATTTGACGATAAAGGTGCTTCATTATTAATTAATACCAGAGAGCAAATGTTTGCAGAAAAATTACGTTCATTACTAAAGTTTGGTTCATTCAGTACACGCTATAAAGATATTTATGATATGTATTATCAATGTGGAAAGATGAATGAAGAAAAACTGTTCCAATGTTTACATACATTTATTTTTGACGATCCAGGAATGAGAGAAAATGATATGGCTGCAATTGCTAAAAGAGTTGAATCAGTGTTCCGGGATAAAACATATATGAAACGAGTAGATAAAAGTGACAAACGTTGGATGGACGATGAAATTGGTATTGTATTTGAAGGAATTGTAAATTATTTGAAAGGATTTATATAAAATCCGTAAAACATAAAGAAATACGGATTTTATATAAAGCGGAGTAAACGAATACGATATGAGGAGTTTGGTATGGATTCAAAGGGAATGAACGTAAATGGACGTATTTATGGTTACTGCAGAGTATCAAGTCATAAACAGAATATAGAACGTCAGATAAGAAACATATTGGCAGTATATCCCACTGCAATTATTGTTAAAGAAGTATATACCAGGACTAGTTTCTATGGAAGAAAAGAATGGGATAAACTTATGCGTATAATTAAGCCTGGAGATAAGATTGTTTTTGACAGTGTTTCCCGAATGAGTGGGAATGCTGATGAAGGATGTGACATATATGAAGCTCTTTTTAATAAAGAAGTGATTTTGGAATTTCTGCAGGAACCGGATGTTAATACAGAAGTATTCAGACAAGCATTAAATAATCAAATCGATATTCATATGGCAACTGGAAATGATGCAACAGATCATTTTGTTAATGCGATTATTGAAGCATTAAATCAATATACAATTGCGCTTGCAAAGCAACAGGTACGTATTAAGTTTGAGCAATCTGAAAAGGAAGTAATAGATCTTCGCCAAAGAACAAAAGAAGGAATTGAGACAGGTAGATTAAATGGAAGTCAGATTGGACATCCGGTAGGAACGAAACTTGTTGTGAAAAAAGCAGTTGAAGCTAAAAAGGTTATTCAGCAGCATTCAAAAGATTTTGATGGAAGTCTTGATGATAAAATGTGTATGAAGCTGACGGGGGTATCGAGAAATTCTTTCTATAAATATAAAAAGGAATTAAAAGCTGAATTGTGTGGATAAAAACATTGTAAAATAATAATAAACATGCTATTATAATAATATCATTTAGTTAAGTATTTTAATCACAGGTCTTGATGAAAGACTAGAATGCATGCGAGCCTAGACTCAGCGTGGAATAAGAGAATATGCTTATTTAAGTGTGTCTATTTTTAGTTTAGTATTCATTTTATCAGACGACTTGAAAGTCGACAGTAGGCATGTAGGCGCCCAATGGTACGCATAGCGATTTGAGGTTGATCGACATGGGAGATGGTTTAATATAGGGATTTTTTGTTCTGAAATATGAGCAGGTACTTATGGATAGTAAGTATCTGCTTTTTTATTTGGATTAAAGTGCTTAAGCCCTATTTTAACAAAAAGGAGAGAGATTAAGTAGAGATTAGAATAAAGGAGAGAACGCTAACGAAAGGAGTACAAACACAAAAGGAGGTTTTGTCGAAGCTATAAACTGCTTCGATTTTTATAAGGAGAGAATTAAAAAATATAGAAATCGAGGTGAAATATATGAGCGAAAAGGAATACTATTCCATTAAAGAAATACAAGAGATTCTTGGAATATGTCGTCAGACAGCATACAAATATTTAGACAAAAAAGAGTTTGATTGGATTCTATTGGATTGCGGATATCGAATTTCAAAAAATAGTTTTGATGAATGGCGAAAAAAGCAATGCTGCGTAAAAACAAAACCAGTTGACATCCTAAAAATTTAGAGCTGAGTACGTTATAGTTATCAAGTAATATTTTTAGGGGGATCATTAATGGGTAAAAAAATAAATGATAATCTATTCATAGGAGAAGAAACAAAAGTACGTACCATGATGACAGTTCCGGAAATGGGTAAACTCTTAGGACTTGGAAAAACAGAGCGGTATTGGCTGCTTCGCAAGAATTTCTTTGAATATAAAGAAGTTCTTGGCGAACTCAGAGTAGATATTGCCAGCTTTGAAAAATGGTATGCGAACCAGGTAAGGTACAAAAAAATTAATGGTGAAGAGCCTGGAAAAGAATTAAGAGAATCATCTTATTCTGTTTTTGAAATCGCAGAAATGCTCGAATTAACAGACGGTGTGGTTTACGATTTGTTAAAAAAGAATAACATCGAGACAATAATTGTAGATCATTGGAAACGTGTTCCTAAGAATGCGTTTTATGAATGGTATAATCATCAACAGCGATATCGTACTAAAGAAGACAAAGTCAAAGATGCAGCTATTGAAAATGCGACATTATCTATTCCGGAAATGGCAAAATACTTAGGTGTTGCTCGACAAGACGCATATGCTATTTTAAATAATTCTGAATATAAAGATTTATTCGAGATTGTTTATGTTGCGGAACGAAAAAGAATAACACGAAAAAGTTTTGAGAATTTCTTGAAAGCGCAAAAAGAGTTCAGGCTGGATAAACGTAGCAAATACAAAAAAATTTCCTGGGAAGAAAATATCGCTTTAGCAGATTATTATAGACGAATTGTAAATAATACATCTGCAGAATGCGATATTAAAAGTAAGAAATATCTTTCTTATGAGGAAGCTGCATCTATTGCAAACGTATCAAAAAGTACAATTGTTCAATGGGGTAACAAAGGTTACATCCCAATAATTCATATAATGAATATTGCGAGAATTCCATCAGAGGATCTTAAGCGATATTTGAAAACAAGCGAAAAAGGAGTATAAGAATGGCTACGATAGTAGAAAGAAAAGGGAAAAAAGGATTTAGTTATGTTGTAGTTTATTATTATAGAAATGAATTAGGAAAGAAGAAACAAAAATGGGAAACTTTTCATTCAAAAAAAGAAGCAAAAGCCAGGTTGGTTGAAGTCGAATATATAAATCTGAAACACGAAATTACAAATGGTGAATTAAAAACAGTGGAAGATTTAATAAAAAAATATGTTTCAATATATGGAACAACTCACTGGGGAGTAACAACCTATCCTAAAAATATAGCAACTATAAATAACTATATTATTCCGTTAATTGGAAAAGTTAAATTAAGAAATATTAGTACGATGTACCTAGAAAATTTTTATAAAGACTTATTAGAAACTCCAGGGGTGGTAAATCCAGCAACAGGAAAAGGAAGTGAAAAAATTTCTTTAGGTGTAATTAAAGAAATACACAAAATTTTACATAGTGCCTTTAAACAGGCGGTGAAATGGAACATTTTTATAGGCAATCCAGCAAGTGGTGCAGGATATGTTAAACAGGAAGAGACTGAAAAAGAAGTTTGGGATATAAAAACTGCAAAGCACGCTGTGAAAGTATGTAAAAATAATCTTCTAAAACTCGTTTTAAATCTTTTGATTGCTTGTACTCTTCGTTTTGGCGAATTGCGCGGATTAAGTTGGGATTGTATAGATATTTCTAAAAAGGCAATTGATAAAAATATAGCATTTATTTATGTCGACAAACAGATACAAAGAGTTAAAAAAGAAGCTCTTGAAAAAGTTAAAAAGGAAGAGGTTATACTAACATTTCCAATAAAACGTAAAAGTAGTCAAACGGTTCTTGTATTAAAAAAATTAAAAACAAAAAAAAGTATCAGAAAAATATATGTGCCTAAAACGGTTGCAGTAATGTTGTGTGAATGGAAAGAAGAACAGGATCGTGTAAAAGAAATTATGGGTGCAGAATATAAAGATTATAATTTGGTTTTTGCAGATTATAATGGTTTGCCAATGGGGGATTCAAAAATCCGTAATGCATTTAGTGAGTTTATTGAGGAAAATAATCTTCCAAAAGTTGACTTGCACTCATTAAGACATTTGAGTGTAGGATATAAATTAAAACTTACTAATGGTGACATCAAAAGTACACAAGGCGATTCTGGTCATGCGCAGGCAAATATGGTTACAGATACGTATGCTCATATTTTTGATGATGATAGAAAGGAAATTGCATTGTTATTTGAAGAAAAATTTTATGCTGATTGAGTTTACGGGATATACTATCGTGGACAAAACATTAAAAATATGTTACGATAATTACGATATAATTCAAGCAAGCATGACTTTTATTTTCACTTTGCATTGGAATTATTCTAGTTATTAAATAATAACCAGAAAACAATTCCCGAATATTAGCAGTAGCTAATAACCAGCTAATATAACTGGTTTTAACAGGTGTTAACAAGTCTTAACTAAGCTCAACATAATATGTTTAATTAACAAATAAGAGATTATAGTGTCCCCTGTGGGAATCAAGCCTATAATAAGGGCCTCCTAAGCTCTAGTTGTGGGTTCGATTCCCGCAGGGGACGGTAAAACAGTATGGTTTTGAACAGGCAAAATCATGCTGTTTTTTTTGTGCAAAAAAAGGAGTGTTCATTGAAAAAACGACAGGAATAGCATATGATAGAACTATGAATTTAATTTGGGGGTCTATGCATGGCAGTTACAATAAAAGATGTGGCGGCGTTAGCGGGGGTTTCGCCATCCACAGTATCAAGAACCTGTAAGGACAATCCGTCCATTAGCAGGGAAACAAAAGAGAAGGTAAGAAAAGCAATGCTGCAGCTTGGTTATGAGCCAAATTTTCAGGCAAGTAATCTGGCAAGTCAGAATTCCAAGACCATTGGCATCATTCTGCCGCCTTCTGCAAGAGAAACATTTGAAAATCCATTCTTTTTAGAGACGATTCGAGGAATCAGCCAGTTCTGTAACGGCAGACAGTATATCAGTACCATTGTGACCGGACAGAACAGTGAAGAACTTCTCGGTGCTATCCGTACCATGGTGCGAAGCGGTCAGGTGGATGGTTTTATTTTACTGTATTCCAAAGCGGATGATGCAATTATTGAATATTTAAATGAAGAAGGTCTTCTTTATGTATTGGTTGGGAAAGCCCAGCAGTTTGCAAACCTGACTATTTATATTGATAATGACAATGTTTTAGCAGGAAAAGAAGCGACAGATTATTTGTATGATTTAGGACATCGAAAGATTGCATATCTTGGAAGTGAAAGTATCAAACTTTTCTCTGCAGACCGTAAAACAGGTTATCAGTTGTCTATGTTACAGCATGATCTTGTGGCAGAGAAAAAATATATTATTGAAGTCAATGATGTATATCTGGATGAATGTAAGCCGCTGCTTGAAATGTTACAGTCAGAAGAACGTCCAACTGCAATCGTAGTCAGCGATGATATTCTGGCAGTTTCCTTAGAACGTGTATGTATTCAGTGTGGATTATCAATTCCGAAAGATTTATCCATTATTTCCTTTAATGATTCGCTGTTTGCAAGACTGACACATCCGCCACTGACATCCATTGATGTCAATTCCTGTCAGTTAGGAATTGAGGCTGCATCACAGCTGATTAACCATATTGAAAATCCAAACCTTGTGGCTACCAAAATTATTGTGCCGCATTCTTTGATCGAAAGAGAGAGCTGCCGCAGGATTGTGTAATACAAAAGGAGATTTCTTATAATGAAGAAAAATTATAATCGATGGACATTTGGATTGGGTACAGTTGGTCGAGATATGGTCTACACCATGATCAGCATGTATTTAATGTTTTATCTGACAGATGTATTGCAGCTTTCAGATGACGTGCTTTGGTGGGTAACAGGAATCATCATGGCAGCCAGAGTATTTGATGCATTCAATGATCCGTTTATGGGGGTAATCGTTGATAATACTCATACAAAATACGGGAAGTTCAAACCATGGATCTGCATTGGAAGTGTGCTTTCAGCGATTCTTACCGTACTTTTGTTTTCTAACTTTGGATTAAACGGCGGTGCATTCATTGTCGTATTTGGAATCATCTATGTATTATGGGGCATTGCCTATACCATGCATGATATTTCCTACTGGTCTATGCTTCCGACTTTAAGTCAGGATCAGAGAGAACGTGAAGAAATTGGTTCTGTGTCACGTATCTGTGCAAGTATCGGACTTTTTGCGGTAGTTACGTTGATTGTTCCGGTGACAGAAGCTATCGGAGGAGCAGTAGGAAGCTTGCAGAAAGGATATTTTATTCTTTCTATTATATTAGTAGTGATTATGCTGGCATTTCTTTGTTTTACCGTATTTGGGGTAAAGGAACCGATGTTTGGAAATAAAAAAGAAGAGCATACTTCCGTCAAAGAACTGGTTCGTATCATTTTCAAAAATGATCAGCTGCTTGTCACAGCGCTGGCAATGGCACTGTTCATGATTGGATATTCCACAACCACAAGTTTTGGACTCTATTATTTTAAATATGTTTACGGTGATGAAGGAATGTATTCAATCTTTGCATTGATCTTGGGCGTTTCCCAGATTTTTGCATTATCAATATTCCCTGTACTTGGAAAACGATATCCAAGAAAGAAATTATATGCATTTTCAACAGCATTGGTTGTAACAGGATATTTAATTTTCTTTTTTGCACCGACCAATACCATGTTATTTATCGGAATTGCAGGTCTGATTTTATTTATCGGACAGGCATTTATTCAGGTGATGACACTGATGTTTTTAACAGACAGTGTAGAGTACGGTGAGTGGAAGTTTGGTAAGAGAAATGACAGTGTCACATTTTCGCTTCAGCCATTTATTAACAAAATGGGTGGTGCTATCGCCAGTGGTGTGGTAGGTGCCATTGTCATTGTTTCCGGTATGAGTCAGGCCCAGAGCGCAGCGGATATGACTGCATCGGGTATATTTATCTTGAAAATGGCAATGATGGTATTCCCGCTCATTTGTATTGTGATCGGATTTTTAGTATATCGTTCAAAATACATTTTAGATGAAGAAATGTATGGAAAGATTGTGAGGGAACTGGGTGAACGCAAATAAACAGTTGACATTGAACAGTAAAGTTGGAGAACTTTATGCTACACCGGTAGGACATGATACCATCGCATAGGTTTTGATGCAGCTTGGAGTGTCTGAAAAGATAATTACCAACGGATTTGTTTCTAATTTGAAATTAAAAACGCTGGCGACACTTACCAAAGCAAAATTGGGAGAAGGATTTTTTGATTCTCTTCTTACGTTGGTAAACAGTGAAAAAGATGTGCCATTTGTTTCCCGCGGACCAATCACAAAGAAATGGTGGAAGGAAGCAGTATTTTATCAGATTTATCCAAGAAGCTTTTATGATACTAACAGAGATGGAATCGGTGATCTTCCGGGAATTATCGAGAAACTGGATTATTTAAAGAATCTTGGTGTGGATGCACTTTGGCTTTCTCCGATTTATGATTCTCCAAATGATGATAACGGATATGATATCCGTGATTATCATAAAATTATGAAAGAATTCGGAACCATGGAAGATTTCGACAAGCTATTGTCGGAAGTACATAAGCGAGATATGCGCCTGATTATGGACCTGGTTGTGAATCACACTTCCGATGAACATGAATGGTTCAAAAAAGCATTGGAAAATCCGGAGTCTAAATATAGAGATTACTATTATTTTAGAAAAGATGATGGCAGCAAAAAGGAACCAAACAACTGGAATTCTTTCTTTGCAGGTCCTGCATGGAATTATTATGAAGAGAGTGATTCCTGGGCACTTCATTTATTCTCCAAAAAGCAGATGGATTTAAACTGGGAGAATCCGGAAGTTCGAGAAGAAGTTATTAATATGGTAAACTGGTGGCTGGATAAAGGTGTTGATGGATTCCGCATGGATGTCATCAACTACATTTCCAAGGCAGAAGGTCTTCCGCAAGGGAATGAAGTGATCGGCCAGATGATGGGATATTATGGAATTGAACATTATTATTATGGTCCAAAGCTTCATCAGTTTTTAAATGAAATTCATGAAAAAGCATTTGCGCCTCATAATGCATTTTCCGTTGGTGAAACACCGGGAATTGGGATGAAAATGTGTCAGCTGGTAACTGGGGAAGAAAGAAAAGAACTGGATATGGTATTTTCTTTCGACCATCTGGAAACACCAGGGCATGTGCGCATGGATGATTACGAATATGATTTAAATTATTACAGAGACTACATGATTGACTGGCTGACCAATTATGGAAATAACTGCTGGATGTCTGTCTTCTATAATAATCATGATAATTCTCGTATGGTGAATAAGATTACAGAGGATGTGACTTATCATGAAGCAATTATGAAGCTTCTGGCAGTGATGCAGATGACATTAAAAGGCACACCATTTATCTTCCAAGGAGATGAAATGGGACTTGTAAATTATAAATTTACTTCCATGGATCAGATCACAGATGTAGAGGCAAAAGGCTATTATGCGGAGTATTTGGAAAAAATGTCTGAAAAAGATGCCTTTGCAAAGATTTTATCAGGAACCAGAGAACATACCCGTGTGCTGTTGCCTTGGAATGAAAAGCTTCCTGAATATCATGAAGGATTGCATCAGGAGATTCGACATAATATTACGGAGGTCTATAAAGAACTCATTAAACTTCGTCATTTAGATCAGGCATTTGTATATGGTGAATTTACTGTATTAAATAAGAAGAAAGACAGATTTGTATATAAACGTTCTTTGGATGGCAGAGAATATATTGTGGATTGTAACCTTGGGAAAGAGGAAAAGAAAGCACATATGACAGATGGATATCAATGCATATTCACAACAGGAAGTGAACATGATATATTATCACCATATGAAGCGAGAATCTGGAAGAAATAGGAGGATTTCTTATGTCAGTCATTGATATTACAAAATCAAATTATAAACAGGAAGTAGCAGATTATAAAGGTACTGTTCTTTTAGACTTTTGGGCAGTGTGGTGTGGTCCATGCCGTGCGGTATCTCCGATTGTTGATGAAATTGCAGAAGAACGCACAGACATTAAAGTAGGAAAAGTTAATGTGGATGATCAGCTGGAGCTTGGCAGACTTTTTAAAATCACCAATATTCCTACATTGGTGGTTATCAAAGACGGCGAAGTTGTGAAAACACAGATTGGCGCAGTTCCAAAGGAAAAAATCTTAGAATTATTAGCTTAAATAGAAGTCATGAATTATATTATTTTAGATTTAGAATGGAATCAATCGGCAAAAGGCAAGAATTTCGAAAATAAAGAACTGCCTTTTGAAATTATTCAGATTGGTGCGGTAAAATTAAATGAAACAGGAGAGATACAAGACATTTTTAATTGTGTTGTACGTCCTTCCGTATATAAAAAATTGCATTCTGCGGTGAAAGAAGTGGTGGCGCTTAGCGACCAGGAGTTGAAGTCCGGTGTTTCTTTTCAGGAAGCATTTCTGCATTTGATGCGTTTTTGTGAAGATGAGTACATTTTCTGTACCTGGGGTTCTCAGGATCTGTGGCAGCTGCAGCAGAATATGCAGTATTATCAGATTGAAAATGCATTTCCAAAGGTCATGAAATATTATGACGTGCAGAAGCTGTTCTCCATTGTTTTTGAAGATGGAAAACTTCGAAGAACGGTAGAACATGCGGTGGATGTGTTTGGATTTGAAAAGGATCTGATGTTCCATAGTGCAGTGAATGATGCCCGTTATGTTGCAAAGATTTTCCAACACTTAATGGAAAATAAGGAGGCAATGGAACGAGTTTCTGTAGATTATTTCAAGCCGCCTTTAAATAAGAAAGAAGAAGTTTGTCTGAGATTTAAAACCTACAGCAAATATGTTTACAGGGTATTTCCATCCAGAGAAGAATCCATGGAAGATAAGGGTGTTACTTCTATTAAATGTCCTGTCTGCAGAACTGCACTTCGCAAAAAAGTGATGTGGTTTTCAGGAAATTCAAAGAAATATTATTGCGTAGCAAAATGTCCATTCCATGGATTTGTACGTGGAAAAATTCAGATGAAAAGATACGCCAATGACCAGCATATGGTATTTCCGATTAAAATTGTAAAACCGATTTCGGAAGAAGATGTGGAAAAAATCTGTGAAATGAAAAAACAGGTTGTGGAAAAGAGACGATTAAAACGTATGAAACAAGGCACTTAAAGCATATGCTTTAAGTGCCTTATCTTTTATCTGCGTCGTCTTCTGCGGCTGCGGTAACGTTTGCGTTTTAAGAAACGTCTTTTTTGATAGATATTTACTGCTTTACGAATCTTTGCACGATTTCTCTCAATGAATCGGTAAATCATAAATACGATCAATAAAATACCCAAAATCACTGCAATAACAATTAAAATTACTTTGAGGTTGATCGTAATAAATTTTGTTCCTTTATGATCAGGAGATTCATCTGATTCAGTTTCGGAAAATTCAAATTCTTCCGGAGTCTCTTCTAATGTAATAGAAGCTTTTCCCACAACTTGACCGGCATATTCATAAGTTAAATAAGCTTTATTCCCATCGGCATGTTCTTCAAATGTAATAGAAGGAACAGCATCTGTAAAAGAGGTATGGTTTGGCATGATAATGGTACTGTTTTCATCAATGGATATTAAAGATGAAGAAGCTGCCAAAGCATCCGAATCTACAGAAAAATCATATGCATTTCCTACCACAAAGGTATTTTCGTTATCGGAAATATTTAACTTCTGGAAATTGTTTGCGTAATCAAGAAGTGCGGCGGTATCCGTAAATAACGGCACCCCTTTTTCTCCTGTGGAACGTGTTCTCATACTGATGACAATCACATCCATGCCGTTTCTTTTACCGCAGGTTACCAGTGTGTTCAAGGCATCTGTTGTATAACCGGTTTTTCCGGCAAAGATGGTGTCATCCAGGTATTTGGAAGTTCTGTATGGGGCAATCATATAATGATGATTCTGCATCCAGAGCTCTTCCGAATTTTTGTTGGTTGCACGTAAAGTATAGTAATCGGTTCCGGCAATGCGTCTGAAATCATCGTTTTCAAGCGCCGCCTTTGTAATCAGCGCCATATCATAGGCACAGGTGTAATGATTTTCATCATGCAGACCGCTTGGATTGGAAAAATGTGTATTTACACATCC
>JBGVRS010000156.1:0-6449 GCA_045128635.1 Lachnospiraceae bacterium
CCGTAAATGTAAGTATTTTTTTATCACTCGTTTCAAACACAAGCTTACCAAAGCTTCCAATTCGCGCCATGCTTATCCCTTCTTTCTGCCCGTGTCATTTCCATCCAGAGCATTCAATCGTTCCATGATTTCAGATAAAGACGTTGTCCAATTCGCATCTTCCAATGTAATACTGCCAGCCGACTTTAATATAATATCTTCAATTGCATTTACAACAAGTGATGTCAATGCAGCTGCCATCTTACTCTTAATATATTTTTGTTTTTGGCCAAGCGTATTCCATAATCCGCCAAGTACAACCGCCCTGCTACTTCCATTTGATAAATGCAACACAAGCACTCTTTCACCAATCTGGAAATCTCTATATTCATCTGTACAACGCAAGACAGGAAATTCTTTCGTTGAAGCATCATCCCTATCTGCATAAGCAACACGTACCATGCCAGTATCTTGATTAATTGAAGAAATTCTTCCAATTCTTACTAAATCACTTTTCATAGTATCTCCTTTCAGTTACTTATCTTTTGTTGTAACTTTTGTAATATTTTTTATGTACGCATTCACTTTATGAAGTTCGAGAGTCATTTGCGTTGCACCGCTTCCAGATACTTTTGTACGCACTTTATCAATATAATATTTGCCATCAATTTTTTCTAATCCATCAATATTCACAGTAATACCAGATACAACACATGGATTCGCCTTGATGGTGACGGACATGGTACTTGACTTTTTATTCTCACTATTCAGTTTTGCAATGCCTTTTCTTTCTGCATCTTTCAAATTATCCGCTGTGACATTTACAGTTAGTACCCTTTCACCACTTCCAATTTTTACAACATAATCTTTATCATTATCCGGGTCAGAAAAAGACACCTTAGCTGCAGTATACGTGCCGGCAACAGTAGTATTGAATGACCAGGAAATCATGTCATTCTCTTTCAGCGTCAGCGTTGCTTTTTTCTTTTCCGCTTTTTCCTCATCAATAATAACAATCTTGTCAGAATATACTTTCATAGCAAGCCCATATGACTGGCAAATCGAATATAAAAATTTACAGTCAGTCTGGCCACTCTGCTCTATAGAAGAAATGCTGATTTTATCAGCATCATAATATAGACTGACACCTGCTCTTTTTGCAATTTCTTTTGCAATCTGTTCAACTGTAATAGATTCCCATGTTTTTGTTCTTTCTGTAACATTAAAAGCACTTCCCTGTGGCGTCGAAGTCGCGCCAATAGTTGCAGACAACGGCCCGCCCTGAAAAGAAATATCATCCACTTGAAATTTTCCACACTTCAATTTTGTAGAAGTTCCGGAGTAATCCCAATTCTTAAATATCAATACACATTCTACACTGTCACCCTTCTCCGGGAACCAGGATGAAATCCATTTCTTTTTATCATTTCTGAGAGATAATGATATCGTATCACTCTCCCCGGATGCGGCATCATCATAAGAAAAAGATTCTATATATTCCGCAATTTCCTTTGAAATATCCGTGCCCTTATACTTAGTATTAATGCTAACACGTCTGGCAGATACCATGCTCACCACCTCCAAGGAGGTAGAACCGTATTCTCCTCATCTACCTCCGGTACATTTAACTTTACATTTGCAGGGAAAATAAAAATATCCAGTAACTTAGGATTCGCTTCCATCAGCACACCAACTTTTAATTCCGTCCCATAGACTTCTTTAGAAATCATATCCCATGTCTGGCCTGAAATCGTACTATAAGTCGTCATTTTACCACCCCTTAGGCAAAGCTTATTCTTCCATTATCTTTGATATATTGTTTCAACATTTTTTCAAATCGCTCTTGCGACATTAACAAAGATTCATCCAGATCTTTTTTTGATGGCGCATCTCCATAAAACTGCAATGTTGGCGAATATGAAAAATTCACATTACCTTCGTTACTTATTCCACCTTCGACACTTTCCGGAGCTTGTGCAGATAATTTATCAGCTATACTGGAAAAAGATTCTCCAGCATCATTGGAAAATCCGTTAATGCCTAACAACTTACCTGTTTCCTCCCACAGATTGATAGCATTTTGTGAGCCATCAAGAGGGATAGCTGCCTCAGGTCCATCTTCTGCGAACCAGGCAATGTGCGGTGTATTAAAAATACCACCAGTAGCATGACCGGTTAATTCTTTTACATTATTCGCTATAGTTGCAGGATTCGAAATGTTCGCTAATGGATTATTGGATGTGAGATTCGCATAATTAGAGTTAATATACAATCGTACATTTGTATGCACATCAAATCCTTTATTGAATGTTTTCAACAACCCTTCTTCTGTCTCGCCATAACAATCCATAATGGCATCCTGTATCATAATTTTATTATTACGAATTCCCTGAGATACTGCTTCTGGAAGATATTGTCCATCATTATCTAATTTCTTTACTAACTCCTGATATGCTTCATTATCTTCCATTGAATTTTCAAACATCTGCCACATAGCATCTTCATTTCCTGCCATAGCACCCAATGTTGATATATCTTGTATTTGTTTTGTCACTTCCGCAGGTACTTCTAATCCTGCCTCCAAATACTTTTGTTTTAAAAGAATCATTTCATCTAATGTTGATTCCATGCCTTGATATAATTCATTAAGAGCATCTTTCTCTCTGTTAGTCAAATCCGACATTTCTTTAATAGGCGCTAACAACATTTCCCATGTACCAGCTGAATTCGTTGCCCAACTTTCTTTATATGTATCGCTACTAAATACCATTTCCATCTGTTTTGTGTAATCCTGATATTCTTTTACAAAGTCAGACATACCGCTTAATTCTTTAGAATACTGGGATGTGATAGTGTTATATTGAAAACTTGCGGCCTGCGATTGGATTTCTCCAATTTGCTCAAGGTAATTTTCTTTATACTCATTAATCATTGACTCATAATCAGATAAATTAATTGTACCATCATCTAACATAATCTTTGCATTTGCCATTGACAGCGTAAATGATTCGTCATAATCTGCAATTGCTGTATCCATCTGTTCCTTTATTTCTGCTTGAAGATTCTGAAATGAAGGAGCATCCAAATCGCCACCATATTTAATTTTCAAAAGCTCCATATTAGACTCAAAATTACTTCCAGCAACTTCCGATTGAATACGTGCCATCTGCTGCTGTAATTGCGTAATTTCTTCTACTTCGTCCATATCAAGTAATCCATCATTAAATGCTTCTGTAATTGTATTATTTAGCTGTGTTCCCAAATCTGACAATTCACCTTGTTTATTCGCATAAAATTCATTTATCTGCGCTACAATGTTACTTCCTTCTAAATCATCATCTGTAAGTACTCCAACAGCAAGATTCACAGCATACTGCTGATCACTAATATATTGCTGACAATTTTCAATGTACGATGCTATTTCATTTTTGTATTCCTCCTGCTCATCAACAGATAATTCCATTCCAATTGATACTTTCCAATTCATTTTATTAATTGCACTGATAGAATCATCAATTGCTCGCTGAACTTCATCCAATTCTCCTAATGCAGCTATAGCTTCTCGTACTTCTACAAGCGAATCAGTCGCAATAATATGCTCCGCTACTTCCTGCAATTCCTCTAAAGAAAGAGAGATATTCCCAAAGTGCTCTGCGAGATTCGCTTTCTTCGCTTCTAGTGCACTTTTCTTTACAGCAGAACCAATTCCTGCAATCACTCCAACAACTCCACCAATTGCTAGAATTGTCCAACCAACAGGTCCAAGGCTACCTAATGCCGTGACCATAGATGTAATTCCTGATGCAACCTTGTAAGTCGCAATTGCCGTACCAATTCCTGCAATAGTGCCAACGATCACCCCGGGATTATCTAACAGCCATTCCCCGACATCAAGAAATGGTTCTGAAAAATCAGCAACTGCACCACCAAGTTCTTTTAATTTCCGGACAGCTGTCGGTATCTGTTTACTCAGATTAGCTGCCATGTCACCAATAAAGTTGCTCTCTCCAAGATTTTCATACAATCCTGTCACCGCATCTGATGCAAATGCAATCAAATCACGATAAGGAGTTCGCAAGTTATCATATACTTCAATTCCTATTGCTGACACCTTATTTTTCAGCATTTCAACTTTACTTTCTGTTGTATCATAACGTTGATTTACTTCATTCGTTAATGCAGTATTTTCTTTCCATGCATTGTTAGCTGTAACAATCGCATTCTCCATTACACCATTTGCATTAGCTAAACTCAAAATCGTGTTCGATAATCTGATTTCTGTCAAATCCATTTCATCCAAAATTGCAATTGCAGATTTTCCATTGCGCTTTGTATCATTCAAACCGGTTATAAATTTGCCCATTGCAACAACAGCATCTTCTTCAAATGCCTGTTTAAATTCTTTACCAGACATACCGGCTACACTAGCATACGCTTTCAACGAATCACCGCCAAGTTCTGCTGCAACTTGCATCTGCTTTAACAATTTTGACATCGCAGAGCCACCGGCTTCTGCCTCAATACCCACGCTGGACATGGCAGTTGCAATACCCATAATTTGTGCTTCCGACAAGCCTACCAGAGAACCGCTTGACGCCAATCTCGTTGCCATTGATACAATATCTGCTTCCGTCGTCGCAAAATTATTACCCAAATCTACGATTACAGAACCTAGATTACTATACTTATCCGCTGACATATTTGTGATATTTGCAAATTTAGCAAGTGAAGATGCCGCTTCATCAGAAGATAAATTTGTAGATTCTCCTAAATCAATCATGACTCTTGAGAATGACAACAAGTTTTCTTTTGCAATACCCAGCTGTCCTGCCGCCTCGGCCACCTCCGCAATAGCAGAAGCTGACGCAGGTAAATCATTCGTTGACATTTCAATAATGCCTTTTCTCAATTCTTCATACTCTGCAGCTGTTGCATCTGTAGTCTTTTTAACACCAGCAAATGCTGATTCAAATTCTGTACCTACAGATATAGATGCAGCCGCTACAGCAGTTATAGCTGTAGCGGCTGTGGCTGCCCCTGTTGCAATTGCATGAAATGCTACTTTTGCTGAATTTTCCATACTAGAAAAAATCGGAGCGATTGTATTCAATTCTTTTTGAAAAGATTGCGAAAAAGATGATTCAATCATACCAGATGCTTTACTTGCTTCTCTTGCAATAGCTGCAAGTTCTTTTTTTGTCAACTTAGTAGTATTGTAAAAAGATTTTTCAATCTCACCTGCGATTTTTATCGCTAATTCGTACTCTTTGCTTTTTGCCAATTTCAATCGCCTCCTTTACAAATTCTTTCAAATCAAGCAATGCCATATTCGCAAAATAATCCACACCTGTATGAAATGTCAAAGACAAATGCAACAATAATTTGTGCATCTGTCGCACATCCCCAGGAGTTAGATCGAACCGTACAAAAAACCCGTAATTCTTGATTTCAATTTCATAGCATCCTTTGGCGCTAAGCCTCTATAAAATGATTCCGGTAATTCTGAGCCAAATTCGGCAAGCACACATGCGTATTCCAGTGTTATTTCCTGCATGAAATCTATATTACCACCTCGCGACAATCTCCTATTTACCTTAATCATGTCATCTGCTGTAATATTTTCTAAACCGCGCAAATCAACTTTCTTATATGTCTTGCCATCAAATTTGTACTCCTTCGATAAATCAAAAACAAGCTTGTCATCTTCGTCTTTTTCTTCTGCAGTGATATTCTTTTCCTCTGTAGTCATGCCCTACTCCTTTCTAATAAAAAAATGTGTTCATTTTGAACACATTTTTAACATAAATCTTTAATAATTTTCATAATATCAACTTCATTTACAATATAAATCTCATTGATTTTATCCAGTTCTATTTTCTTTTTACCATCAATCTCAATCAAGATATACATAAGTTCGAGCGATACGTTAGCATCCATCGTTCCGCCACGCTTCAAAGTACCTGGCTTAAATGATTTTGGTCTTCCGCGCATCACAATACGCATTCCTTTAAATTGAATCTCACATGTAGCTTTCACCGTACCCTGCTCGGATGCCCTCAATGTAAGTTCTATCAATTCCATTGGATTTGCTAATGAAAAAATATCATCATCAAGAATTCGGAATGGTATTTCCTGTACCATACTTGAAAATGCACCAATAATTGCTGTCTCGTATTCGCCAAGAACGCCAGCGCCACTGACAGTAGCTGTCATATTTTGAAACTCTGCCAGTGATATTTCCCCCGTTACGCCTATCATTCTGTTTCCGTTTTTATATGCATAAAAATTGTTAATTATTTCTGGTAATACTGCATTGTTCGCCATACTACTATCCCTCCTCTTAACTTAACGCAGATTCTAACATATCCGGGTCGAATGAAAGAATATTTTCAATTGACTCAGCAGGTGTGTAAGGAGCCATCTTCTGTCTGAATATAATATGTCCATCCAACAATCCTGTAACAGGATTA
>JBGVRS010000157.1:0-6445 GCA_045128635.1 Lachnospiraceae bacterium
CCGTAAATGTAAGTATTTTTTTATCACTCGTTTCAAACACAAGCTTACCAAAGCTTCCAATTCGCGCCATGCTTATCCCTTCTTTCTGCCCGTGTCATTTCCATCCAGAGCATTCAATCGTTCCATGATTTCAGATAAAGAAGTTGTCCAATTCGCATCTTCCAACGTGATATTACCATCCGACTTTAATATAATATCTTCAATTGCATTTACAACAAGAGATGTTAATATATCCGTAATCCTACTCTTAATAGATTTTTGTTTTTGGCCAAGCGTATTCCATAATCCTCCAAGTACAACAGCTCTGGAATTTCCATTTGATAAATGTAATACTACAACTCTTTCACCTATCTGAAAATCTCTATATTCATCCGAGCAACGCAAGACAGGAAATTCTTTTGTAGAAGCGTTATCCCTATCTGTATAGGTAACACGCACCATGCCAGTGTCTTGGTTAATTGAAGAAATTCTTCCAATTCTTACTAAATCACTTCTCATAGAATCTCCTTTCCGTTACTTGTCTTTTGTTGTAACTTTTGTAATATTTTTTATATACGCATTCACTTTATGTAGCTCAAGAGACATTTGTGTTGCTCCGCTTCCGGATATTTTTGTGCGAACTTTATCAACATAATACTTGCCATCAATCTTACCCAATCCATCAATATTAACATTGATTCCAGATACAATTGATGGATTAGCCTTAATTGTAACAGATAAGGTACTTGCTTTTTTATTTTCGTTATTCAGCTTTGCAATACCTTTTCTTTCTGCATCTTTTATACTGTCTGCCGTAACATTTACAGTTAGTACTCTTTCGCCACTTCCAATTTTCACAACATAATCTTTATCATTATCGGGGTCGGAAAACGATACTTTTGCTGCAGTGTATGTACCGGCAACAGTCGTATTGAATGACCATGAAATCATGTCATTTTCTTTCAATGTCAGTGTTGCTTTTTTCTTTTCTGCTACTTCTTCATCTAAAATAATAATCTTATTAGAATACACTTTCATGGCAAGACCGTATGACTGACAAATCGAATATAAAAATTTGCAATCCGTCTGGCCACTCTGTTCTATTGATGTAATGCTTATTTTATCCGCATCATAATATAAAGTGACACCGGCTCTTTTCGCAATTTCTTTTCCAATCTGCTCAACAGTAATAGATTCCCATGTTTTTGTCCGTGCCGTGACATTAAAAGCACTTCCCTGTGGTGTAGATGTTGCACCGATTGTTACTTCTAATTGTCTACCCTTAAAAGAAATATCATCCACCTGAAATTTTCCACATTTTAACTTATTAGAATTGCCACTATAATTCCAGTTCTTAAAGAAAATGGAACATTCTATGCTATCCCCCTTCTCTGGAAACCATGCGGAAATCCATTTCTTTTTATCATCTCTAAGCGATAGAGAAATTTTATCACTCTCTCCGGATGCGGCGTCATCATAAGAAAAAGATTCTATATAATCTGCAATTTCGGTGGTAATATCATTGCTTTCATATTTTGTAACAATAGTAACATGTCTAGCCTTTTCCATATTCACCACCTCCAAGGAGGTAGATCCGTATTCTCCTCATCTACCTCCGGTATAGTCAATTCAATGCCTGCAGGGAAAATGAAAATATCCAGCAACTTAGGATTGGCTTCCATCAATGCACCCACATTTAATTCTGTTCCATAGACTTCCTTTGAAATCATATCCCATGTCTGCCCGGAAATCGTCTTATATGTAGTCATTTCCACCACCCCTTATGCAAAGCTAATTCTTCCATTTTCTTTAATGTATTGCTTCATCATTTGTTCAAAACGTTCTTGCGACATCGACAAAGATTCATCCAGATCCTTTCTCGATGGTGCATCTCCATAAAACTGTAACGTTGGTGAATACGAAAACTGCATATTACCTTCGCTACTGGTGCTGGAACCGCCACTCGCCGGAGCTTGTGCAGATAATTTGTCAGCCATACTGGAAAAAGATTCTCCGGCATCATTAGAAAATCCGTTAATGCCTAACAGTTTACCTGTTTCTTCCCACAAGCTGATAGCATTTTGCGAGCCATTAATTGGAATAACCGCTTCTGGTCCGGCTTCGGCAAATAACGCAACATGCGGTGTGTTAAAAATACCACCAGTAGCATGACCTATTAATCCTTTTGCATCATTTGCTATAGTTGCAGGATTCGTAATATTCGCTAATGGATTATCAGAAGTAAGATTCGCATAATCAATATATAATCGTACATTTGTGTGTACATCAAATCCTTTATTGAATGTTGCTAGTAAGCCTTCTTCCGTCTCACTATAACAATCATTAATGGCATCTTGTATCATAATTTTATTATTACGAATTCCTTGAGATACTGCTTCCGGAAGATATTGTCCGTCATTATCTAATTTCTTTACTAACTCCTGATATGCTTTATTATCTGCCATCGACGTTTCAACCATCTGCCATATAGCATCTTCGTTTCCTGCCATAGCTCCCAATGTCGAAATATCCTGTATTTGTTTTGTTACTTCCGCTGGCACTTCCAATCCTGCCTCTAAATACTTTTGTCTCAATTGAATCATTTCATCTAATGTTGACTCCATGCCTTGATATAATTCATTAAGAGCAGCTTTTTCCGTGTCGGTCAAATCCGACATTTCTTCAATAGGAGCTAACAACATTTCCCATGTACCAGCCGAATTCGTTGCCCAACTTTCCTTATATGTATCACTGCTAAATACATATTCCATCTGTTTTGTATAGTCCTGATATTTTTTTGCAAAGTCAGACATGCCACTTAATTCATCAGAATACTGTGATGTGATAGTGTTGTATTGAAAACTTGCAGCTTGTGATTGGATTTCTCCAATTTGTTCAAGATAGTTTTCTTTATACTCATTAATCATTGTCTCATACTCAGATAAATCAATTTCACCATCTTCCAACATAATCTTTGCATTTGCCATTGAAAGCGTAAAGGATTCGTCATAATCCGCAATTGCTTGGTTCATCTGTTCATTTATTTCTGCTTGGAGATTCTGAAATGACTCTGCATCCAAATCACCACCATATTTAAGCTTCAGCAGCTCCATATTAGACTCAAAATTACTGCCGGCAACTTCTGACTGTATACGAGCCATCTGTTGCTGCAATTGTGTAATTTCTTCTACTTCGTCCATATCCAGCAATCCATCTTTAAATGCTTCTGTAATCGTATTGTTCAATTGCGTACCAAGTTCTGACAATTCACCTTGTTTGTCCGCATAAAATTGATTTATTTGCGATATAATATTACTTCCTTCCAAGTCATCATCTGTAAGTACTCCAACAGCAAGATTCACAGCATACTGCTGATCACTAACATACTGTTGACAATTTTCAATATACGATGCTATTTCATTCTTATAATTTTCCTGCTCGTCCGCTGATAATTTCATGCCAATCGAAATCTTCCAATTCATCTTGTTGATTTCACTAATAGAATCATCAATTGTCTGCTGCAATTCATCCAATTCGCCAAGAGCTGCTATTGCCTCTCGAACTTCACCTAACGAATCCGTTGCAACAATGTGTGCTGCTACTTCCTGCAATTCTTCTAATGAAAGAGATATATCCCCAAAATGTTCATCCAGATTCGCCCGCTTTGCTTCCTCCGCACTTTTCTTCACTGCCGTACCAATACCTGTAATAATTCCAACGACTCCACCAATTCCAAGAATTGTCAAGCCGACAGGGCCGAGGCTTCCTAATGCAGTAACCATAGAAGTAATTCCCGATGCAACCTTGTAAGTCGCAATCGCCGTACCAATGCCGGCAATCGTGCCAACTATCACACCAGGATTATCAAGTAACCATTCGCCAACATCCAAGAATGGCTCTGCAAATTCAGCAAAAGCTCCGCCAAATTCTTTTAATTTGCGAACTGCTGTTGGTATCTGCTTACTCAGATTCGCAGCCATATCACCAATAAAATTACTATTGCCCAATTCCTCATATAATTCGGATAAAGTATTAGATGCAAACCCAAGTAATTCACTATAAGGCGTTCGCAAATTGTCATATACCTCAATTCCAATTGCTGACACCTTATTTTTCAACATTGCTACTTTGCTTTCTGTTGTTTCGTAACGTTGGCTGGCTTCATTTGTTAATGCGGCATTTTCTTTCCAAGCATTATTCGCTGTAACAATTGCATCTTCCATTACACCATTTGCATTTGCCAGGCTTAAGATTGTATTTGACAATCTTATTTCTTTCAGCCCCATTTCATCCAGAATTGCAATTGCAGATTTTCCATTGCGCTCAGTATCATTCAATCCTGATATGAATTTGCTCATTGCTACAACAGCATCTTCTTCAAATGCCTGTTTAAATTCCTTACCGGACATACCTGCCACGCTTGCATATGCCTCCAACGAATCACCGCCAAGTTCTGCCGCAACTTGCATTTGCTTTAACAATTTTGACATAGCCGAACCACCAGCTTCTGCTTCAATGCCAACACTTGACATGGCAGTCGCAACACCCATGATTTGCGCTTCTGATAATCCAACAAGTGATCCGCTGGAAGCTAATCTTGTAGCCATTGCAACAATGTCCGCCTCAGTAGTTGCAAAATTATTACCCAAATCTACGATAACAGAGCCTAGATTGCTATAATTATCTGCTGACATATTTGTAATATTTGCGAATTTTGCCAAAGCAGATGCCGCTTCATCCGCAGATAAATTCGTAGATTCTCCCAAGTCAATCATGACTCTTGAGAATGATAACAAGTTTTCTTTCGCGATACCAAGCTGACCTGCTGCTTCTGCCACCTCAGCGATTGATGAAGCTGATACAGGTAAATCATTCATTGACATATCAATAATGTCTTGTCTCAATTCCGCATATTCCTCTGCTGTTGCGTCAGTGGTTTTCTTCACACCTGCAAATGCTGATTCAAATTCTGTTCCAACAGAGATAGAAGCAGCCGCTACTGCAGTAATTGCAGTGGCGGCTGCGACAGCTCCTGTTACGATTGCTTGAAAAGCTTCCTTTGCGGAATTTTCCAAACCGGAAAAAATTGGAGAAATACTATTTAATTCTTTTTGAAGCGATTGCGAAAAAGATGATTCAAGCATCCCAGATGCTTTACTTGCTTCTCTTGCAATAGATGCTAATTCTTTTTTCGTAAGTTTTGTACTATTGTAAAATGATTTTTCTATCTCGCCAGCAATTTTTATAGCCAATTCGTACTCTTTACTTTTTGCCAATTTCAACCGCCTCCTTTACGAATTCTCTCAAGTCAAGCAATGGCATATTTGCAAAATAGTCAACACTTGTATGTAGCATCAACGATAAATGCAACAATAATTTGTGCATTTGTGAACTATCCGCTGGACTTATTCCGAACCGTATAAAAAACCCGTGATTCTGGATTTTAATTTCATAGCATCTTTCGGTGCCAATCCTCTGTAAAAAGATTCTGGTAATTCTGAACCAAATTCTGCAAGCACACAAGCATATTCTAATGTGATTTCCTGTAGGAAATCTGTATTACCACTGCGAGATAATCTGCGATTTACTTTAATCATGTCATCTGCTGTAAGATTTTCTAATCCATGTAAGTCAATCTTCTTATATGTTTTTCCATCGAATTTGTACTCTTTTGATAACTCAAAAGCAAGCTTATCATCCTCATTCAAATCCTCCGTTGTAGTGTTATTTTCCTCTGTATTCATTTCCGACTCCTTCCCAATAAAAAAATGTGTTCAATTTGAACACATTTTTTATTAACATAAATCTTTAATGATTTTCATAATATCAACTTCATTCACAACATAAATCTCATTGATTTTATCCAGCTCTAATTTCTTTTTACCATCAATTTCAATCAAAATATACATAAGTTCCAACGACACGCTGGCATCCATCGTTCCGCCACGTTTTAGTGTCCCTGGCTTAAATGATTTTGGTCTGCCACGCAACACAATACGCATTCCCTTGAATTGGATTTCACATGTAGCTCTCACCGTGCTCTGTTCAGATGCCCTAAGTGTAAGCTCTATCAATTCCATGGGATTCGCTAATGAGAAAATATCATCATCAAGAATTCGGAATGGTATTTCCTGCACCATACTTGAAAATGCACCGATAATTGCTGTCTCGTATTCGCCAAGGACACCGGCACCACTGACAGTAGCTGTCATATTTTGAAATTCTGCCAGTGAAATTTCGCCTGTAACACCAATCATTCTGTTGCCATTTTTATATGCATAAAAATTATTAATTATTTCTGGTAATACTGCATTGTTCGCCATATTATCCCTCCTCTTAACTTAACGCAGATTCTAACATATCCGGGTCGAATGAAAGAATATTTTCAATTGACTCAGCAGGTGTGTAAGGAGCCATCTTCTGTCTGAATATAATATGTCCATCCAACAATCCTGTAACAGGATTA
>JBGVRS010000158.1:0-6642 GCA_045128635.1 Lachnospiraceae bacterium
GAAGAAGGTTTTGAAGCATTACAGGATGTAGAATAAAAATAATGCAAGGCAGGTGTCGAAAACAGATACCTGCCATGTGATTTTTGAGAAAAGCGAGGTACATTCACATGTGTTCTATTATGGGTTATTGCAGCCGCAGTGCTGCCTTTGATGTTTTTATGAAAGGTTTTGAGAAGACCATATCCAGAGGTCCGGATGATACCCGTGTGGTTCAGACCGGAGACGGTCTTCTGGGATTTCACAGGTTGGCAATCATGGGACCTGCACCATCAGGTATGCAGCCATTCAAGCTCGGAGACAGTTATGTGGTTTGCAATGGAGAGATTTATGGATTTGAGAAATTCAAAAAAGAACTGTCAGGAAAATATACATTTGAGAGTGACTCCGATTGTGAAATTCTGTTGCCGATGTATCAGGAATATGGTACGGATATGTTTTCCATGCTGGATGCAGAATTTGCATGTATTCTATACGACGGTGACAAGAGAGAATTTATTGCAGCGAGAGATCCCATTGGAATCCGCCCATTGTATTATGGTTATGACAAAGATGGAGCAGTGATATTTGCAAGTGAAGCAAAGAACTTAGTGGGTCTGACAGATAAGATCATGCCATTCCCACCGGGACATTATTATAAAGACGGTCAGTTTATCTGCTACTGTGATATTACGAAAGTAGATACGGTTTGTCATTATGATCTGGAAACAGTCTGCAAGAGTATTCATGAAAAGCTTGTGGCTGGCGTGGAGAAACGTCTTGTAGCTGATGCAAAGGTAGGATTTTTGCTTTCCGGCGGACTGGATTCTTCTTTGGTATGCGCGATCGCAGCAAAGAAAAGTAAGGAACCGATTAAGACATTCGCGATTGGTATGAGTGAAGATGCCATTGACTTAAAATATGCAAAACAGGTGGCAGATTATATTGGAAGTGATCATACAGAAGTTTACATGACACCGGAAGAGGTACTTTCTTCGTTAGAAAACGTGATTCAGTTGCTGGGAACCTATGATATTACTACAATTCGTGCATCCATGGGAATGTATCTGGTGTGTAAGGCAATCCATGAACAGAACGATATCCGAGTCCTTTTGACAGGAGAAATTTCCGACGAATTGTTTGGATATAAATATACAGATTTTGCTCCGGATGCGGCAGCTTTTCAAAAGGAAGCACAGAAACGAATCCATGAACTTCATATGTATGATGTTCTCCGTGCAGACCGTTGTATCTCCGTAAACTCGCTGGAAGCAAGAGTTCCGTTTGGTGATCTGGATTTTGTAAAATATGTGATGGCAGTAGATCCGGAATTAAAGTTGAATACTTATGGAAAAGGAAAATATCTGCTTCGTCATGCATTTGAAGAAGGAGATTATCTGCCGGATGAGATTCTCTGGAGGGAAAAGGCGGCATTTTCAGATGCGGTAGGACATTCTATGGTAGATTATCTGAAAGAATACGCGGAAAAGCAATATACGGATGAAGAATTTGAAAGTAGATGTAAAAGCTATACCCATGCCAGACCATTTACAAAAGAATCCTTATTATATAGAGAGATTTTTGAAAAGTATTATCCGGGTCAGGCTGAGATGGTTGCAGATTTCTGGATGCCGAACAGGGAGTGGGAAGGATGCGACGTAAATGATCCTTCTGCAAGGGTACTATCTAACTATGGTGATAGCGGAAAATAAAATGAAGTAATGGAAAGATCAAGGCACTCAATCTTGATTTTGAAAAAACACAAAAAATTCACATAATTTATTAGCACTCACGCTTGACGAGTTCTTTGATGATTTCTTTGATTTTCCGGTATTTGATGATCGGGCAATGAAGAAAGCACAGAAAAAACTGTATGGTCGTCATGCTGCAAACATGATGAAAACAGATGTGAAAGAACAGGATGATCATTATGAAGTGGATATCGATCTTCCGGGATTTAAGAAAGAGGAACTTTCACTAGAACTGAAGAATGGATATTTGATGATCAATGCAGCGAAAGGTCTCGACAAAGAGGAAAAAGAAGAGAAGACTGGAAGATTTGTCCGTCGTGAACGTTATGCAGGTAGTATGAGTAGATCCTTCTATGTGGGCGAGGATATCAGACAGGAAGATATTCATGCGAAGTACGAAAGTGGAGTATTAAGGCTGTCTATTCCAAAACAGGAAGAGAAAAAAGCACAGATAGAAGATAAAAACTATATTGCTATTGAAGGATAAATGCCCTTCAAAAAATGATGGTAATGTGAATTTGGCCCGGAGTCATTATGGCTTCGGGCTATTTATATGGAACAAGAATTTTAAAATACCTATTGACGTGGTAGGTAAATAATGGATATAATACAAAAAACAAAAACCTACTAATACAGTAGGTAACAAGGAGCTTGTTATGGGATTTTATTTTGAAAAGCTTGTACGAGAAAACTTTCGTTTTGGTCGAATGTGACAATCCGCAGTAAGCTAATTGAAATCATCGAAATTTATAAACGAAAGGAACCATATTATGTCAAAATACAGATTTGAAACACTTCAGCTTCATGTAGGACAGGAGACTCCGGATCCTGTTACGGATGCACGTGCAGTGCCTATTTATGCAACCACTTCTTATGTTTTTCACGATTGTGCCCATGCGGCAGCACGTTTTGGACTTACAGATGCCGGAAATATTTATGGACGCTTAACGAACTCTACGCAGGATGTTCTGGAAAAGCGTGTTGCTGCCTTAGAAGATGGTGTTGCTGCTTTGGCACTTGCTTCAGGAGCAGCTGCAATTACATATACCTTACAGGCTCTGGGACAAAATGGTGGACACTTTGTTGCACAGAAAACGATTTATGGCGGCAGTTACAACCTGCTGGCACATACACTTCCGGGGTTCGGAATCACAGCTTCCTTTGTCAATATACATGATCTTGATGAAGTGGAAGCTGCTATTGAGGAAAATACAAGAGCGATTTACATAGAAACGCTGGGCAATCCGAACAGTGATATTCCGGATATTGACGCATTGGCTGCGCTTGCCCATAGACATGGTTTACCTCTTGTGGTAGATAATACCTTTGGTACACCGTATTTTATTCGTCCAATTGAACATGGGGCTGATATTGTGGTACATTCTGCTACAAAATTTCTTGGAGGTCATGGAACTACTCTTGGTGGGGTCATTATAGATTCAGGCAAATTTGATTGGACTGCTTCAGGGAAGTATCCTGCCATCGCTGAAGCGAATCCAAGTTATCATGGCGTATCTTTTGTAAAAGCTGCCGGGCCGGCAGCCTTCGTTACTTATATCCGTGCAATTCTGCTTCGTGATACAGGAGCAACCATTTCTCCTTTTGCAGCGTTTTTATTATTACAGGGAATCGAAACACTGTCGCTGCGTCTGGAGCGTCATGCAGAAAATACGAAGAAGGTGGTAAAATTTTTAAACGCTCATCCACAGGTTGAAAGAGTGAACCATCCATCTCTTCCTTCCCATCCTGATTATCCGCTTTATCAGAAGTATTTCCCGAATGGTGGAGCATCTATTTTTACATTTGATATTAAAGGGGGAATGGAAGAGGCCTACAGGTTTATAGATCATCTGCAGATTTTTTCATTACTTGCAAATGTAGCTGATGTGAAAAGTCTTGTGATTCATCCTGCGACTACAACACACAGTCAGCTTTCGCCGGAGGAACTGGCTGAGCAGGAAATTAAGCCAAATACAATCCGGCTTTCTATTGGAACAGAACATATAGAAGATATTATCAATGATTTACAGCATGGGTTTGATGCGGTAGAATAAGTAAAGAAGAGTGTTTGAGATGTCAAGAGTATATACTTCGGCAGAGCAGCTGATTGGAAAGACACCACTTTTGGAACTCACTCGTATTGAAAAAGAATATGAGTTGCAGGCAAAAATTTTAGCCAAGCTGGAATACTTTAATCCAGCTGGCTCGGTAAAAGACCGTGTGGCAAAAGCAATACTGGATGACGCTGAGAGTACAGGCAGATTAAAACCTGATACAGTAATTATTGAGCCAACTTCCGGTAATACAGGTATTGGTCTCGCTTCTGTTGCAGCTGCCAGAGGGTATCGCATGATTCTTGTAATGCCTGATACCATGTCCGTAGAGCGACGTCAGCTTATGAAAGCATACGGAGCGGAACTTGTGCTTAGTGAAGGGGCGAAAGGCATGAAGGGAGCCATTGCGAAAGCAGAAGAGCTGGCCAATGAAATACCGAATAGTTTTGTTCCCGGACAATTTGTGAATCCTGCAAATCCCAAAGCCCATAGGGAGAGTACAGGCCCTGAAATATATGAGGATACAGATGGTAATGTGGATATTTTTGTAGCAGGCGTAGGTACCGGAGGTACAGTGACGGGTGTTGGTGAATATCTGAAAGCACAAAATCCGGATATTAAGATTGTGGCTGTTGAGCCGGTATCTTCAGCAGTGCTTTCCACAGGCATTGCTGGTTCGCATAAAATACAGGGTATTGGAGCAGGATTTGTTCCGGACATATTAAATACTTCCATTTATGATGAGGTTATTACGGTAGAGAATGATGATGCTTTTGCAACCGGAAAACTCATGGGGCATAGAGAAGGAGTGCTTGTAGGCATCTCTTCCGGAGCAGCCTTATGGGCGGCAATCCAGCTTGCCAAAAGAGCCGAAAATAAAGGAAAAACAATTGTTGTATTGATGCCGGATACAGGAGATAGATATTTATCAACACCTCTATTTGCAGAATAAGGAAAGAAGGAACAAAGGAATGATGATCTCAACAAGGGGAAGATATGCTTTGCGTGTATTGCTTGATCTTGCAGAAAATCAGAATGAAGGTTATATAGCAATGAAGACGGTTGCAGAGCGACAGGAGCTGTCTTTAAAATATATCGAGAGAATTATGCCTGTACTTTCTAAAAACCATTATGTGGAAGGGGTACAGGGCAAAGGCGGCGGATACCGTCTGGCAAGGGAACCAAAAGATTATAGGATTGGAGATATATTAAGACTTGCAGAAGGGGAACTGGTTCCGGTTGCATGTCTGGAATGTAATGCAAAAACCTGTAAACGTGCAGATACATGTAAAACATTGCCGATGTGGAAAGAGTTTCATCATATGGTAAATCATTATTTTGATAATATCACTCTTTTGGATCTAATGAAATAGATCGATGAAAGTAAGGATTTTTAGACAAAATGGATTGACAAGATAAAAGTTAAGAGGTAAAATAGCGTGCGTAAAGGCAAAGGCGTCTTTAAGTTAAATAAACTTAAAGGCGCCTTTGTCTTTTTTTGCGTTCCAAAATGCAGAAAATGATTTGGTTTGGAGGAAGAATGAAATGCAAAAGTGTGAACAATTATATGAAGGAAAAGCAAAAAAAGTTTTCTTAACGGATGATCCGGATGTTCTGATTGTTTCTTATAAAGATGATGCAACTGCTTTTAATGGATTAAAGAAGGGAACGATTGTTGGCAAAGGTGCGATTAATAACCGCATGACCAATTTATTATTTCAGAAGATTGAGAAGGAAGGTGTGCCAACTCATTTTATTCAGGAACTGAATGACAGGGAGACTGCTGTGCGTAAGGTGGAGATCGTTCCACTGGAAGTGATTGTACGAAATGTGGCTGCCGGCAGCTTTTCTAAACGATTGGGGGTAGAGGAAGGAACAGTACTGGCTGAGCCGACCATCGAGTTTTCCTATAAGAATGATGAACTGGGAGATCCGCTGATCAATTCCCACTTTGCAAAAGCATTAAAGCTTGCAACTGCAAGTGAGATAGAGACCATAGAAAAATATGCCTTTCAGGTAAATGAGATTTTAAAAGTGGAGTATTTAAAAGCAGGTCTTCGTCTGATTGATTTCAAGATAGAGTTTGGTCGCTTTCATGGCAAAATTATTCTTGCAGATGAGATTTCCCCGGATACCTGCCGCTTATGGGATGTAGAAAGTGGAGAAAAGATGGATAAAGACCGTTTCCGCAGAGATTTAGGAGGCGTAGAGGATGCGTATATCCAGGTAGCGAAACGATTAGGATTAGAAATGGAGAGTAAATAGATTTTATGAGAACAGATATTTATCAATCACCTTTGTGTGAGCGTTATGCAAGTAAAGAAATGCAGAATATATTTTCCAACGACAGAAAGTTTTCTACATGGAGAAAGCTATGGATCGCATTGGCAGAAAGTGAACAGGAACTGGGACTTCCGATTTCTGATGAGCAGATTGCAGAGATGAAAGATCAGATTGACAACATTGATTATGAGAAAGCAAGACAGTATGAAAGTGAGCTTCGTCATGATGTGATGGCGCATGTGCATACTTTTGGGGATGCCTGTCCGAAAGCGGCAGGAATCATTCACTTGGGAGCGACTTCCTGTTATGTAGGGGATAATACCGATGTGATTCTCATGCAAAGTGCACTCTTACAGATCAGAAATCTTTTATTAAATGCAGTGGAAGCACTCAGCGAATTTGCGATGGAGTATAAGGACCTTCCAACGCTCGCATACACTCATTTTCAGGCAGCACAGCCAACAACTGTGGGAAAAAGAGCCTGCCTTTGGATGAATGACCTGCTGTTTGATATCGAACAGCTTGATTTTCAACTGAATAACTTAAAACTCCTTGGCTGTAAGGGAACTACCGGGACA
>JBGVRS010000159.1:0-7108 GCA_045128635.1 Lachnospiraceae bacterium
CCGGGAGCAAATATCCGGGGACCAATCAGAGGCGGGCTTTATACCGCCAGAAGCGGAACTTCTGTGGCAGCTGCGCTCTCAGCAGGGATTGCTTTGTTGATGATGGAATATAACCCGGATTATACAGGAGTTCAAATTAAAAATTATCTGATTCGTGGTGCGAAAAGGGATGCGAGGAATTATCCGAATACAGAGTTCGGCTGGGGAAAAATTGATATTTATGAGACTCTTCTTGATATGAGAGAGACAAATAGAATATAATAATACAAATGGGAGAAGGTGGTACAAAAGATGTATGCAGAACTGATCAAGGAAATTACAAATATAGAAGTGTTGACAACTTCGCTGGGAAATATTATAGAAAATTTTTCGGTGAATTCAGCAATCATGATCATCATGATGATCTTCTGTGTGGTAGGCGGCGTTGATAAAATTCGTGGAAATAAGTACGGTTATGGTGAAAAGTTTGATGAGGCATTTGGTGCGTTAAAAACACTGGCGCTCATTATGATCGGGATCATTACGCTGGTTCCGATTTTGAAGCTGCTTTTGGAGCCAATCATTTCTCCGATTTATGAATTTTTTGGAGCTTCTCCTGCTATGTTTGCCGGAACAATTCTGCCGGTAGATTCAGGGGCTTATCCTCTTGCAATTGAACTTGCAAATGGAAATATGTCTATTGCCAATTTATCGGGGGTTGTGCTTGGAAGTACCTTTGGATGTATCTTTATTGGTATGATTCCGATGACGCTGCCATTTTTACAGGAAGAGGATTATAACTGCTTTGCAGCAGCAGTACTAGTGGCGATTATTACGATTCCTCTTGGAAGTATTGCGGGCGGTCTTGCCATGAATCTGACGCCATATAAAATTTCTTTTATGGAGATTATCATAAATATGATACCGGTAATCATTGTAGCAGTGTTGGTGGCATTAGGACTTGCGCTTCGTCCAAAGCAGCTTATGAAAGCATTTTGTATTCTTGGAAATGGAATGCAGGTGGTATTGACTGCGGCGGTTGTATTGGCGGCAGTGCAGTCGGTCACAGGACTTAGATTACCGCTGTTTTATCTGATGGTAGAACCGGCAGTTCCGGGGGGGGCATCACCACTGACGGATGCCATTGTAATTGTTGGTACGATCGGGCTTGTCTTATCAGGTGCATTTCCAATGGTGCTTTGGATTACCAGAACCTTTAAAAAACCTTTACAGAAAATGGCAGAACTGCTGGGAGTTGATGAAGCGGGAGGTGCTGCACTGGTGGCAACCCTGGCAAGTTATTTTCCTGCATTAGACCTTTTGAAAGATATGAATCAAAAGAGCCGTTTCCTTGTATTAACATTTTCCATTTCAGCTACTTTTGTATTGGGAGATCATCTTGGATTTATTGCTGGTGTAGATCCTGAAATGGTAGTGCCAATGATGGTATCAAAAATGGTAGCAGGTATTACTGCATTACTTCTTGCTAATGTGCTGGCACCAAAATTGTTGAAAGCATAATAAAAACAGGTCCAACGATGTTGGACCTGTTTTCTTATTCTTCTTCCTTTTCAGAAAGCTTCTTCTGCAATTCTTTGTTTTCGTTTTCCAGACGTTTGATCGCTTCCCAAAGTGCATCCATATCTTTCGATGTTTCTGCCTTTCCAGCAGCTTCGGCTTCTTCAGCAGCAGCTTTCTTTTCTGCATCATATTGTGCAAGTAATTCTGCCGGAATTGAACCATCTTCACGCATACGTTTTGGATTTTCCACTGTCATCTGGTAATCAGAGAGCGGTTTGTCCATCATTTTGAAGATTTCAGCAAGGGATGGGGCATAGACACAAATGGTACCCGCCCAATACTGCTGTCTGGTACGGTCAATGCCGCCAGGAGCCACAGTCATTTCTATATATGGAAGGAATAAATCCTTGATTTCCGGTGTCTGTTTCGCCCAGTCCGGAAATTCTGTGCCGTCAAACTGTTTGAAATTTACAAATGGTGAAGATGAAACAAACATAAAGTCTTCCCATTCTTCCTCTGCAACAAATGGCTGAGTCTTTAAGACGAGAACTTTAATTTTTTCTTCCGCTTTCCAGATCACTGCAGGACAGTTGACAACATTGTAGGTACGCGCCTGGGAGATTACAATTTTGTAATGCTCCTCAGGTACGTTAAATTTTTTTAAAATGGTCTGAAAATTATCATCTTTGGAAATCGCAATTTTTTCTGTTGTATCAGGATACTGCTTGTCCAGCTGTTTTCCCTTGAGCCACATAGCCAAAAGCACAAGTGCAAACAGCGCGATGAGTATGATCAGAATGATAATACCAGTTAACATGAGTTAAGTTCCTTACAGTGTTACTGCGTATTCATAATCAAGCATGAAGTTTGTAACACCGTCCATAGCAAGTTCTTTTGCTTCTAATGGAAGTTCGCCGTCACGAACTTTTGCGTATGTTAATGGCATGTACTGGTGAAGCATATTTAATGGAATTTTGTAAGTGTTCAGGTTTGTGAACAGTTTATCCATTGCTTCTAATACTTCCGGCTGACCCATATAGTAACGTGCACGGTCAGAGAAACTGTATTTTCTTGCAAGGTGAAGCTGTTTTTCATCACCATGGTAGTGTTTCTGCCAGTTGCCTGGGTTTGCAAGCATTGTGTTTTCAAGAACATCAATAAAGTTAGAACGTTCTTCTGCAGGAACTAATTCATTTTCCATTAAGCTCATAGAGAAGAGAGCTTCTCGAAGACCATATGTTAATGCAGGACCAACTTTTAAGATTGCAATACCGTCTTCAACCATTGCTTTTAAGCATTTTGCGCTCTGGTAGTCTGTAGAATGTCCTTCGAAGCAAACTTCCGGGAATTCTTTTAATGCTGCGCAAAGATCTGCTGCAGCAGCGCTGTCATATAAGAATACCTGATCATCACCGAATTCAACACCTGGCTGAACTACAACTGCGATAACATCATTCATACCTTCGCCAACGCCTTCTTCTTCCCAAACACGTTTGTATGTAGCAACTGTATCTTTGAATGCTTCTACGCTTGTTACTGCAAGGGAATCTTCAGCTTCCTGAGCACCGCCTGGAATTGGAACTTCAGAACCGATAACGAATACAGGACGGATAGCGTCTGGTTTTTCTGCTTTTAATTCTTCATAACCTTTGATTGCTGCTTTATATAATGTAGCACCACGACGAGCGATTACTTCTGTAGAAAGAAGACCTTCTGCGTCATCAGCAACCTTCATACTTGTGTCTAAGTGGATTTTTGTAAATCCTGCACGAGTATACTGGTAAACTAATTCGATGGATTTTTCCATAGCTTCTGCTTCCGGAAGGTTCTGCCATGTAAGTGGTCCTAAGTGGTCGCCGGCTAAGATTACCATCTGTTCTGGTAAATCAATTGCTGCAGCCATATCTAATACTAATTTGTAGAAATCTTTTGGAAGCATGCCTGTGTAACCGCCATACTGGTTAACCTGGTTTGCTGTTGCTTCGATAAGTACTGGCTGATTTAACATTTTTGCACGACGAAGCGCGATTTCAAGAGCAAGTTCATTTGCTGTACAATAAGAAGGAATACCGCATTTGATTCCCTGGCGGCGTTTTTCCATCATTTCCTGCATTGGATGTTTCATTTTATCAATCCTCCGTAATTAAAAATTATAATTTTGCATCACCTTTACAGTATGTCTGAACAACACTGTAATCTGTATCAAGTACAACGATATCAGCATCTTTACCAACCATGATGCTTCCCTTGCGGTCATCAATGCCTAAGCATTTTGCAGGGTTGATCGTACAAGCGTTGATCGCATAGTTGAATGGTACCATCGCTTCTTCAACAAGAATACGAAGACCATCGTTTAATCTTAATGTAGAGCCTGCAAGTCCGCCTGTAGCTGTTAAATGAGCACTTCCATCTTCGTAAATTTCGATTTCATTTCCACCGAAGATAAATTTAGAACCTGCCGGAGATCCTTTTGCCATGAGTGCGTCAGAAACCATGATAGAGTAGTCAGGTCCTTTGCTCATAAAGAAATTATTTAATGCAGCTGTTGTAGAGTGGTTACCATCACAGATTACTTCGCCGTACATTGTACGAAGTCTGAAAGATGCACCTACAAGACCGTTTTTACGGTGATTAAATGGTGTCATACCATTGTATACATGAGTCATGGATTTTGCACCGTTTGCCCATGCAAATACAGCTTCTTCATATGTTGCAGCAGAATGTCCGATACTTACAACAACACCGTTGTCTGCTAAATATTTTGTTAATTCGAAATCGTCATCTGTTTCAGTTGCCATTGTGATGTATTTGATATTTCCTTTGGCAGCTTTCTGGTAACGTTCGAACTGTTCGATTGTTCCTTTTACGATATGCTGTTCAGGCTGAGCTCCCTTGTAAACCATATCAAGGTATGGTCCTTCAAAGTGGATACCTAAAATTTCAGCACCTTCATAACCTTCTTCCATAACTTTTGCTACATTTGCAACAGCGCCTGTTAAAACTTCTTCGCTCTGTGTAATTGTAGTAGCAAGGAATGCAGTTGTACCTTCTGTTACGATACCTTTTGTCCATGCACGAAGACCTTCTTCGTTGGCATCATTAGTATCGAAGCCGAAAGCACCATGGCAGTGAATGTCGATGAAACCTGGAACGATACGTTTGCATCCATAGTCTACATCCACTTCTTTTGTTCCATATGGAAAAACTCCTGTGATTTTTCCATCATTCATTTCGATGGCTGCAGGAATGAACTGATCTGCAATCCATACTTTTTTACTCTGAATTAACATAAAAAACCCTCCTGTTATGATTCCCCAATCTTATTGTGTGTTTCCATTCAATAAGCCAGATTTCTGATTATATTATAGCATTTCCTTAAGAAAAATAGTTGTATTTTTTAAACGAAAAATTAGAAGTTTTAATTGGTCTATTGTTTTTTTAAGTGTTTCTGCTAAAATTAAACTAACCAAATTAGGAAATCAAATACAGGGGGTAAACTTACGATGGCTATTTTTAACATTTCTGATGAAAAAATGCAGGCTACTTCATCAGTATTCACATTAAGTGAAATTTATCAGCAGCCAGCTACTTGGAAAAAAACTTGCGCTCAGATCGCTGCATGCAAAGATGAGCTTCAGGCTTTCATTGACCAGGTAGTTAAAGCAGAAGACTTTGATATTGTATTAACAGGTGCAGGTACAAGTGAATTCGTTGGTAACTCTTTATACCAGGCATTAAATACAAGATACAATCACAAAGCAAAATCTTTCGGAACAACAGATATCGTTCCAGCACCAGAAAACTATCTTTCTAAAACAAAACCTACAATCCTTGTAAGCTTTGGACGTTCCGGAAATTCTCCAGAATCTGTAGGTGCAGTAGATAACGCAGAAGCAGTTTGTGAAAACTTATATCACTTATTCGTTACATGTAACAAAAACGGTGCTCTTTCCAAACGTGCAGAAGGCGCTGACAACTGTTTCGCTATCAACTTAACAGACGAAACACATGACCAGTCATTCGCTATGACATCAAGCTTCTCTAACATGTACCTTGCAACATACCTTGCATTCAACTTAGACAAGTTAGAAGAAATCACAGCAATCATTGATCAGATCATCGCTGCAGGTCAGGACTTCTTAGATAACAAATATGGTCAGGTACAGGCAATCGTTGATGACTTCAACTTTGAACGTATCGTATACCTCGGTGCAGTAGGACTCAAAGGTGTTGCTCAGGAATCAGCACTTAAGATGCTTGAATTAACAGCTGGTAAAGTTGCTACAATGTACGACACACCACTTGGATTCCGTCACGGACCAAAATCTATCATCGATGACACAACATTAACAGTTGTTTACTTAAGCGATGATGAATATCAGAGAAAATATGAATTAGACTTAATCAAAGAAATGGGTCCTCAGAGAAAAGGCAATAAGATCGCTGCAGTTTATAACACAGCATGCGAAGGCTTAGATGCTTACGTTGATTACCAGATTCAGATCAACTCCGGTGATGCAAAAGATAACGTAATCCTCGGATTAGATTTCATCTTATTTGCACAGACACTTGCAACTTTGAAATCTCTTGCGCTTGATATTACACCAGATAATCCATGCCCAACAGGTGAAGTTAACCGTGTTGTTAAAGGTGTTATCTTATATCCATACGCAAAATAATATTAGGAGGATTTTACCAATGCTTGGTTTATTAGTTACAGGCCACGGCCATTTCGCTACAGGCTTAAACTCCAGCTTAGAATTAATCGCTGGTGCACAGCCAAACGTAGCTTTAGTTGATTTTGAAGCAGATCATTCTATCGAAGTATTAAAAGATAACTTAAATAAAGCACTTGATTCTTTAAAAGAATATGATGGTGTATTAGTTCTCTCTGACTTACCAGGTGGTTCACCATTTAAGACAGCAGTAGAATGCAAATTTGAACGTCCAGATCAGGCTATCGAAGTAATCGCTGGAACAAACCTTCCATTACTGATTGCAAGTTCTACAATGACAGCTGTATTCGAAAGCCCACTGGATTTAGCAGAAGCTATGATTCCGGAAGGAAAAGACAGCATTATTCGTTTTGAACTTGCTGTACGCGCTGAAGAACCTGAAGATGAGGATGGTATCTAATTTATGAATTGGGAAGTAATTGGCTGGACTTGTGCTACATTATTTGTCATTGTAATAGTAGTAGCACTTGGGCTTTCACTGTTGTCAGCAGTGAACGTTAGAAAACGTCGTACAGAACTTGAAGAAGTTCATACAGAACTGGCAATCGGATGTAAAGTGATTTGCTGTGGAGGAATCTATGGTAAAGTTGTAGGCATCAATGACAATGATGAAGTGGTAAACGTAGAAGTAGCAAAAGGAACAGTCATCACCATTTCAAGATATGCAATTCAGACACTGATTAAAAACTAACAGTAAAAACTATGAGAGGGAAAACCGTGTGGTTTTCCCTCTTTTTTACTTTATAGGAAAGTTCGCAAAATCTAAAAGATAGTGTATAATGAGTAAGAAATAAAAAATGACATGACAAAAGAGCGAAGGTGCTACTTCGCCATGACGTTGTATATGATGTTTTTTGTTTCGGTTCAGGTGG
>JBGVRS010000160.1:0-1573 GCA_045128635.1 Lachnospiraceae bacterium
TGGAAAGGAATTATATTTTCCGATTGAGTTCTATAACACCACTTTACAACTTTTTCATAAAAAAAATATCGTACAGGAACTTTCTGATGTATAATGAATTAACCACTAAACATTTTACAAAGGAAAGGTGATCCTGTACGATAAATTCATTATACAACAAAAACAACCTGATTGGCAGACTTTTTCAATATTTTTTCATTTATTTTGAAACTTTTTCGGCTCCTACTGCCGAAACGCTGTTTTTACTGGTGCTGTCCATACTGGCTATGGAATCCGCTCATTCCATCCGATTTCTTTACAGGCATTTTTTATCCGGCATTACGGAAAAATCACTGACTGCCTTTTATTATGCCTGTTCTTACGCAAAAGTGGATTACTCCAGATTTATGAATGTTACAGCTTCCATGGCTTTAAAACTAATCCCGGAAAGTCTGCGCTCACAACCGGTCTTCTTTTGTATTGATGATACAATGGTTTCAAAATTTGGTAAGAAATTTGAAGATGTCTCAAAACTTTTTGACCATGCAGCACACAATGGATCCAATTATCTGAACGGACACTGTTTTGTCAGTCTTATGCTCTGTGTTCCTGTTTGGAATGGTAGTAAGATTGTGTATCTTTCTATTCCTCTTGGATACCGCATGTGGCAAAAAGAAGAATCCAAGCTGAAACTTGCGGCATCCATGGTACGTCAGGTAATGCCAGTCTTTTCTTTCCAGAAAAATGTGATTATTCTTTGCGACAGCTGGTATGCAAAGAAAGATCTGGTTTCCATTGTGGATGAATATCCTAATCTTGATGTCATCTGCAATGCAAGGTATGACTCTGTCATTTATGACCTCGCACCACAGCCAACCGGGAAAAGGGGAAGACCTGCAAAGCATGGAAAACGTCTTTCTCCAGAAACGGATTTTTTTCTTTCTGATGAGAAAATCGGTGATTATTACATCGGTGTACGCCGGGTTCTTACAAATATCTTCGGCAGCAGGGAAGTTCTTGCCTATGTGACATCTTCTGAAAAGGAAAGCAGTTCCCGAAGGCTGTTTTTCAGTACCATTTTTCCTGAGCAGTTGCAGATATTCTGTGCATGGCAGGAAAAAGCACCATTGAATCAGACAGGAAGTGACCGCATGCAGTATATTCCGCTGTTCTGCTATTCATTTCGATGGAACATTGAAGTGAGCTACTATGAGCAGAAAACATTCTGGTCATTATGCAGTTACATGGTACGCAGTCGAAAAGGAATTGAACTGTTGGTGAATCTGATCAACATCACATACTGCGCAATGAAAATCCTTCCTTATCAGGATGAGGCATTTGCGAAATACCGTACGGAAAGTGTTCAGGAATTCCGGTTTATCCTTAGTGAAAAAATCAAGCAAGAGATATTTTTTGTCAATTTCATGCAAAATATCGAAACCAGTATAAAATCAACTGCCGTTTTAAATGCTTTGAAACGGCTTATTCAACAACGACTCAATTGTTTATAAAAGTTGTAAAGTGGTGATTTTATTGGAAGAATATTAGACATTTTAAGAATTTTGAAGGAAGAGACCGACGAATATACAACTAT
>JBGVRS010000161.1:0-2903 GCA_045128635.1 Lachnospiraceae bacterium
AGTCTGGAAGGTCAGTATGTGGAACATCCAATGTATGGAACACAGCTGCAGGTAACTTCTTACGAACTTCGTCCGCCGGAAGATATCGTGGCAATTCAAAGATATCTTGGCAGTGGAGCAGTCAAAGGTGTGGGAGAAGCGCTGGCGGCAAGAATCGTAAAAAAATTCGCTGCAGACACATTTCGTATTATGGAAGAAGAACCGGAGAGACTGGCTGAGATCAAAGGGATCAGTGAACGGAAAGCAAGAGAAATTGCAGTTCAGGTGGAGGAGAAAAAAGAACTTCGCCAGGCAATGATCTTTTTGACCCAGTATGGGATCAGCAACAGCCTTGCAGTGAAAATATATACCAAATATGGTCCGGATCTTTACAATGTCATGCAGGAGAATCCATACAGACTTGCAGAAGATATTTCCGGTGTAGGATTTAAGATTGCTGATGAAATTGCAGCAAGGATTGGAATCCATACAGATTCGGATTACCGTATCCGCAGCGGGCTTCTCTATGTGCTTTTGCTTGCTGTGGGAGAAGGACATACATATCTGCCGCGACAGGAACTGATTCGCCGTGGCGTAGAACTTCTTGGTGTTGAAGAGAGCGGTCTTGAAATTCAGCTTGGAAACCTTTGCATTGACAGAAAGCTGATCATCAAGCTGGAAGAAGAGGAAGAGCGTGTTTACGCGGCCAGCTATTACTATATGGAATTAAATACTGCCAAAATGCTTTATGATCTGAATGTGCCATATGCTTATGATGAAGCAGCAACTTTGCGCAGATTGGAAAAAATCGAAGACCATGCGGGGATGGAACTGGATGACCTTCAAAGAGAAGCAGTCCTTGGTGCAGTAAGAAATGGTGTGTTTTTGCTGACTGGTGGTCCAGGGACAGGAAAGACTACCACCATCAATGCGCTGATTCGATATTTTGAGAGTGAAGGGCTGGACATTATGCTTGCAGCACCTACAGGACGTGCGGCAAAACGTATGACAGAAACTACCGGGTATGAGGCCAGCACCATTCACCGAATGCTGGAACTGATGGGTGGTCCGGGTTCTGATGAAAAGGGAACTTTTCTTAGAAATGAAGAAAATCCACTGGAAACAGATGTGATCATCATTGATGAAATGTCCATGGTGGATCTGCCGTTATTTCATGCATTATTAAAAGCGGTTTTAGTGGGAACACGACTGATTCTGGTAGGAGATAAGGATCAGCTTCCTAGTGTTGGCGCAGGTGCAGTGTTAAAAGATTTACTACAGTCTGAGCGTTTTCCTACCGTTATGCTGACAAAAATTTTCCGTCAGGCAGGGGAAAGCGACATTGTAGTCAATGCACATAAAATCAATAAAGGGGAAAAAGTTGTACTGGATAATAAATCTATGGACTTCTTCTTTTTGAAACGCAATGATCCAAATGTGATCATCAGTGTTTTGCTGACCCTGATACAGAAAAAGCTGCCAAAATACGTGGAAGCAACGCCTTATGATATTCAGGTGCTGACACCGACTAGAAAAGGTCTGCTTGGGGTAGAGCGGTTAAATGGAATTTTGCAGCAGTATATGAATCCGCCTGCCAAAGATAAAAAAGAAAAAGAACATGCAGGAACCATCTTCCGTGAAGGAGACAAGGTCATGCAGATTAAAAATAACTATCAGCTGGAATGGGAAGTGAAAAACCGTTACGGTCTGCCGATGGATCAGGGAACCGGTATTTTCAATGGGGATATGGGAATCATCAAGGGAATGAATCTTTATGCAGAGACTATGATCGTAGAATTTGATGACTGTCGTCAGGTGGAATATTCCTTTAAGCAGCTGGATGAACTGGAACTTGCCTATGCGATTACCATTCACAAATCCCAGGGAAGCGAGTATCCGGCAGTAGTAATGCCTGTATGGCCGGGACCTCGAATGCTGATGAACCGAAATCTTCTCTACACAGCAGTTACCAGAGCAAGACGCTGTGTGACCATGGTAGGAAGTGATGAAATATTTTACCAGATGGCGGAAAATATAAATGAACAGACCAGATACAGCGGTCTGAAGGAAAGAATATGGGAATTCTAGATATTCTTTATCCGGCAAGATGTCCGGTATGTCATGAAGTCATTAAGGGGAGGGGAAGAGTCTGCGCTTCCTGCAAAAAGAAGCTTCGCTATATCAAAGAGCCGAAATGTAAAAAATGTGGCAAAGAAATTGAGAAGCCGGAACAGGAATATTGTCGTGACTGTCAGCGTTTTGCACATTCTTTTGACAAAGGTGCTTCGGTATTTGCCTATGACCCTGTAATGCGTCGTTCGATTTCTATGTTCAAATACCATAATCGCAGAGAATATGCGAAATTTTATGCAGAAGAAATGTATGAACATTGTAAACATTTTATTAAATCCGCTAAGCCGGATGTGATCATTCCGATACCCGTTCACCGATTAAAAAAACGGCAGAGAGGATTTAATCAGGCGGAGCTTGTGGCAAAAGAATTAGGGGAACTGATTCATGTGCCGGTCGTGACAAATTATCTCATTCGTTCTGAAAAAACAACACCTCAGAAGGAACTGACCAGACTGCAGCGAAAGGCAAATTTAAAAAAAGCGTTTGCCATTGCAAGAACCGGGGTATCCTATGAACGAGTGCTTTTGATAGATGATATTTATACGACAGGGGCAACGATAGATGCTGTTTCGGAAATCTTAAAGGAAAATCAAACAAAGATTATATTTTTTTTAACCATATGTGTTGGAAGAAATGATTAAATGTGATAGAATTAAGCACAGAAGTATGCACTTTTTTGTGTAAAAATACATGTCGGGAGTATGTAATGCTGAACGAAGAAAAAGTAAAACACATGACGAAGGCAGCAGCCTACGAAAATGGACCGGAAAAAAAGAACATTGGAATCAGCA
>JBGVRS010000162.1:0-4205 GCA_045128635.1 Lachnospiraceae bacterium
CACATCTTCTGCCAGCTGGTCATCGACATAGTTACCCGCATTTGCTACTACGACCTTCTCGTATTTCTGCAGATAAACCTCAAATCTCTCTCGTTTCTGACTCATCTTTTGTATCTCTCTAAATTATGCAAGTTTTTCTAAAATTTCCTGACGTGCTTCGGCACTTAAAGATCCCGGTGTCCAAAGTTCGCCAACACCATCTCCTTCATAACGTGGAATTAAGTGTAAGTGATAGTGGAACACAGTCTGTCCTGCTGCAAGACCGTTGTTCTGCACAAGATTCAGTCCGTCAGCATTTAATGCCTTTACAAGTTTTTCTCCCCATACCTTTGCAAGACAGATTGCCTTTGACAATACTTCTTCCGGCATTTCAAACACATTTGCATAATGGTTTTTTGGAAGCAGCAGTGCATGTCCAAAAGTTGCCGGTCCAATATCTAACATAATCATAAATTCTTCATCTTCATATAATTTTGCAGATGGAATATCTCCATTAATAATTTTGCAAAATACACAGTTCTCATCTCTCATTTTTTCATTCTCCTTGTTTTAAAAGCTTTTCTTTTTCGTATTTTATCACGGGAACATATTTTTGCATACTTCTCTTTTTGTCTATGTCGAAATTTGTCGAACACTTTTTATTGTTTCCGTCTAAAATGCGTGCTACCATTTTTTTGAGGTGATACATATGCAAACAACAAATGTCCCAGCCGTGGATTCTTTAGAACTATCCAAAATGTTTCATGAAATCAAAAATCCCCTGACCCTCATTAACAGTTCCCTGCAGTTAATTCAGGAAGAGCATCCGGAGGTTACTACCTTTCGCTTCTGGAATCAGACCATGGAGGATATTAAAAATCTTCGAAGTCTCTTAGATGAATTATCTACTTTCCAAAAGGGAAATGTACTAAACATTACAAAAATCAACCTTTTTGATTTTACAGAAGACCTCTTAGAATCTACCGCCGGATTTTTGTTAGAAACCGGCACGCCGCTCAACCTTGAAAGTTCTATTGATGACTTAGACTTTTATGCTGACGATGTAAAGCTTCGTCAGGCAATTATAAATCTTTTAAAAAATGCTGCAGAAAGTTCTGATAGCGGCAATCCGATCTTTCTTCGCATCACCGCTGACTCCCACCAGCTGTACATTTCTGTGGCAGACAAAGGCTGTGGAATTTCAAAAGACAATCTTTCGAAAATCTTTGAACCGTTCCATACCACCAAATCTTACGGGACAGGACTGGGGCTTCCAATCGTGAAAAAAATTATCGAGTCACATAACGGGAAGCTTCACATTCAGTCTGAGGAAGGGGCAGGCACGACCTTCCTAATCAGCCTGCCTCTTTCCTGAAATTCAACAATTTGTTTCATGTTTCCGTGTATTAAAAAAGAGCTTGTTTTCACAAGCTCTTTTTATATTTAAGAAACGATTTCCTACCAGCCGATTAACCAACGATAGATTCCTGCATATTTTTCAGAAGATACTGCCCAAGAGAAGTCTTTTGCCATACCTCTGTCAACCATTGCATTCCAAGCTTCTCTCTGTTCGAAGTAAACTTTCTTAGAATAGTTGATTACATTTAACATATCTCCTGCGTCGTAATTTGTGAAGGAGAATCCGTCGCCTGTACCTTCGTATTCATTGTAAGGAATGATAGTGTCTTTTAAGCCGCCTGTTTCACGAACGATTGGCACTGTACCATAACGGAAAGAAATTAACTGTGTTAATCCGCATGGTTCAAATCTTGATGGCATTAAGAATGCATCTGCTGCAGCATATAATTTCTGTGCAAGCTGGTTAGAATAGCAGATATTTGCAGATACCTGACCTGGTCTTGTCCAAGCATAGTGACGGAACATATTTTCATAACGTCCTTCACCTGTACCGATAACAACAAGCTGTGTATTGTCATCTACGATACCTTCCATAACTGCATTGATCAGGTCGAGACCCTTCTGGTCTGTCAGACGGGATACTAAACCGATCATGTATTTATCTTTGTCTACCGGTAATCCTAATTCTTCCTGGAGTTTCAGTTTGTTTTCAACTTTCTTTTCTCTCCAGTTTTCAGCATTGTAGTTTACGAAAATGTTCTTGTCTGTGTCTGGGTTGTATACTTCGTAGTCGATACCATTAACAATACCCTGCATATCGAAGTGACGAGACTGTAACAGACCTTCCATACCTTCGCCGTATTCTTCTGTCTGGATTTCCTGAGCATATGTTTCAGATACAGTTGTGATATAGTCAGAGTATGTAAGACCACCCTTTAACATGTTTGCATCACGTTTGTATTCCAGTTTGTCAGGTGTGAATAAGTAATCGCCAAATCCACTGATTTCCTGCATTGTCTTAATATCCCACACACCCTGGAATTTTAAGTTGTGAATTGTAAATACAGTTTTGATGTTGTGGAAGTATGGGTCATCAGCAAACTGATTCTTTAAGTAAACAGGGATGAAACCTGTCTGCCAGTCGTGGCAGTGAATGAGGTCAGGTCTGAAATCGATAGTTTTTAAAACTGATAATACTGCTTTAGAGAAGAATGTGAATTTTTCAACGTCTCCTCTGATGTCGCCGTATGGTTTTTCCCCACCAAAGTAGAATAAGTTGTCGATGAAGTAGTAAGTAATTCCATCTAATACATAGCGCATAACACCACAGTGTGTGTCAGCAAATTTTCCGCCAAGTCCTAAGTAGAAATGTCCGAGATATTCGAATTCATTTCTGTATTTTTCAGGAATGCAAAGATAGTTTGGCAGAATTACACGTACATCAAATTCATCTTTGTTAAATGCTTTTGGAAGAGCACCTGCTACGTCCGCAAGACCACCAGTTTTGATGAAAGGTACGCATTCAGAAGTTGCGAATAAAATCTTTTTCATTGATCTTTTTCCCCCATAAATATTGATAGTTTCCGAATATAATTTTCTAATTCTAATAATACTCTAATTTTTTTGAAAAAACAATGAGATATTGTTCACATTTTACAAAGAATTTCCTTTTTCCGGCAATTGTGCCAGAATAATTGCCAAAAACATGAGAACGCAGCCAAATAATTCACGCATACTCAGTGTCTGATGCAAGATTACCCAGCCTGCCAGCACAGAAAAAACGCTCTCCAGACTTAAGATCAAAGAGGCCACCGTTGGGTCCATATTTTTCTGACCGACGATCTGCAGCGTATAAGCCACACCACAGGAAAGTACTCCTGCATAAAGAATTGGAAGCCATCCGGATAAAATTGCAGAAAAACTTGGATTTTCAAAAACAAACGCAATCGCTGTAGAAATCACACCGCACACAAAAAACTGAATGCAGCTCATTCTCACCCCGTCCACCTTTGGCGAAAAATAATCTATGATTAAAATATGCAAAGAAAAGAAACCTGGACAGATCAGTACCAGAAAATCTCCTTTAGATAACGAAAAACTTTCACTGGTCATACAGAGCATATAAAGACCGATGGTTGCAAGAACTACGCCAAGCCATATTTTTGCGCCAACTCTTTTTTTCATAAAAAGTCCCAGAATCGGCACGATCAAAATGTACATGGCAGTGATAAACCCTGCTTTTCCTACGGTAGTAAACGAGATTCCAAACTGCTGAAAATTGCTTGCAATGCAAAGCATCACACCACAGCAGATACCTCCAAGCAGTAACGTCTTTTTATCACCCTTCTGCGCTAAAAACTTTTCTTCTCCCAGTTCCTTTTTCTTTTGTGCATCTAAAAAATAAATGACCGGAATCAACACCGCTGCACCGATTAAGCTTCGCACACCGTTAAAGGTAAAGCATCCTACCGCTTCGCCGCCAACACTCTGTGCCACAAATGCTACACCCCAGATAAAGGCTGTCAAAAGAAGCAACAGACTGTTTTTCATTTGTCCTGTTTTCATAATTTCACTCCTTATGATATAATCATAAAAAACTATAAAGGAGATTTCCATGATTTGCAAGAACTGTGGTGCGCATTTTGAAGACAATTTGCCAAAGTGTCCTTACTGTGGAGAGTTCCACTATGCCGGTGCCCAGAAGGAATATATGGGAAAGCTTAAAGATTTAAAAGAAGGGTTAGATGACCTTCATGAAACTATCCCTGAGATGTATGCGAACGAGTTAAAATCTCAGGCAAAAAAAGTCCGAAAGATCGTTCTGATCATCGGTGGGATTTTGGCAGCACTGGTTTTATTCTTTTTAA
>JBGVRS010000163.1:0-1844 GCA_045128635.1 Lachnospiraceae bacterium
ATGCGCACGAGATAACGTGTTAAAGTGCCAGAGGAGGAGAAACATGAGTACTTATATCGGATTTATTGGATGTGGAAATATGGGCGGAGCTCTTGCGAAAGCAGCGGTAAAATCAGATTTGATGAGCCCGGGCCAGATTTGCATTGCAGATAAAAATACAGCACAGGCTGAAAAAATGGCAGAAGTTTTAGGCGGTGCAGTGGTTGGAACAAATAAAGACGTTGCAAAATATTGTAACTACATTTTCCTTGCAGTAAAGCCACAGATGATGGCGGCTGCGCTGGAAGAAATTGCTCCAATCTTAAAAGCCCGTGAAGACCGTTTTGTACTTGTTACAATTGCAGCGGGACTTACTATGGCGACAATTCAGGAAATGGCAGGCGGAAATTATCCGATTATTCGACTGATGCCAAATATTCCTGCATCTGTTGGAAAGGGAATGATTTTATACTGCAGCGCAAAAACACATTTGGATGAGATGGTTACTTTTCTTCATATTATGAAAGAAGCAGGAAGATTTGATGAACTTGCAGAAAATTTAATTGATGCGGGAAGTGCCGTGACAGGATGCGGACCTGCATTTGCATATATGTTTATTGAAGCGCTGGCAGATGGCGGAGTGGCATGCGGACTTCCAAGAGCAAAAGCACAGGAATATGCGGCACAGATGTTGGCAGGTTCTGCGGAAATGGTATTAAAAGGCAAACAGCATCCTGGTGAATTAAAAGACATGGTCTGCTCACCAGCGGGAAGTACCATTCAGGGAGTTCGTGCGTTAGAAGCAGGCGGATTCAGAGGAGATATTTTTGAAGCTGTGGTAGCAGCATATGAAAAAACAAAAGAGTTAGGAAAGAAATAAAATGAGAATCGTTGTAAAAGTAGGAACGTCTACATTGGCACATCCTACAGGCAGATTAAATATCCAGCGTGTGGAAATGCTGGTAAAAGTGTTAAGTGACTTGAAAAATGCCGGTCACGAAATGGTGCTGGTATCTTCCGGAGCCATCGGTATGGGAGTTGGGAAACTGATGCTTCCGGGTAAACCATCGGATATGCCGACAAAGCAGGCGGCAGCAGCAGTTGGTCAGTGTGAACTGATGTATACATACGACAAATTGTTTGGGGAATATAATCATACAGTGGCACAGCTTCTTCTGACAGGAGAAGATATTGAAGATGAAAAGAGACGTCATAATTGCGAAAATACATTGTGCCGTCTTTTGGAACTTGGAGCACTTCCAATCATTAATGAAAATGATACGGTTTCCACTGCACAGATTGAAATTGGAGACAATGATACACTGGCGGGTATCGTAGGAAGAAGTATTAAGGCAGATTTGATCATTTTATTAACTGATATTGATGGTCTCTTTACAGCGGATCCGCATAAGGACCCAAATGGAAAGCTGATTCCACTGGTAGAAAAAATTACACCAGAGCTGATGGAACTTGCCGGTGGGGCAGGAAGCAAACAGGGAACCGGCGGTATGACAACAAAACTTCTGGCAGCTCAGATTGCAACAGCAGCAGGCTGTGATATGGTAATTGCCAACGGTAAAAAACCGGAAATTCTTTACAAAATAGTAGAAGGTGAAGCTGTTGGAACAAGATTTGTGGGAAAGAAATAGAGGGGGAGTATCATGACAACACAGGAAATGTTAAAGCTGGCAAAAGAAGCGAAAACTTCCATGATGTTAGCTGACACAGATAAAAAGAATGCAGCGCTTCTTGCGATGGCAGAAGAACTGATTGCAGGAACAGATGAAATTTTAGCAGAAAATGAAAAAGACCTGGCAGCATCGAAAGGAATTATTTCTGATGTTATGTTAGACCGTCTTGCATTG
>JBGVRS010000164.1:0-3644 GCA_045128635.1 Lachnospiraceae bacterium
TCATAGCGAACCGGTAGGTTTTGTGCGCAGGTACTCATACCAACCGGCTCTTAGCTTGCGGAGAATCACATTCCGCTTCTTCCGGATGTTCCGGGTGGATTGCCCCATCAGCTTGGCAACCTCCTGGGATTGCAGCAGCTGGATAGCAGAGTAGTAGAAATTCTCCTTATGATCTTCTTTCAGCGAGTAGATCAAAGAGCAAAGAACCGCATCTGCCAAAAGATCGTGCATCTCATAGGGACAGTTGGCAAGCCAATCCAGGTAATTGCCGCTGCGCATTTGCTGCGCCACCGGCGTACCCAACCACTCCGGAAAGACATGGGGATTCTTTGCAATGCCTACATCCAGCGGCACATCACCTCGCAGGACTTCGTGGTAGCGATCTTTTCGCTCCCGGTTGGAGTCCCGGAGGTCCCAGTGATACTGCACCGCCGCAAAGTCATCCTCTGTCCGGGCAGCTTCTTCCAAGCGGAGCAGTGCCTCTTCTTTTATCTGTCGCTTCAGCCGCTTCTTTTTCGGAGAGAGATCTGCATCCGATCGGGAGCCGCTTCATCTTTTTCAATTTGCAGTTCCACTTGGTTCAGCCGTTCTTTCCATAGCAGATACCGCTGCCGTTTAGCTACGCCCTGGTCAAAATGGTCCAGTTGTGCCTCGTCCACATCATAGTGGGGGTCATTCAAATAGTTCACAGATCTCACCTCCTATATTTTCTGACTTTTATTGTTTGAATTGATTTTCAATATCGCTCTGATATAATAGAATTAAACAGTTCACAAAACTTGAATTTTACGGAGATATGATGAGTACATATTCTACAAATCAGATTGCAAAAATAATAGGTATACATCCAAACACAGTGCGGATGTATGAGGAATGGGGTCTGATACCGCTGGCAGAGCGAAAGTCCAATGGTTACCGAATTTTTACAGATTTTCATATCGAACAGTTGCGGCTTGCCCGAATTGCCTTTCAAATAGAGGTACTTCAAAACGGGCTGAGAAAGAAGGTTGTAGAAGCAATCAAACTTTCTGCAACGGGAGATTTTGATAAGGCTCTTATGTTTGCCGAAGAATATCGGAAGCAAATACAGAGAGAACAAAGAAATGCTGAGGAAGCCATCGGCATTGCAACACATATTTTATCTGGTAAATCAGCGGAGCGTACTCTCATTTTGAAGCGGAAAGAAGTTTCGGACTATTTGGATATCTCTATGGATACCCTTCGGAATTGGGAACGAAACGGTTTGCTTTTGGTGAATCGGAAGCAAAACGGATATCGTGCTTACACAAGTGATGATATTGAGCGATTGAAAATGATACGCACACTCCGCCTGGCGAACTATTCATTGGAGGCTATCCTTCGGATGCTCCACGCTCTTGAGCATAATCCGCAAGTTGATATGAAGCAGGTACTAAATACACCCCAGCCAGATGCGGATATTATCTCTGTTTGTGATAGGCTGATTGTATCTTTGCGAGATGCAGAGAAAAATGCAGATAAAATGATAAAAATTCTTTTAGAGATGAAAGAGAGGTTTTCTTAACCCTCCATTATAACACCAACCTTTTGTTTACTGCTATGATATGACAGCAAAAACAAAAGGAGGATAAATAAATGGGTCAAGCACAGAATAACTGGACAAGAAAGACCGTGCTTTTTCTTGTCAGTCAATGTATTACCTTGTTCGGCTCGATGATTGTACAGATGTCGGTCATTTGGTATGTAACATTGAAAACATCAAGTGGTGGGTGGGTAGCTGCGTTTACTATCTGCTCTTATCTGCCACAATTTTTGATTTCCTTTTTCGCAGGTGTATGGGCTGACAGATACAGTCGCAAAAAGCTGATTGTTCTTTCGGATGTGGTCATCACAGTTGCTACTGCCATCATGTTTTTTGTAATGCCTGTGATTTCCTCGGATTTCATATTGCTGAGTGCTTTGCTGGCAATGTCAATCATCCGTTCCATAGGAGCAGGTGTTCAGACACCTGCGGTCAATGCGGTGATACCACACCTCGTACCAGAGGAATATCTGATGCGGTATAACGGAATCAACGCAACCATGCAATCTATCGTTCAGTTTGCCGCTCCTGCTGTGGCAGGTACGGTATTATCAATTGGAACATTTCGTTCTACCCTTTTTATTGATATACTGACAGCAATCCTTGGTATCGGCTTATTATCCTGCGTGCTACTGCCCAAACAGGAGACAACGAATGAAAATGTTTCAGTTTGGGCTGAGATGAAAGCTGGAATTTGTTATTCATTTTCCGATAAAATTATTGGAAAAATACTGATAGTTTATGGACTGTTCATCCTGTTATCTGTGCCTGCTGGCTTTATGGCAGCATTGCTGGTTAGTCGGGTATACGGAGATGTTTATTGGTATTTGACCGCTGTTGAACTCGTTGGTTTTGCGGGAATGGCTTTGGGCGGTGTGTTAATGGGCATTTGGGGCGGATTCAAGAGCAAGGTAAAAACATTTGCTGCTGGGCTTTTGGTACTCAGTATTATGACAATTGGTATGGGTGTATCGCCATATTTCATCCTTTACCTTGTGATGATGTTTGTATATAGCATTGCCCTTACCATGATACAGACTGCAACAACTACAATCCTACAGGAACAGACGGAAAGCTCCATGCAAGGTCGCGTATTTGGATTGATGGGAGCAATGTATTCTGGATTCCTTCCTGTTGGTATGGCAATCTTTGGCCCGCTGGCAGATACGCTGCCATTGCAATGGATTATGGTTGGCAGCGGTATCGCTCTTGTTTTCGTGACTGTTTACTTACAAGTAAAAGCTAAATTGAATTTCTAAAACGACAAATTCCAATATGTCGAACAGATGAACACAGCCGCCTCTGTGATGGAGGCGGCTGTTATTTTCGTCATGTTGGGGGCAAAATGTGGTTGTTTTCTAAAGTAGTATGCGAGTAGTACAAATGGGGTCAACCCGTTGCAAAGGGTGGTATAGCATTGCATAGCTTGGTGTGCCGCTGCTGGGTCAAATCTTGCCGTGGCATACAAATAATACTTTAATCATAGATTTCAATCTCCTTAAAATGCCGTGAAATGCCCGGATTTGCAAAATTTTACGCACTTTTTCGCCATTTTTATTATTCTACACTATTGTAAATAGTGTATCCAAAATTGCAAAATGGGGCAAAATGATGCCTTGTGTAGTAGTCTTTAGTAGTCAAGTAGTAGTCAGTTAAGGGGGTTCAGACTACTCCATATTTCGAACCTTTTAACGATTGTTCTGTTTAGGGGGTTCAAATTCTTTGCATTAGATTATAGCATACCACATCAAATAATTAAAGGGTCAGCAGTTACGCTAACCCTTAACTACTAGTTTTTCTTTGCGATATAAAATACATAACTGTAATAATCTACTACTAATCTAAAATAAAGCGATTATAAGCTATCCTTTTTCCTGTGTTTGTTTTAAAGTTTTCACCTATACACTTTTTTATCTTTTCCTGTTCTTTTTCTTTATCCATGACCGTTAAATTTTCAAGCAAATCAGCTTCCCATTGTATTTGAAAATCAAGTCCATCAATTTTAGATGGAGTATGATGGTTGCCTATTATAAAGCATATTCTATCAATATTTTTGTTATAGCCTACCTTTTTTAATATTTCT
>JBGVRS010000165.1:0-53059 GCA_045128635.1 Lachnospiraceae bacterium
CTGACATGGACCGCTTGGATCAAGTTCGTTAGTAGCTTTTGCATCTAACCATGAAACCGCACCACAGAGACCAAGACGTTCTGGTGTAACAACACATACGTGTGATGGAGAGAATGCCTGGCAAAGGATACAGCTGTAGTATACGTCTACAGATTCGTCTGTTAAGCTGTTCAGACGAGCATCACGTTTTTCGAATGTTTCGATAGCAACTTCATGACGAAGTTTTGTACATTCTTCTGGATTTGTGTAGATCTTAACCTGAAGTTTATCTACGATTGCTTCATATTCGTTCTTAATCTTAGCGTAAAGAACTTCACCAATGTGTTTTAATCTGAAGCCTGCTTCGAAAGCATCTTTGCTGATACGGATACGGATCATATCACGCTGACCTGTATGCATTACACCTTCGATACAGTTGATGTAGCTATGGAACTGACGTTCAATAACTGATTCGAAGTCAGTCTGCATTGCTTTACCAGCAACTTCAACAACGTAACCGATGCTGTGTTTTTCACCAACACCCCATTCGTCGATGTCTGGTCCGATAACTTCGATCTTGTGGTCTTCTACTTCTGTAAGTTCTTTTGTCTGAACTAATTCGAAGCAGTCTACACGAGAACCATCGAATTCAACCTGCATATCGCCACGACGGATGATTTCACCTTCGAATGCTGTAGCGAATGCAACTGGGATATCAATATTTGTAATTTTAAGTTTAATTCCACGGGCTTCAAGGGAAATTGGATTCCACTGTGAAATATCTTCGAATTTGATTAAGCTCTTTGGTACAGATGGTGTGTATTCCATATCGTTTGTAACTACTGGGAATCCGTAGTAGATAGCGCCAGCACCACAAGCAACTGTCATTTCATCTAATGGACCAAATGCGTTAACAAATGCGTTAATTCTATCGAATGTGTATTTCTGAAGGGCTGCTTTGTCACCTGGTGTTACGTTACCGAAGATGAGAGCTGCTCTTAAAGCTACAGATACGATATGGATAACTGAGTTGATTTCTTTTCCGAGTGGTACTACACGTACTGCGAAACCTGTTTTGTATCCAGCTTCTGCAAGCTGATCACAGCATTCACCAACGAGGGCAACGAAGATACCCTGAGACTGGTAGCTCTTAACTAAATCTACTGCTTCCTGTGTTGTTGGAGCTTTACCGATGATTACAGCAACACCTGGGATGTCACCTGTTACCAATGGAACACCAAGTTCACGGATTTTAGCATCTGAGAAATGTCCTTCTAATGGAAGTTCATATGGCTGTGCTCCGTCGATGTATTTGAGAGCTTCGATGAACTCTGCACAAAGAGCTGTAGCAACGCCTGACTTGAATCCTGAGTCAAGTCTTCTTTCTCTTGTCATAAGGCTCTTGATGTAACCCATAGCGTTTTTCATTTCGCCGAGAGTTGCGATCTTTTCACCTGTTTCTGAATAATAACATGGCAGACTGTATGCTGTTTCCGGGAAACCTACAGCTTTGTCTTCGCCGTATTTTGCGATAGCTGCTTCCAGATCAGCGACTGCTCTGTCATACATTTTATCATTACCATTGAAAACTATATCAAATAATAACACTGTCATACCTCCGTTCAGATCATTGATCGATCTATTTTTTCTTTGATTTGCTTTATTTCATTCGTTGCAATCTCACTGAAATCGTAAGGGGATTTCCCTTGACGATCTGCGTCAATCACTTCTTCATTATAATGAATAAACCCTAACAAATCTTCTGCCGGTATCTTGCTTTTGATGTACTCTTCATCTTCTACGCTGCGAACTTTATTCGCTACGACACTTACCTGGTGTACACCAAGGTCTTCTGCAAGACGTTTTACATTTTTGTAAGTCTGAACGCTTCTTGCCCCAGGTTCAATCACTACGATGAAACGATCCATGCCTTCTGTTGTCCCCCGACCCAAATGTTCGAGGCCTGCCTCCATGTCCAGAATAACAACATCATCACTTCTTAAAACCAGATGGCTGATAATACGTTTTAACATTACATGTTCAGGACAGACACATCCGCCTCCGCCTGTTTCCACCGTACCCATAACAAGTAATTTTACCCCGTTACAGGTTTTTGAATATGTATCAGGAATATCATCAACTTTTGGATTGATCTTAAAGAATTTTCCGTCACCGCTGGCTCCGGTTCTTTCCTGTACCAGTTTTCTCATTTTTGAGATCGGCATAATGGAATCTAATTCTTCTTCATCAAACCCAAGTGCTAACCCAAGGTTTGCATCCGGGTCTACATCCGCTGCCAATACACTTCTTCCCTCGTCTGCGTAAAGTCTCGCTAAAGTTGCAGCAAAAGTTGTCTTACCTACACCGCCTTTACCGGTTACTGCAATTTTCATATTGCTTATTCATCCTTTCGAGCACTCTATTGATTAGATACCAAGTGCTTCACGTTTCTTTTCGATTGCTTCGACCATCATGTCGCCCAGTTTATCAATGTCTGATTCAACAGTAAAGCAAGCTTCAACCCAATCACGAAGGCCGCCTTTTAATAATTTATCTACTTCTTCAGAACCTGTAGCATATGGTTCAACACCAAGGTATGTATCAATACCTGTAGCTACTACGTAGTTACCGATAGAAACAGCTTTTTCTGACATCCATTCCGGAGCACATCCAAGAACTGGGATTTCAGAAATCTTCCAGCCTGAATCTTTAGCGATTTCAGCTGCAAGGATCATCATACGGGAAATATCTACACATGAACCCATATGAAGTACTGGTGGGATATCTGCTAATTCACAAACACGTTTCAGACCAGCACCGCAAAGATCTTTTGCACGTTTGTCCATAAGACCTGCTTTAGCAGCAGCCTGTGCTGAACATCCTGTTGTGATAACGATAATATCGTTTTCAAGGAATTTCTTCATAAGTCCGATATGAGCAACGTCTGGACGAACTTTAGGGTTGTTACATCCAACCATAGCTACTGCACCACGGATAACACCAGATTTTACACAGTCAACTAATGGCATTGTTGTACCAGTTTTGTCAACGAAAGAGTTTGTTACGCCGTCAAGTTTATGAATGATTTCTTCGAAAGAGTAACCAACTGTTGCTTTCTGTTTCTGATCTGGGATGTAAACTAATTCCTGTTTACGGTTTTTGAAGTTTTCGATTGCCATTTCTACAATCTTCTTCGCATCTCTTCCTGCTGTTTCAGGGCTGAATGGAATGTATTCTGATTCAGGCATCTGAGCGATTGGAGATGTTGTGATGAATTTTGTATGGAAACATTTGCTTAAAGGTCCTAATGCTGGGAAGATACACTGTACGTCTACGATGATAGCTTCACAAGCACCTGTTAAAACTACTGCTTCCTGCTGTAAGAAGTTACCTGCCATTGGAATACCACGACGCATTGTTACTTCGTTTGAAGTACAGCATACACCTGAGATTGTGATTCCTTTAGCACCAACTGCTTTAGCTTTGTCGATCATTTCCTTAGAATCTGCAACTTCACAGATCATTTCGGAAAGTGATGGGTCATGTCCATGAACAACGATGTTTACGTTTTCAACTTCCATAACGCCAAGGTTTGCTTCTGTATCCATTTCGTGTGGAGTACCAAACATAACGTCAGAGAATTCTGTACCAGCCATAGAACCGCCCCAACCATCTGCAAGACCTGTTCTAAGAGCCTGACGGATGAGTGCGTTGTGATCTGAAGAACATCCCATATGTGTCATATGCATACATGTTGTAACTTCGCGGTCGATCGCACGTGGCTGAATGCCTTCTCTTTCCCAGATTTTCTGTGTATATTCTGGAGCTCTCTTAATGAAGTTCTGGAAACCGAATGGTTTACCATATTCAAGAAGAGCAAGTTCTGACATTTCATGAGCTAAGTCATAAATGTCTTTTCCTTCTGTTTCAACGCCCCATTCTTTTGCAATACGGATCAGTTTTGCTGGGTCTTTTACTTTGTAGTCTCCATCTGGAGATACAGTATGTAATGTGTGGCAGATTTCACGGCCATGGTCAGAGTGAGCGGAAGCACCACCTGCTGTAAAGCAAAGGTAGTTTCTTGCTACGATACCTGCAGCATCACATCCACAGATTCCTCTAGGAGCTTTTGGAGTAACACGACATGGTCCCATAGAACAAAGACGACAACATACACCTGTTTCACCAAATTTACAATGTGGAGTCTGTCTTTTTACACGAAGCTGCCATGTGTCAGCGCCAACTTTTTCAGCTGTTTCAAGCAATTTAGCAGCAGCCGCTTCCATTTCTTCAATTGTAGTTAATCTAAATTCGCTCATATTAACCTCCTTATCATAATATTGAGCATTCGAGAGGTTTCGCCCCACCTCTCCGGGGTAATTTCCATAGGTTTAGAGATTCAGAGTATCCAAAATCTGATATAAAGCTTTTTTCACCGGTGAATCAGCTGGAAGTAAGCTGGTTGGTTTACCCGCACAGTCACATTCATATACGCCGTCATCCTGTGGTACAACACCAAGCAAATTCAATCCCTGAAGCTGGATTTCTTCTCTGATGCCGTCATTTAATTCGCCTTTTGGTGCACGATTTACGATCAATCCCACTGTCTTTGGATGCAGTTCACATTCCTCAATCAATTTTGCAATTCTGCCAACTGCCTGAATACCTCTTCTTGAGCAGTCGCTTACTAAAATTGCTGTTTCCATACTCGGAAGGACTCCCCTGCTGATATGTTCCATACCAGCCTCGTTATCAACGACGATATATGGATATGATTTCTGGAATTTTGCTAACTGAGCCTGGAGAAGACCGTTTACATAGCAGTAACAACCTTTCCCCTGTGTACGTCCCATCACGAGAAGGTCATAATCATCTTCTTCAACAATTGCTGAAGTAAATTTAAATTCTGCATAATCTGCTTTTGTCATACCGCTTGGTATTGGAGAAGTCGTACTGATTTCCGATCTGGCAATTTCTTCTCGGATATCTCCTAAAGTCATGTCCACTTCTACACCTAAAACTTCATTCAGATTAGAATTGGCATCGGCGTCTACCGCCAGAACCGGTCCCTTTCTACGATCTGCAAGGTACTGAATCAACATACCGCATAATGTTGTCTTACCTACACCGCCTTTACCTGCGATTGCAATAACATGCGCCATTTGGCACCCTCCTTCATATCAATATTTGCCTCGATTGCATACTCAATTTCCTATGTGAGTTCTTAAGATTTACAAGCGGAATCCGAAGCTTTGCAACTACTCCGGATATCTCTACTTAGTCTGCAGTGACTGCAATCTTTACCACTGCATTGGCAAGATCCACCATCAGGATTTCTCCTTCTACAACAGTTTCCATGCCAATAATGTCACGAATGACAAGTTTTTTACCATCCACGTCAATGCGGGTGGCATTTTTAAGAATCACACTTTCAGTGTCATTCTTCTGTCCATATACGGTCGCTAAGCACATGAATTTCACCTCCGTATATTAAAATTTATTTTACAAGAGATAAAGCAATGCTTAATCTCATGTTCCCTTTTTCAAAATCTTCAACACCTTTTTCAATCTGAGCAGCCGCGTCATCTTTACCAGCTTCTCTTAAGTGTTTTGCGATTTCTTTCAGTTCCAACGCATGATGTTTGTTGTGATCCAGCATATAAGTCAGGATAGCTACATTTTCATCCGGCTGTTCATGTCCGCCACATCCGCATTCACAACCTTCATGGTGATGGTGGTGTTCGTGTCCGTGATCGTGTCCGCATCCACAGTCGTGATCATGGTGATGATGATGTTCGTGTCCGTGATCATGTCCGCCGCATCCGCAAGTGCAATGTTCGTCATGTGTTCCGTGCATTCTTCTACCTCCTTATAAATAAATGGAAATCTATTTTTAACATGCAGAAATACAGCCTAGAGAGTCTAGTACTGCCATTCTTTTGTTAATAATTTCACATTTTCTACATTATACCCCACGAGGGGATATTTCGCAATATTTTTTTCGTTAATATCGATACTTTTTTCCTAATAATTGTGCTATATGTTCTCTCTCATTTTATAACCACAACAAAATATGGGGAAAGGATAAAATCCTTTCCCCATAATACTCTAATCAAATAAAATATTCAATTATTCGTATATTTCTTAGAATTTACCAGCTTCTGCTGCTTCCTGGATAGAAACAGCAACTGCTACTGTCATACCAACCATTGGGTTGTTACCAGCACCGATGAGACCCATCATTTCTACATGAGCTGGTACAGATGAAGAACCTGCGAACTGTGCATCAGAGTGCATACGTCCCATAGTATCTGTCATACCATAAGAAGCTGGACCTGCTGCCATGTTGTCTGGGTGAAGTGTACGGCCTGTACCACCACCTGAAGCAACTGAGAAGTATTTTTTGCCCTGTTCGTTACATTCTTTTTTGTATGTACCTGCAACTGGGTGCTGGAATCTTGTTGGGTTTGTAGAGTTACCTGTGATAGATACGTCTACGCCTTCTTTGTGCATGATAGCAACGCCTTCGCAAACATCGTTTGCACCGTAGCAGTTAACTTTTGCACGAAGACCTTCAGAGTAAGATTTTCTGAATACTTCTTTAACTGTGTTTGTGTATGGATCATATTCTGTTTCAACAAATGTGAATCCGTTGATACGAGCGATGATCTGAGCAGCGTCTTTACCAAGACCGTTTAAGATAACACGGAGTGGTTTCTGACGAACTTTGTTAGCTTTTTCAGCGATACCGATAGCACCTTCAGCTGCTGCGAATGATTCGTGACCAGCTAAGAATGCGAAACATTCTGTTTCTTCTTCAAGTAACATTTTACCTAAGTTACCATGTCCAAGACCTACTTTACGTGTGTCTGCTACAGAACCTGGGATACAGAAAGCCTGAAGACCTTCACCGATTGCTGCTGCTGCATCTGCTGCACGTCTGCAATCTTTTTTAATAGCGATTGCTGCACCTACGATGTATGCCCAGCAAGCGTTTTCGAAACAGATTGGCTGGATAGCTTTAATCTGATCGTATACGTTAAGACCTGCGTCTTTTGTGATTTTTTCAGCTTCTTCGATAGAAGCGATGCCATAGCTATTTAATACGGAATTGATTTTGTCAATTCGTCTTTCATATGATTCAAATAATGCCATTTTTACGTCCTCCTATCTACTCTTATTCATGTCTTGGGTCGATGATCTTAACTGCATCTGCTACACGGCCATACTGACCTTTTGCTTTTTCCCATGCTGTGTTAGGGTCATCACCTTTTTTGATGAAATCAGTCATCTTGCCAAGGCTTACGAACTGATATCCGATGATCTGGTTGTCAGCGTCTAAAGCGATACCTGTAACGTAACCTTCAGCCATTTCAAGGTAACGAGGACCTTTTGCTAATGTTCCGTACATTGTACCAACCTGTGAACGAAGTCCTTTACCAAGGTCTTCAAGACCAGCGCCTACTGGAAGTCCGTCTTCTGAGAATGCAGACTGAGTACGTCCGTAAACGATCTGTAAGAATAATTCTCTCATAGCTGTATTGATAGCATCACAAACTAAGTCTGTGTTTAAAGCTTCAAGAACTGTTCTTCCTGGTAAGATTTCAGAAGCCATAGCTGCTGAGTGAGTCATACCTGAACATCCGATAGTTTCTACTAAAGCTTCCTGGATGATACCTTCTTTAACGTTCAGAGTTAATTTACAAGCACCCTGCTGTGGAGCACACCAGCCTACACCGTGTGTTAAACCGCTAATGTCAGCTACCTGTTTTGCTTTAACCCATTTTGCTTCTTCTGGGATAGGAGCACAGCCGTGATTCACGCCCTGAGCTACTGGACACATTTCTTCAACTTCTCTAGAATAAATCATGTGAAAAAATCTCCTTTCAAAATATGATTTTTAAGGTCTTTGGCGGGTTGAGAATAAACCCCGCACCTAAATATATATTCTCACAATTTCGACATTTTGTCTATATCCTTTTTTGCTTGTAATGATAAAAAATTATCAAACTTTCTTATCAAATCAGGACAGTTGTTGTGATAAAACTTGAAAGAATGCTAAGAACATATGGTTTTGCCAGCACCAGCAGCATTAAATGCACCGGATAGAACCAATAATAAAACTTCTTATTCCCACTGCCCCTCTGTCCGTTATACAAAAGAACCAACAGGAATCCAAAGATTGCCCAGACTTCCGACGTGCTTTGCAAAAGTAATACGATATAGCCTGCCATACACATTTTGATAGGTTCTTTTCGAAATATGTACATCAGAAAAATCGTCAAGACACCGTAAATTGAATAATCCGTATGAAATACGTTTGGTATAAAAAAGCATGCCAGCAATCCCAACACTCTTTGCCATGACGCCATAAAAGGATCACTATAAATCATCATTGCAGCCAGTCCAAAGGCAAGGGTCCAAAATACATTCTGAAAGGTCATATTAAAAATCGAACCACGAAACGCAAGGTCAAATGGGATTTCTGATATCAGTGCAAAAATAAGCAATCTTTTTAAATACTCTTTCGCATTGCTTGTCTTCTGAAACCCTTCTACGATGGTAAAACAGAAAATTGGAAATGCAATGCGTCCCATACCACGAAGGATACGATCAATCATGTAAAGATTTCCGCCAAGTCCAAGACCTCGCTCAATCATAACATATGCCAAATGATCAATCAGCATGAAGACCATGGCAATGGTCTTTAACTGATTCATATTCAAGGATAATCTTCTATTCATGCTTTGTAACAACTTCTCCCTGTTTCTTGTAAATGCTGTATGCAGGCACAAATTTTCTTACAGAGGAAAGCGGATAAATGTTAGAGCACTTTCCAACCACAGTTCCTGGATTCAAAACCGAACCGCATCCTACTTCCACATGGTCACCAAGCATGGCTCCGAATTTCTTTAATCCGGTTTCAATATCTCCCTCAGGAGCATGAACTTTCACAAGACTGGAATCAGACTTCACATTTGAAGTAATACTTCCCGCACCCATATGAGCTTTAAATCCAAGTATAGAATCACCCACATAATTGTAATGCGGCACCTGAACCTTATTAAATAAAACAACATTTTTTAATTCTGTAGAGTTACCTACTACTGCACCTTCACCAACAATTGCATTTCCACGAACAAATGCACAGTGACGTACTTCTGCATTCTTTCCGATGATTGCCGGTCCATGAATATACGCACTTTCAAATACTGTTGCAGATTTTGCAACCCATACATCTTCACCGCGTTTTTCATATTCTTCCGGATCTAATTTTGCACCCAGTTCTTTAATAAATGCACCAATCTTCGGAAGCACTTCCCAAGGAAAAGTCACACCCTCAAATAAATCTTTTGCAATGGTTTCGTTAAGGTCATAGTTTTCCTTTACCATCAATTCTTTCACGTTTTCTTCCTCCTATATTTAACCAAAAATTTTATTATTTTTTATAATACTGCGCTGCAATGTCAAAATGCGGCTTTAAGGAATTCTGGTTGTTCGCCTGCAGTACTCTGGCTGTGCAGCGATTAATAAACCCTTCCAGTTTTTCCATATATTCCTCATTGGTAATTGTCCCTTCCGCTACACCAGTCAGTCCCTTTTCCCAGCTTGCAGTCAAATCTGCCCTTAGCAGAGACGAAATAGATGCATTTACCACATCATAAATCATTTCACCTAACAGTGTCGGCGTTAAGATCTGGGTCTTTTTATTCAATGCAATATATTTGTTATTTACAAGCTTTTTCAGAATTTCCGCACGGGTCGCACTGGTACCAATCCCACTGCCTTTAATCTGTGCACGCAGTTCTTCATCTTCAATCAGCTGTCCTGCATTTTCCATCGCAAGAATCATGGAACCAGAATTATAGCGTTTAGGCGGCGAAGTTTCTCCTTCTTTGATCTCCGTACTATCCAAAGACAATTTACTGCCCTTGCGAAGGCCTTTTAACACTTCCATAAATTCCGCATCACATTTCATTTCATCTTCTTCATTCTTCTTTTTATCAAATGAATTCGGAACCACTTTCAGATATCCCTCATTCACAAGAATCTTAAAGTTTGCAAAGAACTGCTCTTTATCTGCCTGAATATTTAATCCTACTTTTTGATATTCTGCCGGCGGATAAAATATGCTCAAAAATCTTCGGACAATGGTTTCATATACTTTTTCTGCCGTTGCAGATACACTTTTCAATGCGCCAAATCCCTGTCCTGTCGGAATGATTGCATAGTGATCTGTAATCTGTTTATCATTCACATATTTTGTTGATGCGATTTTTTTATAGCTTCCCATTTCCAGAACTTCCTGCGCAAGTTCTGACACATGAGGATAATTTCTCAACCCACTGATATTTTTATAAATTTCTTTTGAAACAGCAGTCGATAAGACTCTGGCATCTGTTCGAGGATAGGTAACCAGCTTCTTTTCATACAGTTCCTGTACGATACGAAGTGTTTCATCCGGACTGATCTTAAACATTTTAGAGCATTCATTCTGAAGCTCTGCCAGATTGTAAAGAAGCGGTGCATGCTTTAATTCTTTTTTCTTTTCTGCTTTCAAAACCTCCGCCTCTTTTGGAAGCGGTTCAAAAGATGCACGCAGCTTTTCGGCATCCTCACGATTTAAAAATCCATTTTCTTTATATAATAATGGAGACTGGAAATAAGGTGTACCTTCTACTGCTTTCCATTCACCATCAAAGCTTCTTCCTTGAAGCCCAAACTTACCGATTACGCGATAAAAAGGTGTTTTTACGAAATTTCGAATTTCACGTTCCCTGCGCACGATCATCCCAAGGACACAAGTCATTACACGCCCCACAGAAATCACCACATAGCGCTCATTCAAATAATTCGCCACTGCATTTCCATATTTCAGGGACAACAGACGAGAAAAATTAATTCCCATCAAATAATCTTCTTTTGCACGAAGATAGGCTGCATTGGAAAGATTATCATATTCTGACAAATCCTTTGCTTCACGGATTCCACGATTAATTTCTTCCTCTGTCTGAGAATCAATCCAGACACGTTTTCGCTGTTTCCCCTGTACATTTGCCATCTGTTCTACGAGACGGTAAATATATTCCCCCTCGCGCCCGGAGTCCGTACAGACATAGATGGTATCAACATCCTGTCTGTTCAAAAGATTGGATACAATCTGAAACTGCTTTGCCACATTCGGAATCACTTCGTAAAGAAATTCATCCGGTAAAAACGGCAATGTTTCCAAACTCCATTTTTTATATTTTGCATCATATTTTTCCGGATAACTCATGGTTACAAGATGCCCAACGCACCAGGTGACAACTGCTGTATCTCCCTCCAAATATCCATCATGCTTTTTTGTATTTATTTTCAATGCTTTTGCGAACTCCTGAGCAACGCTCGGTTTTTCCGCTATAAACAAAGATTTACCCATTATTTTATCCTCACATTCTTTGATACTATATCATAAAAAAAACAAAAAATATAGTCTTGCATCCGAAAACATGCTAAGATAATTCATGGAGGAATTTTATGAATATTACAGCAATTATTTCCGAATACAATCCCTTACATAAGGGACATTTATACCATATTGAAACTGCACGAAAAGAAACTAACGCTGATTTTATCATTGCAATCATGAGCGGTAATTTCGTACAGAGGGGCACACCTGCAATCATAGACAAATACACGCGTGCAGAAGCTGCATTAAACTCCGGTGTTGATCTGGTACTGGAGCTTCCAACCATGTATGCCACTGCCAGTGCAGAATATTTCGCTTTAGGAGGAGTATCTTTAGCAAATACACTTGGCTGTGTCACCCATTTAAGTTTTGGAAGTGAATATGGACAGGCTGATAAGTTTTTGGAAACAGCAAGACTTCTTTTAGAAGAACCGGAGGAAATGAAACTTCCGCTGCAAGAAGCATTAAAAGAAGGGCTCTCCTATCCGGCTGCCAGAGCCTACGCAGTAAAAGTTTCTCATCCGGAACTTGCAGATATCTTAGAAGAGCCAAATAACATTTTAGGAGTTGAATACTGTAAGGCTTTATTAAAAACAAAAAGCAATATCATTCCACATACATTAAAGCGCCATGGACAGGATTATCATTCTGAAACTACCGATAATGGATTTGCCTCTTCCACAGGGATTCGCAAACTGTTTGGTACGGAATCAGAAGAACAGCATCAGATTTTAGCTTCTCAGTTAGCACCATCAGCTTATGATTTATTAAAAGAGCATCTTTATCAAACACCTTTATCTGAGGATGACTTATCTATGCTTCTTCGTTACAGGCTGATTACTGAAAATCGTTCTCATTTAACAGAATATTTTGGTGTTACAAGGGAATTATCCAATCGAATTTATAAACATTTGAACGAATTTGAAAGTTTCTCTTCTTTTGCTGATCTTTTAAAGACAAAAAACATTACCAGAACTGCCATCAATCGCGCACTGCTGCATATCTTACTGGACATCAAAACAGAAGATGTTCAGGCAGTCACCAAACGTGGCTGCGTAGATTATATTCGTGTACTGGGATTTCGAAAAGAAGCTGCCGGATTATTAAGAGAATTTTCAGATATTCCGGAAATTCCGCTGATTACAAATCTTTCTGCCGCACCGGTACTTTGTGAAATCGATATCTGCGCAGATCAGATTTACCAGATGTGTGCAAGTCAGAAATATCATACACCATATCAGAATGAATATCAAAGAAAAATGCTGGTCGTATAAAATGAGAAACTTCCCGAACATTAGTAGTTCGGGAAGTAGCGGCCACTCCGTGGCCTTAGTTTTTGAAGCTATGAATCGGAGCAGGAATTCTACCCTTTCTGTTTACAAATGCATCGCATGAGAACTGATTTACCGGCATAATCGGTGCATATCCTAAAAGTCCGCCAAATTCTACGATTTCCCCAACACCTTTTCCAACAACCGGAATCACACGAACCGCTGTTGTTTTCTGATTGATCATACCAATCGCCATTTCATCAGCAATAATACCTGAAATTGTTGTTGCCTTTGTATCTCCAGGAATTGCAATCATATCAAGACCTACGGAACATACACATGTCATTGCTTCCAGTTTTTCAATTGTTAATGCACCTGCCTGAACTGCATCGATCATACCCTGATCTTCACTGACAGGAATAAATGCACCGCTGAGTCCACCAACATAAGAAGATGCCATAACACCACCCTTTTTCACCTGATCATTAAGCAGCGCCAGTGCTGCTGTTGTACCCGGAGCACCTACATATTCCAAACCGATTTCACAAAGAACATCTGCCACACTGTCACCAATAGCTGGAGTTGGAGCCAATGATAAGTCAACAATACCAAATGGTACACCAAGACGTTTACTTGCTTCCTGAGCAACCAGCTGACCTACACGAGTTACTTTAAACGCAGTTTTCTTAATGGTTTCGCAAAGGACTTCAAAGCTTTCGCCACGTACTTTAGAGAGTGCTGTACGCACTACGCCCGGTCCGCTAACCCCTACATTAATAATTGCATCCGCTTCTGTTACACCATGGAACGCACCAGCCATAAACGGGTTGTCATCCGGAGCATTACAAAATACAACAAATTTCGCACAGCCTAAAGAATCGTCTTCTTTTGTCAGTTCTGCTGTTTCCTTAATAATTTCACCAATGAGACGAACTGCATCCATATTGATACCAGTCTTTGTTGATCCAACATTTACAGAGCTGCATACACGTCCTGTACTCGCCAGTGCTTTTGGAATAGAACGAATCAAAAGCTCTTCACTTGGAGTCATTCCCTTGCTCACCAGAGCTGAGAATCCACCGATAAAGTTTACACCAACTTCTGTTGCTACTTTATCTAATGTTTTCGCAATCGAAACATAATCATCAATGGTCTTACATGCTGCACCGCCAACCAATGCGATCGGTGTTACAGAAATACGTTTATTTACAACCGGAATTCCAAATTCTTTGGAAATCTGCTCTCCAGTCTCCACAAGATTTGCAGCATATTTTTTAATTTTGTTATAAATATTTTTATTTACTTTCTCAATATCAGAATCGATACAGTCTAAAAGGCTGATACCCATAGTAATGGTACGCACATCGAGATTTTCCTGTTCGATCATCTTATTGGTTTCATTTACTTCAAATAAATTAATCATAGTCTCACCTTAAATTCTGTGCATTTTATCGAAAATATCTTCTCTCTGGCAGTGGATCATCACACCGACTTCTTCGCCTACTTTGGCAATTCCGTCGCAAATCTGATCAAATGCTACATTTGTAACATCAACTACCATCATCATGTTAAAATATCCATCAACGATTGTCTGGCTAATGTCCAGAATATTTACATTGTTTTCTGCCAGATACACACACACTTTTGCAATGATTCCTACGGTATCTTTACCTACTACTGTAATAATCGCTTTTTTCATAATCCTTTTCTCCTTTTTTCTAAAAGTATCATTAAAACTCCATCATTCTTGAGACAGAGTCTCTTTTTGCTACTTCAATCAGAAAATCATCTGGCTTATATTTTTCACTGCCAAATGCAATTTCCAGTTTTACTGTTTCATAAGCAAGCTCTTCATAGTTGTTTTCCTTGCTTAAATGCCCTAAAAATACTGCTTTCAAATCATCATGCAGTAAGTGGCATAATAATTTTCCGGCAGATTCATTGGACAAATGTCCCCTGTCACTTAAAATACGCTGTTTTAAAGGATATGGATATCCCCCAACCTGCAGCATATGGGTATCGTGATTGGATTCCAATAATAATACATCAAGATTCTGCAATTTGTCTACAATCTCCTGATTATAAAATCCAAGGTCCGTTGCGATTGCCGCAGATTTTGAGCCACATTCCATGCGGTAAGCCACCGGCTCTGCCGCATCATGAGAGATTTTAAATGGTTTTACTACCAAATCATCAATCTGTACTTCTTCCTCTGCGCGAATCACATGATACAATTCCTCATCAATGGCTCCAAGGCAGGAAGTATGTTTGATTGCTTCAATGGTTCCCCTTGTTCCATAGATGGGAATATGATGTTTTCTTGCCAGCACTCCAATCCCTTTAATATGATCCGAATGCTCATGGGATACAAAAATCCCCTTAATTTCTTTAATATCTCTGTCAATTGATGCGAGTCCTTGCTCAATTCGCTTGGCACTAATACCCGCATCAATCAAAATTCCGCATTTTTGCGTTCCTGTATAAATACAGTTTCCGCTGCTTCCGCTGGCGATGCTGCATAAATTCATATTATCTTCCTAACTGTTCATCAATTTGCTTCTGTGTGCCAGTCAGATCACCACTGTTGTCAATCACAACCTGACATGCACTTCTAAATTCTTCAGGAGATTTCTGATTTGCACAAATAGATGTAATTTTTTCATCATCATATCCCCTTGTTTCTTTCAAACGTTCTGCACGAACAGACGCATCAGTGTGAATATACCACATTTCATCACAAATAACATCATAATGATCTTCGATTAAAAGCGCTGCTTCCACTACAAAATATTTTGTTCTGTGATATGCTCTTTCCTTCGCGATTTCAGACACAATATGACTCTTTACTCTTGGATGAATGATTTTATTTAATTCTGCAAGAAGTCCTTCGTCTGCAAAAACGATTTTTCCAAGCTTTCCACGATTGATTGTCTGGTCTCCATTTAAAATACTGCTGCCAAACTTTTCAACGATGCTGTAATAACATGCACCGCCCGGTTCCATAAGGAGGTGTCCTACTTTGTCAGCTTCAACCACAATCGCACCATACTTTTCCTTTAAATATTTTAAAATTTCACTTTTTCCGGCACCTACGCCGCCTGTAATTCCAATAACCTTCATTTGCTTACCTCTTTTTGGCTATTTTGCCTCGTACCAGTTTTCTCCATCATGAACATCTATTTCCAGATTTACGGAAAGCTCTGCTGCTCCAGTCATTTCTTCCTGTAAAATCTGTTTTACCGCTTCTAATTCATCCGGTGCAGTTTCAATCAAAAGTTCGTCATGCACCTGAAGCAGGATTCTGGATTTCATACTGCGAAGTCTTCTGTCTACACGAATCATTGCAATCTTCATAATATCTGCCGCAGTTCCCTGAAGCGGAGAATTCATCGCAATTCGCTCCCCAAAGGCTCTCTGCATAAAGTTCGAAGATGAAAGCTCCGGCACCGGTCTTCTTCTGTTATAAAGAGTTCGAACACAGCCTTCTTCTTTTGCCTTTGCAACGGTTCCATCCAAAAATTCTTTAATCTTTGGATAAGTTTCAAAATAATGGTCTATATATTTCTTTGCTTCCTTTGGACTAATACTTAAGTCTTCACTCAGCCCATAAGAGCTGATGCCATAAACAATTCCAAAGTTGACTGCTTTTGCATTTCTTCTCTGTAAATCCGTTACCTCTTCAAAAGGTACATTGAACACCTGAGATGCCGTCAGTCTGTGAATATCCTGTGCTTCATTGTAAGCATTAATGAGCACTTCATCACCTGACATATGGGCAAGTAGTCGAAGTTCAATCTGTGAATAGTCCGCATCTACAAACACATATCCATCCTGCGGTACAAATACCTTACGAATCAGACGTCCAAGCTCCATACGAATTGGGATATTCTGCAGGTTTGGCTCTGTACTGCTAAGTCTGCCTGTAGCAGTTACCGTCTGCTGGAAGGTACTTCTGACTCTTCCATCTTCGTCAAGACAGGTTAATAATCCGTCCGCATAAGTAGATTTTAATTTTGCCAATGTACGATATTCTAATATATCTCTGATAATCGGCTGTTCCGGCGCAAGCTTTTCTAATACATCTGCGCTTGTGGAATAACCTGTTTTTGTCTTTTTACTTCCCGGAAGCTGCATTTTTTCAAAAAGAATCACACCCAGCTGTTTTGGAGAGTTGATATTAAACTTCTCTCCAGCCTGTTCGTAGATTCGTTCTTCCAATTCTGCAATTTTCACTGCCAATGCATTGCCATATTCCATCAAAGCCTCTGCATTCATCTTCACACCAGCCATTTCCATACCGGCCAATGTAAATACCAATGGCATCTCCATATCTGTGTATAGTTCCCACATACCAAGCTCTTCTAAGCGTTTCTTAGCATCTGAAAACTCATTCCATACAGATAAAACATCAATTTCACCCGGTTTTACAGAAACTACCGGATTAATCAGATAATTTGCGATATCCAAATCATAAAGTCCTGTACATTCTTCTACATGAAGAACTTTTAACATCTCTTTTAATCCGGATACAACGACGCATTTTCCATTTGCCAATAATCTTTCTGCTTTATCTTTAAGATAAGCTTCTGTCATAAAGCCTTCACAGATGATTTCATAAAGATTGCCGTCCAATACAATATCAACTGCATTTATATCTCTATCTTCCATTTTCAATGCAGCTGCTGTTATATCTGCGTTTTCTGCCTTTGCAAAAATATCTTCTGCTTCTGCAAAATCAGAAACCGTTACTGTTTTCACACTTTCTTCCTGCGGCATCTCTGATAAATCAAATTTTGCCATCAGCTTCTTTAATTCCAGTTTCTGGCAAAGCTCATATGCTTCTTTTGTAAACACATTGCCTGTACGTGCACTTTCCCAGTCATATTCATATGGAGCATCAGTTTCAATGGTTGCAAGCTTTTTGCTCATAAGCGCCATATCATAATGGGCTTCTAAATTTTCCTTTGCGCGTTTTGGCTTGATTTCTTCCAAATGGGCATGAGCATTTTCCACATTTTCAAACTGCTGTAAAATTGCTGTGGCAGTTTTTTCTCCAATCCCCGGAACACCAGGAATATTATCTGAGGAATCCCCCATCAAAGCCTTTAATTCAATAATCTGCTTCGGAAGTAACCCATATTTTTCCTGCACATCCTTTGTGTAATACATTTCGTATTCTGTGGTTCCGCGCTTTGTCTTTGGAATGCATACACGAATATGATCTGTTACAATCTGCAGCAGGTCACGGTCACCGGAAACAACCAGTACATCCATCCCTTTTGCTTCACTTTTGCTTGCCACAGTTCCCAAAAGGTCATCTGCCTCATAACCCGGCAGCTCCATCACCTGAATCCCCATCGCTGTTAAAAGTTCCTTTAACACCGGAACCTGTTCATGAAGCTCCTGCGGCATTCCTTTTCTGGTACCCTTATATTCTTTAAACATTTCGTGGCGGAAGGTTGGATGATGGACATCAAATGCCACCGTCAGATAATCCGGTTTTTCCTCTTCCAGAATTTTAAATAATATATTTACAAACCCAAAAATCCCATTGGTATGCAGTCCATCTTTGTTGGTCAGATCCGGCACACCATAGAATGCACGATTAATAATACTATGTCCATCAATGAGAACAATTTTTTCACTCATCTTAATACTCCCATTATCCATTCCATTATGATATCAATCATCAGCAAGGTACACGAAATATTTACCAGCCATTTTACAATTTCACTTAGTACGTAAAAAAGAGACATATTTTTCAAATGCTGATCCGTTGCTTGCAAATCCTCATTCAATGCCTCTATAATGTTCATCGGAAGTTCCTCTCGCTCATCCAGCTGCATCAAACCTTTGTACACAATATAGTATGTCTCAAGTTCTTCCCTGCAGTCCTTACATTCTTTAATGTGTCTGACAAATTTGCGCAGATCACGGTCGCACACCTGTCCCTCGATATAAGGAATTACCATGGACGCTGCTTCTTTACATGTTAATTTTTCATTTCGTTTTCTTAAAACAGGTAATTGTATCATTTGGTACTCTTCCTTGCCTTGCAGGCTTCTTTCATCGCTTCTAAAAGCAACTCATCTCCCTGCTCAAATCGATCTTTCATCGCATGCCTGTCACCGGCCGCACTAGGGTAAAGGTCAAATTCTTTTGCAATCTTTAAAAGTTCTTCCCGACGCTCTTCCCCATATTTTGAATAATATACTTCAATACCCGCCGGATCATTTCCAGCAGATTTCTTAAAATCTTTTACAAGTTTTACAATCTCTTCATCTTCCAGATGATAGTGATAAGGATGTGCAAGAATCGGAATTCCCTGATTATCACAAATCTTACGCACACATTCATCCAGCGGCATATATTTCATATATTTTGAAGAATCTACCCAGTATGGAGAACGATTCCCAATCAAACGGTCAAATGCATCTGTAATGGTTTCCGCATGATTCTTTTTCACCAATAGTTCTGCAATATGACGCCTTCCAATCTGGTTAGAATCCGGAAATGCATTTGTCAGTTCTTCATAGAAAATCCGAATCCCAAGTGTTTCAAGATTTGCAATAATTGCGTCAACGTAATGCTTTCTCTGAACAGGAATCTCCTTAAAAATATGCCATAAATCTTTTGGAACACCTTCAAAAAACAATCCAACAATATGAACCTCTAAAAGTCTTCCTTTTTCTGTATAATAAGCCGTAGAAAACTCAGCCCCCGGAATAATTTCCATCCCCTGAAAATTAACGGGTTCTTTTAACGCAAACTGATTATGATCAGTGATCGCGATAGACGCAAGTTTTGCATTTAACGCATCCTGAATTGTCTCATCCAAAGTTCTTGTACCATCTGAACTTGTAGTATGAATATGAAGATCAATTCCATACAGCTGTTTTTCCATAGCTTTATCCTCCTGTCAAAAAAGGATTTATATCCTTTAAGTTTATAACAGCTGTGCTTAAAAATCAATCTTTGAATATTCATATGCATTGATTACTGTCGTTTCTCCATAAGAAGAAACTTTAGGAATCTTATGATCATAACTCTGATGAACATGCCCGTGAATAAAATATTTTGGCTGATATCTATGCAGCAAATCTAAAAAGCATTCAAATCCACGATGTGAGATACTATCCAAATCATTCACACCATATGCTGGCGCATGGGTCAGAAGAATATCAAATCCCTTTTTCTTCCAAAGCTGAAAACTGACTCTGTGAATACGGTTCTTCATCTGTTTTTCCGTATACATATTGGCACCTTCCCGGTATCTGTAAGAACCTCCAAGCCCCAAAATACGCACACCTCGATATTCATAAATCTGATTCTCAATGCAGATGCATCCTCCCGGCGGGTCATCTATGAGCCTGTCATCATGATTTCCCCTGACATACAGCACCGGACAATGTGCCATAGTGGCAATAAACTCCAAATATCTCTTTTTCAGATCTCCGCATGCCAAAATCAGGTCAAACTCATCCAGTCTTCCCGGCACATAGAAATCATAAAAGTATTTCGCTTCTTCATCAGCAATCGCCAGTATTTTCATCAATTCTCTCCTCAGACAATGGTGTCGGCGCTCCTGCACTTTCCACTGTCTCTTTTCCTTCGTCACTTAACTGCTCATATTCCGGAATCGTTCCTTCAATATTTGCGGAAAGCCAGTTCATGGTAATAATGTTTTCCAGTGTTACTCCCTGACCTTCTTTATCAAGAATATCCCCCGACTGAATTTCAAACGGACCACAGAATGGATTATATACGCCGCTGCAAATGGTAGTTTCCAGAAGTTTTGCAAGTTTTTTCACGCCTTCCGGAAGATTTTTAGAATAAATCAGTTCTACAACACCTGCAGACATTCCCCAATAATAATTTAACGCTTTATTGCTGGTTTCATACTGCATTTGCATGGTTCTGTTTAAAATACTTTGAATCAGTTTTTCGTAATAAACACCCCAGTGCCAAACCGGCATGGCAATGTTCGTCTGACCGTTCTCATCAAACTTAAATAACCCAATTGGTCTTCTATCATCCCCACTGGTCTTATCCAGATCATGAGAAGAAATCAGACTGATTCCCCTTTCCCTCAAACGGCAAAGTGCATTGTGCACGCCATCTACACAGGACCATTCCAGATAAACCTTGGCACGTGGATTTACCATCTGAACACCTAATGCAAATGCATTAATTCCTGCAATCTGTCCATAAATTGGGTAATCACAAAGATATCCAACCTTATCATTCTCTGTTAAAGTGCCCGCAATAGCGCCAATGATAAATTTTGCCTCATACATTCTTGCATAATAGGTTCGAATATAGCGATGGGATTTATTTAAAGAACAATTTAAAATCAATTTATCCGGATGTTTCACCGCGGCAGACAAACTGGCATTAAAAAGCTTTGGAGAGGTCGTAAAAATAACTTGGTTTCCCTCTTTTATGGCATGTTCAATAACCTCTTCCGGCGCTCCCATAGCATGTTCATAAGCTTTCGTTTCAATTTTTCCTTCAAACACTTTCTCCACATGCTGACGTCCAAGCTCATGTCCATAAGTCCAGCCGGATTGCTCCGGAGTTTTATCATGAATAAATGCAACTTGAAGTGTTTCAAGCTCATCTGCAAACATCTTTTCCAGAAAACTCAATTTTCGTCCTTCTTCCGGATAAAGTTTTAAGTCAATTGCTTCTTTCTCCTGCAAAAGTTCCAGTTCTTCCCATATTTTCTGAATTTCCTGTTTAATCTCAATACCGCTTTTTTCCTTAAAAGAAATATAGCCATATATATTTATATAACTTAAAAATGCATCTCCAATGGTGCAATGAAGCTCTTTTCCGCCAAGTGATTCAAACATTTGACGAAAATAAAAATAATTTGCCCGAAATCTTCCTGTTTCCTCTTCTGTCCATTCTTCATCAGCTGCTTTTCCAAGAAGTTTTTGAAGTTTCACATAGCTTCCCTCATGGGAAAACTCAATATAATTGATTTTGGTGCATTTATAGAAGTCCAAAAATTCATAATATAATTTTAATTCCGGTGCATCACCTTTTGGAGGTAAAATTCTTGTCACCTGCGCAGGAATGGTCACTGCACCAAAGAATTTCAATACACTGACTCTTTTATTTCCCTCTTCCACATAAAAGCGGTTCATATATTCATAAACCTTGATTGGCTCACGAATCCCTTCTTCCAAATGTGCCCTGCACAGACTTTTCCATTTATATGCAAACTCAGAAGACTCCTCCAAAAGTGGCATAAAATTCGCAGCAAATGCATTTGTTCGTCCTTCTGTCTTTGTTCCTACGATAAATTCTGCAGGAATCTGCATTATTCCAAGTTTTGTACCGGTATTCAAACGCTCTTTCGACATCATCTCATCCATAACCGGCAAATATGGATAATGTCCCTGACTGATTAAATGTCTTTTTTCTTTCTGTCCGCGTTTTAGTGCCTCTTTATAAAATTCTTCCGGCATATCAAGTCATCCTTTCTTAATATAAATCACCAAATACATCTTTACACAGTTCCTTACAAAATGTAAGATCGAATACACTGTCCTTTTTCAATATCTCATTTTTCGAAGCCAGTTCTTCTGTATAATCAGCTAATTTATAAGTTGTAATCTCCTGAGTACCATATAAAAGCTGTGTTACCAAAGGTTCCACACCATATTCTTTGATATAAGCTTTTCCGGCTTCATTTTTTGCAATTGTAACTTGTGCCATGGCACCAACCATACGATCAGCGGTTCCTCGCCCACTCTCATTGGTTGAATTAATAAAATTACCAAGAGAATAATACACAAGCATTTCTTCGTCATTTTCTCCTGTCAGCATTTCCACCGGCTGAATATAATGCGGATGTGTGCCTATGACAAGGTCCGCTCCATATTCCATAAATAAATTCGCCCATTTTTCCTGCTCCGCCGATTGTTTGTGCTGATACTCAGTTCCCCAATGTGGACATACAACGGTAAAATCCGCTAAACCTTCTGCCTTCTGCAAATCAGAAATCACTTTTTCTTCTTCCAGTCTTGCAACAGCATAGGGCATATCCGACGGTGATGGAATTCCATTGGTTCCGTAAGTATAATTTAGAATCGCAATTTTCAATCCATCTTCTTCATATACATAAATTGAATTATCATAATCTTCCTGAGAATCAAATGCCCCTAAAACCGCTACTTCTGGATGATTTGTCTCCCAAAAGTCCAAACAATTTAACAAAGCTTTCTTCCCACGATCCAAAGTATGATTTGTGGCATGCAAAATCACATCAAAACCTGCATTTACCAAAGCGTCCCCCGCTTCAAATGGACCATTAAATGCCGGATAACCACTCAATCCCAGCTCTGTACCGCCTAAAATCACTTCCTGATTGGCGATAGCTATGTCTGCTGCCTGAATATCCTCGACTACATTTTCAAAAAGATGGTCATAATTATAGGTTCCATCTGGCAGTTTTCCGCTGTTTTGAACGTTGTCGTGCAGAAGAATGTCACCAACCATGAGAAGGTCAACTTCCGGTTCTATGAAATCTTCCTCCACAGTCGACTCAGTTGATTGTTCTTCTATCGAAGGTTCCATCACCTGCTCTATTTCCGATATAGAAGCAACTTCATCCTCGTTTGTACAGGAACAACTTAACAAAATAAGTGTTATCAATAAAATATTTTTGTATCTTCTAAAGAAATGAGTCATCATTTTATTACCTTAAAAAATTATGTTAATGAATTTGGGATTATTATCGCATGGAATATGCCAAGAATCAAGAGACCGTATTTCAACTGGTGACAATTTGTCACCAGTTGAAATACGGTCTCTTGAGGATATATTAACTTATGTATTAATACCAATATCAGTTTTCCGAATTCCAAGTTCTTTATGAAAATATTTTAATGTTGAGAATTGATAACGTCTTTTGAATTCTTCTTTACTAATTTTCTCGTTCCCTTTCATATATGTAATATAATCATCTACAAATTCTTGTGCTTCTTGCTGTATTCTGTTAATATTTGTTCTCGTTTCATTATATTCATCTTTGTCTACTAACGCTTGAGAATCGTCTAAATAATCTTTGTTTTGTATAATCACAATCTTAGTATAATCTAATCCAGACTTATGTGTACGTGACCTTATAGATTTTTTGAACATAAATGCATATTTATGAGATATTTGACTCCTATAAGGTATACAAATAAAATATCCATAACAAGATTGAATCAACAAACAATTATATGCGCGTTTGTCTTTCATCAACATTTCTTTATATGGTGGATTTGGATAATCAGAATAAAACAATCTACTCAAATGTAGCACTTGGTAATCAAATTCATTAACTTGTATAGACATTTTCCCCTCACGTAAAACGAGAGGGATAAATCCCTCTCGTTGAAACCACATCACTTCGGTCACATTTTATTTTACCGAGGTGTCAGAACCGTCACACCTCTCAACGCTCTGTCAATTTTATTTTACCGTCCTGTCGGAACAGTCACAGGACTCATCAAGTGATGAAGAAATTTTCATTTCTTAATTATATTATACATGATTATGTCAATTTGTAAACATAGTTACATATAAACTTTTTATAAATTTATATATCCAAAAGAGTCCCTTGACCCCTGGATTTACGGGATTCCTCGGCATAAAAAATAATGACCCAGACGTTTTTCGTCTGAGTCATTATTTTTTATGCAGGAGATGGGACTTGAACCCACACGTGGTCGCCCACGTCAGATTTTGAGTCTGATGCGTCTGCCATTCCGCCACTCCTGCAAATATTCTTTTCGTCAATCACTGACCGGGATTTATGTTATCACATCCCGGTCAGTTTTGCAAGTCTTTTATTTTTTTAATTTCATAATCCATTCACCAACTATGACTTCTTTTTCTTCAACACATTCTATTTTTGCATAGTTATTCGAATTACAAATAATCACTGGTATAATTGTATCATATCCAGCCTCTTTGATTGCCTCAAGATCAACTTCCATCAGCAAATCTCCCTGTTTGACTTTCTTTCCTATTTTCGTATGTGCTTTGAAATATTTCCCCCCAAGCTTCACAGTATCAATTCCGATATGTAGCAAAATTTCCACATCACCATCTGATATCATACTGATTGCATGCATGGAGCTAATCATCATTTCAATTTTTCCATTAGCCGGAGCATACACCCTTCCTTCTGTCGGAATGATTGCCATACCTTTCCCCAGCATTTCCTGTCCAAATACCGGATCATTGATTTTTATACTCTCAACTACATTCCCTTTTACCGGGGCATGGATAATTTCTACTCCAGTTTCGTTCTTCTTTTTTCTGTTTATTTTAAACATTTACTTTAGCCCCTTTATCGCCTCACGCACGTGTCCTTTACTTTTTTCTAAAAGCTCTCTCGCTTTCCAAACGTCACATTCTGCAAGAATCATGATGACAGCCAATTTAACACTGCCTTCTGCTTTATCAATGCACTGTCGTGCTTCCATTCTTTCTACACCTGTAGCTTCCATTACAATATTTTCAGCACGTCTGCATAGTTTTTCATTACTTTGCACCACATCAATCATCAGATTCTGATATGCCTTCCCGATTCTAACCATAGATGCCGTTGTAATCATATTTAAAATCAATTTTTGTGCAGTTCCAGCTTTCAACCTTGTGGATCCTGTTAAAACTTCTGGCCCTACTTCTGCCTCAATTGCAATTTCTGCAACCTGACCTATTTCACTTCCTTTATTACATGAAATCGCTGCAGTATGGCATCCAAGTTTCTTTGCATACTCTAATCCTCCAATCACATACGGAGTTCTTCCCGAAGCAGCAATTCCAATGACCACATCGTCCTTCGTAAGATCATATTTTTCTAAATCTTCTTTTCCAAGGATTTTGTTATCCTCCGCTCCTTCGATCGGATAACGCAGCGCACGATCACCTCCTGCAATCATCCCTACGACCATCGTATCAGGTACTCCATAAGTCGGAGGACATTCTGATGCATCTAATACACCAAGTCTTCCACTTGTGCCAGCACCCATATAAAACAATCTTGCACTCTTCTGAAAGGCTTCTTCCACAATCTCGACTACTTTGGCAATTTGAGGTAATGTATTCTCTATTGCAATTGGTACTTTTCGATCCTCTACATTCATTGCAGTTACAATTTCCAATGGGCTCATTATATCCAGATTCATCGTACTCATATTGCGATTCTCGGTTGCCATCTTTGTTAAATCTACCATATCATTTCCATCCTACCATATTTCTGTTAATTATAAAATTTAAGCAAAATATTCCGAGATAACCTTTACCTCGGAACATTTCACTATATTTCTTATAAAAAAGAGGGGAGAGTTAAAAGTCTGTCAAGTTAATTCTTTGATGTATTTTCGATATTCCCTAAAAACTTTCACTCCATGACGTTCATAAAAGCGTCTACCCGGAATATCTGTACTCAAAAAGAACAAATGATAGATTCCCTTACTACACATCTCCTGTTGTTTTATTTCAAACAGAATACCACCAATTCCAGCATTTCTAACTGTTTCATTCACACCAATTGGTCCAAAACGCATTGGGTTTCCATCAATCTGCCTCATCGCAAATCCTACAATCTTTCCCTGATAAAGAGCAATTGTAATGACATCCACTGCCGTTCCTGCCTGCATCGCAAGAAGTGCATTGCGTTTCCATCCACCTCCAAAGCTTTGTTTCAGGAATTCTAAAAGTTCCAATGAATCCTTCCATTCAAAGCTTCTAAATTCAAAACCTGCTTGTTCTGCAACACATTTTTTTGCCTCCCACTCAGGAGTAATGTAAAAATTGTGCAAATCCTTTTCCATGGAAAAAGACACTTCAACATCCTTATAATCGAGCTTTTCGAAAAATGTAACCGCATTTGCATATCCTTTCACGTCGACCCCTGGAAAGAAATAGTTTGGAGAATAAGCTGCAAGTGTTACGTTCTTAGCTCCAGCACACTTTAACCTTTTTTCTACCATATTTACCAAAGCAGTTCCAATCCCTCTTCGTTGATATTTTTCAGCAACAAACATCACGCTGATCCATCCACGTTCAGGTTCGAGTCCTCGTTCTAAATATGGAATTTTTCTTTTCACACCCAAAATGAACCCTGCCGGCTCTCCGTCCTCTAAGGCAAGCAAACATAATTCTGACTGAAAGTTTTCATCAAACAGAATCTGTTTTCTGAATTTTTCTATACTGATTTGATCATGAACCAATGTCTGGTTCCATAATGAAACAACCGCATCTTCATATTTCTGGTTAAAACAAATGATTTCCATATAATTTCCCTAATAACTAATTAATCTTCTGGATCCTCGAATCCTAATAACATACAGAACAGGAAACCTGCCACATATGAAATCAAAATACCAAGAAGATATTTCAATGGTGCATTTGTAATCAATGATAACTGAAGGCCTGAAAGTTCAGGAATTAATGCTGCAACTTTCATCAATGCAACTGCACTACCACCTACAGCACCACCAAGACAAGATGCTAAAAATGGTTTTCCAAGAGGAACTGTAACCCCCCACATCAGAGGTTCACCAATACCAAGCATACCAACTGGAAGAGCGTTCTTACATGTTTTCTTTAAACGTGGATTCTTAGTCTTTAAAAATACATAAAGCGCTGCTCCAACCTGACCTGCACCTGCCATACAAGTAACAGGCAAAAGATATGTAACACCAAATTCAGCAATTAATGCCGCATTAACTGCAATCAGTCCATGGTGCATACCACTCAATACCAATGGTAAATATACTAAAGTTGCAAGACCCGCAAGCGCTGGAACATTTGTAATAATATAGTTTACAAAGTTTCCAATAACGTCAGAAATAAAGCCTCCAACTGGCTGGAATACAATCAAACCTAAGAAGGTCATAATAAATATTACCAGCAATGGAGTCACAAATGTATCTAAAATTTCAGGTACAATCTTTCTTAAGCGTTTTTCAAGATGAGCTGCTAAAATTGCTACGATAAGCACAGAGAATACGCCACCGCGTCCCGCAAGGAACTCAATACCCAACATATTTACTCCGGTAATTGCACCGTTTGTCAAAATCGATGCTAATACAGCACCTAAAATTGGTGTACCACCGAATTCTTTCATTGCATTATAACCAGCAATAATTGATAAAATATTAAATACAGAATATGCAATTGCTGATAAAATCTTACCAAAACCTGTCAATTCAAATCCTGGGAAGAATACATAGCTTGCTTCATAAATTGCAACCATCAAACCACATCCGATAAACGCTGGAATGATTGGAATGAAAACATTTGCAATTTTCTTCATAAAGCGTTTACCAGGTGTATTATTTTTTGCTTTGTTTTCAGCTTTCAGAACTTCAGCTTCATCATATTCTACAGACTGAATATCTGTCATTTCAGATAATTCTGCCACAATTTTTGCACTCTTACTAGGTCCGACAACAATCTGAACCTGTGTGCCTTCTGCAACAACACCTAAAGCTCCTTCTACCTTTTTCAATTCTTCAATTTTACATTTTCTTATATCTTTTACTTCTGCTCGAACACGTGTATAACAGTTTCCAAGCCCTCTAACATTACTTTTTCCGCCAAGTAACTCTAATATTTCTTCTGCGATTTTACGATAATCCATAAGTCTCCTTTCTCTTACGTCTGACCATCTCTATTATGAACAGTCAATAAGTTCATGACACTTTTTTCTTTGCTACCCTCAACATAAGTTTTGGGCAAAATTTTCATACAGCGCTCATAATGCTTGCTGATATATGTGCTGTACAAAATATCTACCATATTTAGCTGAGAGATTCTTGAAGACATGGCTCCGCTTCTTATCAGTGACTCCGTCGCTGCAACAAAGAGAACATAATCTGCTTGTTTTGCAAGTTTTGAATCATTTGCACTAGTAATTACAATTACTTTTGCCCCGTTATCTTTCACAACTTCAGCACAAGCGATCATCTCTTCTGTCATCCCGGAATAGCTAAAGATAATTGCTAGATCCTGAGTCCCCATTGATTTTGCCGCTAGCATCTGTAAATGCCAGTCATCTGCATAACTGCATAATTTTTCTACTCTAAGCATTTTCAAATAGAAATCTTTTGCTACCAATAGGGATGCTCCGATTCCAAAAAAATGTATCATTCGACTCTCTTCAATCGCATTTACACATGCCTCGATCACCGTTTCATCCACAAGTTTCTTTGACAATTCAAGAGTGTCCACATTTTTTTGCGTGACATTCTGAATAATATCTTTTGTAGAAGAAAATGTAATTCCCTTTTTCGAAAAAATACTTCTCGTGCTCTCCAACAATGCCATCTCATAAACGAGATTCTGCTGAAACTCACGATAACCACTGCAGCCAAGTTTTTTGCATAATCTGATAATTGTCGCCGGCGATGCGTAAACCATTTCTGACAGCTGATGTATGCTCTTTCCAATCAATTGATCCGGATTTCTCAAAAGCAAATCAATCAGCTTTTTTTCTGCTGCACTTGCATCTTTTCGGTATTCTTCTAATTGTGATAACATTCCTTTTGTCACTGTTCCCATCTCCTGACTTCATTATAACATCACACTTTTTTTAATCAATATTTCCAAATTACTTTGAAATTTTGTTTCACTTTTTGATTATTTTAACAAAAAATCCCCTTGATTTTTCAAGGAGATTTCATTGCTTATCTTAATAAACTTTTTAATTCTTCAAAACAGTCAAACGTTGCAAAATAATCTTTCGCTGTCTCTGCACGTCTGATTAACTGTACACTGCCATCTTCTTTCAAAAGAATTTCCGCAGATTTTAATTTACCATTATAGTTATAACCCATGGCAAATCCGTGAGCACCTGTATCATGGATTACAAGATAATCGCCTTTATCAATTCTTGGCAGCATTCTGTCGATGGCAAATTTATCATTGTTTTCACAAAGCGAACCTGTTACGTCATACATATGGTCGCAAGGCTCATTTTCTTTTCCAAGCACAGTAATATGATGGTATGCACCATACATTGCAGGACGCATTAAGTTTACTGCACATGCATCTACACCAATGTATTCTTTGTGAGTATGTTTTTCATGAATTGCCTTGGTAACCAGACATCCGTATGGTCCCATCATGTAACGTCCAAGTTCTGTATAAATAGCAACATCACCCATACCGGCTGGTGTTAAAACTTCTTCATATGCCTGACGAACACCTTCACCAATCACTTTGATATCATTTGCTTCCTGTTCCGGTCTGTATGGAATACCGATACCGCCTGATAAGTTGATAAACTTGATATCAGCGCCTGTTTCCTGTTCTAACTGTACAGCCAGTTCAAAAAGGATCTTCGCAAGCATTGGATAATATTCGTTTGTCACTGTGTTACTTGCAAGGAATGCATGAATACCAAAATTCTTTGCACCTTTGCTTTTTAAGATTTTGAATGCTTCAAAAATCTGCTCTGTTGTCATACCATATTTGGAATCCCCAGGATTGTCCATGATATCGTTGCTGATCTTGAAAATTCCGCCCGGATTAAAACGGCAGCTGATTGTTTCAGGAATGTATCCTAATGTTTCTTCTAATACATCAATATGAGTAATATCATCTAAGTTAATGATCGCGCCCAATTTGTTTGCATAAGCAAACTCTTCTACCGGTGTATCATTGGAAGAAAACATAATTTTCTCTCCTGTCACACCAATTGCTTCTGAGAGCATTAATTCTGTCATAGAGGAACAGTCACATCCGCAGCCATATTCATTTAAAATTTTGATCAAATATGGATTTGGTGTTGCTTTGACTGCAAAATATTCTCTAAATCCTTCGTTCCATGCAAATGCATCTTTTAATGCTTTTACATTTTCACGAATTCCTTTTTCATCATATAAATGGAACGGTGTTGGGTATTGTGCCGCAATTGCCTCCACCTGGTCTTTTGTTACAAATGTTTTTTTCATAGTATTGTCTCCTCAAAATAGATTCCTTTATTATAGTAAAGTGTTAAACACCTGTCAACGTGCTTTTTTCAGTTTCCACAAAATATCTACAATATAAATACCTAAAGCAATCATTCCCGCTGTAGTTAAAGTTTCCACCAGATAATAACTCGCCATAGACTTGGAACCGATGATCAGATAATAAACCGTGCGATAGATTCCGGCTCCAGGCACAGATGGATAAATTCCGGGAATCAAAAATACAGTCACCGGACATCTAAGCATTCTGGCAAAAATCTGAGAAAGCAATGCAATACAAAAGGAACTAAAAAACACACTGCCAACCGGCAGAAGCTGCTGTCCCAAAAGGAAAGCTGCCCAGCCCACGGTTCCTGCAATCCCACTGTATGCCAGATATTTTTTTGGTACTTCCAAAATAATTCCAAATCCTACTACACCAATAAATACAGAAAGCAATTGTAAAATCATACGTGAACACCTCCCGACATCATTAGTGCAAGACCAACACCAAGGGCAATTGCCAGTGCTTTAATAAACGCTTCTACCGCTCTTGCTGCACCTGACACATAATCTCCGTTTAATGTATCTCTGATTGCATTTGTAATCGCTACTCCCGGAACAAGCGGCATGATACAGGCGATAATAATCGCATCCTGACGTATCGTAAAAGGAAAAATACGATCAAAAACCACATAGGATACTGCTGCCAGAAAAGACACCGCTAAATCACGCAAGAACGGATGTAAATGAGATTTATCCGCAAAATAAATACTTCCTCCAACAATTAAACTTGCAAGGAAAGCAACTCCACAATCTATCAAAGTACCGCCTACCAGCAACGGAAATGTAGTAATAACCAAAATATTTCCTAAAATTGCTGTCAGATGCGTATATTCCCACTTATATCCTTTCATCGCCATTTCATGCGCCTGCTCCAATGTGATTTCTCCGCCACAGTATTTTCTGGATATTTCGTTGGCATAGCAAATCTGTTTTAAATTGTTTCCTTTACTTCTTACACGTTTTGTAATCGTAATCGTTTCCATTGTCGGATCAGAAAGTGTGGCAAACAGCCCTGTCATAATGACAAAAACCTCTGTGGTCTGCAAATTTGCCGTTTTTAAAATTCGATATACCGTATCTTCCACACGATGTGCTTCTGCACCGTGGCTAAGCATAATCTCACCCACTCTGATCGCTGTGTCCATTAGCATCTGATAATTCATAGTTTCTCCACAATCTTTTTATCAATATTCAAATCAAATTTTCTTGCAAAAAGTGCTGATGAATTCATTAATTCCTCATAATCTGACTCTTTGAAAATATAAGGATTATTATTACTTCCTCTCGCCCAGTCAATATGTCTGGTGTCCGGCACAGTTGGCATAGTATTCGGATTACAGATCTTATCTGCAAACTCACTGTTTCTTGCTACTGTCTGTAAAAACAGTTCATCACCGCACACTGACTGTCCAAAGACTTCCTGAATCCAGCTTTCTTTTTCAACCACCAGTTTTGCAAGTCCGTGAGTAATGCTAAACCAGTTTCTACCTTTCTGGAAAATGATATCACCATATTTTTTCGTTTTATCAACACCCAGAAGTTTCTGACCTTTTGCGGAAAGTGCTCCGAGAATATCCTTTGCACTACCTGCTTTTCCAAAAAATTTATGGCTATATTTCACACGTGACAATGCAGCTTCACTAATTTCAGGTAAATCCTCGTCTACAAATTCCAATCCATCATATTTTTCAAAAAATGCATGGATTTCATTCTGGGACTTGATTGGCAGATCCATTCCTGAAAGCAGATGATAATAGGCATGCTCGCATTTAATTGCTTCCTTTAATAGAACCATTTCACAATTTATTTGTGAATAACTGCCCCATTTTACATCTGTTCGTTCCGTAAAGACGCATTTTGCCCTTTGAGGCACAGCTGCAACTTCATCCAAAGGATAATCCTTTGCTTTACTGTCTATATGAAGATAAATATCATTTCGCTCATCATCCAGCTTTTTTAAAAGCATTTTTAAAAGCTCCGGCTGTGTATGAGCCATAATCAAATATGCATGTTTTTTCATGTCATTTCTTTCCATTTCATATCAATGGTCTTATTTTACCTCATTGCCTGAAACGTTGCAATATTTGGCTGTGTCGATTTTCGATTCTTTTCATACACTAATAAAGAGAAATTGAAAGGAGAATTACGATATGAATGAATGCAAACGTCCAAATTCCAATCGTGGAAGTTATTATTCTATGGATGCTTTAGGACAATTCCCGATTGCAATGGCATATGTTCCTTGGCAGCGTTTTGGCCAGACTTATGATCTATCAAAAGCACTTTGTGCCGGAACTATTTTTCCTGAACTTGATAAACCATTCTGTGGAAAGCGAGGTGTATGTAAATGATGGATAATCGCCAGTCTTCCTGCCAGACCAACTATCGCACAGTATCAAACCAGAATATGAATAATGTAAACCGTGTAACAACTGCTACAGTTCCATCCAGTCAGAAACCTTCCAGAAAAGAATTAATGGACAAAATCAATCAATACAGCTTCGCAATGAATGAAGCAAATCTTTTTTTAGACACTCATCCATTTGACACAGAAGCTCTTGCTTATTTCCAAAAGCATCGTGAGCTTCGTGTAGAAGCAGTAAAAGAATATGCTAAATATTATGCTCCACTTGCCATTGACTATGCAGTCTGTGACAAAACTCCGTGGAGCTGGGTAAATGAACCATGGCCATGGGAAGGAGTTGAATGTTAAGATATGTGGAATTATGAAAAAAGATTGCAATACCCTGTAAAAATTTCTCAGCCAAACGCAAAGGCTGCACAGATTATTATTTCTCAATTTGGAGGTCCAGATGGTGAGCTGGCTGCTTCTATGCGTTATTTATCTCAGAGATACACGATTCCTTACCGTGAAGTTGCCGGAATCTTAACGGATATTGGAACGGAAGAATTGGCTCACATGGAGATTATTTCAGCGATTATTTATCAGCTGACAAAAGATCTCTCCATGGAAGAAATTCAGGCATCCGGCTTTGATAAATACTATGTGGACCATACCCTTGCATTGTGGCCACAGGCAGCAGGCGGTATTCCGTTTACTTCTACCTTCTTCCAGTCCAAAGGTGATCCAATCACTGACTTAACAGAAGACCTTGCCGCTGAGCAGAAAGCCCGCACAACTTACGACAATATTCTTAGAACCATTCATGATCCTGAAATCTGTGACCCTATCCGTTTCCTTCGAGAACGTGAAATCGTTCACTTCCAGAGATTTGGTGAAGCCTTAAGAATCGTTCAGGATAAACTGGATAGCAAGAACTTCTATATTATGAACCCTGAATTTGATACTGCAGTAAAATGCTAATCTAAAACAAAACAATCGGGCGCCGCATCCGCAGCGCCCGATTTCCATAGGGGTGGAATCGAATTGTTGATATTATCTTCTAATTATTTTTAAGACTGTATCTCTCTCATCCGGAAGTGGATAAGTAAACACAGGATCATCTCCAAATGATACGAAAGAAACATCTGTGTAGAGAGCAGTATTCCATGCTTCTCCACGCTTCATTTCGCTGCCATTTGCCAGATAATACACTTTATCCAGTTCTTTTGGTCCAACACCTGTCAACGGAAGTGCTCCCAAAGGAGTTTCATAGACATGGGCATAAATCACATCATCTTTCTGTGTATATCTGCCCCATTCAGGTTTTGGAAGCTCTGACTTTCCGCATCCATAGATACTGTCACTGTTTAACTTCATCCATTCACCGATTTCTTCTAAAATCGCAAGACTTTCCTTCGGAATGTTTCCTCTTGCATCAGGACCGACATTTACAATCATGTTTCCGCCCTTGCTGACACATTCTACCAGTTTGCGGATGAGCATAGATGCCGGTTTAAATAAATGATCAAAGTTACAATATCCCCAGTGATTGTTCATGGTACAGCAAAGCTCCCATGGAACCGGATTTCCCATATGATCCACTACACCTTCTGGTGGTAAAATCTGTTCCGGACTGACAAAATCACCGCTAAATACGGTCGGATTTCCTGTAATAAGACTTCCGTGATTATCCCCATTTCCTTCCAGACGATTATCCATAATGACATCCGGCTGATATTTTCGAACCATATTTACCAAATCTGTGGCTCTCCATTTTTCGCCGCACATATCATCATAAGAGAAATCAAACCATAAAAGATCTATTTTTCCATAATTCGACACAATTTCTCTTACCTGATTATGCATAAACTCCAGATAACGGTCGAAATCAATCTGCTCATCTTTGTAAGTCACATCATTTCTCTGCGGATGCTGACGGTCTCCATACTTTGGAAAATCCGGATGAGACCAGTCAATGATTGAAAAATACAGACCTGCTTTTATATCTTCCTCGTGGCATGCATCCACAAATTCCTTCACAATGTCTCTGCCTGCCTTTGTATTTGTAATCTTATAGTCTGTGTAGGCAGAATCAAATAAACAAAAACCATCATGATGCTTTGCAGTCAGCACCACATATTTCATCCCTGCATTTTTTGCCGCTTTTACCCACTGTTTCGGGTCGCAGTCCACCGGATCAAATAAATTAAAATACTTTCTATATTCATCCAATGGAATTTCTTCATGGGACATCACCCATTCCCCACGTGCAGGAATCGCATACAGTCCCCAGTGAATAAACATTCCAAATCGATCATGAGTAAACCATTTTGTTCTGTTTTTTATTTCCTGATTCATTCTATACAATCTCTCCTCTGTTACAATGTTACGACAGCACCGCCCTGTAATCGACTTTCTTCCGCTGCAAATGCAATCAAATGACTGTCAATTGCCTGCGTAGCGTTGCTGATATTTTCTCTCTGGCGTCCCTGAGAAATTAAGGATACCAGTTCTTTCATCATAGCCGCATCACTTCCGCTATGACCGACCTTTGGTGTATTCAATTTATGGAATGTACGATTTCCCGTTACAAAATCTGTTACGATGATTTCATCCTCTTCCATACGTCCAAAGATTTCGCCTTTGCTTCCCTGTAATGTGATTGTTCGTTCACATTCATTTGTAAATGCACTTACGGTAAAACTGATTGTCAGTTCATCCTCCATCTGCATATTTACAATCTGATGATCTGCCACATCGTTATCACATGCATAAACACATCTTCCATATGGTCCTGTTTTCAAGGCTTCCATAAGACCTTCTGTTGATGGGTCCATAGTCACAACTTTTCGATAACCGTCCACAATGGCTCTTGGATGTTCTAAATAGAATTTTGGAGCATAAAATGGACATTCACTGCGATGCGGACATCCGTCTGTGCATCGTTTTGGCGCACCATCCGGTGCATTTTCTGCTTTGAAAAGTTTTGTACTTCCAAAACTTGATACACTCAAACATTTTTTTCCTGTCAGCCATAATAAAATATCAAAGTCATGGCATGTTTTTGCCAGAATAATCGGCGAACTTTCCGCTGTATTTCTCCAGTTTCCACGCACAAAGCTATGTGCCATATGCCAGAATCCAATACTTTCCATATGCTGAATATTGATCAATTCTCCAATGGTTCCTGCATCCAGGATCTCTTTAATCTTTCTAAAGAATGGGGAATATCGAAGCACATGGCAAACACTGATCATTCCAGGGTACTCTGCTGTCTGTTCTCTTAATTGAACCAGTTCTTCTTTTACCGGACTGATCGGTTTTTCTACCAATATGTCATAGCCAAGTTCCATCGCCTTCTGAAGCGGTTCCATATGCATATGATCCTGTGTACAGATCAGTACAAAATCCGCAAATTTCGGAAACTCAAAAATGTTTTCCCAGCTTGCTACTGCATGTTTTTCTTCAATACCATGGGTTTTACGAAAAGCTTCTCTTCGTTCTTCTCTTGGATCTGCAACTCCAACAAATTTCAGTTCATTTGGGTACTGAATCGCATAGGTGGCATAGCTTTCGGCCCCACGGTTCCCTGCGCCAATTAAAATCGCTGTTACTTGTTTCATAGTATCCCTCTTCTCTAGCCTTTGACTGCACCGCCGGATAATGCTTCAATGAAGTATTTACTTGAGAAGCAGAACAATAATACCGGTGGAATGATAATTACAACGATTGCTGATAAGAGACCATTGTAATCTGTCGAAAAGCTTGTTGTAAACTGTGATAAAATCGCTGGAACTGTCATTTTTCCTCTGTCCACTACAAGTAAAGATGCCCAGTAGAATTCATTCCATAACTGAAGCCATGCCAAAACTGCCGCTGTAAAAATACCCGGTCTTGCAATTGGAAGCATGATTTTTGTAAATACCTGCAAATAACTGCAGCCATCAATTCGTGCCGCCTCTTCCAGATCGTGTGGAATGGTTGCAAAATAGTTTCTGATAACCATGAAACTAACTGCAATACCGCTACATGCATATACGAAGATCAGACCTGCTCTTGTATCAAACATTCCCATATTTTTTACGAGATTGTATACAGGGAATGTAAGTGCCGAAGCAGGAACAAACATTGTCGCCATAAAACATGCGGTAATGATTCCTCTTCCTTTGAAATTGTATCTTGCAATAACATAAGCTGACATGGATAACATTCCAATACTAAGGATTGTTCCGATGGTCGCGCAGATTGCACTGTTCACAAAATATTTTCCAATGCCTAATTTGGTAAATACACGGATATAACCATCCAGACAGATTTCATCCGGAAGTGTAAATCCGGGATTTGCTAAAAGGTCTGCTTTAAATGATGAAATAACTACCCATACAAGCGGATATAATGCGATGAGACACATAATCGCCATCACAACATATCCAAATACAGCTTCACTGCCGCGAACCGCCAAAGGATTCGTTGCTTTTGCTTTTTTTCCTGCCATTATGCCTCACCTCCACGATTCTTTTTTAAGTTCCATTCTCTAAATGCAACATTGATAAGTCCTACTAAAATCAAACCAATGAGAATCTGTACCGCACCAATGGTATTTGCTCTCGCATACTGGGTTCTAGTACTTGTAATTGCAAGTTCTCTGATGATATAACTGATTGATTTTGTTCCGGCCGCACCGTTTGTTAAGAAATATACTTCGTTGTACAGTAAGAAACCGGAAGTTGCCGCCAAGGTTGTAACTGTCTTTAAAGTCGGTTTTACCATTGGAATTGTGACATATAATTCACGTTTCCAACCTGTTGCACCATCAATTTTTGCTGCTTCATATAATTCCGGAGCAATACTGTGAATCTGTCCCAAAAGCATGATTGCTGTTGTACCACAGAAAAATACATAGGCAAATACGATTGCCCAGAAGTTTGCGCCTTCTACCAACAGAATGCTGTCTGTAAATTCCGGTTTAAAAATCTGAATGATCTGCTGAATAGGGCCATATCTTGCATTATATAACTGCAGGAAAATAAGACCCATTGCTGCACTGGAAATAACACTTGGAATAATATAAATATTTCTTGCTGCTTTTGATCCCTTTTGTCCCTTGGATAATACAATCGCAATGATAAGAGTCAATGGAACCTGAATACATACACCAACCAATGCCCAAAGAAGGGAATTGCGAAGTGCTTCCCAAAAGTACGGATACTGGGTAAATATGTATTTATAGTTTGTCAGCAATTCCTCTCCGGCATAAAATACCGGATTATTGAGATTTGTATAATCCCATTTACAGAAAGATGTCACCATAATCTGTACGATCGGATATGCGTAAAAAATAAGGAAACATGCACAGGATGGAATCAAAAACGCTAAAATAAAGAGTTTTTTGCCTAAATCTTTTTTCATTTTCTATCCCTCTCAAAAATTAAGACCTGTTTCCCTAAAGAAACAGGCCCTTTTTATAAAATTAACCGATTAATGCAATTAATTCAGCCTGTAATTCAGCTAATTTTGCATCGATGTCTGTACCTTCAACAGAGCATTCAATTAATTTATTAATGATTGCTGTCTGAACGTCAGCACCCCATACATAGTTTGTTGTGTTAACGATTGTGTCAGCTTCGTTTGCCATAGAGCAAGCTTTTGCTAAAAGTTTAACTGTTTCGTTATCACTGCTTTCAGCAAGTGCATTTAAGTCGATATCTGTATTACATGGGTTTGCATTTACTTCTAAGAAAATTCTTTCCTGAACTTCATCACTTGTCATGTATTTTACAAATTCTAATGCAAGAGCTGTCTGAGCTTCTGATAATCCGCTGGAGATTGTTAATCCGCCGCCTGGAGCAGAAAGAGAAACATTTCCTGGATATACGCCTGGCTGTACATCAAATGCAGCATCGCCAAATCCGCCTGCACCCCAAACACCGTTTAAGAATGTAGCACATTTACCTGCATTGAAATCGCCAGAGAAGTTACCTACGTTATCAGATGCATTTGCAGAACCGTTTGCCTGGTCCATAGCTGCTACTGTTGTAAATGCTTTTGCAAATTCTTCAGATTCAATGATTTCTGGTGTTAAAGCGCTTCCGGCATATTCAGCATTTAATAATCCCATGTATGCGTTGAATAAACGGATAGAACCCTGTCCTGCACTGTAAGCATAAACGTCACCGCTTGCTAAAGCTTTCATAGCTGCTGCCATATCTTCATAGCTTGTCCATGTATCTGGAGTTGCTGCGCCTGCTGCTGCATAAGCGTCTGCATTGTACCAGAGACCTAATGTTGTTAACTGATCATGAACTGTGTATAATTTTCCATCTTTCATGTTCATTGTGTAGTTGATACCAACTTTGCTTTCAAGACCTTCAGAATCGATATAGCCTTTCATATCGTAAACCATTTCCTGAGCGATTGCTGCTAAAGGAACTTCGTTACCTGCAAAGTCAACCATATCTGGGAAAGTACCGCCTGCTACTTCATTTGTTGCAAGCTGTAATACATCTTCTACCGGAATAGCTTCGAATTTTACAGGACCATCTGCATGTGCATCTGCGAATGCCTGATAAATATCACGCATAACAGCTGCTACTGGCCATGCATCTACTTCATGATAGTAAGCATGATAAAATTCTAAAACTTCTTGTTCACCAGTTGCTTCTTCAGCAACTTCTTCTGTAGCTGCTTCTTCTGTTGCTGGAGCTTCAGCTGCTTCTTCTTTGCCGCCGCATCCAACTACTAAAGAGGCTACCATTGCTACACATAAAAGTGCGCTTAATAATTTCTTTTTCATGTAAAAACCTCCCTATGAAAAAATTTATTTACTCATAAATTCTCTCATGGGAGGCATTTTTAAGGAATGGACTCTCTCTCCATATTTCCCCAATATATTGACTTGTTATTTTGGATTATTTTTACCAGGTAAATTATTTAATATTCCGATAATTCCTTCTGCAACTCTTCCAGCGTCAGTTTATCTTTCAAATACAAAATGACATTTTCTCCATAGGTGTCTTCCAGCCCCAAACTCCAAAGGTTTGCAGGCACCTCTGTCACTGTTCCTGCTTCTTTCACACAAGAAACTGCCTGATACAAACGCTCACTGCCGCTTTCTTTCGTAATTTCAACATTTGGATTTGAGGGAATCTGACCTGTCTCTTTTAAAATACGCTCTGCTACAGGTTCACTTAGCATATATTTTAAAAATTCAACACTTGCATTCATGCGCTTTTCGTCACCGGTATTTCCTAAAATATATCCAACACAGGAAGAAATCATAGAAACACCTTCTCCATCTTTGGAAGGAAATGCTGCATATGCTACATCCAGATTTGGATCAATCAGAGAATTTGCCCAGACACCATTAATATAAATCGCCGTCTCCCCTTCATTAAAACTATCCAAAGCGTCTCGGAAGCTGTAGGTATTTACAACAGCCGAATACTCAGAAATCTTTTTAATCTGTTCTAAGGTTGTCTGAAAACTTGGTGACTGAACATTGATCATATTTTTCCCAATATGTTCTAAAGCGGTCTCATTTTCTTTACACAAGATTGCATTTGTCAAATATACAATATGATCTGTATCCATAATCAGAGGATCTGCTTTTGGAAAACGATGTTTTGATAATTCCACCAGCTTTTCACAAACAAGTTCCCAGTCTTCCCATGTTTTTGGCGGTTCTGTAATTCCGGCCAATGAAAAAAGCTCCTGATTGTACCAGTATCCACCCATTAAAAGTACGTCAGACACAGTATATAAGGCTCCATCCTCTGTCATCCAGTAATTTAAGATTGACGGCGAAATATTTCTCTTAAATTCCTCATCTTCCTCAATATAAGGAATCAAATTCACCGCATAACCTTTTTCTACCATAAAGCTGTAAATAGATTCTCTTCCGTCACCGGCAGTAAACACAATATCCGGAATCTGACCAACTGTCAGAAGATCTCCCATTTTACTTACTACATCTGTAGCTGCAGGCATGGAAATCATATTCAGACGAATTTCCGGATGCTCTTTTTCAAAATCCATGTAGATTTGTCGCATCGCTTCATGATCTGCTTCACTGCTGCCCCATCCGTGAATCATGGTAATCTCTACAGGCTCATTTTGATGATTCCGACAGCCGGCAAGCAGACAAATGCTAAAGACTAGCAGCAAACCCAAACAAATGCTCTTTTGTATGGTTTTTATAACTTTATTTTCATTATTTTTTTTCATATTCTCTTGGTGAACATCCTTCATACTTTTTAAATACCCTTGAGAAATAGGATACATCATCAAATCCTACCATCTGTGCTGCTTCGTAAATCTTATACCCGGACAGCATCAATTCTTTTGCTTTTTCAATTCTCATTTTATTAATAGCATCAAAAAGATTTTGTCCCGTCTTCATCTTGTACAGTCTGCTCAAATAACTGCCATTTGCATGAATATCCTGGGCAATCTGTGCTAACGTCAATTTTTCTGTATAATGCGCATTCACATATTTTTGGAGTTTTCCTAAAATATCTTCTGAGCATCCTTCTTCCTCTTTTTCATCATCCAAAGGTTTTGACATTTTACCAATTGCCTTTTGTATCATTTCAGGCAGCATTTCAATGGCAGAAGTTTTGATAATATAACCGCACACATCATAAGCAATCGCTTCCTGTGCATACTCAAAATCTGCATACGCTGATAATATGATTACCTTTGTAGGCAGCATATGTTCATAAATATACTGGGCCACTTCGATTCCGTTTACCAACGGCATTTTTATGTCTGTAATTACAATATCAGGCACTTCTATCTTCAGCTGACGGATCAGTTCCTGACCATTTTGTGCTTTAAACACTAACTGGCAGTCCATTTTTTCCCAGTTAATCAATTTCTCCATTGCCTCGAGCATATACATCTCGTCGTCGGCAATCATTACTTTCCACATAATTCCCCTCACATTTAATCGGAAGTACTACACTTACTTTCGTACCTTCTCCAATTTTACTTTCAATCTCCAGTCCATACTCATCACCACAGAGATTATGAATCATCTTATTGGTATTCCATAATCCAACGTGACTATGAGTTCTGTCTTCCTTACTTTCTTTTAACAGATTCGGATCAAAGCCAACTCCGTTATCTTCAATACTGATTCTCAATGTATCTTCTTTCATTGAAACCAAAATCTGAATATGTCCATTTTCATCTTTTGGCTCCAGACCATGACAAACTGCATTTTCAACAATCGGTTCGATACTCAGTCTTGGAACCATACATTTATTGTACTCTTCTTTATTTCCTTCATAAGAAATTGCATATGTGATTTTTTCGCCAAATCTGCCATTTTGTAATGACAAATAGAAATCTACAATTTCCATTTCTTCTTCCAGATAAATAAAATGTTCATTCTTTCGGAATATTTTTCCCTGATAGAGTTTAGACAGTTTATAAAGCATCTGCTGCACTTCGTGATCCTTATTAAATGCAGCACGCATTTCTATCATCGATAAAATATTAAAAAGGAAATGTGGATTCATCTGAGCTTGTAAATACTGAATCTGCGATTGTTTGGCAATCAGCTGTGTTTCATACACCTCTTTTACAAGTCTGTCAATGTAGTCTGTCATTTCGTTGAATGTATCACTGATATTCTGCAGTTCTTCCACTCTGTATTCAGATAATTTTGTATCGAAATTTCCCTTTCCTACCAGTTTGATCTTTTCCGCAACAGTCTCCAAAGGTTTTACATAATAAACAGCCAGAGCATGTCCCAAAAATGAAAGCAATAAAATCAATGCAACAGAAATCAAAACAACCGTCGATACCGTCGTACCTAGAGACTGATAAATCACACCGCTGGAAACCCCAGCATACAAACTCAGACCAAAACCGGTTTTCATGGTATGTTCCAGCATAGAGAACGGTCTGTTCAAGCTGAAATTATCCTGTCCCATGATCAATTGATCATCCTTATAGATGCTCCATTGATGATTCTTCATTTTACTCAAGTTATCGTAGTTATGTTCAATTCCTGATTTATTCAATGCAAAAATACATGCTCCCAATGGCTTCATATCAGCATCATAAAGCCACATACAAAGGTTCACATGTTCTTCTTCCACGTTATAGTAAAACTCCTCCTGTCCAGTTAAAAATTCCTGATAAATATGTGCATATTTCTCCTGATCCTCTGTAATCTGTTTCATAGTTGTTGGATAATACAGATGATGGATTGATTTACCGGAATCATTAAAAAGATATATTTTTTCCACAAACGGTTCCGAGGAATCCAATTGGTTTCTTTCGGAAAACAGATTTCCTGCAGTTTTCAACTGCTCTTCAGCGGTTTCTTCATGATAAACACCTGCGCGGAAAAATCCCCGAAGCCCAGTATTATGCTGAATCGACAATGCCATCTCTTCCAGATACTGGATTGTCGTATCCATTTTTGTATTGTCGCTTTCCAAAATATACAACGTATCAGATCGTTCCTGCTGAACATACTGGCTGATCAGCATCGTAACCATTACCACCGACTGAATGCACACAACTGTGACACAGCAAAAAGTAATCAGCCTGGAAAGCTGTTTTCTTAACGAATATGGTCTGTCTTTCGAACCCCATAAAATCTTTTCTAAAAACTCTCTATTCATAAAGTTTATTTTATTTCCCTTTTTTCTTAAATTATAGTACATCTTAAATTTCTTCTATAGGATTTTCTTTCCAAGAACTTGGATAATATTTACCTTTTTTAACTTCATTGTACATAATATGCATAGAAAAAGCACCAGTCTAACTGGTGCTTCTCTAATATCTTTATGATTTTTTCACATGCTCATGAGTAAATAAATGATCCTGACAGTATTCGTAATTGCCTTCACATTTAGAGCAATATCTAAATTCTAAATTCGGATCATCTTTTTCTGTTCTTCCACAGATAACACATTTATGTCTCGGTGCTTTTTTTGGCGGCTGTGCCTGCGCCACTTTATGTTCATAGGATTTACGTCTGTAAACTTCCTTTGGATTCATTCTCTGTACACTTCTAAATGTAGAAGCATAAATCAGGAAGTTTAATAACGAAACAAGCGCCATGACGGCATACGCCTTATTTGCAATAATACCAAAACTATACAATCTGTAAATCATATCAACTGACAAATGTTCAGACATAAACCCTGCTACGATTGTCACTGCAAAGTAAATGCCGTCAATCCATGCGAGCCATTTCATCTTAATTGGAATCAGCCACATAAACAGTACCTGCATATTCGGGAACATTGCTGCAAATGCAAAGAACATGGATAAATTCAGATAATAAGTACCCATTTCCAGCACCATTCCCCAAACAAGATAAATTAAAATGGCAGCAACAGCATGAAGCAGAACACCTGTAAAGAAATACAAGTTAAATCTGAAAGTTCCCCACTGTCTTTCCAGCAACGTACCAATGGTATAATAAAAATAAAGGGAAATTAGAATCGTAATCAAACTGCCGGTCGGCGGATAAATAATATAGGTAAAAATTCTCCAAATCTGACCGCTTAAAATCGCCGGAGCATTTAACGACAGCCAGTTCATATATATCTCCGGCTTCACCAGCAAAATTACAAATCCTAGTGCATACAGCATGATAATGTAATACATTAAGTTCTTTATCGCATATTTCCCAAACTTTTTCTCAAGTCTATTTAATAACTTCATAAGACGATCCTTTCTAAAACGTTTCAATCTCTGCTAATTATATGGTTTTCCCTAGCTTTTGTCCAGTTATTCCAAAAGCTTCATTGTTTTTTTATAAATCTTTTATAAAAAATAGTTTGATTTTTTGAGATAATCGTTCTAAAATATCATTGGATATTTGTATGTAGTTTTTAAAACTACATCTTGATTCAAAGGAGAATTTTATGAACGAACAAATGATATATCGCCTGGGGATTGACATCGGTTCAACCACAGTCAAAATTGCGGTATTAAATGACAATAACGACATTATATTCTCAGACTACCAGCGACACTTTGCAAACATTCAGGAAACACTGGCAAAGCTTTTAGTAAAGGTTGAAAATGCTCTTGGCACACTTCGTGTTTATCCTGTGATCACAGGTTCCGGCGGTCTGACACTGGCTAATCATTTGGAAGTTCCTTTCGTACAGGAGGTTATCGCTGTTGCGACAGCCTTAAATACCTACGAACCGAAAACCGATGTAGCCATAGAACTTGGCGGTGAAGACGCTAAGATCATCTATTTTGAAGGCGGTAACGTAGAACAGCGTATGAATGGTATCTGTGCCGGCGGTACAGGTTCCTTTATCGACCAGATGGCATCCCTGCTTCAGACTGATGCATCTGGCTTAAATACACTTGCAAAAGACTATCGCTCTCTTTATACAATTGCTGCCCGTTGCGGCGTATTTGCAAAATCTGATATTCAGCCATTAATTAATGAAGGGGCAACCAGAGAAGACCTGGCTGCTTCCATTTTCCAGGCTGTTGTAAATCAGACCATTTCCGGTCTTGCCTGCGGAAAACCAATTAGAGGACATGTTGCATTCCTTGGCGGACCATTACATTTCTTATCAGAATTAAAGCAGGCATTTATCAGAACATTGAATTTGGATGATGAGCATGCGATCACACCAGATTACTCTCATATGTTTGCTGCTGCTGGTTCTGCAATGAATAGCAAATGTGAAGCTGTTGTATCGGTAGCACATATGAGAAAACGACTGGAAGCTCATATTCATCTTGATTTTGAAGTTGATCGTATGGAACCACTCTTTGCTACAGAAAAATCATATGAAGACTTTACAGCGCGTCACGCAAAACATAAGGTACATACGCGCGATATTTCATCTTATGAAGGAAACTGCTACCTTGGTATTGATGCAGGTTCCACAACGACGAAAGTCGCACTTGTAGCAGAAGATGGATCTTTACTCTATTCCTTCTATCATAATAACAACGGAAGCCCGTTATACACGACTATCCGTGCTATGAAGGAAATCTACGAAGTCCTTCCTAAAAAGGCAAAAATCGCATATTCCTGCTCTACTGGTTACGGTGAAGCTTTAATCAAATCCGCATTACAGCTGGATGAAGGCGAAGTTGAAACAGTATCCCATTACTATGCTGCTGCTTTCTTCAATCCAAAAGTAGACTGTATCTTAGATATCGGCGGTCAGGATATGAAATGTATCCGCATCAAGGATCGCACCATTGACAATGTACAGCTTAACGAAGCCTGTTCTTCAGGATGCGGTTCCTTTATCGAAACCTTCGCAAAATCCTTAAACTACTCCGTTCAGGATTTCGCAAAAGCAGCTCTTTTTGCAGCTCATCCGATTGATTTGGGTACCCGCTGTACGGTATTTATGAACTCCAAAGTAAAACAGGCTCAGAAAGAAGGGGCAAGTGTTGCAGATATTTCCGCAGGTCTTGCTTATTCGGTTATTAAAAATGCACTGTTTAAAGTAATCAAGGTTTCTGATGCAACAGAACTTGGTGAAAACATTGTAGTTCAGGGTGGTACGTTCTACAACGATGCGGTTCTTCGAAGCTTTGAAAAGATTGCAAACTGCGAAGCAATCCGTCCTGACATTGCAGGTATTATGGGGGCTTTTGGTGCTGCTCTCATTGCAAGAGAACGCCATGAAAGAAAAGACTCCCGCATGTTATCCATGAAAGAAATCTTGAACCTACAATTTACAACAAAAATGACAAAATGCCGCGGTTGTACAAACAACTGTCGTCTGACTATCAATAAATTTACCGGCGGACGCTCTTACGTATCCGGTAACCGATGCGAACGTGGTCTTGGCAAAGAAAAAAATGCCAATCATGTTCCGAACCTTTTTGAATATAAACGTGAACGACTTTTCGGATATGAATCTTTGTCTGAAGAAGAGGCAACAAAAGGTACGGTAGGTATCCCTCGTGTTTTAAATATGTACGAAAACTATCCGTTCTGGCACACATTCTTTACAAAACTTGGATTCCGTGTAGTACTCTCTCCTGCTTCTACAAGAAAAATTTACGAAATGGGGATTGAATCCATTCCAAGTGAATCTGAATGTTATCCAGCAAAGCTTGCTCACGGTCACATTGAATGGCTGCTCCGTGAAGGTGTCAAATTCATCTTCTATCCAAGTGTCGCATTTGAACGTAAGGAATTTCCGGATGCAGGAAACCATTATAATTGCCCAATCGTTACTTCTTACTCAGAGAATATTAAGAATAATGTAGAAGGCTTAAATAACCCGGATATTAAATTTATGAATCCATTCCTTTCTTTTGAAAGCATGGAAATCATTTCAAACAGACTGGTAGAAGAATTTGCAACTTCAGAATTTAACCTTTCTGCTGATCAGGTAGCACTTGCTGCCGAAGAAGCATGGGCTGAAATGGCACAGGAACGTGAAGATATTCGCCGCAAAGGTGAAGAAACCCTGCAGTTTATGGAAGAAAATCATATCCGCGGTATCGTTCTTGCAGGACGTCCATATCATCTGGACGAAGAAATCAATCACGGTATTCCGGAGTTAATCAACTCTTACAATATTGCAGTACTGACTGAAGATTCCGTGTCCCATTTACATGAAGTAGAACGCCCTCTTCTTGTGATGGACCAGTGGATGTATCATTCCAGACTTTATGCTGCTGCAAATTTTGTTAAGACCCGTGATGACCTTGATTTAATTCAGTTAAACTCCTTTGGCTGTGGTCTCGATGCGGTTACAACTGATCAGGTAAATGATATTTTAGGAGATTCCGGCAAAATCTATACCTGTTTAAAAATTGATGAAGTAAATAATCTTGGTGCTGCAAGAATCCGTATTCGTTCTCTCATTGCTGCAATTAAAGTACGTGAAAAGCAAAATATTTGCAGAGAAATCAAATCCTCTGCTTATGAACGTGTTATTTTCACAGAAGAAATGAAAAAGAACTATACGATTCTTTGTCCAAATATGAGTCCGATTCATTTCGAAATCATAGAACCAGCATTCAGAGCTTCCGGCTATGACTTTGTAGTTCTTCCGGACAAGAAAAAAGAATCACTGGATATGGGCTTAAAATATGTAAATAACGATGCCTGCTATCCATCTCTGATCGTTGTTGGACAGCTGATGAATGCATTGTTATCCGGAAAATATGATATTTCCAGAACCGCGTTATTAATCTCCCAGACGGGTGGCGGCTGTCGTGCAACAAACTATATTGCATTTATCAGACGTGCACTTGAAAAGGCAGGGCATCCGGAAGTTCCGGTTATTTCCATCAACTTAAGTGGTCTGGAAAAGAACCCTGGATTTAAAATCGACCTCCCACTGGCAGTACGTGCAATTTTCGGCGCAGTCTTTGGAGACATCTTTATGCGTGTTCTCTATGCTACAAGACCTTATGAAGCAATACCTGGTTCTGCAAATGCACTCCATGAAAAATGGAAACGCCGTTGCATTGAATTTTGTTCCAAAGGCTTCCCTAGCCCATTTAAATTCAAGCAGATGTGTGAAGACATTATCAGGGAATTTGACGAATTACCAAGAAAAGATGTAAAGAAACCAAAAGTTGGTATCGTTGGAGAAATTCTTGTTAAATTCTCTCCGGTCGCAAACAATGAACTGGTAGAATTATTGGAAGCAGAAGGTGCTGAAGCAGTTATGCCTGACCTTTTAGACTTCCTGCTCTACTCCTTCAAAAATGGGGAATATAAAGTAGACAAATTTGGAAAGAAAAAGTCCACCAGAACGATTGGACGCATTGGTATCTGGTTTATTGAAACACTTCGTAAGCCTGCAAGAAAAGCTTTAGAAAAGAGTAAACATTTCATCCCGCAGGGCGACATCGATCATATGGCTCATATGGCTGACAAGTTCGTATCTCAGGGTAACCAGACCGGTGAAGGCTGGTTCTTAACCGGAGAAATGCTAGAGCTGATTGAATCTGGTACCCCAAATATTGTTTGTACTCAGCCATTTGGCTGTCTGCCAAACCATATCGTCGGAAAAGGTGTAATCAAAGCACTTCGCGGAGCATATCCAAAGGCAAATATTGTTGCCATTGACTATGACCCGGGTGCAAGTGAAGTAAATCAGTTAAACAGAATCAAGTTAATGCTTTCTACAGCATTTAAGAATTTAGAAACTACATAAAATAAAACTTAAGGCACCTCGTATGAGGTGCCTTTTTAAATATTCTCAATCTGCCAGTCAATTGGTGCCAGGCCATTTTCTTTTAAAAATTCATTTGTTTTGCTAAAATGCTGACATCCGAAAAATCCTCTGTACGCAGACAATGGACTTGGATGTGGCGCTTCCAGAATTAAATGCTTTGGATTATTCAGCATATTTTTCTTCATCTGCGCAGGTTTACCCCAAAGCAAATATACAATTGGTCGATCCTGCTCATTTAAAATACGGATTGCCGCATCTGTAAACTCTTCCCAGCCGATTCCTCTGTGAGAGTTTGCCTGATGTGCGCGAACTGTCAAAACAGTATTCAGAAGCAATACGCCCTGCTTTGCCCACTTTGTCAAATATCCATGATTTGGAATATAACATCCCAGATCAGAATTTAATTCCTTATAAATATTAACCAGTGATGGCGGAGTTTCAATATCCGGCTTTACTGAAAAGCAAAGACCATGCGCCTGTCCATCTCCATGATAAGGATCCTGTCCGATAATTACTACTTTAACTTCAGACAATGGAGTCAGCTCAAACGCTGTGAAAATTTCATCTGCAGGCGGAAAAATCTGTCTTGTACTATATTCTTCTCTGATTTTCTTATACAAACTCGCATAATATGGCTTCTTAAATTCCGGTGACAATGGCTGCAGCCAGTCATTCTGAATCGCTCCCATTACTTCCTCCTACAAACGTACAGATACGCCTTTGTTTCTTAAATATTGTTTCACTTCTTTAATTTCAAGTTCTTTATAATGGAATAAAGATGCTGCCAATGCTGCATCCGCTTTTCCAACTGTCAATGCTTCATGGAAATGTTCTAAATTCCCCGCACCACCGGATGCAATGACCGGAATCTTTACATTTTCTGCAATGGTTCTGGTAAGTTCTAAATCAAACCCGGCTTTTGTCCCGTCACAATCCATACTTGTCAGGAGAATTTCACCTGCACCACGGCGTTCTGCTTCCATTGCCCATTCAACAGCATCAATACCCATGTCAACACGACCGCCATTTTTAAATACATTCCAGCCACTTCCATCTGCACGTTTTTTTGCATCGATGGCAAGAACCACGCACTGACTTCCAAATTTTTCTGCAGCTTCGCTTAAAAGTTCCGGTCTCATAATTGCTGCTGAATTTACGGAAATCTTATCGGCACCTTCTCTAAGAAGCATTTTAAAATCATCTACTGTACGGATTCCTCCCCCAACAGTAAATGGAATAAATACATTTTCTGCAACTTTGCGAACCATATCTACTACGGTATTTCTCGCATCTGAAGAAGCTGTAATATCAAGGAAAACAACCTCATCTGCTCCAGCTTTATCATACGCTTTAGCAATTTCCACCGGATCACCGGCATCACGCAGATTCACAAAATTTACACCTTTTACGACACGTCCATTATGTACATCCAAACAAGGGATAATTCTCTTTGTAAACATAACTCTACTCCTACAATTCACAGAAATTCTTCAAAATTGTCAGTCCTACATCACTGCTCTTTTCCGGATGAAACTGGCAGGCAAACACATTGTCCTTTTCAACAGATGCATGAATGCAGGTACTGTAATCAGTTGTTGCCTTTACAATCGATTCATCATCTGCCTGAAGATAATAGGAATGTACAAAATACACATAAGAATCCTGCGGTAAATTTGCAAATAAACGTCCATTATTTTGAAAATGAAGGGAATTCCAACCCATATGTGGAATTTTAAGATCTCCATTTTCCGGAATCTTCACGATTTTTCCTTTTAAAATTCCAAGACCTTCTACTCCTGGAGTTTCTTCACTACTTTCAAACATTAATTGTAACCCAAGACAGATTCCTAAAAATGGAGTATTTTTCTCAACTACTTTGTAAATCACATCTACAAGACCATAATCATGTAGTTTACCCATAGCATCTCCAAATGCTCCTACTCCTGGTAAAATCACCTTATCAGCTTTTAAAATAATCTCTGCATCTCTTGTAACAATAACTTCCTGTCCTAAGGTTTTTAATGCCTTTTCAACGCTCTTTATATTGCCCGCGTCGTAATCGATAATTGCAATCATATTATGCCTCCACAAATAAATCTAATGGATTTGCCTGTACTGCATATCCTCTCTCACCAAGCTCTGCAGTAACCTGTGGCAATGTTGGATGAACACGATACATTTTCGCCTTTTGATTTAAAAATGCAGTTTTTTCAAATGGAAAACGAATTACCATCGGATTCACAAATCCTACACCAAGTTCCAACACAAGTAATTGACGGTTTAATGTAAAGCTCAACCATTTCATATAGTCTTGCCAGTTCTCTTCATCTTCTGGAAATACAAATGGCGCTGCCACATGTTTTTTATCAAATCCACACTGAAAAATAAGATCATCTTCTGCCTGAGTTACAATATAATAATCTCTTGCCCCTAATTTTTCTTTTAATGTCTTATAAAACTTAATATATTTTAATTCATCTTCTGGATTTTTTAATGTAAATGACTCTCCCAAACCAACCAGGACACATTTTGATTGTTTTAAATCTTCTAATAATCCCTTAAACATTTTAATTCTCCAATCTATTTCTTCTGTAAATGTACAATAAACCTGCCTGGACCACCACTCTGTCCTCGACAAGTAGAAAGCGTAATTGTCTTTTTTGTCGCGTCATAATCTACACAGTCATAATTGCAACGTTTTACGATATCTTTTAGCCACTGTTCATATGCTTCTAAGGATTCAAAACCAATTTGCCAGGAAGATAAATCTGTTTCTACTGTCTGATAACAGGAAATCACCTCATATTCTTCAAATCCATTGCCAATGTCAATACAGAAGATATGATGTCTCCAGAAATACTCTTTATCAGTCATATTATTTAGAGCCCGGAACATGGAACCATTTTTCATATTATGACCATAAACAATCGCATTGTCACAATTAAAATCATCCGGACAATACATATCTAAAAATATCGCACCTGAATTTGCAGTTTTCCCCTCAAATGTAGTTGTTAAATATTCCGTATTATCTTTTGATTTTACGATTGGATAATTTATCCTGCTGTCCGGCAAAATGATCCAGCCAACTGTATCCGGATTCTGTGCTTTTACAGCTTCCAAGTCAACCTCATAATCAGGTACTTCATAATCATATGGCAAATCCAGAACGCTTTCCTCTTTTGCTTCCTCTTTTATTACTTCTTCTATCTTTTCGACCTCTTTATCCTCTGTAACTACCGTTTCAGCTAATGTATCATATTCATTAGAAGCACGCTGATAATCAGCAAATATCATATATAATTGTACTGCAGCATATATAAAAACCAAAATACATAAAATTTCTATAATAAGCAATAATTTATTACTTTTTGGTGTCTTTACTTTCTTTTTCATTAAATTCTCAACTCCTCAGATTCAAACTAAATCTAATCATAACACATTTTATAGATTAATGCAAAAAAGGATGATACTTTCGTATCATCCTTTAACTTTATGTACCTTCAAAACTTCATATTAAAATCAACACAATCTTCAACATCAATCTTAAGGATAAACCTCATTATCTCTAACCAGCCTCTTGGTTAAGCCCTCGACCTATTAGTGACAGTCAGCTGCACACATTACTGTGCTTCCACCTCTGCCCTATCAACCTCGTCGTCTTCAAGGGGTCTTACTACTTTCGTATGGGATATCTCATCTTGAGGGGGGCTTCACGCTTAGATGCCTTCAGCGTTTATCCCTTCCCGACTTGGCTACTCGGCCATGCCCTTGGCAGGACAACCGATACACCAGAGGTCAGTCCATCCCGGTCCTCTCGTACT
>JBGVRS010000166.1:0-33343 GCA_045128635.1 Lachnospiraceae bacterium
GATGTTTTCCCTTCTTTCTTTTATCTTCAGGCATATTTCCTCCTTACCGTCAGGAGGATACATACTCATTATCTCATATTTTCTGCAAGACTTATTTCTGATTTGATACGCTAAATCAGAAATTAAAAAAACATATAAGGATGGGCATAGAAAAAGTGCGAAACAGATGTCGTCATCCACGCATCCATTTCGCACTTTGATTGTTTAATATTATTTTTCCATGTTTAATATCAATTTTTCAATTGATTCTACCGTTTCTTCCAGTTCTTCCGCAATTTGCTCTACAGACTTTCCTTTTTCCAGTTTAATCTTTATCTGTGAGATTAATTTATTATTTTCTCCATCTTTTACACCATCATCATACGCATTCTGCTTCAGATCACGTTCGTACAATTCTTTATCGAATGATTCTAATATATACATGAAAACCTCCGCTCTCTCTACTGTTAGAATATCCAATAAAATCCCCTTCTCTATGCACGCATCAATTGCTAATGTGATCGCAGTACCGAGACTTCTCTTTTTGTCTGCTGCATATTCTCTGACAGTGGCAATAAATATTGCATACTCTTCCAGACGTCTGCATTTTTCCATCAACTCACGATTCTTTCCATAGTTGATATTCAGCATTACTGCCTCACACTCTAAACAGCCGCCTTTCGTCTGAAAAGCATCCGAAAGTCTTAGTACCTGTCTGTCTGGCTCATTTTTCAGTCCATTATAAAACACGACAAATTGTGGGGTTGGGATTTTCTGCAATGTACTGCTAAACAAGTTTAATTTGCGCTGTTCTGTATAGACATTATACAAAGTCGCAAAGTAAAGAAATCCTCTTAGTGGCATATTAGGATTGTAGGAGCTTTGATGCTCATACAGATTCATCGTGCAGCCCACAATACATGACACATCGTTTTTCACTGTCATGTACAATGCATTCTCTAATGTATTGATTTCCAAATCATCTTCATTATCATAATCTGTCCCATTAATTGCATTATACAATGCCAGCAAATCACTCTTTTTACGGAATACCTTTCTAAAAAGTGAATCCTTATGTTTCCGATTTCCCTGGATATTCTGATATTCAATTGTTTCTTTCATTGGTACCTCCATTTTAACATATCTTTCTTTTTTCTAATAGATAAAATTTCAGAACACAATCATAGACATCCATTCCTTCCCTGTGTAGATTTGCTCCCCGTAGTTGAAAATTCGGCGATATGCCATGAAATGAAACAGCAGATGCTATTTCAAGAATTACCCTAAGTATAACATCTGCCATTATGTAAATCAATAGACTTAAATTCTATATATCTAAACTGCTAACAATATGTGTTGTTACTACTGAAAAACCAATCCATAATACTGCAAATAAAATGATAGGTACGTCTTTTATCCTTACATCGAATGCGCTATAGATAAGCAACTGGATGAATAATCCCGAAAAGACAGATAACAACACACTTGCCAAAGAAATAATATTTTCACATCTACGACATTCCATAGATTTTTCCTCCTTATTTTGAAATAGGAAGTGGTTCAAAACCACTTCCTATACGATGTGTCTTTATTTAATATCCGTTTTCCAAAGACCATGTAAGTTACAGTATGCGTATACTACCAACGGCTTCTCTTTGCCAAGTACAAATTCTACTTCTGGTGCTTCATTTGCTTTTAAATATTTCACCTGTGATCCCTGGTCTGTTTCAAGATAAATCCATTCAATCCAGTGTTCTTCAACCATTGGATGATCAATAGAGCCTACATGAACCTTCACAATCCCATCTTTTACTTCTACCACAGGGATGTGTTTCTCTCCGCTGGCATCTACTGTATTAGGAATCAATTCTTCCATTCCCAATCCACAGCATTCGATTTCTCCGATTCCTGCATGATGTTTTTCAATTACGTTACCACAATATCTACATTTATAAAATTTTGCCATATGTTAAATCCTCTCTTTTCTTTAGTACATTTTTGTTTTCTTGTTGAGGTAATCATATCGCAATATTTGTATCTTTTCTGTAACTATGTCACCATTCACTTATAGAACAAAGTCTTACATATTTCTCAGAAAGAATATTTGGTTCCACGTCCATTTCCAGTTACTTTGACATAACCTTTTTCTTTTAGTGCTTCAATCAATCTCAAAGTCTTTGTTTTGGTAAATCCCGATTTTTTTGCAATTTCACTACTTGCTAACTGTGCACCATTCTCTAATGCGCTTACCACTCTATCTTCATCGTCAGTTACATTGTATTTTCCACTGATTACCGGTAATATTACACTTATTACATGATCTGTAATCGTGAATTTAGGTTTAATCCGCGCGTTCGCATACGCATATTTAATACGGGTTACACCTGTTCCAAACATTTCTATATACTTCATCCTAAAGAATATATTTCCTAGAATAGGATTTCTTAAACATGAAATTTCTCCGTTCTCGTACTCTTCTGCGGTCAAACCTTTTGGCAAACTACCTGGAGATTTAATTTCTATTCTATCAGGAAACATTGCTATGCGAATATGTGCATGAATGCTCCAATCACGATGAATCAACGCATTTGCAACAGCTTCACGATATGCATTCTCTGGCACCATTTCGACAACTTTTCGTTCTATTCCCGATATTTCTTCGTATTGATAATATCTCTTTATCATACTCACGGCCGCATCATATTGTTTTAATATCGATGAACCTGAAATCGTTTCTCTATCCATTATTTCATTGATAGAATTTCCAAAGATAATTCTTTTTTTCCACAAGCAATTTCTTCATACAAGAAATGCAACGCAAATTTTTACGTTCTATTTACGTTGCATTTTAAAACATATTCTATATTTTTTCGTTCTATTATTTTAGTAGACTGCATTCCCTCTATTTCACTACTTTGCTATATTTCTCCTTATCACATCATCCACAGATAATGCATAAATTCCGGCACCTGTTTCTCCCAGTCAGCCTCACAGTGTCCTCCGCCAACCTGAGAATACATCTTGGCCGCTGCGCCTCTATCCCAAAATGCTTTCGCAACGCGAGCATTTCTTTTATAAGTATTACTGCTGCCATCAATTTCCCACACATTTTGCAGTCCCTTCGCTTCTAAAGTCCCCCAGGATAAAAATACCCTTGTATCCGGACTAATATGGCTCATCTTCATATCCTTCATAAGAGATGGCATACAAAATCCCATGGCACTGGAAACACATGCTGCTTTCGAAAAACACTGGTTATGATGAATCACCCCATAGAGCGCCATAAGTCCTCCCATGCTGGAGCCTGCGATTCCGGTGCATTCCCTCTGAGGATAAGTACGATACTCTCTGTCAATCATCGGCTTGATTTCCCATATAATCCACTCCAGGGTACGGCTTCCCAGTGCAAAAAATCTCCGCATATATCGACCATAACATGGATAAGGAAGATATTCCGAAATACGCTCATTGCCATCATGTCCGCATTCGATTCCTACGATGATCATTTTCTTATTCCAGCGGTCTAAAAACTCCTTAAGCCCCCAGGATTTCCCGTAAGTCGCATCGCAGTCGTAGAACAAATTGTGTCCATCGAAGAAATACATGACCGGGTATCTTTCATTGGAATTGTAATAATCATCCGGCAGGTAAATATGCAGTTGTCGGTTTTGTCCCTTAGGGGAATAGTTGAAATCTCTTTTGATGATCATGGGCTACCTCTTTTTTGTAAGTTCATAGCTTGTATCACTATTTTTTCAAATATCTAAGCCATAGAACATTCTCTGACACCACTTTCGCCTCTTTTAGGCAATAATCCGCCAAAGTACTGTCTGCAAACAGTGGCTTACTATCTGCATCTGCTATTACAGCTGACTGCACCAGACTCAGCTCATCAATAAATCCTGCACGCTCAAATGCACCGTTGATTTCACTGCCGCCTTCCAGCAGCAAAACATTAATAGAAAAATGTTTATTCAGCTTTTCCAGTGCCATTTTAAGATTCATTTCCTCTTCTCCGGCAAATATGTAAGAAACACCTATGTTCTGCAAATAGGCTAAATAGGCATCTGGTACGTTCTCACATATTACCTCTACAATGTGCGCTCCGCCATATCCCGGATCGTCATCTTCTATCTCGGAAGATTTCCAGCCAAGTCTGCCCCTTCTGTCAAATGCAACTGCATATCTGGATGCATTCGTGTTTGCAATAAAATCTTCTCTGCTTATCTTTTTGTTCTCGTAATTACTTAATTCCGGATACCAGCCACCAGTAAAGCTCTCTTCCATGGTCACACGACCACAAGCAAAGCCCTGCGCTGGAATTTCGCGGTTTAACCGATAGTATTCTTCTGTTGCAGGAATGCATTCTTCCCTAAAAAGGAAGTTTCCTGTTACTTTTCCGTCTATGGATGTTGTCATATGGCAGATTACATATGGTCTCATCTTTGTTTTCTCCTATTATATTTCTTTACTTCTTTTATCAGATACAATTTAAACAGAAGGCTGACTGCAGAAGAAAATTGCATTCATCTGTTCAATCCATTCAGTTATACTAGGTAATATATTCCAATTTGCAAAAAATGCAAATTGCTTTCCATATATTCATATTATCGTCCAAGAATAAATTGCACATGCTCTTTTAATTCTTCACTAAATCCCTCTAAATCTTGAACACCTATTACTCCATCACGAATCAACCTCACAATATCAAACATCATTTCTTTTTTTTGCATCTGCAAAATAACACCTGGATGTTTCCTATCTTGCCTAATCCGTTCTTCTAACTTCCAAAATTTCTCGGATGCATTCTCTTTACCACTTAATATTTCAATGTATTCTTTATTAAGTTTATCCATATAATTTTCTTGCCATTCTACGATACTAGTGCGAAACAAGTTCCAATCACTTTTTGAACATTCCATTCCTATATCTTCAACCTTTCCTTTTTCTTCACAAAATACTAATAATATAGATCATTTATCATACATTCGATTAGTCTCTGTCGGAGTTCTGCTTTTGACAAACTCATAACATATTCAATGATTTCTTCTTCGCGTTCTTTCATTTCCTGTTCATACTCTCGCTCATACATCTGATTTTGTTCTTCTATGTAATCCAGCATCTGCTGTTCTTTCTCTGGAAATAACCCCAAATAAAGGGCGACCATATGCTTACAGATAACTCTACGCCCTTCAGCAAATGGACAGTTACATGTTGATTTTTTGGGATGTACTATATTAATTGTCACGTCATATATTGCATCATTACTCCCTCTGATTTTTCCCTGATAACAGCCCTCATCAATTTTTTTCGACGATATAATACGATTTTCATGATGGTAATTAACTCCGCGCCAAAAGGATTGATTACTTGCAAGATTTAATAATTTCATATCATCTCTTTCCTCCTAAAACTTCATAAACCCTTTGACCACTTTCCTTACCACCTTATACAACGGTGTCTCCAGCTCCTTCTGCGCATCCTTCAAATTTTTTCGAATCTCAATATGCTGCGGACAATGTTTCTCACATTTTCCACATCCCACACAGTTAGAAGCCGCCGTAGAATTTTTTCGCAGTGTGGTACACATCACATAATCCACAAAGGACCAGAATTTTCCTTCTGCATAGCGACGGTTATAAGCCGCAAATGTTCCCGGGATATCTACGCCTTTCGGGCAAGGCATGCAGTAACCACAGCCTGTACAGCCAACCTTCATTTTTGCATTGATGGCTGCTACCACCTGTTTTAACATCTGTTCTTCTTCTTCTCCAAGCTCACCCACTTCCACGGTAGAAGCAGTCTGAATATTATCTCGAACCATTTCATCCGAATTCATACCTGAGAGCACCACCGTTACCTCAGGCTGATTCCAAAGCCAGCGAAATGCCCACTGTGCCGGAGTTCGTTTAATCTTATATTCCTCAAATATTTTCTTTGCAGCATCCGGCAGTCGATTTACCAGCTTGCCGCCGCGAAGAGGCTCCATAATGATTACTGGAATCCCTTTTGCGTGGGCATGATAAAGCCCGCGACGCCCTGCCTGAGAATGTTCATCCATATAGTTATACTGAATCTGGCAAAAATCCCAGTCATAGGCATCTACCAGATTGCAGAACATTTCCGAATTTCCATGATAGGAAAAACCAATCTGTCGAATTGCTCCGCTTGCCTTTTTCTGTGTAATCCATTCTTCAATTCCAAGAGATTTCAAACGATTCCATGTATCCGTATCTGTCAGCATATGCATCAGATAATAATCCACATAGTCAGTGCGAAGACGTCTTAACTCTTCTGCAAACAATTTATCCATGTCTGCAACGCTTTTAATCAAATAATGCGGAAGCTTTGTGGCAATATACACCTTCTCTCGGATGTTGTTTTTTTCAAAGATTTCGCCCAGCGCAGCCTCACTGCCCGGATAAATATAAGCAGTATCATAGTAATTGACACCTGCCTGATATGCAGTCATAATCTCTCTTTCTGTTTCTTCCATATCAATTCTTCCCATTTTCTGTGGGAATCTCATACAGCCAAATCCAAGGATGGACAGCTCATTGCCATATCTGTCGGTTCTATAATTCATAAGTCGCCCTTTCTTCTATCTATACATTATATTGATTATTTAATCGCTCGATTTCTTTTCTCATCCGTTCCACCACTTCATCAGGTCCTACAATCTTGATTCCCTCTCCCAACGACATGATCCATCCAAGAAAATGGTTGCTGACCTGAACATTTACGTTCACGGAAAAATGTTCTGCGTCCACCGGAATCATCATGAGATCCTTGCCAAAGCGGTCAATAATGACCCCTGCCAGTTCATTTTTCACCAACAGCTTCACCTGTTGCTCATCTCCGCCAAACATGCTGAAGCTCTTCCTTGCATACTCAGACATATCCATTTTTTTGAAATATTCTTTCCCTTCTCGCTCTTCCTCCGTCATCTGCACTCGAAGCATCTTATCCACGCGGTAATATTTAATTTTCTCCTCTACGGAATCATACCCCACCAGATAATAATTCTCGTGATCCCAGGAAAGCCCCCACGGACTAATGTGATAAAATGCGCCTCCGTGTCGAAGTTCCATCTCTTTCTTCACATTCCACTGGAAATACTGGAATTTAATCTTTTTATTCTCCGTAATGGCATTATGAATGGCATCCACATTGTAATAAATGCTTTCATTCATCGTTTTGATTCTTTCTGATACATAAACCTGTCGCTGTAATTTCAGCGCATCATGTTTACTGACCAGCTTCTCCAGCTTTTTGATCAGCGCGTTGGATTTTCTCTCTGTAATAAATTTTGAGGACTGAATTGCATCTACCAAAAGCTTTAATTCCGGTAATTCAAATGCGCGGGACACCACATGATAATGATATCGGTTCCCAACTGCCTCTCCTTCTACTTCAATACCAAGCTGCTCCAAATCCTTTAAATCGTTATAAATGGACTTTCGGTCGGCAGTGATCTCATAGGCTTCCAGTTCCTTTAAAATCTCCGGCATGGTAATAAAGTGTTCCTCATCGGTCTTCTCCATCATAATCTGGGCAAGGCGGTATAGTTTGAATTTTTGATTGGTTCCCTTTGGCATGATACGCTCCTTCTCTTGCTTATATATCCTTGAATAAATGCAATTAAAATATTTCTATGATTTCTCTATCATCCGGTACATAAAGATTTCCACTAAAATATGGTTTTCCTTCCGTTAAATATAATTCTTTTCGCTCTTCAAAATGACTGTCTTCTGTATGGAGCAGAACCAGATTTCTAATCTTCATCCGTTCTCCCAGCTCACAGGCATCTTTTACCGTACCATGTTCCTTTTTCAACGTAACATCTCCGCAAAAAGAAAGTTTCGAACCATTTTTCTCTAAAACAAAGCCAAACTGCTTCATCTTTTTCGAATCCAAATCCATAAAACGAATCTTCGAACCCAAAAGCTCTATTTCCTGGCCATCAATTATCTCCACGAACAAAATTCTATCTCCGAAAAACTTTAAAAATTTTTGTGGAAGCATTAGATTACAAACAGTATTGATTATTTCCTTTAACTCTTTATGGCAATAAATTTGCAAATTCCCCTCGTAAACATCACGATGCATTTCCTGTGCCCAGTAATGTTAATTTCATACGTTCAGCCCCTTTAGGATTTTCATTAAAGTAATTTCTCATTAAAAAGTATAGCATAGGTGGGTAATTTATACCACACTCATGCTATATTTCATGTGCTCTATCAGCAACATTTTGTCATCAATATAATAGTCACAGCTGATTTTCCTGCTATTGGTTCCATAATGCATCACGATTTCCGGAATGTTATCATTCACTGCATCAAATATTAATCCCAACTGTTCACACCACTGAACAGCCCGTTGCAGCGCCTCTTCCTCTCTGCAAGTCCATAAAATCAATTTATCCCCTTGTTTCTGCTTTTCTTTCAAAAAAGTAATGAGTTCAACATTGGCAGGTCCAACATTAGGCCATTCTCCAAAACTTAGTGTTCCGTCAAAATCTACTGCATAGATTTTATGCTCTGATCTGTATTCTTTCATTAGTCTTCCATCCACTCTCTGTAGTCTGCTTCACTGGCAAATAAACGATAATCTCCATTTACAAATCCCATGTAACCGTGTTCTGTAGTATAACCTTTCATATCATCAACTCCTTTTTTCCGTTGCGTCTATCTTCTTGTTATACTTAAGATACAAAAACAGGTGGGGCATAACCACCCCACCTAAATCACGATTGTAAATTTTTTGTTTTCATCATCATCGCCCCTGCAATATCTGCCAGAGCCCATCCTATCGGAATCGCTACCCAGATTCCAGTCTCTCCAATTCCCGGAATCGCAGAAAGTACATACGCCAGCACAACTCTCGTTCCAAGTGAAATTACTGTCAGCACCACGCTCACTCCCGGACGGTTCATCGCCCGATAATAGCCATAGAATAAAAACAGTAACCCAATGCCCACATAACAGGCACCTTCAATGTGCAGATACTCCACGCCAATGCGAATAATTTCAACTTGCTCAGCCTTAACAAAAATCTTCATCAACGGTTCCGCAAAAATGTAAACCAATGCACTGATGCAGACGCAAAAGATAATCGCCATAAGCCCCGCAGACTTCACTCCTTTTTTAATACGCTCTTCGTTCTTTGCACCATAATTTTGTGCTATGAAAGTAGAAAACGCATTTCCAAAGTCCTGCACCGGTGCATAGGCAAATGCATCAATTTTCACAGCCGCTGTAAATGCAGCCATGACTGCAGTGCCAAAGCTGTTTACCAGCCCCTGTACCATCAAAATTCCAAAATTCATGATTGACTGCTGCACACAGGTAAGACCGGACAATCCTGCAATCTCCTGCAAAATGTGTCCGTTCCATTTACGATATTCACGATGTACCCAAAGTTCCGGACATTTTTTCAAATAATACAGCAATAGCCCCAAAGCTGAGACATATTGGGAAATCACGGTTGCCACTGCTGCTCCGCCAACGCCCATATCCAACTGCAGCACAAATAATAAATCCAGCAAAATATTTAAAATTGTGGACATACCTAAAAACAGTAACGGAACGAAGGAATTTCCCACTGCCCGCAACAAATTTGCAAGAAAGTTATACAAAAATACTGCCAGAATTCCAGCAAATATATACAGTAAATATTCCCGCATCATCTGAACAGACACCTCTGGCACTCTTAAAAACCAAAGAATTTCGTCGATCCCTGCATATACCAATCCATTGATCACAAGTGCAGCCATGCCGATTGCCAGAAAGGCTACAAATACCGACTGACGCAGTCTGTCAAAATCCCTTTTTCCATATTGCATAGAAAAATACGCACTGCTGCCCATACATAAGCCTATGATAATGGAATTCAAAAAGGTCATTAAGGTAAAGGATGCCCCAACTGCTCCCAGTGCGACCTCTCCCAGTACTCGCCCTACAATCAGCGTATCTACAATATTATAGAGTTGTTGTAAAATGTTCCCTGCCATCAACGGCAGGGAAAACATGATTAATTTCTTTGTAATTGGACCTTCCATAAGGTTCTGCTGCATGTACATTGTTATCGTTCCATCTTTTTCATCAAGAATCTCTTTTTATATTTCAGATTTGCATATTCTGTAATTCTCTTCATATAAACCGCATCATAGATTCCTCCAACAGCACCTACAACCGGTATTCCCTGCAGAAATTTCATATATAAAAGTTCTTTGGAAAGTCCTTCTGCCGCCCTTTCAATCTGAATTTTTTCATCATAGCCCTCAGGAATCTCCTGTTCCATAATATATCTGTCTATTTCCGCATCCACATTCAACATTTCCTGACCACAGGCTACGGCTCCTTCAATCAGCAGCAGAATAAATCGACGCTCTTCCACTGATTCATAGGAAAATCCATAATTTAATGCAATTTCATAAATGCTTTTCAACACAATGCCTGTAAATACCGGGATGTCTGGAATTCCTACGCCAAAAAGTCCCATGCCTACACCAACTGCACCTGATACCGCAAGGTTTAATCTTTCTGAACCTTCCGCCTTTTTGCCAAAAGCTTTTAAAGACTTCTTACTTTGACGAACATCATTGACAAATTCATTGATTTTATAACTCTTTTCCAGTTCTTCCTTCTTGAAAGTCTTCTCAATTACAACAGAACCCTTTTCAAATATCATCCCGAAAGCCTTGGAAAACGCCTTGCTTAAAGTGCTTTGCAGCTTTGCAGGGACTTTTTCTTCCAGTTTCTGATTGATCAGACTATCCCTTTTCTGCTCACGGGCCTGCAAAAACTTCTTTTCTTTCTTCTGCAATTTTTCCCATTCTAATGAGAGTGCACTCTTTTTTTGAAACATTTTCATGATTCCTTCCATTTTTTGTAACCATTTTTGCCAAATATATTTTATTCACTCAGCAATCGTTTTAAAAAATATTCCCGGTTGTTGATAAACATTTCTGTCACCTGATAACTCTCCGTTTCTTCATACTGACATTCATGGATCGCACCATCATCAAAAGATAAGATTTGTGCATCCGGTATTCCAAGAAGAATCGGTGAATGACTCGCTATGATAAACTGAGCCCCCTCTTTTGCCAGCCTGCTGATTTCAATCAAAAGCGTCAGCTGTCTCTGCGGTGACAATGCAGCCTCAGGTTCATCTAAAAGATACAATCCATTTGGTTGAAATGTATTCTGTGCCAGTGCCAGAAAACTCTCTCCATGGGACTTTTCATGATATTTTTGCGAAGGATGTCTTTCGTCCGCATACTGTTCTTCTTTAGATGCCACATTGTAAAAGCTTTCCGCTCTTAAAAAATATCCAAATCTCGGTTTCGAAAAACCACGAAACATTCTGATTGCATCATGAAGTTCCGAATGGGAATTGTATGTAGCAAAATTGTAGTTTTTTGTGCCACCTTCCGGGTTAAATCCTTCTGCAACTGCAATGGCTTCCAGAAGTGTTGATTTTCCGGTTCCATTTTCACCCACAAAAAATGTAATGTTTTTTCGAAATTCCAAACATTCCTCAAACTGCAAAGCCGGTATTTTTCTTAAATAACTGTAAGGCTCCACCTTGCTCCAATCAATTGTCACCTTTTGTATAAATCTGGTATTGATCATTTGTAACTCCTTCAGATTTCTTTTATCTTTTATTCAAAATACCTGTCAATTCCATCGGCAATCCCTTCTGCCATCAGCTTCTGGTACTCCTCCGTTGCCATTTTTTCATCTTCCTGCGGATTGCTCATATATCCCATTTCTACAATGGTCGTCGGAACCGTCGCCCAGTTAATGCCGCTCATGGTGTCAGTTTCCCACACTCTCTGCTTTTTTGCGCCGGTCTTTTCCACAAATGCATCCAATACACAGTCGGATAATTTTCTGCTCACTTCATAGAGTTCTCCATTATAAGGATTCGATGGTGTCTGGCACAAAGTCATGGCTCCGTTCACACTGGAATCCCCGGCTCCGTTTGCATGGATTCTGATAAATGCATCTGCGCCTGCTTCATTTGCCACTGCTGCTCGCTCAGCATTGCTGATATTTACTTCATGAGTTGAACGCACCATAAGAACTTCGTAGCCTCTCTCCAGCAAAATTTCTTCTAAAAGGAGTGCCACCTGAAGATTTAGCTGATATTCAGGGATTCCGGTAGATACCCCTGTCGTACCACCGGCTACTTTTGCCTTCATTTCTGATGCGCCAGGACCTACAGGCTCTTTCTCTGAATTGCCTTTCTGCTGATGTCCTGCATCGATGACTACCAGATAGCCTTTCTGTTCTAAAGTTTCCTCTATCACAGTCTCTTGCATAGTCTCTACTTCAGCAACTTCTGTCGTTCCTTCTGTCTCAATCATTTCCTCTGTTTCTTCCTCCGAAAAAACATCTTGAGTTTCTTCAACTTCTGCTTCTTCCAAAACTGCAGATTCCTGTTTCGTAGATTCTTCTACTGTTTCAACTGTTACCGCTTCTTCAGTTTCTGCTACTCTGCTACATCCAACCAAAGAGGCCATCAACAGTATTCCCAGCGCAATCTTATAACATCTTTTCATTCCACTCTGCTTCCTTAAATCCTGTCAGTACAAAATCATCTCCCACAACCAGCGGTCTCTTCACAAGCTTTCCATCTGTCGCAAGAAGCTTCAACTGTTCTTCTTCACTCATTCCCGGCAGTTTGTCCTTTAACTGCATTTCCTTATATAACAACCCACTTGTATTGAAAAACTTCTTCAGTGGCAGTCCACTCTTCTGGTACCATTCCTTTAACTCTTCATAGGTAGGATTCTCCTCGATAATTGGACGTTCTTCATACACCACTCCATTTGCATCCAACCATTTTAAAGCCTTTACACAGGTACTGCATTTTCTATAAACTAAAACTAACATTTCTTTTTTCCCCTATTTCTCTATCTTCTTTACTTCCACCAGATTTGTATGCTGCGGGTTCCCTTTCGCCAGCGGTGTCGGTTCCTGGCTTGTCAGCACATTCATGCTTCCTGCAATATCACGCCCCTCTTTGTCCGCCTCATGCCATGCGCCTTCCGCAATCGCCACAACACCCGGAATAATTTCCTCTGTCAGCATCACCGGCGCCAGCATTCTGCCTCTGTCATTCCAAACTTCTACCAGATCCTCTGATTCTAGTCCACGGGAATCTCCATCCACCGGATTCATCCAAAGAATTTGCGGATATCGCGCTCTTAGCTTTTCATTATTAAATCCAACGGAATGTGCCCGCCCTTTTGTATGCCAGCCAATGAGCTGCAGCGTATATTTTTCACTCTTTCCGGGCCCTTCCTTTACTTCCACATATCCGGGAACTGACGGAATGCGCACATCCTCCATGGCTTCCAGCGTCGGTGAATAAATTTCCACTTTTCCCGATGGTGTGGCAAATGGTTTTTCACCCTTTCTTTGAGCTTCAAAGGCAATCACCCTTGGAGCATCCTTAAAAATGTGAATCCCTTCCTGCTTAAATTCCTCAAACCCTGGCATGTCGCCACTGCGATAATCTTCATAAATATCCCGAAGCCATTCCCTGTAATCTTTATGCCCACAGGAAAATGCATCTGCTGCCCCAAGGTTTTCTGCTACTTCGTAGAGCCAGTCAAATTCAAAGCGGCTTTCTCCCACAGGCGGTACCACCGCATTGGAAAATCCAAGGAAATTTCCCTGATTCCATGGAGTAATGATGTTATCGCTCTCTAAAAGTGACGTTGCCGGCAGCACAAGATCTGCGTACTTTGCACTTGGTGTCATAAACACATCACTGCAGACAATAAACTCACATAAAGATTCATCATCTAAAATCTTCTTCGTGCGGTTAATATCACTATGCTGATTGATCAAAACATTTCCTGCAAGACTAAACAGCATTTTAATCTTTCCATCTAAAATTGCATCCGTCCATGTAAATACAGAAATCGATTCTTTCACCGGATTCTCCACTTCAGGAACTGCCGGCATATTTACAATGTTACATTGTCCTGCGCCGGAAGCCCAGCCGCCTGAGATTCCCACATTTCCAGTCAGGCACGCAAGAGCAATGCCGCCTCTTGTAAACTGTTCACCGTTTGCATGGCGCTGTCCGCCATAGCCCTGCATCAGTGCCGCAGGCTTCGCATTTGCATATCTTCTGGCAAGATTTACAATACATTCCTCTGAAATACCGGTAATCTCTGCCGCCCATGCCGGAGTCTTGACAATGCCATCTTCCTCCCCATTTAAATAGGCAAAATATTTATCAAATCCAAGGCATCTCTCTTCCACAAAGAAATGATCATATAAATCCTCAGACCAAATGACATAGCTCATGGCATCCATCAGCGCACAGTCGGTAGTTGGTTTAATCCCAATCCATTCTGCCCCCAGTGCTTTCACCGTTGGTGTTCTTCTAGGGTCGATGACAATGATTTCTGCTCCGTTCTTTTTGGCTTTTCTAAGACAATCCATTAAATTGTCAAACTTTGTCTCTGCCGGGTTGTGCGCCCACAAAATAATTAACTTCGCATCTTCCAGAGTATCAAAAGAAGAACCGCTGTACTGTGTTCCATAAAGATACGGCGTCGTGTAATTCGTACATGCCGTGGAATAGGAATTATAATAATCCAGATGTCCGCCATCCAGTCGAAAAAGACGCTTTGCAAGGCTTGTACCGTTTAATACTGCTTCCACGCCCCAGCCGTAACTGACATAACGGGATGCCGGACCGTAAGTATCTTTGATACGTACCCATTCTTTTGTAATCAGATTTATCGCTTCTTTCCAGGAAATCGGTTCAAATTTTCCCTCGCCTCGTTTTCCCACACGTTTAAGAGGTGTTGTCAAACGGTCCTCTCCCAGAAATGTTTTGGCATATTGTAAGCCCTTCATACACGGCATTTTATCCGGGTACTTCGGGTCTCCTTTGATAGACAGGATTTTCCCGTCTTTTTCTTCTATCAGCAAACGGCATCTGCCGCCACAATTATTTCTCCCCATAGTCGGAATGATTCTTGATTCTGACATTTGATTCCCCTTGTAAATCATATTATGAAGTTTATTCTATCATATCTCTGGAAGACTGACATCAAAAAAGTGCAGGCAATCACTGCCTGCACACATATTCTATAACAAAATTCTCTGTAAGAATTCATTCATTTCTTTTTTATACAATTCTCCGTCCACACAATAACTCATTCCATGAGCCGCACCCGGAACAACCACTCGCTTCTTATCCTCCGAAATGCATGCATCAAAACATTCTTCGCTCATTTTGCATGGCACAAAATAATCTTCATCTCCGTGAATAAAAAGCACCGGCAAATAGCAGTTTTTCATAGATTCTATTGCGGAATGTTCCTCAATATCAAATCCGCCAAAAATCTTTGCACCAAGTCTCACTGCCGTGTAGGTCACATTGACAGGGAATTTCATCTGCTTCATTACTTCTCTTAAAATTTCCTTCGGTGCAGAATATGGACAATCAGCCATAATACCTTTCACATTCACCGGAAGACCCAAATCAGCAGCCATCAGTACTGTGGACGCTCCCATGGAAATACCTGCCAGAACGATTGGTGTCGTATCTCCAAATCTTCTGTTGACATAGCGAATCCAGTCCATACAGTCATAGCGTTCTTTGATACCAAAAGTAATTGCCTTGCCACCGCTCTTTCCATGACAGCGCTGATCTACCAGCAATGCATTATATCCCGCCTCCTGTGCATAGAGCAGTATTCCATTGCCATCCCGCAGTGCACTTCCGCGGTATCCATGGAAAAATAAAATCAGCGGTGCCCCGTCTTTTACATGATAATATTTTCCAGCCAGTGTGATGCCATCTCTGGATTCAATGAAAATGCGCTGAAACGGCAGCTTTCCCGCCTTTTCCATACCGCTTTTTATCACCGGTTCGTATGGCTCATACTGCTTTCCCTGCAGCATTTCTGTCTCCAGACCATCATTTTTCTTAGTTTTTCCAAAAACCATTTTATATGCTGTATATACACCAACGCCGCCCACTGAAATGACAGCGCCTGTGTTACGAATTATTTTCTTCATATTCATACGTCTGATTCACTCCTCGAAAAACACGTTCCATTCATTAACATTTTTACCCTCTGTCGGAAAAGTATTCTAGCACAACATACTTTAGCAAACAATTAAAAAAGAATTAAATTTCGCTTAAATTTACATAGATTTTACTGGTATTTTATATTGCCGGTGGTATAATTATGAGAATAGGATTTTGTGTCCAAAATTCAATTACATAAGGAGTTTCATTATGAATATCATTATTGTAGGCTGTGGAAAGGTAGGTTATACCTTAGTTGAACAGTTAAGCAACGAAGAACATAATATCGTCGTTGTTGATAAAAATCCTGATAAGGTACGTTATATTGCAGACGACTTAGATACCATGGGGGTTGTTGGGAATGGTGTCAGCTACAAGACATTACAGGAAGCCGGAATTGCAACTGCCGATCTTGTAATTGCAGTGACCGGTTCTGATGAAGAAAATCTGCTTTGCTGTGTAATTGCAAAAAAGACCAGCAACTGTCAGACCATTGCCCGTGTTCGTAACCCGATTTACAATGAAGAAATTGATTTCTTAAAAGAAGAATTTGGTCTTTCCATGATCATCAATCCGGAACTGACAGCGGCCGGAGAAATTGCGAAAATCTTCCAGTTTCCATCAGCCATCCGTGTTGATACCTTCGCAAGAGGACATGTAGAACTGCTTCACTGTAAACTTACAAAGGAGTCTCCTCTCGTTGGTTTGAAACTGATGCAGCTTTCTCAGAAGCTGAAAGTAAATGTTTTGGTCTGTGAAGTTTTGCGTGGTGATGACGTCATCATCCCAAATGGTAATTTTATTTTCCAGGAAGGTGATATCATTGCAATTGCATCCAACCGTGCTAATGCCAGAGATTTCTTCAAGAAAGCCGGCATCATGAAAAACCCAGTTAAAAATGCGATTTTGGCAGGCGGCGGAAAAATTTCTTATTATTTAGCAAAAATATTAATGTTATCCGGTATCCGCGTTACGATCATTGAAAAAGATCCGGCCCGCTGTGACTTTTTAAGCGACGAACTTCCGGATGCAACCATTATTTTAGGCGATGCAACCGATCAGTCCCTTTTAAGCGAAGAAGATTTTGATTCTGCTCATGGTTTTGCCTGCCTGACCGGTCTGGATGAAGAAAATATCCTCCTTGCCCTTCATGTAAATGCAAATACAAAGGCGAAAACAGTCACAAAGGTTAACCGTATCAGTTTCCAGAATGTCATCGACAATCTGGACATCGGAAGTATCATTTATCCGCGAGTTACAACTGCTGAACGTATTGTAAAATATGTACGTTCTGCAAGTGCAGCCCAGCATGATAACAATGTAGAAACTTTATATAAACTGGCAAACGGCAAAGCCGAAGCACTGGAATTTAATATTACAGACAAATCCGGCATCACGGATATTCCATTACAGCAGTTAAACATCAGACCAAACACTCTGATTGGAAGCATTTACCGTAACGGACATGTCATCTTCCCTGGTGGTCAGGATATGATTAAAGTTGGTGACACTGTAATGGTCGTACTCTCCGGCTATCGATTATCTGACATTGAAGATATCCTGGAGGATAGAGTTGTATGAATTACGCAATGATTATATACATACTGGGACATCTGCTCAGATTTGAAGCAATCTTTCTGGCGCTTCCTACCATTACGGGATTTATCTATAAAGAAGATGATGCAGCCATCTATCTGTTTCTCTCTGTAGCAACCTATTTACTGGGGTCTATTATGACCTGCAGACAGCCACGTGACAAACAGCTGCATACCAAAGAAGGTTTTGCAACCGTTGCCTTCGGATGGATCGTACTTAGTATGTTCGGTGCATTGCCATTCGTATTGACTGGTGATATCCCGTCTTATGTAGATGCCTTATTTGAAACAATTTCCGGTTTTACTACTACCGGAGCCAGCATTCTATCCGATGTAGAAGCTTTAAGCCATGCAAACCTGTTCTGGCGAAGCTTCACACACTGGATTGGCGGTATGGGTGTATTTGTATTTATTTTGGCAATTCTTCCAATGATCGGCGGCTCCACCATGCACTTGATGAAAGCGGAATCTCCGGGACCTTCCGTTGACAAATTTGTACCAAAGGTAAAAGATACTGCCAAAATCTTATACTTACTGTATATTGGTATTACAGTACTGCAAATTATCTGCTTACTGCTGGCAAAAATGCCATTGTTTGATACATTGACACTTACCTTCGGGACCGTAGGAACCGGTGGTTTCGGCGTTAAAAATTCCAGCATTGGCGGATACACCTCCTTGCAGCAAAATATCATTACATTTTTCATGATCGCAAGTGGTGTCAATTACAGTGCTTACTTTTTAATCATCTCTAAAAACTTTAAAGATGCTTTTAAAATGGAAGAAGTTCGATGGTACTTAGGAATTATCCTTGTCGCAGTTGCAATTATCACTGCGAATACATTTTCATTATATTCCGGTATCGGCGAGACTTTGAAGCACGCATTTTTCCAGGTTGCTTCTATCATCACAACAACCGGGTACTCTACCGTAGATTTCGATCTGTGGCCGGAATTATCAAAAACGATTCTGGTTCTGCTTATGATTATTGGTGCCTGTGCAGGCAGTACCGGCGGTGGATTTAAAGTATCAAGAATCCTGATTTTAATGAAAACCATCAAAAAGGAACTTTCCTTGATGATGCATCCAAGAGAAGTGAAAAAGATTCGTTTGGACGGACATGTTATCAAACATGAAGTTATCCGCTCTGCAAATGTATTTACAATTATTTACTTTATTATATTTTTTGTTACAACGCTGTTGATCAGCATTGATAACATGGACTTTACGACCAACTTTACAGCGGTAGCCGCTACTTTAAACAATATCGGTCCGGGACTTGCAAAGGTTGGACCTACCTGTAACTTTGGCAGTTATTCCATTTTTTCGAAATTTATTTTGATGTTTAACATGCTGGCAGGACGATTAGAGCTCTTCCCGCTCATCCTCATTATTATGCCAGGTACATGGAAACGTAATCGATAATAAGGAGGGGTTGCTATGGCAGCAGAAAACACAAACATTCTCTGGAGTGACAGAAAACATCATCTCTGGTTCCCACTCAGCTTCACAAGCTATTATATTGAAGACGACCGACTGATGATCAAAAAAGGGCTCTTAAATACAACTTTGGACGAAACATTGCTCTACCGTATCGTTGATATCACTTTTAAGCAGACACTGGCTGGCAAAATCTTTGGCACAGGTAATGTCATTTTAAGAACCAAAGCGGATGCAAGTGGTGAAATTGTATTGGAAAATATTGCAAAACCATTAGAAATCAGAAAAATGCTTTCTAAGATGGTAGAAGAAAGCCGCGATAAACGTAACATCGTCGGAAAAGAATTCTACAGCATGGACCACGGCGATTTTGATGGCGACGGAGTTTGTGATTTTGATGAATAAGAACATCATGCGAAATGACGCGAGAATTAATTTCCCGCGTCATTTTTTATTGTAAGAAAAGGAATCCCTCTCTCTAAATCTTTTTTATTGTTATACACTGAAATATAAAATTTCTTTGCCATCGGCTTATCTTCCGTCTGTAATTTAATACTCTCAAAATCATCTTCTCTACACATTTGCAAAATTTTAGCTTTTAATTTTTCTATATTCCTCGTTTCAAATTTATCAACTAGAATTGTCAAATAAGCTGTATCAAATGTGGTGATACTGCTAATGATTCTCGGTTTTTGTGGTATATTGGCAAAAATTAATACAAGAATTATACAAATTCCCCCAAGCATTCTCCATTTTTTCTTCATTTTCCACTCTCCTTTCTACAATTCAATCATATCTCATACAGCACCCCTTAGTAAACAGTAAGTTGTTATATTCTCATTTACTAAACAATAAGTTGTTAAATAACAAGTTATGATTTGAGGGATTATTAATTATAATATTTCCAAGAAATGGGGGATTTCTAAAATGAAGCACATACATATGAGAATTGAGGAGTTACTCAAAGAACGAGGTATCAGTAAAAATCAGATTTGTAAAGATTTAGATATTCCTCGTGGAAACTTTAACAGATACTGCAGAGATCAGTTTCAGCGAATCGATGCAAATTTAGTCGTGAAATTATGTGGCTACTTCGAATGCGGTATCGAAGAATTGATGGTAATTGTTGATTGTTAACAAAATAAGAGGATGCACTCTCAAAAGTACATCCTCTTATTTTTATGTCTAATTTCCGTTCATCAGCATTTCTACTTCTTCAATGCCGCTTATGATACTTGCGCGGCGTTCATTTGCCAGCAATCCTTTATTGTATTTATAAAATCTTCCGCTTTCGTTTTCTGATAAGAACTTCGCTGCATAGAAGTTGACTGTCAATTCTGTGATAAATACTACCATTTCCTGGCTTTCTCCAAATGCACGCTCCATAAAATCAAAGGCACATTCCAGATTTTCGGTCACCTCCGCAATCGTCTGTTCTCTGCGCTCTGTTTCTTTTACAAATTCTGCCCGAACGCATTCAAATGCTGTATTTGCATCTAAGATTCCTTCACCTTTCACCAACTTTCCATAAACACTCAGTGTTTTACTAATTTCTTTCTGCAAATGCTCCGTTTTTCTATCAATTCGACCGCTTTCTCTGTCACTTTCTGCCCTTTCCAGAAGTTCATGAGACATTGAATATAAAATGTCCGCCGGCACTCCATCTTCTGCCAGCTTTCTGCGGAAATTCTTTAAAGTGTCAAATAATTCTGTTACATATACATCTACATCATATACATTTTCGAATTTTTCTGACAATGCCGCCAGAAGCAATCCAATCACACTTAATCTTTCATCAAATGGTGCAAATTTCAGTTTTTCATAAACAGACTCTCTTACATTTCCTTCTAAAATGCCCTGAATCTGGTAATCTGTCTGATACTTATAATAAAGTTCCAGATAGTTTGCAAAATCCTTTGCAATCTTTTCATGCTGAATATACTGAAAAATCACTTCCTGATCTACGATCATGCCAAGCTTTTCATACACTGTCAGAAGTTCCGATAAATCCTGCCATCCTCTGGCAGTTGCAAAACGTTTTCCATCAACACGGGTTTCCATCTGATAGAAGTTTTCTTTTTTCAGTTCCAGATAGGAAATAATTGCCCCATGCACCCCTGCAGTATAAGCAAATTCTTTCCAGACAGAAAAGTTTGGTTCCACATCGATTTTCTTTACACGGTCTAAGGTTACCACATCAAATTCACGAACAGACTTATTGTATTCCGGTGGGTTTCCAGCTGCTACAATGATCCACCCTTCCGGTACCTGCTGATTTCCGAAAGTTTTGCATTGTAAGAACTGCAGCATGGTTGGTGCAAGCGTCTCTGATACACAGTTAATTTCGTCAATAAATAAAATTCCTTCCTTACATCCGGTCTTTTCCATCTGTTCGTGAACACTGCCGATAATCTCACTCATGGTATACTCTGTGACAGAATATTTCTTCCCGCCAAATTCTTTTTCAAGAATAAATGGCAGACCGATGGCACTCTGTCTTGTATGATGGGTAATCGTATATGCTACCAATGCAATGTCACATTCTCTTGCAATCTGTTCCATAATCTGGGTTTTTCCAATCCCCGGTGCCCCGATCAGCAGAATCGGACGCTGACGGATGGAAGGAATCAGATAGTCTCCATATTCATCCTTCTGCAAATATGCCTTAATTGTATTTTCAATTTCCTGTTTTGCTCTCTTAATATTCATACTTCATTCCCTGCTCTATCAGTTCATAATCCAATCGAAGCGCTGTTTCTTCTTCCAGTTCTTCCTTCTCGATAATCAGTTTCATTGCCCACGGTGGCACTGATACATCTGTATAATCTTCTTCCATAAATACAAAGGCTGTATCATATGGTGGCTTCCTTCTCGGATAATCTCCGTAACCATCCGTGAAATAAATCATTCCTTTCAGGTTCAAAAATTCCTTTCGGTCAATGAGCATCTGTACATACTCAAATGCAGGGCGAAAATCTGTCCCACCATTACCAATGACCTGAAAGTTTTCCATATATTGCTTTAATTCTTCCTGATTCGTCACTTTCACATCTGACTGCACCTTTTCGTCACACTGCAAAATACGGATATGAATTTTTCTAAAAAAGCTCTCTGTTTCTGCCAAAATGTGATAGGTCTGTTCCAAAAATGTTTTCACCAGTTCTCCGGAACAGGACATAGATGTATCAATGACAATGACAAACTCCTCAATCTTATGAACCTCTTTAAATTCCTGCGGTTCAATCAGAGGCATATTCCCGTAAAGTGTAAGCCCGTAATTATAGAACACATAATCAAAACTATCCAAATCCACCTGCATTTCTTCCCGAAGCACTGCAAACTTTCGAAGAAATGCCTTGTAATCATATCGTTCTCTATTTTCTACAGCCAGCTCATCGGCCAGTTCTCCCTCTCCATTAGAAGCCTCTTTCGAAAATGTCTCCAGTTCTGTCTGCATTTTTTCAGAGATTTCCTGCCACTTATCATGCAACTGCTGCATAGCCGTTGACGGCGGCTGGTTATCTTTTTCCGGCGGCTGTGGCCAAAAGCTGTGGTCATCGATACGAAATTCCTTTTCTAATTTACGGATTTTGTATTCTTCCAGCGCTTCCTCTACAAATAATTTGTAAATCTTTTCAGCTGTCAACACTTTCAGCTTTTTTTCCAGATTTCCGTAACAATTTGCTCTGAAAGCATTTCTTGGAAAACGAATGCTTCTATGATTCAAACCGTCGATTACGTGCTCCGTGGCAATGTCACATGCCAGATCCCAAAGACGTTTTTCTCTTCGTCCCTGCTTAAGCAGGTGTCTGAAAATACAATGAAATACATTGTGCAAATAAGCTCTGTTAATACGGATTCTGTCTATTCGATATAGGTCCACCAGATACTGAGGGTCAAAATACAGATGAAAACCATCTGTTCCAAGACCATAGGTATTGGTATTCATTACATAATTCAAGGAGGATAGTGCCAGATCTAAAAAACGCATATTCAGATATAATTCATTTCTTGCGCCAGTCAGAATATCTCGTCCGATGGCATCAAATTTCTGCGAAATCTCTATAGACATGTGGCTCCTCCTTTCATTATTTAGAATTCAAATTCATCAAAGTCAAAGGTTTTCTTCTTCGGTTTAAAATGCTCCATTCGATAGTTCAGCAGGAAACTTGCCATCTCAGCCCTTCCCATGGCCGAAGCACGGTCCTGGAATTCATGCAAAAGTTCTTCAGTAAAATATCCTGCATCCGCAAGAACACTAAGTGCTTCCAGATTATCCTCTTTACAGATTTCCTTTGCCACTTCCTTTGACTGTTCTCTTAAATATACTATATATTTATCCTTTGCACCTGTTCTTAATCCAACCGGGGTACTCAGACGGTTCATCGCTATCCTGATGCAGGTAGGGGTAAACTCCTGAGCAATGGCATAGGTAAATACACTATCATATTTCTCATAGTCCATCTGACGGTTTCTGATACACTGACGATATTTATACCCGGAACCGTGAAATACAATGTCGATGATTCTCGCCGGTGTGTTTTCCACCGATTCCTCATAATATTCCGGGAAAGTCAGTTTTACAAATGTACCATTCTTAAAATAAAGCTCTACCTCTACTTCATATTGAAAATCGTATAAAATTTCTGTCAAAAAATAGATATCATCCTCTACGTCCTTGATCACGATTTTCTTTAGTTTTTTACATCCCATAAAGGCGCCGCAGCCCAAACGTTTAATCCCTGCATAAAGGTATATTTCCTCTAGTGCCAGACAACGATAAAAGGCATAGTCCTCAATAATCTCGATACCTTTGGGTAAATCTATCACTTTCAACGCACTGTAATGGGCAAATTCGTGGTTCTTGATCACACTTCCATGAGATTCGTCCAGCTGCAGCACTAACATTTCATCGTTCATAAAAGGTTCCTCATATCCTCTGGCAGCGGCTGTTCGAATTTCAGAAGTTCTCCTGTCACCGGATGATGAAACTCTAAGCGCCAGGAATGCAGCGCCTGTCTGCCAATTTCACTTCTATCATTATGATACAGAAAGTCTCCCGGCAATGGATGACCAATGGCATTCATATGCACACGAATCTGATGGGTTCTTCCGGTCTCCAGCCAGATTTTTGCAAGAGAATATTTTTCATTCTTCTCCACACATTCAAAATGTGTCACCGCATGTTCTCCACCACTCATATCCACACAGCGTTCCACTGTGGATCCATCTTTTCTGGCAATTGGGAAATCAATGGTACCCTTTTCCGGAAGTTCCCCTTTTACCACCGCAAGGTACGTTCTATGAATTTCGCGGTTCACCATAGCGGCATTGAGCGCTGCACTGGAGAGCATATTTTTTGCGATCACTACCAAGCCTGTCGTATCTCTGTCCAGACGGTTAATGCAGCGAAACACAAAGCTCTCACCCTGACTTTCATAATAGTGTTTCACACCATTGGCCAGACTATTATCGTAGTTTCCCTGAGAAGGATGAATCGGTGTATCTGCCGGCTTATTGATAACCAGAATATCCTCATCCTCATACACAATATCCAGTTTCATTTCCACCGGTACAATGTTTTCCGAAGAATCTTCCTCTGCAAATAATATTTCCAGCACATCACCGGCATCCAGCTTATCTCTTGTATAAGCCCAGGCACCATTTCGTTTAATCCCTTCTTCTGTCTTTTTCAAAAATACCAGGCATCCGTGGGAATATTTTTTTTGTTTTAAATATTTTTCTATGGTATAACCGGCAAACTCCGGCTCTATTTTATATTTTAGTTTTCTAACCATATATCAGCAAAAGCCATGCCCACGGCATGGCTTTCTAACCTTCCAAAATTTATCTGATTCTTTCCGGGAATCCAATCTTCTTCTGCACCTTGCGAAGAGTCTTTGTTGAGAAGTACTGTGCTTTTTCAGCATTATTTTTAATCACGCTGTCAATGTAAGCTTTGTCTTTTTCCAGTTCTTTTACTCTTTCCTGTAATGGACGAAGTACATCTACAACTGCTTCCCCAACTGCCGGTTTGAATACGCCGTAACCCTGTCCGTCGAATTCTCTTTCTACTTCTTCCGGTGTCTTTCCTGTACATGCACAGTAGATATCGATTAAGTTTTTGATACCCGGCTGTTCATCACGGTAGCGAATCTGTGCTTCAGAGTCTGTTACCGCACGTTTGAATTTTCTCATAATTGTATCAGGATCATCCATTAAGTAAATGCTTGCATTTGGATTTTCATCGGATTTGGACATTTTCTTTGTTGGTTCCTGAAGGCTCATAATCTTTGCACCAACTTTTCCAATGTATGGTTCCGGTACAGTAAATACATCACCGTAAATGCTGTTGAAACGCTGTGCAATGTCTCTTGTAAGCTCTAAATGCTGCATCTGGTCTTTCCCAACCGGAACAACATCTGCCTGATATAAAAGGATATCTGCAGCCATCAGTACCGGGTATGTGAACAGCCCTGCGTTAATATTGTCTGCATGTTTTGCAGATTTATCCTTAAACTGAGTCATTCTGTTTAATTCGCCCATGTAAGTGTAGCAGTTTAAGATCCATGCAAGCTCTGCGTGGCCTGATACATGAGACTGATAATAAATACAGTTCTTTTCAGGGTCTAATCCTGCTGCAATGTATAATGTGAGAAGCGCTCTTGCACGGCGTCTCAATTCTGCAGGGTCCTGACGAACTGTAATGGAATGCATATCTACGACACTGTAGAAGCATTCATATTCATCACTTAAGGTTACCCAGTTTTTTAAAGCTCCCAGGTAATTCCCCAAAGTCAGATTTCCTGTGGACTGCATTCCACTAAATAATACTTTCTTTCCGTTTAACATAATTTTTCTCCCTTGTATTTATACCGGCAAGATCATGGCTGCGATTGTAAAGTATACAACTAAGCTCAGTGCATCCACGATTGTCGAAATTAATGGAGCCGCCATCATAGCAGGGTCCAATTTAAATATCTTTGCAATGAATGGTAATACACATGCCAGAATCTTTGACATAACTACCGTTGCAACCAAACTAAGTCCGATAACCAGACAAACAGCCGTTTCTCCCGGATACATCACGATCAGACGAATATAGTTTGCGATTCCAAGAACCGCACCTACGATTAAGGAAACTCTGCATTCCTTCCAGAATACCTTCCATACGTCTTCCATTTCCACATCACCAATAGAAAGCGCACGAATGATCGTTGTGGAACTCTGGCTTCCGGCATTACCACCGGTCGCTGTCAGCATTGGAACACAGGTAATCAGTGTTGGGAACAATGCCGTAAATTTATCATATGCTTCCAAAATAAGTGCTGAAATCGTACTTGTAAACATTAAGATTAAGAGCCATGGAATACGGTTCTTTGCCAGTTCGAAAACGCCCATCTTTAAATATGGTTTTTCAGATGGTAAGATCGCAGCCATCAACTCGATATCTTCTGTCGCTTCCTGTTCCATGACATCCACGATATCATCGACAGTAACGATACCAACCAGTCGTCCTTCATGGTCTACAACCGGTAAGGAAAGTAAGTCGTATTTATTGAAGGTTTCAACAACAACTTCCTGGTCATCTGTGGTTACCGCCTGAATGATGTTGGTATCCATGATGTCTTCCAGTTTGGTTTCATAATCGTGAAGCAATAAATCCTTCACTGTTACGATACCTTCCAGATGACGTTTCTCATCAAGTACGAAACAGGTATAAATGGTTTCTTTATCTACCGCATTGCGTCTGATGTATGCAAAAGACTGCTCTACGGTCATATTTTTCTTTAACCCGATATATTCCGCCGTCATAATACTACCGGCACTGTCATCCGGGTACTGTAAGAACTGATTAATAAGGGCTCGGGTATCCGGTTTTGCATTGGCAAGGACTCGCCTTACCACCGTAGCAGGCAATTCTTCCAGCATATCTACCGCATCATCGATGTAGAGTTCTTCAATAATCTTCTGTAATTCGTAGTCGGACATACTGTTGATAATGTACTCCTGCATATCGATTTCCAGACATGCAAAAACTTCTGCACCAAGCTCTTTTGGAAGAAGACGAAAGACGAGAACTACTTTATCCTGCTCTACTTCCTGGATAAATTCTGCAATATCTACTTCATTCATCTCTTCGAGGATACCTCGCAGCTTTCGAAACTTCTTCTCTTCTACTAACTGATGTAATATGCCTTCTAAATTCATATCGTATCCTCCTTCTTACTTTTATAATATTTCCCATTTTGTTATCATATCATTTTTTGAAAAGTATGACAACAATTTCGTTTAGAAAATCTTAGAATGTGCGTCCTCTGGGCGCGCAAAAAAGAAGACGTCCATCTTAGACGTCTTCTCTTAAGTTCTTTATGACAATTCAAATTTTCCTGTATACAACTGATAATATTTACCCTTCTGCTTCAACAGTTCTTCATGGTCGCCACGTTCAATAATGCGCCCTTTTTCCAGAACCATAATACAGTTGGAGTTCTTTATAGTAGAAAGTCTGTGTGCAATGACAAACACAGTTCTTCCTGCCATCAGCTTATCCATACCGCTCTGGACAATCTGCTCAGTTCTTGTATCGATACTGGAAGTTGCTTCATCGAGTACCAGTACCGGCGGATTGGCAATGGCTGCTCTTGCGATGGAAAGAAGCTGCCTTTCACCCTGAGATAAGGTACCGCCGTCTCCGGTAATCACTGTATTGTATCCATCCGGTAATTTTGTGATAAAATGATGGGCATTGGCAAGTTTTGCCGCTTCAATCACTTCCTCATCAGTTGCTTTCAAACGTCCGTAGCGGATATTTTCCATGATAGTTCCCGTAAATAAATGTGTATCCTGTAAAACCACACCAAAGGCACGACGAAGTTCGCGTTTTTTAATTTTATTAATATTGATTCCATCAATGCGGATTTTTCCATCCTGAATATCATAGAAACGATTCAGCAGGTTGGTAATGGTGGTTTTTCCGGCACCGGTAGAACCTACAAATGCAATCTTCTGTCCCGGTTCCACTGTCATAGACACATCATGAAGTACGATTTTTTCATCAGTATATCCAAAATCAACTTCATTTAATGTTACATGACCCTTTAACTGTTTATAAGTCAATGTTCCATCGTGATGCGGATGCTTCCAAGCCCATGTTCCTGTTCTTTCTTCACAAGGTTCAATGGTTCCGTCTTCATGAACTCTGCATCTGACGATTTCCACATACCCTTCATCCGCTTCCGATGGTTCATCCATCAGTTCAAAAATACGTTCTGCACCGGCAAGTGCCATAACGATAGAGTTAAACTGCTGGGCAACCTGAGAAATTGGTCCGTTAAAGCTCTTTGTCAGCTGCAAGAAAGAAGCGATTGCTCCCAATGTCAGGCCGCCTACTCCATAAATTGCAAGCAAAGAACCTGCGATCAGGATTACAACATAATTGATATTTCCGATGTTTGCATTGATCGGCATTAAAATATTGGCAAAGGTATTGGCATTTTTTGCTGTATCAAACAGCTCATCATTCAGTTCATTAAATTCTTCAATGGCCTGATCTTCATGACAGAATACTTTAATAACCTTCTGTCCATCCATCATTTCTTCAATGTAACCGTTTGTTTTACCGAGAGACTGCTGCTGTGCTACGAAATATTTCGCAGAATTTCCTCCGATTTTACCGGATACTTTCAGCATTACAAAAACACCTACAAATACAAGAAGTGTCAATGGTACACTTAAGATAAGCATGGAAATCAGCGTACTGATCAGCGTAATGGATGATGAAAACAGGTTTGGTATACTCTGGCTTACCATCTGGCGCAGGGTATCTGTATCATTGGTGTAATGACTCATGATATCGCCATGCTGGTGCGTATCAAAATATTTGATCGGCAATGTTTCCATATGAGCAAACATATCATCACGAATGCCCTTTAACACGCCCTGGGCAATATACATCATCATGATATTATAAGTATAAGTACAGATAATACCGATAACATAGATACATGCCATAGTTGTCAGTGCTTCGATCAATGGCTGGAAACTTGCCATACGGCCATCCACCATCGGTAAAATATAATCATCAATCAGTGTTTTCATGAACATGGTACCGATTACCTGTACCACGGAACTGATTGCAATACATACAAGTACAAAAAGGTATCTGAACTTGTAACGTTTCATAATGTAAGCAAGAAGTCTTTTCAGAGTCTTGACTGGGTCTTTGCTTTTCGGACCGCCCTTCATTCCTTTTGGTCCTCTTGGTCCCATAGGTGGCATTACTCTTCAGCTCCTTTCTTCTGTAATTCATAGATTTCTCTATAAATTTCATTATTCTTCAACAATTCTTCGTGGGTTCCGTATCCGTTGACTTCGCCTTCATTTAACACAAGGATATGATCTGCATCTTCTACAGAAGAAATACGCTGTGCAATGATCAGCTTTGTAGTATTTGGAATTTCATCACGAAATGCTTTTCTGATTTTTGCATCGGTTGCTGTGTCTACTGCACTGGTAGAATCATCCAGAATCAGAATCTTTGGTTTTTTCAGCAATGCTCTGGCGATACAAAGTCTCTGTTTCTGACCGCCGGATACGTTGGTTCCGCCTCGTTCAATCTTTGTATCATAGCCATCAGGAAAGCTTTCTATAAATTCTGCTGCCTGAGCAAGTTCGCAGGCATGTTTTGCTTCCTCTAAAGTCGCATGTTCATTACCCCAGCGAAGGTTTTCCAAAATTGTTCCTGAGAACAATACATTTTTCTGTAATACCATGGAAACTTCATTACGAAGCACTTCCATGTCATAGTCTCGTACATCCACACCGCCGACTTTAACGCATCCTTCCGACACATCATAAAGTCTTGGGATTAACTGTACCAATGTGGATTTGGAACTTCCTGTACCGCCGATGATACCGATGGTTTCACCGGATTTGATATGAAGATTTACATTTTCCAGTACATTCTTATCTGCATCGCCGCTGTAACGGAATGCAACATTTTCAAAATCAATGGAACCGTCTGCCACTTCCCATACCGGACTTTCCGGATTCTGAATGGTACTTTCCTCTTCAATAACTTCTAAGATACGGTCTGCAGATGTTTTTGCCATGGTCAGCATAACGAAAATCATGGAAATCATCATCAGACTCATCAGCACCTGCATGGTATATGTAAATAAGCTCATGAGTGTACCCGTTGTCATGGTGCCTGCTACGATATTTTTCGCTCCAAGCCATGAAATCATTAAAATACATCCATACATGGTCAGCTGCATCACTGGACTGTTTAACATGATCAGTTTTTCAGCCGCGATGGATAAATCTTTGACTTTTCCTGACTGTTCTAAAAATTTATCTGTTTCATGTCCTTCACGCACATAAGCTTTTACCACACGGATTCCTGCAAGGTTTTCCTGAATACTTGCATTTAACTTATCATACTGCTTAAACATCTTGTGGAATTTTGGAAAAGCATGCGTAACGATCAGTGCTAACACAACTCCCAAAAATACCAGTGCCACCAGGAAAATCCAGGATACCTGAGGTGCGATTCTAAGGCACATAAACAACGAGAAAATCAGCATAAATGGCGCACGCACGCAGATTCTGATAATCATCTGGAACGCATGCTGTACATTCGTAACATCAGTTGTCATACGTGTTACAAGACCGGCAGTTGAAAACTTGTCAATATTCGAAAACGAAAAGTCCTGAATCTTTGCAAACATAGACTTTCTTAAATTTCTCGCAAATCCACTAGATGCAACTGCGGCATATTTCCCGCAAAGGGCTCCGCCTGCCAGCGACACAAATGCCACGACAATCATCAGTAACCCCATTTTTACAACGTAATTCATGTCCCCGGCATTTACCCCTTTGTCGATAACTGATGCCATCAAAAGCGGCAAAATAACTTCCATGATTACTTCAATTGCTATGCAGACTGGAGATAAAAGAGCTTCTCTTTTAAATTCCCCTACATAGGCTGCTAATTTTTTAATCATTTGACTCCTCCTTGCTGCAATATAATTCAATCGCTTTTTGGTCGATTCTGCTCATATATTCCAAAAAGTTGCGGAATTCTTCCTCTGTAAACAGGGAACGGATTTCCTGCTCCATCTCCGTCAATGCATGATAGGTACAGCTTTGCATTTTTCTTGCCACATCTGTGAGCACAAGCTTTTTGATACGTGCATCTCCCGGCACGCTTTCACGGATAATCAACCCCTTTTTCTCCAGCGTCTGCAAAACACTGGTCACAGAAGAACGTTTGATGCGAAATACTTCTTCAATATCTCTTTGATAAACACTTTTTCCCTTTTCTTCAGAACATCGTAAATGCCCTAAAATTCTTGTCTGAATACTAGTCAGACCATTGGCTGACACTGCAAGGTCAAAATAATACCGAATATTTTTGCTCACATCCAGAATACATTTCACCGGTGCACCGCCATGCTCCTTCTCCCAGCTTTCTCTTCGGTCGTATTGATTTCCCATAACAAACCTCCCTTCAGAATGTTCGACTTCTAATTGTTTGATTTCTAACATTCCATTAATAAGTATATGCATAAGAAATTTTAATGTCAAGAGATGTACGAATGTTTATAAAAAATTTAGAGGAGAGATATCTATTACGATATTTCTCCTCGCTTTTTAATCAATTTCAAAATTAATTATTCTTTTCTCTCATGAACCATCTGCTTATATGGTATCAAGCGTCGCCCATAATTCTTCTTCAGAAATTATATTTCCTTTCTCCATATCATCTATCGCTTCATCGAGTTTTGAAAATAAAACATTTACTGCGTCGTCTATTGTGAATAAATCTTTTACGCCCTGTGCCGCTTCCATATAATCATCCTTTCCCAATTACCTGACTACTCTATTTTCAATTTTAGTATAGCACAGGCAATTGTTTTCTACTATTCTTTTATTTTCATTGTAGAAAATTTCATTTACTCATGCTTTTTCACCTCATTTTATAAATATTTAGGAGGAAATTCGGCAGAACCGCCACGAAAAAGAAATAGCAGATGCTATCTCAAGATTACTTCTTGAGTATAGCATCTGCTATATAGATAATCAAATAAAGTTTTTATGAATTAGGATTCCTTATCCATCACAACTCGTTCAATATGCATTGCCAGATATCCGATCTCAACCTCATCCAGGGGGGAATTTCGATGAAGCTGCACTTCCAGCTGCTTACATACCGCAACAGCCATCGCATAGGATTTGGGGAATTTTATCGACATATAATCGTTCATATTTAATTTCAGTTTCTCGCCTTTGATGGAACGAGCCACCATGTAACGAATGTGATTCATCAGACGATTATAGGAAAGGGACATGACATCAATTGTCTGACCAGTCTCCTCTTCGATCATGCGGATACATTCTCGTACAGCCATGGCAATCTGCATAGATAATGCAACATTTTCATCTTCAATGGCTGAATGAATGTGCAGGGCAATGTATCCAATCTCATGCTCATCAATTTCTATCTGTAACATTTCCCATAAAATGTCCTTCACACATTCGGCTGTCTTATATTCCATATGAAACAGCGCACGAATATCATCAGTCAGGGGGTTGCTGATCTGTTCGTTTGCACGGATTCTCTGAACCGCAAAAGCGATATGATCTGCCATTGGGAAAAGAATTCTTCTGTCAATCTTTCCAAAAACTTCTTCACTTTTTGTCAAAACTTTTCCTGCAATTTCCAGATAAATAGGATCGATTCCTTTCACCAGCTCCATTGCTTTCCCACGCTCAGTCTGTTCCTGCAATGAATAAATGCTGCATTCTATATTTTCAGGGATTCCAAATCGTTCACTGACTTTCTTTCCAAAGCCAATCCCTTTTCCGATCAAAAGATATTCCTGATTATTATCCATTGAAATTGCAATCAGCGTATTATGGTTTAACGCTTTTCTCACTCTAAACATTCTTTTCCCTCGCAAATACATTTATCTTTCGTAAATATCAATTGCAAATAATGGCTCGCCTTTTTTGATTGCTCCTGTTTTAAGAAGACGAATCTTCTGATGATCTTCTAATTCTGTACAAAGTACAGGAGTTGCAAGTGAAGGAGCATTTGCTTTCACGTAATTCATGTCTACTTTCATCATTGGATCACCCTTCTTCACTTTGTCACCTTCTTTTACAAGTGGTTCAAAGCCTTTGCCATCTAATTTTACTGTATCAATACCAATGTGAAGCAGCATTGTAATTCCTGATTCTGTCTGGAATCC
>JBGVRS010000167.1:0-31182 GCA_045128635.1 Lachnospiraceae bacterium
TGTTCTACTGCAGGAGAATCCATTTCACTGGCTGCCATGACAGTTGCTGCCGGATATGCAAAGCATTGTCTGGCAGTGACTTCCTCTCATTTTGCCAGCGCCGAAAAACAGTTTCGTTATCCACTGGAATATGCCAGTCAGCGCCCGTTGTCCACAACATGGACTGTTACCGGAAGCGGAGCCTTTGTCATAAGTGAAACAGGAAATGTAAAAATCACCGGAATTACAACGGGTAAAATGATGGATTATGGAGTGAAAGATTCTATGAACATGGGGGCTGCAATGGCTCCTGCCGCTGCAGACACCATTTATCAGCATTTTATAGATTTTGGACGTACTCCTGAGGATTACGATTTGATTGTTACCGGTGATCTGGGGATTGTTGGACGAGAACTGGTATTAGACTTACTAAAGGAAAAAGGGTATGACCTGGCAGATCAATATTTTGACTGTGGAATTGCAATTTTCGATGATAACACGCAGGATACCCATTCCGGCGGCTCCGGATGCGGATGCAGCGCTGTCACTCTTGCCGGTTATCTGCTTCCAAAGCTGGAGTGCGGAGAACTTAAGCGCATTCTTTTCTTACCTACCGGCGCACTGCTATCGACCGTCAGCTTCAACGAAGGTCAAAGCATCCCCGGAATCTGCCACGGAGTTGTCCTCGAGACCTAAAAAATGTGCCCCATGATTATGGGGCACAAAATTCAAATCTTAGTAATTTTCTTTACGTACTTCAAAATAGCTCTGTGGATGTGCACACACTGGACATACTTCCGGAGCTTTTACGCCAACTGCCATATGACCGCAGTTACGGCATTCCCAAATTGTAACACCAGCTTTTTCGAAAACTTCCATTTTTTCTACGTTTGCTAAAAGCTTGCGATATCTTTCTTCATGAGATTTTTCGATAGCTGCTACGCCACGGAATTTTGCTGCTAATGCTGCAAAGCCTTCTTCATCAGCTTCTTTTGCCATTCTGTCATACATGTCTGTCCATTCGAAGTATTCACCTTCTGCAGCATGTAACAAGTTTTCAGCTGTTGTTCCAAGTTCTCCTAATTCTTTGAACCACAATTTTGCGTGTTCTTTTTCATTGTCAGCTGTTTTTAAGAAGATTTCAGAAATCTGTTCGTAACCATTTTTCTTTGCTACAGATGCGAAATAAGTATATTTATTTCTTGCCTGAGATTCTCCAGCAAATGCTTCCCATAAGTTTTTTTCTGTTTTTGTTCCTGCATATTTGTTTGCCATAATTTTTAGTCCCCTTTGCAAAAAATTTCAAGGAGATTCCTTCTCGAAATCTCCTTAGAATTATATCACAGCTGGTTTTGTTTTTCCACAAAATTTCATCTGCATCGTTACAAAATAATCGTGCTAAGCCAATATATTACACCTAATACCCAGCTGGAAAATATTCCATATAAAATAACCGGTCCTGAAATCGTAAATATCTTACATCCAATCCCAAAGACCTGTCCCTCTTTCTGAAATTCGATGGCTGGTGCTGCTACAGAATTTGCAAACCCGGTAATTGGCACCAATGCGCCTGCACCGCCAAACTTTGCAATGTTCGGATAGATGTTAAAACCTGTCAACAGAACACTTGTTAACACCAGCACAATGGTGCAAACAGTCCCTGCATCATCCTTATTTAACCCATAGGCCATTGCCGCCTGCGTAATTCCCTGCCCAATGGTACAGATGATTCCACCTACCAAAAAAGCTTTTAACATTTCCTTTGGAAGGCTGTGTGTCGGCGTATATTGTTTTACTTTTTCACCATACTCTTTTTCAATCTGTTTTTGCTTTTCTGTCTTTTCCATTTAGCTTTATTCTCCTATCCCCACATCAATATATGAAGCAGTGACCCTGCTGTGTGTCCCACTGCTAACGACCACACAATCGCTATCAATCCTTTTTTCAAGTAAATTCTTCTCATAAAGATTGGAATGGTGTCAATAATTTCTGTCAACGCCATAGCCCAGGCACCTACAAAAATGCCTGCGGCACTTCCATAAATCCCAAGTCCGATTTCTCCGACGGGAATCTGCCAGCTATACAGATACCACATGGTTCCAAAAATCCCCCCTGCTGCCACCACTGTCTCGTACAGCCAAAGAAATTTACCCGTCTTCGTCTGATGGGCAAATCTGGAAATAATTCCAAGTGCGATCAATAGTGCAAAAAAACCTCCGGCAAGCCCGACTCCCGCACCAAATCCAAACACCGCTAAAAGAAGCTGTCTAATCCACATCCTTCTCCAGCCCCTTTCTTCCTTCATGTTGAATCAAAGTTGTATATACCTGCTTATCATATCCTGACATTTCCACTTCTACCGGGGACGGCTCCTGGGTCAGCTTCTTTTTTCCGATGTGATTAAAAAATCCGATAATTCCCACACTGACTCCCAGGGAATAACTAAGTTCCAATATGGTCGCTCCTTCCGGCGCAGTCCCCATAACCCAGGTATAAACTTTTCGGAAACTGTCCAGCGCGCTGACATCTTCATTAAACGTCATCATGGCAAACACGGAACCAAAAAAGGAAATAACACACACCAAAGAAACTTTTACAAATTCTACAATTTTCGACTGTTTCTCCGGTCTTACACTGATGATAAAATCACTTTCTCCTATATTCTGTATCTCTAAATCCGGACAGATTTCATGAATCTTTTGAATCACAAACATCACAGAAACAACCAGACGGTTATTAGGATTGGCATCTACTTCCATTAGTTTTTCTGCTTTCAGACGATTTACCACCGAAGAATCTGTACATTCCATTGCCGCCACATCTCCGATTTTTACAGATTTATTTGGCACCTGAATACACTGCTCAATCTTTAAATACAGAATCCGGCTCATGCAGAAAGCTCCCATACCTCTTCATTTTTTTCCGTAGGAAGTTCCACAAAAGTACCATTTTCATAGGTTATGGGACGATACTCCATGTATAGATAATATCCCAGCCATAAGAACACCGACATAAGTATCAGCGTAATTGCATATACATAATTTTTTCTCATATTCTTTCACCAACCTTTGTCATTAGTGTTTGAAAGAATCCAAAAATTATGCAAGCTCTTTTAATCGTCTCAATATTCTTTTTTCCAGCCGGCTCACCTGAACCTGACTGATTCCTAAGATTTCTGCAACTTCCGTCTGTGTTTTATTTTCAAAATATCGAAGTAGAATCAACTGTTTGTCCCGTTCTTCCAGGCTATTAAGAAGCTGCTGCAAAAACAGGCGGTTCATCAACTCCTCCTGCTCGTTTTTTTCTGCAGCCAGCTTGTCCTTTAAAGAAATCTCCTTCCCATCTTTTCCGTAGATACTTTGCTCCATGGAATCTACTTCCACAACCGCTTCCATACAAAGAATAATTTCTTCAGGCTCCATAGATAGCTTGTCCGCAAGCTCCTCCACTGTCGGCTCCCTTCCAATCTCATGTCCCAAAACTTCCACCATCTTTTTAATCTTCCATTGACTTTCTTTCAAACTGCGACTGACTTTGATGATACCGTCATCCCGGAGAAATCGTTTGATTTCTCCGGCAATAAGCGGTACCGCATAGGTGGAAAACTTCACATCATATCCAAAATCAAATTTATCAATGGCTCTTATCAATCCGATTGCGCCAATCTGATATAAATCTTCTGTTTCATATCCTCTTCCCATAAATCTTCTCACCACATTCCAGATCAGACCGGAATGCATTTTTATCAATTGCTCCTTTGCATCTTTATCTCCGTCCTGTGACAGTCTGATCAGATCAAAGGTCTCTTCCATAGCGTCGCCCAATTTTCTTGGTCATAATAACTTTCGTGCCCTGACCAACTTTCGATTCCACTTCTATACTGTCCATAAATGCTTCCATAAATACAAAGCCCATGCCTGAACGTTCCATATCTCCTCTTGTGGTATACATAGGTTCCATTGCCTTTTTGACATCTTCAATTCCAACACCAAAATCCTCCACACTCACAGTAAACACATCTTTTTCCACCATTGCTTCAATTATGATTTTATGTACTTCCTGTCTGTATCCATGAATGATTGCATTGGTCACAGCTTCTGAAACAGCTGTCTTAATATCAGCCACCTCTTCCATCGTCGGATTCAATCGTGTCAAAAATGCTGCTACCACCACGCGCGCAAATGATTCATTTGATGAAATACTGTCCAATTCCAGTTTCATTATCTGTTTCATATTAAATTCCCTCCATTGGAATAATTTTATGAATTCCACTTAACATTAAAACTTTTCGAATACGTTCTCCGGCATTGGCAATATATACCGTACCTCCAAGGGCTCGCATCAGTTTAAAACGTCCCATCAAAAGCCCAATTCCGGAACTGTCCATAAATTCCGTATCCTGAAAATCAAACTCTAGAACCTTAATATTTTCAGTCTGTACTTTTCTATCCAAAAAATCTCTTAATTCCTCTGTAATGCAATGATCGACTTCTTTTGGAATATGCACATGCAATGTAGTTCCTCTTTTATGTACAAGTTTTTCCATCTTTTTGCCTCCTTTTCTTTTTAGAAATGAAAAAAGAGACCACGCTTTCGCGTAGTCTCCTAAACTTCTAGGTTTTTCTTTTGTTTACTGATGACTGTCCAAATATGCTTTCGCAGTCTTTGCACGCTGTGTTTCTGCCGGTAATAATTCTACCACTCTCTGGAAGTATTTCTTCGCATTTTCCACATCATTTAAATTTTCATAACTTCTTGCCAGATAGTATACCGCATAGTCATGATCTGCATTTAATGCAACCACTTTTTCCAGATTTGTCTTTGCATCTTCATATTTTCCTGTATTAAAGGCTTCTTCTCCTTTTTTGTAAAGGTCTTCAATAACCGTTGCATTGACTGTAGCACTTACAGAATTATAAATTTCTTTTGCAGCATCTGCCAGATTATCGGCATTTACCTTAGAAAGTGCTTCTGCCGCTTCCTCATATTTTGCTTCTCCGGCTAACTTCTGTGCTTCAAAAAGGGCATCATATGCGCCTGCTTTTTCATTTGCTGTCTGCGCCTGCTTTTCTGCAGATGTTCTTGCAAGCTTCGCAATGTTTAATTCTTCATTTAACGCTTCAATACTTGCAGTCTTTGCTTCCAGCTGATCACTGTATTCAATGACCTGCTGATTTGCCGCATTATTGGCTGACTGGATCTTTGCAGGTGCAAGTACGAACCAGCATACTGCAAGACCAATGATCATACCTAATAAAATATCAAGCACAACATTTCGGCCGCCGCCTTCCTGTACGGCCTTTGGCTGAATGATTGTTTCATTACCGCTTGTATAAGCAACTGCATCTTTGCTGATACGAGAGGATTTTTTATCTGCACTTTTTCCTCTTAACAAATCAGTTTCGTTAAAGTAGTTCAGCGCCAGTACATTTCCTCTGTCTATGTGCAGAACCTTTTTCAGTTCCTTTCTTGCCAGTTCAATCTGATTTGACTGAATGGCAACAAGTGCCAGTAAAAGATGTGCCGATACAAATTTTTCATGAATCGACAACACTTTTTTCAGCTGAATAATGGCAAGATCCAGACTTCCCTGTCTTGCATATAACAGTGACTGATTATATTTTTTGAATGCAATATTATATGCATCCAGTTTTCCGGCATTTTTCTGTACGGCTTCAATATAAGTATCTGCCACATTATCTTCCGGCTGGTAGTTTTTGCTGACAATCCATTCGGAAAGAGCTGCTACCACATCACCCATTTCAAAATATACAAGCCCCAGCAAGTTTCTTGCAGGAATATTTCTTTTGTATACCTTTAAGCTGTTCTTTAAGTCTTCCTTTGCACCGGTCAGATCACGAACCTGTGCTCGTTCAAGACCTCTGTTATAGAGCGCATTGGAGGTAGAGATCAGCTTTTTATAAATCTTCACATTGGCACCACAGTTATTACAAAAAACACTGTCTGTCAATGTTGCTCCACATTTATTACACTTCATCGTCTATTCTCCTAATGACGTTCCTTTGTCTCTTTCACCATTTCTTCCATCAGATCGACCATATCTGTCAGGTTTTTATTGTGAATATTATCTTCAATCTGTTCTACTTCTAAGCTAGGATAAAATTTCTTCAGTTCTTCTTCAAAATTAATCATATCTGTTCCTCCTCTAAAAAGAGTCCTACTTCACTTTTCATATAGTTTCATAATACCCAGTAGCTTTTGAAAAATCAATATTTTTATGGTGTCGGGGATTTATAAATAATCGACATTTCTTCGCTAAGCACACGCTTGTTTGGTGCCAGCTGTTTGATCATTACTTCATCTCCGTCTTTCAGCTCCAGATCTTTCACACGAACAAGATTTTCATTCACAAACCCCGTCGAACAAAATTCTCCGTTTACATGAACTTTACTCTGTGTTGTAAAATTTTCGCCAAACACATAAACCTTATCTTCAATCTGTACGACCTTGTTGATTGTCTGGTCTATGATACCCATATGAAATTCTGCAGGTTCATGCTTTCCGGCTTCGCCATAACTGTAACCTTCGCCATAGAGCATATCATACTGCAGCATCTGCATATCATACTGATAATCTTTCGTACCTCTTCTGTTCTGGTGATACTGTACCAGTGTTCCTGTATGAATACCAAGCTGATCTAAGACTTCTGCGCCAATCTGGTATGCACAAAGGGTCTGGTCATTTTTTGGAAGTCCCATATTATCCCAGATTACGTATGAAGTATCGAACAGATAGCGATTTGTCACATCTTCCTCTGTTAAATCCATGGTTGGAAGATGGTCGCCGTAAAATACGATCACACTGTCTTCACCAAGAGAATCTACTGCTTCAATCAGATCTTCCACGAACCAATCCATTTCGTGAATCTGATTTACGTAATATTCCCACTGATTATTCTTTGCTTCTGTTGGAGAGCCATCCACTGTAATGAGCGGATTCTCCAGTATTTTCTCGGTCGGATAATCTCCATGTCCCTGTACGGAAATAGTAAATACATAATCCTGACCCTCTGTGGACTCTAAACAGTCCATCACAGCTCCTACCAGCACGTCATCCTTCAGCCATCCATTCGGTGTCTGATTGGAAATGTCCATATACTCTTTGGAAGTATAGGTTTCGAATCCCAGATTCGGGAATACATCTACACGGCTGTAGAAAGTTGCTTTATTATTGTGAATTGCGTGTGTGTTGTAGCCGATTTCTTTTAATGCATACGGCACGCTGTCGCAAGTCGTTTTTTTCATAATTGTTTTATGCGGATATTCTCCCGGTCCAAAATATCTCATATTCATACCGGAAATTGTTTCAAACTCGGTGTTTGCAGTTCCCGCACCTACCGATGGTACTTTAAACGCCCCTGAGGAGTAATTTTCCATCAGTGATCTAAAATACGGAATCGGGTCTTCGGAACATCTTAAATATTCCACAGTCTTCACATCAAAGAAGGATTCCAGCTGCACAAAAATGATATTAGGCAGTTTTTCAGGAACTTCTTCTTCCCATGTAGTCAATTCTGTAATTGTTTCTTCATCATAACCGTAAGGTTTGTTAATCCCGGTTCCTACCAGTGTACAGCTAAAGCAGTACGGGAAACCGTAATCCTGATAAGCAAAGGCAATGTTTCCAAAATAGGAAGAAATCACTCGATGCTCCAATGCAAGGGTCGTGCATCCTGCAAAAATACCAATCACAGCTAAAAATCCTGCCAGATTTCTTACATAATAAATTTTCCCCTGATATTTCGGTCCTTTTTTCCAGAACAAATATAAAATTGCAATGGCACCTACGACCAAAAGCACATTCATCAGAAGCTTATCCGGCGACATATATTTATCCAGAATGTCTGCCAGGTCTTCTAAAAGCTTAATATCCTGTGCCGTAAACGGTGTTACACGGTTGCTTAAAACTGTACCGTTCATGTAACCGCCATAAATCCAGATGGCAGAAATCGCCAGACGAAGAACGGCTCTTCTTCTGAACAGATACACGATCATCAAAGTCATAAAGATCAGCAAGGAATTGTATAAAAATACCAATGGACTCTCCACCATAAATGCAATTCCTGCTGCCGCAGAATGTCTGGAAAATGATTCAATAAAAAGCTCTATGATCATTGAACCAATTGCGTGAAATAAGAGCGAGTATTTATTCAGTACATTTACTGTTCTGGTAATCTCGCTCTGATGTTTTTCACAAAATGTCACGAAAGGCTTCTTAATAATGTTAACAGCCTTACGGAAAGGGGCAGAGATAAACTCTGCCGCCATTCTAATCTTTTCTTTCATACTATCTCCTCAATTGGGCATTTATGCCAGCTGAGAAAGTCTTACCTTTACCTGCTCCATCATCTGAGTATATTTTGCAAGTTTTTCTTTTTCTTCATCAATCTTGCTCTGTGGAGCTTTGCTTACGAACTTCTCATTGCTGAGCATTCCATTTACTCGTGCAAGTTCCTTCTGCAGACGAGCTTCCTCTTTCTTGAGACGTTCAATTTCTTTTTCAATGTCTACAAGTTCTGCAAATGGCATACAGATTTCAACTTCAGGAATCATTACAGAGACTGCGTCATCTGCAATACCTGTTTTGTCGCACTGTACTGTAACTTCGCTAGCATAACCTAAACTTCCGAAGAAAATGTGACCATTTTCGAAAATATTTCTTAATTTTTCGTTTTCTGATACGACAAATACTTTTGCTTTCTTGCTTGGTGGTACATTCATACCGGAACGAACGTTACGGATTGCACGAACTGCTTCTTTAATTGTTTCAACAGCAAATTCATCTTCTGTAAAGTTCCATTCGTCTTTATATTCAGGCCAAGCAGAAATCATAATTGATTCTTCATCACATAAATTACAGAAAATTTCTTCTGTAATAAATGGCATGTATGGATGAAGAAGTTTTAATGCATTGATCAGGACAGTCTTTAATGTCCAGAGTGCTGCCGGTTTTGTTTCATCTGCATCGTTGTACAGACGAGGTTTTACCATTTCAATATACCAGTCACAGAATTCTTCCCAGATAAAGTCGTAAATCTTCTGTACTGCAATACCAAGTTCAAACTTGTCCATGTTTGCAGTTACATCTTTTGCAAGTTTATTAACTTTAGAAAGAATCCATTTATCTGCACTTGTAAGAAGATTTAAATCAATGTTTTCAGGAACTTCAGACGCTTCTTCATTCATCATAATGAAACGGGAAGCATTCCATACTTTATTTGCAAAGTTTCTGGAAGCTTCTACTCTTTCCATGTAGAAACGCATATCATTTCCAGGTGCATTCCCTGTAATTAATGTCATACGAAGTGCATCTGCACCATACTGATCAATGATTTCCAATGGGTCGATACCATTTCCAAGAGATTTACTCATCTTGCGTCCAAGTGAATCACGTACTAAACCGTGAATCAGGACGTGATGGAATGGGCTCTTTCCTGTCTGTTCGTATCCTGAGAATACCATACGGATTACCCAGAAGAAGATGATATCATATCCTGTAACAAGTACATCTGTTGGATAGAAGTAATCTAATTCTTCTGTTTTTTCCGGCCAGCCAAGTGTTGAGAATGGCCATAATGCAGATGAGAACCATGTATCTAATGTGTCAGGGTCCTGTGTTAAATGTTTGCTGCCGCATTTTGGACAAACATCAGGAGCTGATTTTGCAACTACGATTTCGCCACATTCATCACAGTAGTATGCAGGAATTCTGTGTCCCCACCATAACTGTCTGGAGATACACCAGTCACGAATATTTTCAAGCCAGTGTAAATATGTTTTATCAAATCTTTCAGGAACAAATGTCAGATCGCCATTTTTTACTGCCTCAATGGCTGGTTTTGCCATTTCTTCCATGGCTACAAACCACTGCTGTTTGATCATTGGTTCGATAGTTGTACCACAACGGTCATGTGTACCTACGTTGTGTACATGATCTTCTACTTTTACTAAAAGACCTAATTCTTCTAATTCTTTTACCATGAGCTTACGAGCTTCATAACGGTCCATACCTACGTATTTTCCACCATTCTCATTGATTGTTGCATCGTCGTTCATGATATTGATTTCAGGAAGATTATTTCTCTTACCAACTTCGAAATCGTTAGGGTCATGTGCCGGTGTAATCTTAACAACACCTGTACCAAATTCTTTATCTACGTAAGAGTCAGCGATTACCGGAATTTCTCTGTTAATGAGAGGAATGATAACTGTCTTTCCGATAATGTCCTGGTATCTTTCATCATCAGGGTTTACTGCCAGCGCAGTATCTCCAAGCATTGTTTCCGGACGTGTTGTAGCAATTTCTACAAATTTGTCGGAATCCTTGATTGAATAGTTAATGTGCCAGAAATGACCAGCCTGTTCTTCGTGTTCAACTTCTGCATCAGAGATAGAAGTTCCACAAACAGGACACCAGTTAATAATTCTGGAACCTTTGTAAATATATCCTTTTTCATAGAGACGACAGAACACTTCTAAAACCGCTTCAGAGCATCCCTCGTCCATTGTAAATCTTTCTCTGTCCCAGTCACAGGAAGAACCAATTTTTTTCAGCTGTTCTACGATTGTGTGACCGTATTCTTCACGCCATTCCCAGGTACGTTTTAAGAAGCCTTCACGTCCAAGTTCATTCTTATCAATGCCTTCTTCTTTTAATTTATTGATAACCTTAACTTCTGTAGAAATACTTGCATGGTCAGTTCCCGGAACCCAAAGTGCATTATATCCCTGCATTCTTTTATAACGAATGAGAATATCCTGCATGGTATTATCCAGTGCATGTCCCATGTGTAATTTACCTGTAATGTTTGGTGGCGGCATTACGATCGTAAATGGTTTTTTACTTCTGTCTACTTCTGCATGGAAATATTTTTTATCTAACCAGTTTTTATAAATACGGTCTTCCATGCCCTTCGGATCATAGGTCTTTGCTAGTTCTTTCATTTTTAAATCCTCTCTTATCTCTATCCTTCGCGATATTTGAAAAGCTGAAGGTCTTTAACATTATCTACGCGCTCCATTTTTGCGCCAAGACCCTGCATTTTTTCTTCAAATCTTTCATAACCACGCTGTACATAATGAATATCATCAACGATGGTAATACCTTCTGCAGCAAGTCCTGCGATTACAAGTGCAGCTCCTGCTCTAAGGTCTGGTGCACTGACACGAGCACCGGTATATTTTTCCACACCCATAACAACTGCACGGTTGCCTTCCACCTTAATGTTAGCACCCATTCTTGCAAGTTCATCCACATATTTGAAACGGTTTTCAAAGATACTTTCTGTTACCATACTTGTACCATCTGCCAAAGCAAGTGCTGCGGCAATCTGTGGCTGCATGTCTGTTGGGAATCCCGGGTACGGAGCAGTTTTTACTCGTGTTGGTTTTAATGGTTTACGTCCGATTACTCGGATTGCATCATCATACTCTTCTACGATACATCCCATTTCCATCAGTTTTGCACTGGCACCTTCCATATGCTTTGGAATGATGTTCTTCACAAGTACATCCCCACAGGTTGCTGCCGCCGCAAACATAAATGTTCCTGCTTCAATCTGATCAGGAATGATGGAATATTCTGTGCGATGAAGATTTTTTACTCCTTTGATACGGATAACATCAGTACCCGCACCTTTAATATTTGCTCCCATGCTGTTTAAGAAGTTTGCAACGTCTACAACATGAGGTTCTTTCGCAACATTTTCAATAACCGTATTTCCTTCTGCCATGGATGCAGCCATCATGATGTTAATGGTTGCTCCAACACTTTCCATATCAAGGTAAATATGTGCACCGTGAAGATGCTCAGCCTTTGCATTGATAAAACCACCTTCAATCTTCACTTCTGCGCCTAGAGCTTCAAAGCCCTTGATATGCTGGTCAATCGGTCTGCTTCCGATATTACATCCTCCCGGAAGAGGAACAGAAGCTTCTTTATATTTTCCAAGTAACGCACCTAACAAATAGTAAGATGCACGGATTTTTTTGATAAATTCATAATCGACACTGTGGGCACCGATCTTTCCGCCGTTAATTCTTGCAGTATGTCTGTCCACACGAATTACATTGGCGCCAATCTCCTGCATCGCGTCTAATAAAACATTAATATCCCGGACATCCGGAAGATTTTCTATAATTACAGTTTCATCCGTCATGATAGCTGCCGCAATAATTGCAAGTGCTGCATTCTTGGCACCGCCAATTTCAACTTCACCTACCAGCGGAAGTCCACCTTTTATAATATACTGTTCCACTATTCTACCTCTTAAATCTGTTTAAGGGCACAAGCCCACCTATACATAGTCTATTATAGCACAAAGCTTTCAAAAAGCAACTGTGTGCAAATGAAAAAACAGCCTCGCTTACGCGAGACTGTTTATACATTTTCACTAAAAATAATTGTACGGATTCACTGGTGTTCCATTTACACGAAGCTCGAAATGTAAGTGCGGACCGGTACTTCGTCCCGTATTTCCACTGAGCGCAATCTTCTGTCCCTGTTTGACCTTCTGTCCAACGGATACCAGAATTTTACTCAAATGACCGTATCTTGTCTGATTTCCGTCCGGGTGGTTAATATAAACAACATATCCATAGCCGCTCTGCCATCCTGCTACAGAAACTGTTCCACCGGAAGATGCCCAAATCGCAGTACCTGTCGGCGTTGCCCAGTCAATGGCTTTGTGGTTCGTACTTGCCCCTTTCGTTGGTGCTTTACGACGACCAAATCCAGAAGTCTGTCTTCCTCCTGATAACGGTTTAATGTAGGTTGGCGGTGTCTGTGTACCAACTTCTACAATCTTTTTCACAGGTTCTTTAATTACCACTTCATCAATCATCTCACGGCTTTCTTCGGTACCGTTACGTTTGGTGATCAGTGCAGTTACCTCATGATATCCTGCTTCCTGTTCCTGGAGAGTTACACTCTTCGTCGTATACCAGTTATCATTATATACATATTCTACTTCCGCGAAATATTCTTCCTCATAAGTAGACTGTTCCACTGTCATAATTGTCAGTTCCGGTTGCGGCACGGTAATGATAATTTCATCACCAATCTGAAGCATTGTTCTCTCAGTAAGACCACTGTTTAATGCCAAAACATCTTTTACATATAATCCATGTCCATTTGCAATGGTAGATAAAGTATCCCCTGACTGTACAACATAGATTTCATTTTTTTCACTTTCTTTTGTAATCTGATCTGCCGCTTCTTCCGGAGATGTGATCAGGCTTTTTGAAACATATGCTTCTGAAATCTCGACCTTTTCACCAAAAGCCATGCCTTTCAATCCATCTTCTTCCGGTGCCAGAGGTTCTGGAATCTCTTCTTCCTCTACTTCCTCCTCCGGCTCCTGGGTTACGGGTTCTTCAGTTTCCTGTGTCTGTGGCTCATCAGTCTCTATTGCATCTCTTAACTGAATCTCAGACACTCGTATTCCAACCGTTTCAATATCCTGAACCTGCACTTGGGATGAAATCAATTCTGCTGTATACATATTGATTTCTCGTTCATCATCTGCAATGATATTCACCTGGAATCGATTTTCAGGATCAAATTTCTCTTTTGCAAGGTCAAGAACCTTATATACATCTTCAATTGTATTTAGATACACCGTGTAGGTACCTATTTTCATTAAATATGCTCTTTGTATATCTACCGATGCATTTTTCAGATGATCGTACAATTTATCGTATAACTCATCCTCTGACATGGACTTGGAAAACATTTCTTCCACTGGAGTATAGTAACAGTCAACTTCCGCAAGGATCATTTCTTTTTGTTCCTTAGCAAGCTGCAGTCTGGCATCCAGAAGCAACGTCTCAACATTTGCCGGATCCTTGATTGCTCCAATATGCTCTCCATCCAGATAAATATTAGAAAAACTGTTTGCAAACCCGAACTGTTCACCAATGAACGGTGTTACCAGCATCATACAAAAGCATGATAAAAATGCTGCAATTACAAAATTAAGTTTTGCTTTTTTTGTTCTTAAAATTCTCATGTGTCTTCTTCTTTTTTACGCTATATCCAAAAGTACCAAGCAATTCGCCCAGACTATAATATTCCCCATGGGAATAGGCAAGCGGTTCTGCTTTTCCCAATTCAAATTTTTGATTTTCATTCATGTAAGCTTCATCCACATGAACTGCAACCACATCTGCTAAAAACATATGATGAGACCCCAGTTCTTTTACTTCTGTGACCTTACATTCAATATTGACCGGACATTCACCAATCATTGGTGCAGATACAACTGACGCCATTTCCTTTGTCAGTTTCATTTCTGCAAACTTATCTACGTCTCGTCCTGAACGCACACCGCAGAAATCCGTCGCGAATGCCAAATCCTTTGTTGTCAAATTGATTACAAATTCTCCGGTTTCACGAATCATATGATACGAATGTCTTTCCGGTCTTACAGATATGTATGCCATCGGCGGATTGGTACACACAGTTCCAGTCCATGCGACTGTAATAATATTGCTGTTACCGTCTTTGTCTGCACAGCTTACCATTACTGCAGGTAATGGATAAATCATATTTCCCGGTTTCCATTGTATTTTTGCCATAATACTCCTCTTCATCCTACTGCTGCAGAGAACCTACAATCGTAGGAATTACCTGTTTCTTTCTGGAAACAACTTTTTTCAAAATACAGCTTCCTTCGTCTTTGAAATTTTCTGCACTTAACAAATATGCCTCTTCCAGAATCTGTTTTGCACGTTTTCCATAGAACAGCATTTCTGTTGTTTCACTTAAAATGTCTGTTAACATAAAGAAAATCGCATCTACACCTGCGTCTACCTGTTCCATAAACGGCAGAATTCGTTTCTTCAGTGCTGCAAGTTCTTCCTCATTCATGGATGTAATCTGGCCAACGCCAAAGTTAATATCTCCAACTGTAAATCGTTTAAAATCCTGATAGAAAATTTCATCTGTTGCTTTGTTGCTCAGATTACTGCCTGCGGAGAACATTTCCTTCGCATATTCTTCAATATTGATTCCGGCAATTTCTGCAAGCTGCTCTGCTGCCGCACGATCAAAAGATGTGCAGGTAGGTGATCGATACATTAATGTATCAGAAATAATTGCTGAACACAACAATCCTGCAATTTGCTTTGAAATTTCCACATTGTTTTCTCTGTAAATGCGATAAAGAATCGTTGCAGTGCAGCCTACCGGTTCATTTCTGAAAAATACAGGTCCTAATGTTTCCAGAGAACCAAGTCTGTGATGGTCAATAATTTCCAGAATATCCGCAAATTCAATACCATTAACTGCCTGAGATTCCTCATTATGATCAACAAGAATTACTTTTTTCTTACTTACATTCATTAAATTACGTCTGGAAATCATTCCTAAGTAATTATCTTCTTTATCAAGTACCGGGAAGTCACGATGGCGTTTGTTACCCATGATATCTTTAATATCTTCTGTCTTATCTTTAATATTAAATGTCACCAAATCTTCTGACTTCATAAAGTAAGAAATCGGCATGCTCTGATTAAGCAGTCTTGCAACCGTAAAAGTATCATATGGTGTAGAAATCACACGGCATCCATGCTCTTCTGCCAATTTTTTAATGGTTAAGGAAACCTTTGAATCCATGGAAACAATGAGCACTGCTGCATTCATCTCAATGGCACATAACTGAGATTCATAACGGTTTCCAAGAACAACCATATCACCTTCATGAATATAGTCCTCTAAAATATCCGGATTGGCAGTTGCAATTACGACTTCCCCATGATCGAAGCAGCCTTCTACATCACCCACAACCATTTCACCATCCAGTGTATCCAATATATTTTTATAGGAAGATGCGGCTGTAGATAACATTTTATTATCATACACATCCATATAAGCTGTTGCAATATCTGAGATGGTAATCAGACCTTTTAATTTATTATTTTCTGTAATTGGCAAAGTCACTACGCCAAGATCTCTCATCATTTCCCAGGCACGTTTTAGGGACATACTTCCATCAACACCTTCTGTTTCACGGATTTCCATATCCCTTACCTGTGTCATAACATGGGCAATATACTGTGGCGAGTTTGCCTGAAATTTCTTTAATACGAATTCTGTTTCCGGGTTCATGGCACCGGCTCTTCCGGCAATATAAAAATTCTCACCTTCATTTAAAATATTTTTTAAATTTGCATAAGCAATTGCCGAACAGATAGAGTCTGTGTCAGGGTTTTTATGTCCGACCACATAAACCGGTCTTTTTTTGTCTATACTCATGATGTTACCCCCACTTTTGCACATTATTATTTATTGTAACATTTCCTTAATATATTATCAACCACATGATATTGTGGTATTTTTGTGCAATTTCTACTAATGTTTTTCGTTTTCTTTAAACTTTTTGTACACTTTTACAATATGTTCATTGTTTGTTCATAATTTATTCACATTTTAGTCCTATACTTAATACAACGAAACAAGAGTATTAGATAAGTTTTTTCATAATAGCCTCGGTGTCCGAAAGGGTGCCGGGGCACTCCTCATGTTGGGGACTTTTTATTTGGCTAAACTGGTCTTAAAATGACAAGAGCTGAGTTTTTAACTCAGCTCTTTGTTTATCTTGGCATATAAAATGCGATTCCATGCTGCAGCTGCTTCCACTCATATCCCATTGGAATCAAAAGCTTTTCTACCAGAATGGATTCAAAAATTGTATCATCTGCTTCTGCACAATACACAACACTTGGGAAACGTCCTTCTCCATCATGGATTTCATAATAACGATATAATCGGGTTTCATTCGTGTAAACCTGCCATGTGGAATAAGATGCTACCTGTCTGTCCGCATACAGATACAGCAATGGTTCAGATCCGACTACCAAAAATCCATCATCCTCGGTCATATTCAAAGCATCAATATCATCATATATTTCCTCATAATACTGTGCGACAACTTCTGTGGTATATAATCCTTTTGCAGCACCACGTTCCACTTTCGTGGTTAACTCTGACATCGGTGAATCCACCCACACATAAGTGATTCTAAGGAAAAGCATGATTACCAGCTGAAGGACAATGACTCCGTGCAATGTATTTTTTGTCAGACTGTTTTCCTGTTCCATTGCCCAGGATGCCGCCAACAATACGGAAGCTGCACCTGCAGTTACAAATCCTGCCGAAACAGCCAACGGTCCCGTGTTGGATGTAATCTGTACAATAAATGGATAAATCATTGCCGGCAGATACCAGATGTAAAATACGCTGTGAAGTTTCTTTGCTGATACAATATAAGCTGTTACACCTAAAAAACAAATCGGTACAGTCACCAAATTAATCGGTACATAATCCGAGATCAATCCATGATAAATCATGTATGGAAGAATCGATACCACGGAAAGTCCCATATAAACCGCACCGTGTTTTATACGTTTTTTATCAAACAATGCAATGATACTTACCGCAACCGGTACAATGACCGCCCCCAAATAATGCTCTCTAAAATATCTAAAGTAATCTGAAATCTTTACATTCCATCTCTGAACATGTTCCTGATCTCCCACGATATATGGAAGATTTTTTACGATTCGCTCCAATGTGGCATGCCAGAAAGTAAACAGTAAAAATACAACCATGACACCTGCAGCAGTAAGGCTCATTCTAAAAAAGGTCATAAACTGCAGCGATACCGGTATTTCTTTATTCCATTTTTTCAAAAGCAACGTCACGATCACACATGCTGCACCGTAAAGAACATATGCAAATACAGCATATGGATTTCCCATAACAACAATACTTGCAAAGATTCCACACCAGATACAATTTTTCCAATCTGGCTTTTCCATCATCACCAGCGTCACAAGAAGTGCCGCCAGCGCACTATTTGCCATTGTATTGTATGACAAGCTGTTAATATTAAATGCAGTGCTTAACAGGTAAAAGAATGTTGGAAAAAAACTAATATATCCAAATTTCTTTAACTTCCCATACATATAACCGCTGATAAAAAGCTGAAACACAATGTATAATAGACGAAATGCCAAAATCATACCATCGTTAGAGCCCAGTATCAAACGAAACAGGGCATAGAAAGGATATAGCCAGAAACTGCACATCTGCTGTGTCGGATTCCACTCATCGCAGAGCATACCATCTCCAAACCACAAGCGATATACTGTCCCGATGTAATACGCTTCGTCTGTTGTATTGACACTATAAAAACAGCGCCAGAAGAGAATCAGGCCAATTCCCAGAAGCCCTGCCAAAAACCATAGGTTTTGTTTTTTCACTTTTTCCATGAAAAACTCCTTTTTCTAATAAAATACTTTCTATATGTATTGTGTTTAGTATACCCTAAGAAGTGACAACAGTTCAATAAGTATTTCTTTCCCCTTTCTTTTGCAGGAAAAACCATGTATACTAAAAGCTACTTATACCGTTGGAGGCATTTATGTTTCGTATTTGGGGAAAACTAATCAAAGATAATCATTTAATAAAAGATACTACCATTTGTGATGAATCGAATTCCACAAGAACCCAGAAAGTTTTTCATGCGCTGGATGAAATCTGCAATGAATTTGATCTTGGGAAACCAATCTGGCTGGAATCGAATATCAGAGAATTTCAGCGCCATGCAAAAACCCGTTTCCGTCAGGATAGTTTTATGGAAGAAGTGGATTTTGATTATCTTGAATTTCATATTATTGAAGAAGATTCTTTGTGGTAATTTTTTGCAATATAAAAATCCTGAAAACCGATTGGCTTTCAGGATTTTTTATGTAGATATTTGTTTTCGTCAGATTAGAAATCTACTCTGCCTGTTACATCACCGTTTACTACATAGTAAATAGCGTTTTCTTCAGGTTTTACATAAACTGCGATTTCTTTGATATCTGCTTCGTTGTTTCCTGTTGCAACCCAAGCTTCTTTTACTCTTGTGATTGCTTCTTCCATAGAAACTTCTTTGTTAGCTGCCTGTACAACGAAAGTTGTTTTAACCGCTTTCTTTGTAGTTCTCTTAGCTGCTGGTTTCTTTTCTGCAACTTCTTTTTCTACTTTTTCAGCTTTAGCTTTTGTAGCTTTTTTTGCTGCTGGTTTTTTTTCTACTTTAACGGTTTCTTCAACTTTAACGATTTCTTCTGTCTGTACTGGAGCTGTCTTTGTAGCTGCTGTTTTCTTTGCTGCCATAATTCTGTTCTCCTTTTTTAGTCAATATGTATAAATTTTCATTGGGAATTTTGTGCAATTCCCTTGCGTGACTTTTGTACCATAACATGAAAACCTTGATTTTGCAAGGTTTTTTCAACATTTTCTCGAAAAAGTCGGGTTTTGTATGAAAAAAAGTACAAGAAAAAAGGTATTTTCAGTCTCTGAAAACACCTTTTTGTTTGGGGGACTACGTTAGGGGTACGTAGTACAAAATCCAATACACAAAAATCAATGTAGGTGAGGGAGGATCATTGATACCTTCATGTATGGTTTTACATACATTATCTTTGACAGTTTTTATTGGAAATATACACAGAATTTCTCTAAATTTTATCAGATAAATTATCGCATTATTGAGAAATTTGTGATATATTTCAATTAAGAGGCAGGGCGATTTTATCATATTCGCAGAAAGGAGCATTCTATGGTTGAATTAAAATTTGATTGCAAAGAAACTGAAGATTATTACTGGAAAATGAGAAAAAATCTCGGAATTGGCAGACCTGCCAAATGGAACAATCCCGAAAAGATTATTACGATGGCAGACGTAGAAAAATATGTAAAAGATGCGAAAAATATTTTAAGCTGTTAATTTTAAGATAAAGAAATTATATGAACGTAAAAAAGCAGGTGTTGTACGAACTCACCTGCTTTTTTATAATCAGAAATTAACCACATTCTCCCTGGCGTTCCCCCTAAGAAAAAAGAAACCCCAAACACCCTTAGGCATTCAGGGCCGCCCCTGCCAAGGAATCGATGCGACAAGATTCGAACTTGCGACCTCTGCGTCCCGAACGCAGCGCTCTACCAAACTGAGCCACGCATCGCTACAAAGCGATTTTATATCGCTTTGTTTAAAAAGTCAAGTCTTACTCTTAGTAATTCACCCAAGAATAATAGAAAATATGATTTCCAATAATCCAGTATGGCACACCTGCAGCCTCTAGGTTTTCTGCCAGCTGTGGTACTGGTTTATGAGTACGGAAGAATAAACTTTCTCCAACATTACTGTCACTGTTTACGCATACCAGTGCAGCTTTCTGACAGGAATTCCACTCACTCTCACCAATAACTCCTGGAATTTTTCCCCAATACGCAGTCAATACGATGTCAAATCGACCGGAACCAGCCGGTTCAAACTGCTTTGGCGCACGCAGCACTGATTCCAGATCATTTGGAAATTTACTGCTTCGAACACGGTTCATAATGACATAACCTACTGCCAGCTGTCCTTCATAGGACTCTCCTCTGGCTTCACAGTAAATCATGGCTGTCAGCATATCAAGTTCTGCCTGGGTCAGGTTTAACTCTCCATACACAATGCCCGAATCTTCCGGTTTGATCGTACCATTTGCAAGTGCTTCCTGAAGTCGTTTTGCAGCTTCTTCTGCCTGACGTCTTCTCTCTGCAGCTTCTTCCGCTGCTGCTTTCGCATAAAGTTCTTTTAAAGCTTTTGATTTCGCTTCAATGGCAGCTTCTGTATTACCAATCTCTTCTTCTGCCGCTGCAATCTGATTCAGATAATCATTAATGGTTGCACTGGTCTGTTTCTGAAGCGAAGCAACTTTTGCCTGCTGCTTCTTTGATTCTTCAATCAATCCTTCCAGTTCAGCTTTTGCAGCCTCCAGCTCCTGCTTTTGCAAATCCAGTGCTTCTGCATTTGCTGTATATTCTTCCAGTTTCTGTCTGTCATATTCCTGAATCTTTACCGTATTATCAACACGATTTAAAATTTCTATAATGTTAAAATCCTGTAAAAACAGTCCAAATAATGAATCTTCCGGTTTTTCATACATATACTGGATACGCATTTTCAGATTCTCATACTGTTCTTCCTGAATCGCAATGGCTTCTTCCAGTTCTTTTGTTTTGGCATCAATTTCAGCTTCTTTTTCAGTTTTCTTTTTATCTAATGCTGCCAAATCAGAAGCAATTGATTTATATTGCGCTTTTAGGTTTTCCAGTCGTTCCTCCGCAGTTGCCTTTTCACCTTCGAGAGCACCTTTGTTCTGCTCCTGCTGCTCTAACTCCTGCTCCAACTGTTCCTTTTCGCCTTCCGCTTCGTCAATAGCTTCCTGAGTTTCTTCACTGACCGCGAAAACATTCATGAAAGGTTCAGAAAAGAGCCCCATTACCATGGAGCCGCAAATTGTGAAACATAATAACTTTTTCAACAATTTTCTTTTCATAAATCACCTTTTACCATTCGTATTTTGTCAGCTGTCCTTCCAGCTTCATAGACTCAAAATTGTTCTGTCGAAGTGCCTCGTAAAGCACTACTGCCACGGAATTTGATAAATTTAACGAGCGAATCTCACTCAGCATCGGAATTCGGATACAGGTATCCGGATTCTTTACTAAAATTTCTTCCGGAATTCCTGCACTCTCTTTTCCAAACATAATATAACAATCCGGCTCATAATTTACTTCAGTGTAAACATGCTGCCCTTTTGTCGTCGCCATATAAATTTTAGCTCCCGGATTCTTTTCCAGAAAATCTTCAAAATTTATGTATCTTGTAACGTCCAGATGTTCCCAGTAGTCCATTCCTGCACGTTTAATAGATTTTTCATTTAAACGAAATCCCAGTGGTTCGATCAAATGAAGTCTTGTGCCGGTTGCCACGCAGGTTCTTCCGATATTTCCTGTATTTGCCGGAATTTCCGGCTCAAAAAGTACAATGTTGAGTGCCATTATTTTTTCTGCTCCTCACGTAAACGGAAAACAAAGTGCGCCAGACGATTTAACGCAACCTTTAAGTTATCCAGAGAATATGCATATGAAATACGAAGGAATCCTTCTCCGCAGTCTCCAAAAGCTGTGCCCGGAACAACTGCTACCTTTTCTTCCTCAAGGAATCTTGTAGCAAACTCTTCACTGGTCATTCCAAATTCCTTAATACATGGGAATACATAGAATGCACCATAAGGTTCGAAACATTCCAGACCCATTTCTTTAAACGCATGCATCAAATATCTTCTTCTCTGATTATATGCTTCTCTCATCTGTGCAACATCTTCATCACCATTTCTCATCGCTTCGACAGCTGCATACTGGCTTGTTGTCGGTGCACACATGATTGCAAACTGATGAATCTTTAACATCTGCTCAATGATTTCCTTTGGACCGCATGCATAACCAAGTCTCCATCCAGTCATTGCATAAGCTTTAGAAAATCCGTTGATTAAAATGGTTCTTTCCTTCATTCCAGGAATTGTTGTGATTGACACATGGTCTCCTTTATAGGAAAGTTCAGAGTAAATTTCATCGGAAAGTACAAAAATATCTTTTTCGATAATGACTTCTGCAATTGCTTCCAGGTCTTCTTTCTCCATAATTGCCCCTGTCGGGTTGTTTGGGAACGGAAGAACTAAAAGCTTTGTCTTATCTGTAATGGCATCAAGAAGTTCCTGTTTTGTTAAACGGAATTCATTTTCTGCCTTTAATTCAATGATAACCGGTTTCCCGCCTGCAAGGATACAGCATGGTTCATAGGAAACATAGCTTGGCTGTGGAATGAGAACCTCATCACCCGGATCTAACATTGCACGCATCGCAATGTCAATACCTTCACTACCACCAACAGTTACAATGATTTCATTCTTCGGATTATAATGAACATGACATCTTCTATCCAGATAATTACTGATTTCTTCTTTTAATTCCATAAGACCAGCATTGGATGTATAGAATGTACGTCCTTTTTCAAGAGAGTAAATCCCTTCATCTCGAACATGCCAAGGAGTATCAAAATCCGGTTCACCAACCCCGAGGGAAATGGCATCTTTCATCTCACTGACAATATCGAAGAATTTACGAATACCCGAAGGTTTAATTTCTACGATTGTTTTGGATAACGGGTTTCTCATAATGTCACCAGCTGTCTTTCATCCTGAGTGCTGCGAACCATAACAGAACCGTGATCTTTGTATTTTTTCAGAATGAAATGTGTTGCTGTTCCCAGTACACATTCCTGTGGAGAGAGCTTATCAGATACAAACTGAGCAACGCTTCTCATTGTCTTTCCTTCAATCATGACCATAAAGTCATAACCACCTGATATAAGGTATACGCAGTCTACTTCCGGATAATTGTAAAGTCTCTCTGCAATCTTATCAAACCCCTGGCCTCTCTGTGGAGTTACCTTTACTTCAATAAGTGCTGTTACTTTTTCTTCTGTTGTTTTATCCCAGTCAATGAGTGTATGATAACCGCAGATAATATGTTCTTTTTCCATTGCTGCGATTTCATTTGCTACTGTTACTTCATCTGTTCCAAGAAGAATCGCCAAATCCTTTAAGCTTACACGGCTGTTTTTTTCAATATAAGTTAAAATTTTTTCTCTCATTATCAAATATTCTCCTTACTTATCTCACTTTAAGCAGTTCATCTGCCTTTGGACGTTCCAGATAGGAAACTTCTCCTTCGTTAATGATTGCTTTTGCATTGTCCGAAGTCGTTCTTCCAATCACTGCTGCATAAATTCCCTCTTTTTCAAGAAGACGCACCAGCTCCTGTCCATGGTCGCATACCAGCAGCATGCTTCCACCGGATTTTAAGTAATACGGATTTAATCCTAAGTATTCGCAAATTTCTACTGTTTCCTGACTTATAGGAATCGCCCTCAAATCGATTTCCAGTCCGACGCCAGCTGCTTCTGACAGTTCATAGAGGGCACCATAAATACCTCCTGATGAAACGTCATGCATTGCACTCACGCCAGACTTAACGGCCAGTGCAGCCTCATTTGCAACACAGCAATTTGGCAGCATCCGCTTAATCTTATCAATCATGGCCTTTGGAAAACGCTCTAATAACTCTTTCTCCTTCGCCGCCACGATTGCCACGGAACCTTCCATGCCAATCCATTTGCTCATAACAATATCCTGATCTGCTTTTGCACATCTGGCATGAAGCAGTTCATTTTCTTTCACTTTTCCAATAGCAGTTACCGAAAATACCGGTTCATTCACTGCCATGGTAACTTCTGTATGTCCACCCATCACCTGAATATGTAAGGCTTCACATACTTCTTCTATCTGCTCAGACAGTTCTGCAAGACGGCTTTCTTTGAAATTTTCCGGCAAAAGAACAGTCATCATCACACCCACTGCTTCTGCGCCTGAAGTCACCAGATTGTTAACTGCAGAATAAATTGCCAGTGCTCCCTGAATCTTTCCCGCTCCGGTCACCGGATTTGAGGAAAACACGCACACTTCCCCTGCATCCAGTTTCATCGCCGCACAGTCTTCTCCTATGTCACCGCCAAACAAAACTTCGTCTCGTTTATTATTCAGTTGTTTCAATACAGCGCGCTTTAATGCGACCTCTGAAATTTTCCCAACTTTCATAAAATCTCCTTAAATTCCAAGCAATGCATTTGCCCCTGCTTCATCTCCTGCTGCAATGCAGTTCTGCAACTGCGCAGATACAAATGGGTCTCCGTTAATTCCGTAATATACCATACGGTTAGAAACCTTATAATTGCTCTTATTCACTCTTTCACTGCTCTGAAGTACACCATCTACATAAACTTCTTTATAAAGTTCTGCCTTACAGCCGTTATGACCGCTTTCCACAATTCGGTAGCCGATTCCCTGTGCAGGATCTGCCACCAGCTGTGTTACCGCCGGAGTACTTTCCAACACTTTATTTGTAAACTTAATTGTTCTGCCCGCCGGTCTTGTTTCTTCACCATAAATATTGAACACGACCTGTTTGTCATCTGTTGTATATCCTTCGATATAGACTGGGGCATTGGTATTATTTTTAAATTTAAAATCTTTATAGGTTCCTGCAATCGCTGCATCTGCGGATGCCTGAACATAAGTTACCATCATAGAATGTGGTGAACGTTCCACGATTTCAAGTTCTGAGAGAAGCACCGCGTTGTACAAAGTGGAAGATACCTGGCAGATACCTCCTCCAAGGCTGTCTACTACTTTACCATTTAAGTAAGAGCCTGCCATTGCATAACCATTTTCCTCTGTAAAAGGATTCACATATTCGTAAGTAGAGAATGTTTCTCCCGGATATAACACAGTTCCATCGATATGAGCCACGCCGGTTCTAACATTCTTTGAACGATCCGAATCAGAAGTTCTAAAGGATGTTTTAAAAGTTCCAAGCTTATCTTTTACTTTTGCAAGCTCTTCCGCACTTCCAATCGGTTCACTGATCATTGTCGGAACCGCTACCGTCGTATTTTCCTCACTGTAATCGCCTTCAATGAATGCTAAAATAGTTTTTACAGCACCGGACTCGTCTACAACAACTCCCTGTTTTCCATCCACAACCACAAATCCGGAATCTGTTTTCTTTAATCCCACATTGACTGCTTTCTGGTTATATTTTGTACATTTTTCTGTAACCACTGTCTGAATCAGTTCCGTATCAGCAGTATACCTCAGGTCGTACACTTTATTGTCAAACTGTAAGTCCTTTAATGCTTTATAACGCTTAATAAGATTTCCGCTTTTCCCAAGAGCAAGGGCTTCGTCCACAACCTCTTCATTGTTCCAGGAAACCCCAAGGCTTTCTCTGGAAACATTTAACTCCTCATCGCCAATCGTTAAGGTAATTTTTTCCTCTGCTTTTCCGGAAATGTACGCATTGATTGCTTCTTTTGCTTCTTCTTTTGTCAATCCGGAAAGGTCCACTTCTTCTGCATAAACGCCCATAGCAATTTCATCACTGGTTGTTTTGGCATATGAATTTGTTCCTGCAAATAAGATTCCCGCCATAAGAGAAAGCAGGAGGCATGACAATATTTTCTTTTTCATAATGAAACCTCCTTATAAATTACCTTTTAGTAAGCTATTAGTATACCATATTTTTATATATTTTTCAACAAACCTACAGTGCAGATGCAACTAAAGGTAATAACATGGTAATTACCAGAAGTGCTGCAATAATTCCTGCAACCATTCTTTTTGTTTTCGGATTATTAAAGTTCATCATTTTCTTTTCCTCCTTAAAGTAATGCTACTTTATTTTTCTAACTTCTCTGGAATTAAATTCCTCTTTGAGCAACTCCCAGTAATATTCACTCTTTTCCGGATAACGTCTGTCTAAAAAGTCCTTCAAAATATAATATTTCTCTTTTCTTGAATGATTCACCAAATGATAACCTTTGGCTCTATAATCATCCGCAAGACTTTCAAAGAATCCGAACGCACTCTTTTCCCCCTCAAAGACAGCCTCTAAGGTTTTGTCATATTGGTGACTATTATAATATAGCTCAACTATCTGTTCAATCCCTTTTAGACGAATCATTTCATCATAGGAAATCCAATTTGTGGAAAGCACTTCATATGGCGGTTCGCTGCGGTACTTAAGTCCGTAAGCCTTCCTGTTCTCATACATATAAGAACCTTTCAGTACTTTTAAAAATCCAAGCTGTAACTGTTCCGGTCTAAGTGCAAATACATCATCAAATGATTTTGCAAAGCTTTCGTAATTTTCATTTGGAAGCCCTGCAATCAAATCCAGATGCTGGTGAATATTTCCAAGATTCTTTACTCTTGTCACCAATTCTGCAACCTTTTCAAAATTCATTTTTCGACGAATTTCGCATATTGTATCCTCATTGGTAGACTGCACACCGATTTCAAGCTGAATCAGACCCTTTCGCATCTTCGCAAAAAGCGACAGCTCTTCTTCTGTAATCAAATCTGCTGCAACCTCAAAATGAAAATTTGTCACTCCATTGTCATGTTCATAAATGTAATTCCAAATTTCCATAGCATGAGATACCTTACAGTTAAATGTTCTGTCCACAAACTTTACCTGTGGCACCTTGGCATCAATAAATGTCTGCAGTTCTCGTTTTACAAGCTCTAAATTTCTAAATCTTACACTTTTATCTATGGAAGAAAGACAATAACTGCAGGAGAACGGACATCCTCTGCTGCTCTCATAATAAATAATCTTATGCTCGAAATCTTCAAAATCTTCATAGGCAAACTTTAAACTGCTCAAATCCTGTACAAAAGCAAATTGTTTTTCAATAATTTCTCCCTCATATCGATAAACAATCCCTTTTACTTCTGAAAGATTCCCTATTTTACCATCATAATATTTGCACAGCTCATAAAAGCTTTCTTCACCTTCTCCTACCAGTACACCGGTCACTTCCGGATAGTTTTCCAAAAGACCTTTTGCATCATAAGAGGCTTCCGGTCCCCCAAGCCAAATTGGCACTTCAGGCAAAACCTTTCGAAGCTCCCTCACCAGCTCCCTGATATGTCTGATATTCCAAATATAGCAGGAAAATGCAATCAGATCAGGCTGTCTTTTATAAATATCCTGCAGAATATCTTCCACATACTGATTGATCGTATATTCCCCAAGTTCAATCTGTTCTCTGTATTCCCCCGCATTTGCACGGATAGAATACACTGCCAGATTGGAATGAATATATTTTGCATTTACTGCGGTTAATAATACTTTCACACGAATCCCTTCCTACAATGTTTATCAAAAACGGTCAGCTGTGCAAAACACACTGACCGCTTTCTTCTATTGATGTTTAATATTTAAAATACCGATAAAGAAGCTGGCAAAAATCATTTCAATACCAACTACCATCAAAGTTAACGCAGGAATTGTCATACGCATCATTTCCTGTGGGTTCAGATTACCAAAAGAAGTATCCTTCCAAATTACAAATGCAGCGATTGTCATGATAATCCCTGCCAGTGTTAAGAGAACCCCTGCAACCGCTCCGTTTTCTGTTGTCACATTGGCAAGCTTTGTAGCTACACTTTCTTTTGTAGGTATAAAGTTCGTGCGCATTGCATAAATCCTCGTAAACAGAGAGAAGAAAATCATATTTGCACCAATCATAACCATTGCAGAACCATATAACATGGTATGAATATCAAATGCAACACTGCCAATCTGCACCGGACCAAACATAAGTGCAACGGTCATAATCAGACCTACTACACAGAAAATCATTCCCGGATACAAAAACAACCAGTTTGGACTATGCAGCAATAAAAATTTCAAATGTCTCCATCCATCTCGAAAGCTTCGAAGATGCGGTGCACGGGAACGTCCATCAGGACTTAAAGTTGTCGGCACCTCTGCCATCTTCAATCCATACATGGTCGCCTTCACCACCATTTCACTGGCATATTCCATCCCTGTGGTATGAAGATCTAATTTCAACATAGCTTCTCTTTCATAACCACGCAGTCCACAATGAAAATCTCCGATATCACTTGGAAAAAATAATCTTCCGATAAATGATAATACCGGATTTCCTAAATATCTGTGAAGAGGAGGCATTGCTCCTTTTGCAATTCCACCTTTAAAGCGGTTTCCCATTACAAGCTCATAGCCTTCTCTTAATTTTTCTACAAACGGCATCAGATTCAAAAAATCATAAGAATCATCTGCATCACCCATGATAACATATTTTCCTTTGGCAGCTTTGCATCCTCCGATAAGCGCTGCTCCATACCCTTTTACAGGCACATGTTCAACTCTGGCACCACATCTTTCTGCAATTTCAACAGAACCGTCCGTACTTCCATTATCAGCAATTAAAATTTCTCCTTTAACTCCTGATTTTTCCAAAAAACTTTTCGCTTTATTGATACAAACCTCTAATGTCTCCGCTTCATTTAAGCAAGGCATCAGAATCGTTAACTCGATTTCCTGTGGCATGTTCATTACCAGCCTTTCTTATATTTTAATCAACGTGATTTCCTAAAAAAGTATTCTATCACATCTTCTAACAATTTTAAAACCCCTAAGCACCAAAATGCTGTAATTAACGGGTATCCGGCAGAAAGATAGGTCGCGTTCACTGCATCAAAGGCAGACACATGGGTATAACCGATACCGCCTAACAATACCAGATAACTGCAAAGCAATGCCGTCAGCACAAGCCAGATATCGATATGCTTCTGCCCTTTTTTTATACCCACAAGCATACGCACCGTCACATATAGGAACATTACCGCCCCCACAATCCAAAGACAAGGACCTGTCAGGGCATAAAATGCATGAATCTGATTTAACAAATCAATTTTCCATGTAACCCTTAACACATGTTCATTGTTATTTGGCAAAATATAGCAGTAATCCAGATTCAAAATATCATTATCATTTTCAAATCCCGTTACACCGGAATTTAAAATATAATCAAACTTTTCTACACCATTTGCATCATAACCACAAAGATGTAATTCTCCTTCATAAGCATCGTTCTCAATCTGGAATGCAAATCTACACCTGCTGCTATTCTCTTTCTCTTTTCCTAAGGACTGTAAGTGAAGCTTTATATCCGGACTATCCAGCCATTCCGGACTTTTCACTGTTTTTTCGGTGATATCCTTTACCGCGAGAGAATCCACTTCTGAAGATGCCAACCAGCCAGAAACCTCTACCTTACCATTTTCATAACAAAAAGCCTTATTTTTTGTTATTTTTTCAAAACGTCCAATACCTGCCACATTATCATCTACGCTATAAGCAGCCTGTGTATAAAGTCCTTCGTAACTATTGGCATACTGATGAAGCTCCCTCATTGCATTTAATGTTTCTGCAAAATAGCCTTCTCTCCACGGAGACATCATTGCAGATGGCATTGTTGGCCGTTCCTCTAAATCACCACGCCTCATTGCCTGGCTTAGTTCTGATGTAACTGCATTACAAAATGCAGCCATAATTTCAGGATTCTCATAATATCCTGCATCAGACATGGCATCTCTTAAAATCCAGAAAAACCACCCATCCTGCACTTCCCAGATTTTACTGTATTCCTCATCGCCACACCATGCAGCAAACTGTATATTCATTTCATCCTGAATATCCGCCAGTGTCGGACTGTGTTCATATAATTTTTCCAGCTTTGCTCTGGAAACGGAGGTCTGTTTCAATTTTTCAGAATCTTCTACGGAATATATGGTTTTCATCATTTCTGCAAAAGCACCGCTATTCAGTTCATTTACTGCAGAAGTTCCATAGTAATGCTGATTCAAAAATCCAATGACTTTCCCTGTCCCAAACATACAAACAATTGGTAATAAGATCAGTAAAATTCTAATCATCACACCTTTTTTCCGAAAAATCCTGTAACGAGCAATGACCATACCAATGTAAATCAATGTAACTACCACTACAAATGGTAAAATCCAAATAGCATCTTCTCTCGTATAATAAAAACTTACCAAACCTGCAATGGCTCCAATCAGCCAAGGCATCTGACGTTTTACCGGCCATTCTCTCCTAAAATACATTCCGGCAAAGGATCCAATGATCAAAAGAACCTGTGCCGCACTGATGCTATTTCTGTAGATTCTCTGAAAAGTTACTAAAGATGCTGCCACCGGCGAGAACAGTAGTACTGTATAAAGCACTGCAAGACTTTTATAGGTTTTAAACAATGGTTTTACAGCATAAACCATACATAAAACGCTTCCCGTATAAAACAACGAAGATATACTTAAATAACCAAATGGCAATCTATTGGAAAGCGCAAGAAATAACGGGTATCCAATCCCTTTTACCAACGTTAGTCTCTGATAGCTGCCAAGCCACTGCCCATTTCTTAAGTTTTCTGCCAGATAAACCATTAAGCCATCATCTGGTAATGCATTGGAAATGGCATAGATTGGCAGATCAAAAACAAGCAACTGCTTCACAATTGCCAGACCAATCACAAATATCCAAAAGAATATCGTATTTCTTTTGTTGCCTTTCATAATTATTCCCCCGCCGTAATCGCATTTTATATATAGTGTCATTATTATATCAAATATACCGTAAAAAGATGATAAAAAAACAGGAAACCTTGCAAAACCAAGATTTCCTGTAAAAAACAAAGAGCGGGTGATGGGAATCGAACCCACGTATCTAGCTTGGAAGGCTAGTGTTCTACCATTGAACTACACCCGCATGAGAGCGATAGACGGGACTCGAACCCGCGACCCCAACCTTGGCAAGGTTGTACTCCACCAACTGAGCCACTATCGCATATTTAATTTT
>JBGVRS010000168.1:0-10265 GCA_045128635.1 Lachnospiraceae bacterium
AGAATGGCCCTTCCCAATTCCGAGATTATGATTCATCAGCCTTCTGCCGGTACGCAGGGACAGATCACCGATATGGCGATCCATCTGAAGCGTCTGGAAACAGTTAAAGCCCGGATGAACAGAATTATGGCAGAAAATACCGGCAGATCCGTTGAGGATGTGACTGCCGCCTGCGAGCGTGATAATTTCATGACTGCAGATGAGGCAAAAGCTTTCGGTATTATTGACCGGGTGCTGGAGCACCACTAAATCAAAAAAAGAGAGGTACCGGATACATGGCTGGTAAAACAGAGCAGCCCATCCGCTGTAGCTTTTGCGGCACGCGGGAAAGTCAGGCAGCCCGGCTGATCGCCGGTCCCGGTGTATATATCTGCAGCGACTGTGTTCAGGCCTGCAGCGATCTCCTGCGGGAAGAGATTGAGATGGAAGAGACCGGTGGACTTCGGTCTCCGGATCGCCTGCCGACTCCCATGGAGATGAAATCCTTTATGGATAATTACATCGTTGGACAGGATGATGCAAAGATTGCACTTTCTGTTGCGGTGTATAACCATTATAAGCGCATTTATTTTGGCGCGGAATCTGATGTGGAACTGCAGAAGAGCAATATTTTGATGCTTGGACCAACAGGTTCCGGTAAAACACTTCTTGCCCAGACACTTGCAAGAATGTTAAATGTACCATTTGCAATTGCGGATGCGACTACATTAACTGAAGCAGGTTATGTTGGAGAAGACGTAGAAAACATTTTGCTGAAACTAATCCAGGCTGCAGATGGTGATGTTGCAAGAGCCGAATATGGTATTGTATACATTGACGAAATTGATAAGATTACAAGAAAATCTGAAAATCCATCCATTACAAGAGACGTATCCGGTGAAGGTGTGCAGCAGGCACTTTTGAAAATTGTTGAGGGTACAGAAGCTCATGTGCCGCCACAGGGTGGAAGAAAGCATCCGCATCAGGAACTTATTCCGATCAATACGACAAATATTCTGTTTATTTGCGGTGGGGCATTTGAAGGACTGGATAAGATCATTGAACACCGTATGGATAAAAAATCCATTGGATTTAACTCTGAGATTACTACATTGAGTGAAAAAAATCGCGGTACGGTACTTCGTGAAGCATTACCGGAAGACTTTATTAAATTTGGTATGATTCCGGAATTTGTCGGCCGTGTTCCTGTAACTGTTGCACTGGATGCACTGACAAAGGAAGATATGGTTCATATTTTAACAGAACCGAAAAACTCTATTGTAAAACAGTATAAAAAATTGTTTGAACTGGATGGCGTGCAGTTATCCTTTGAAAAAGACGCACTGGAAGCAATTGCAGAAAAAACAATCAGCAGAAAAACCGGTGCCAGAGGTTTACGTGCGATTATGGAAACAATGATGATGGATACCATGTTTGAAATTCCATCAGATGAAACCATTAAACATTGTAAGATTACAAAAGAGGTTGTCAATGGAAATGGACAGCCAATTATAGAACGATAGGGATAAGGGGCTGCTGATAATTTCAGAAGCCCTTTTACGACTTTAAGGAGAAAATATATGAAAGACATCATTCAGGTAATGCCGGCCGTGGCTCTTCGAGGAATGACCATTTTACCGGATATGATTGTTCACTTTGATGTGAGCAGAAATAAATCAAAAAAAGCAGTGGAACGTGCCATGACTACAAATCAGAAATTGTTTGTAGTGACACAAAGAGATCCGGATATCGAAAATCCGGAAAAAGAAGAACTTTTTACGGCAGGAACCATTGTAACGATTAAGCAGATGACAAAACTTCAGCATGGATTGATTCGAGTGCTTGTAGAAGCAGTGGAACGTGCCGAGCTGATTGATTTTTTAGACAATAAAGACTTTTTAGAGGCAGAGGTGACCACTGCCAATAATGACGACGATCTGGAAGATTTGCCGGAAGAGTGTACAGAAGCAATGCTTCGAGGTCTTTTAGATACATTTAACGAGTACGTAAAAGCTCATGGAAAACTGAATAAGGACGTTGCACGTCAGCTGACAGAAATGGATGATTTAGAGCGTCTGATGAACCTGATTCCGGTACATGCCATGTTGAAATGGCCGAAAATGCAGAGCATTCTTGACGTGCCGAAAATGACAGAAAAATATGAGCAGGTTCTGATCGTATTAAATAACGAGATGGAAGTCTTAAGAATCAAACGTGATCTGGAAGCGAAAGTTAAAGAAAAAGTAGATAAACATCAAAAGGAATATATTCTTCGTGAAGAATTAAAGACAATCCGTGAAGAACTGGGAGAAGACAATATTCAGTCAGAATTGGATGGATTTTTAGAAGAAACAAGAAAGTTAAAAGCTCCGAAGGAAGTGAAAGATAAGCTTGAAAAGGAAATTAATCGCTTGAAACTTCTTGGAATGAATTCATCTGAAAGCGGTGTTATCAGAGGCTATGTGGAAACACTTCTGGAAATGCCGTGGAGCAAGATGCAAAAAGAAACTGCAGATATTAAGCTTGCACAGGAAATCCTTGACGAAGATCATTATGGTCTGGAACAGGTAAAGGAACGTGTGCTGGAGTTTTTGGCAGTTCGCACATTGAATAAACATGGACAGAGTCCGATTTTATGTCTGGTGGGACCTCCTGGAACCGGAAAAACTTCTATCGCAAAATCCATTGCCAGAGCATTAAACAAAAAATATGTCAGAATCTGTCTTGGCGGTGTTCAGGATGAAGCTGAAATTCGCGGACACAGAAGAACTTATGTGGGTGCAATGCCGGGACGTATTGCTGCAGGTATGAAGCAGGCCGGTGTGAAAAATCCACTGATGCTTCTGGATGAAATCGACAAGGTCAGCAGCAATTACAGAGGAGATACATCAGCGGCACTTTTGGAAGTATTAGATAGTGAACAGAACAACAAGTTCCGTGATCATTACATTGAACTTCCAATGGATTTATCAGAAGTACTGTTCATAGCTACAGCCAATGATGCACATAATATTCCAAGACCATTGTATGACCGTATGGAAATCATTGAGGTTACAAGCTATACTGAAAATGAGAAATTCCATATTGCGAAAGAACATTTACTTCCAAAACAGCTGGAAAAGAACGGATTAAAGGCCGGACAGCTGAAAATCAGTGATAAGGGCTTAAATGCACTCATTCACTGCTACACAAGAGAAGCGGGGGTTCGTTCTTTAGAAAGACGACTTGGGGAACTTTGCAGAAAAGCTGCCCGTCAGATTTTAGAAAATGATAAGAAAATTGTAAGAATTACTGACAGTAATTTAGAGAAATTCTTAGGAAAACCAGTGTATTCTTATACTTCAGCAAACGAACAGGATGAAGTTGGTATTGTACGAGGTCTGGCGTGGACAAGTGTCGGCGGCGATACACTTCAGATTGAAGTAAATGTAATGCCGGGTAAGGGAGAGATTGCCCTTACAGGACAGCTTGGCGATGTAATGAAAGAATCTGCAAAAGCAGGTATTACTTATATTCGTTCTATTGCAGAGCAGTATGACGTGGAAAAAGAATACTTTGAAAAACATGATTTCCACATCCATATTCCGGAAGGAGCAGTTCCAAAGGATGGTCCATCCGCAGGTATTACTATGGCGACAGCAGTACTTTCTGCAATTATCGGAAAAGCAGTAAAAGCATCGGTTGCGATGACCGGTGAAATTACACTTCGAGGCCGGGTGCTTCCAATTGGTGGTTTAAAAGAAAAAATTCTGGCAGCGAAAAATGCAGGAATTAAAACAGTTCTTGTTCCAAGAAAGAACGAAAAAGATATTGAAGAAATTTCTGCAGAAATCAAACGCGGAATTGAAATTGTGTTTGTAGAAACAATGGAACAGGTGATTGAACACGCACTGGTAAAATAAGGAGATACCATGGAAACTTCATATAAGATAAAAAGTGTAGAATTGGAAACAGTTTGTGGTATCACAAGCACATTTCCTGAGAATGATAAAATTGAAATTGCTTTTGCAGGAAAGTCAAATGTAGGAAAATCTTCCCTGATCAATGCACTGGTAAACCGTAAAGCTCTTGCGAGAACCTCTGCACAGCCTGGGAAAACGCAGACAATTAACTTTTACAAAGTCAACGATGAAGTATATTTTGTAGACCTTCCGGGCTATGGATATGCAAAGGTCAGCGAAGAAGTAAAAGCAAAATGGGGTAAACTCATTGAAAGATACTTAAATGATTCTCAGATGTTAAAAGCGGTTTTCCTGCTGGTTGATATTCGCCATGAACCGTCTGCAAATGATAAGAGCATGTATGAATGGATTGTGTATCAGGGCTATGACCCGATTATCATTGCCACAAAGCTTGATAAGATTAACAGAAGCCAGATTCAGAAACATGTGAAAATGATCAAAACAGGTCTTGGTGTGAAGCCAGGAACAGTGGTTATTCCGTTCTCGGCAACTACAAAACAAGGCAGAGAGGAGATTTGGGAAACAATATGCAGTCTAAACACGTAAAAACCATTTTGAATTTACTGATTTATGTAATAGGGATTTTACTGATATGTTTATTGTTACCTAAATTACTTAGGTTTTTTATGCCATTTGTGATTGGATGGGTAATTGCACTTATTGCCAATCCGTTGGTAAAATTTTTTGAGAAGAGACTCAAGATTGTCAGAAAGCATGGGACATGGCTGGTGATTGTAGGCGTACTTGCAGCTGTCATCGGTGTATGCTATGCAGTGATTTCGTGGCTGGTACGAGAAGGTGTTGCTTTTGTAGAACACCTTCCGGAGATTTATGATGCGGTGACAAAAGGACTTCATGAAATAGGAGTGGATGCATCTTCTCTGACAGAAAGTATTAGTTTTCCGTCACTGAGTGTTGCAACCGATGCAGTAAGTAATTTGCCGAATCTGCTGGTACAGGCGATTTTTATGTTCCTGGCTGCATACTTCTTTATTGCAGACAAGGAAAAGATATCTGCTGGGTTTCATAAGATTTTACCGGATTCCCTGATTGAACGGTGGGATTGGATGAAACAAATGTTTTCTAAAGCAGTTGGAGGATATTTTGTTGCACAGTTTAAAATCATGGGAGTCATTGCAGCGATTTTGTTTGTTGGATTCCTCATCCTGAATGTGGAATATGCAACATTGCTGGCACTTATCATTGCATTTCTTGATTTTATACCATTTCTTGGAACCGGGACAGCGATTTGGCCATGGGCAGCATTCCAGCTTGCAACGGGTGACTACTATATGGCAATCGGCTTGATGATCATTTATCTGATCTGTCTGTTGGTGCATCAATTATTGCAGCCTAAATTTGTTGGCGATACCGTAGGAATGGATCCGCTGACAACGCTGATCTTTATGTTTATTGGATATCGAATCAGTGGTGTTTTTGGAATGATCATTGCAGTTCCGATAGGAATCATTTTAATTAATCTGTATAAGGCAGGTGCCTTTGACAGGACAATTGGAGATGTGAAATCTCTGATTGTTGATTTCAATGAATATCGAAAAAATTAAAAATGCAGGGGCTTATAAAAGCTCCTGCATTAAATATGCGTAAATTTTCTGATTTTTCTTTTTCCAGTTATCACAAAGAGAATTTGCCTGATTTTCCGTAGGTACTGATAAGGTCAGATCAATGACCGCAGATTCCTTCTCCATAACGCAAAGTCTGACAGAATATTCGCCCTGATTGTTTTCGAAGTAGTCAGCTCTGACAGACATTTCTTCTCTTAGGGCAATGGCATTCTCTTTGAAATATTTTGTAATATCATCCTGAATCGCAGCGGATACCATATGACCGAAGAAATTCAAAGTTTCTTTGCCTTTTTCTGTCATCTGGTAATAGGTGCTGTTTCGTACAGTATGTTCTTCTGCAAGCTCAGTTTCTACCAGTTCGGAAAGCACCTGTTGTAATGTGAAATAATTTGTATATTCTTTTGTTAAAATAAAGTCTGAAATTTGTGCATTGGTCAGTGGGAAATCCACCCGGTCAAGCATAGATAAAATAATCAGTTTATAGAGTGTCTGTGCTTCTGCCATGGAAGCTCCTTTCTAAGACAGTGCTTTGCCCTGCCAGCAATCTGTTTCTTTCATTTTATGGTGAATGTGATTTAATACCGAACGTTTGGCACTGCTCCAAAGTGGTGCGATCAATAAATCCTTCGGTCCGTCACCAGTGATGCGGTGTACCGTAATTTCAGGTCTTAAATGCTCGATGCATTCTAAAATCAAGTCTACATATTCATCTTCTTCCAGTACATGAAAACCGGTATTCTTATAATAAGTACCCAAATCCGTGCCTTCCAGTACGTGTAAAAGCTGTAATTTAATGCCCTGAATCGGTAAGGTATTTAAATATTTGACAGTATCCAGCATCATTTCGCGAGTTTCACCAGGAAGTCCAAGAATTACATGGGTAACGACTTCGATACCGTGTTTATTTAAACGTTCCACTGCATCGGTATATACTTCCAAAGGGTAACCTCTGCGGATAAAACGGGCACTGGTTTCATGAATGGTCTGTAATCCCAATTCTACCCAGACAGGTTTTATCTTATTTAATTCGGCAAGAAGTTCTACAACGTCATCCGGAAGACAGTCTGGTCTTGTTGCAACAGACAATAATACGATTTCCGGATCTTCGATTGCTTCTGTAAAGATTTTGCGTAAATGATCTAGCGGTCCGTAGGTGTTTGTATAAGCTTGAAAATAGGCGATATACTGATTGACCGGTCGCTTGCCGGAAAGTCTTTTTTTAGCATCCTGAATCTGTTCCGGGATGGATAGACATGCAGCAGAGGCGAATTCTCCGCTTCCGCCTTCACTGCAGAAGATGCAGCCGCCAAAGCTGATTTTGCCGTCTCTGTTTGGACAGCTCATGCCGCCATTTAAAGTCAGTTTATAAACTTTTTCACCAAATCGCTGTTTTAACTCATAATCCAGAGAATGATATGGTTTTTCTCCCCAGCTTCGCATAAGCTTCCTCCAATCCTTCTTGCATAACATGATACAAATCTAACATAAGAAAAAATAAAAATCAAATGGATTTCCGACAAAAAGGACTTTCTATTTTTATGAAAATGGGCTATACTTATTCAATCAAAGCATATTAGTACCGTCACATGATCAGGCCAATTCGGCTAATAACCCAATTATAGGAGTAATATAATGAGAGAAAAATATGAATCTTTGCCATTGGCAGAGTTAAAAGCTGTTGCGAAAGCAAGAGGTATTAAAGGTTTATCAACCATGAAAAAAGATGAAGTCGTAGAAGCAATGATTTTAGAGGATGAAAGAGAAAAGAAAGAAAAAGAGGCGAAGGAATCCGCAGTTTCTCCTGAAATTGCACAGTTAGACAGTGGTGTTACAGTCAGCGGTATTCTGGAAGTAATGGCCGATGGATTTGGCTTTATTCGTTCCGCAAACTATTTGCCTGGGGAAAATGATATTTATGTAGCACCTGCACAGATTCGAAGATTTGGGTTGAAGACAGGGGACATCGTTACAGGTAATACAAAAATTAAAACAGAAAAAGAAAAATTCAGTGCATTACTTTATTTGACAGCAATTAATGGAATGCGTCCGGCAGAAGCTGCGAAGCGTAAAAATTTTGAAGATATGACACCAATCTTCCCAAATGAAAGAATATATTTGGAAAGAAAAGGCGGCAGTGTTGCAATGCGTATTGTGGATGAGATTTCCCCGATTGGGAAAGGTCAGCGTGGAATGATCGTATCTCAGCCAAAGGCAGGTAAGACAACCCTGTTAAAAGACATTGCAAAATCGATTACTATTAACAATCCGGAAATGCATCTGATTATTCTGTTAATTGATGAAAGACCTGAAGAAGTAACAGATATTAAAGAAGCAATCGAAGGACCAAATGTGGAAGTGATCTATTCTACCTTTGATGAATTGCCGGATCATCACAAACGTGTTTCTGAAATGGTAATTGAACGTGCAAAACGTCTTGTAGAACATGGAAAAGATGTTGCGATTTTATTAGATTCTATCACACGACTTGCCCGTGCGTATAACTTAACTGTTCCGCCAAGTGGACGTACATTATCCGGTGGTCTTGACCCTGCAGCACTTCATATGCCAAAACGTTTCTTTGGTGCAGCAAGAAATATGCGTGAAGGCGGTAGTCTGACAATTCTTGCAACTGCATTGGTAGATACAGGAAGCAAGATGGATGATGTTGTATTCGAAGAATTTAAAGGTACCGGTAATATGGAACTGGTACTTGACCGTAAGCTTTCTGAAAAGAGAGTATTCCCTGCAATTGATATTATGCGTTCCGGTACAAGACGAGAAGACTTACTCTTTAAACCACAGGAACAGGAAGCTATGGACATTATGCGTAAAGCATTTAACGGTTTAAAGGCAGAAGAAGCAGTCGATAATATCTTAAATATGTTTGCCCATACAAAAACAAATGAAGAATTTGTGCAGACTGTGAAGAAAACACGATTCCTCTAAAAAACGTGAAAAACATTGAAAATCCGCCAAATTTGGCAAAAAATACACTTGCGCATATGGCAGTCACATGCTATAATGCAATGGTTAATGAAAAACTGTAGGGACTTGCAGGGTTAGCCCGGGATATCTTGTCGTGGAAACATCAGAGCGACATTGGCCGGGAATCGCGTTTCGGAAGTTCACAATACAATATGAGAGGTGAAAATCATGAGAGAAGGAATCCATCCAAAATATCATCAGGCAACAGTTACATGCAACTGTGGTAACACATTCGTAACAGGATCTACAAAAGAAAGCATCCACGTAGAAATCTGTTCTAAATGTCATTCATTCTACACAGGACAGCAGAAAGCAGCTGCAGCTCGTGGACGTATTGAAAGATTCAATCGTAAATACGGTCTCACAAAATAAGATATTACAGGAACTTAAGGTTGAGGTTGCAAAATCTCAACCTTTTTTAAAAGCAGTTGCTTGAGGAGGAGAAAGATGAAACCATCAGGAATCGGCGGACAGGCCGTTATCGAAGGGATTATGATGAGAAACAAAGATATGTATTCTGTTGCGGTTAGAAAGCCGGATGGTGAAATAGAAGTTCATCTTGGTACATATCAGAGTATCGTAAAAAGCAAAATGATCAGAGAGATTCCATTGGTACGTGGTGTCATCAATTTCATTGATTCCATGATTCTTGGAATGCGTACACTGACATTTTCAGCAAGTTTTTATGAAGAGGAAGAAGAACCTACAAAGGCAGAGGTTGTGTTGGACAAAGTGACCAAAGGAAATTCAGAAAAAATACTGACTGGTCTGACCGTTGCTTTTTCCATAGTAATGGCGGTAGCTATTTTTATGATTCTTCCATATTTTCTTACAAACTTTTTAAGAGATTATGTGGTATCCAACACATTGCTTGCAATTATTGAAGGTGTTGTAAGAGTTGGAGTATTTTTACTTTATGTTTTGTTGATTTCCAGAATGAATGATATTCAGCGTGTGTTTATGTATCACGGTGCAGAACACAAATGCATCAACTGCATTGAACATGGCATGGAATTAAATGTGGAAAATGTAATGAAATCATCCAAACATCACAAACGCTGTGGAACAAGCTTTTTGTTCATTGTTATGTTTGTAAGTATTATTTTCTTTATTTTTATTCGAGTAACTTCACCGGTACTTAGGGTTATGATCAGATTGCTGTTGATCCCTGTGATTGCCGGAGTGTCCTATGAATTGATCAAATTTGCTGGAAATTCTGACAGCAAGTTTGTACAGATTATCAGTTATCCGGGTATGATGTTACAGAAACTGACTACAAAAGAACCGGATGCCGATATGGCAGAAGTTGCAATCGCTGCAGTAGAAGCCGTGTTTGACTGGGATACTTTCATCCATGAAGAACTGGAGGAAGTAGAGGTATGACACTAAGAGAAGCTCTTGCTCTTGGGAAAGACCTTTTAAGAAAATCTAATATAGAAGAATATGAAACAGATGCCTGGCTTTTGTTGGAGGACGCCGCAAACTGCACAAGAAATGATTTGTTTTTGCGGGGAAATGAAGAACTGACAAAAGAGCAGGAAACACTGTATAAGGAATATTTGGAAAAGAGAAGCAGACGTATTCCGGTGCAGCATATTTTAGGTGTACAGTGCTTTTGCGGTTTGGATTTTATCGTTACACCGGATGTATTGTGTCCAAGACTTGATACGGAAGTGTTGATAGAAGAAGCATTAAAGCATATCAGAGCGGGAAGCAGTATTCTGGATATGTGTACAGGTTCCGGATGTATTAT
>JBGVRS010000169.1:0-37113 GCA_045128635.1 Lachnospiraceae bacterium
AAACTTCATCAGGTTGAAAAGTTCTGAACCATTCGCTGATATAACCTAACCAATCAGCTTTCTGATCATCCGGAATATCACGAACCATTACACGATTCATGCATTCACGTTCTGGAGTATCAATAAAGATAAGATCATCAGCACCAATGCGCTGAACTAATCTATCCCTGTCACCTTTTAATGCACCACCAGTAATGACATAAGCAGTGTGCCACTTACCTGATCTATACTTGATAATGTCATATAACTTATCACGCATTTCAAACACAACACTACGCAATGCAGCTGGCTTCTGGTATCTGTCATTAATACTTATCATCTGCCAGATAGAATCCAGATCTACAATCAAATCATCAGCTGTAGCATTCTCATTAACCCATGTAGTTTTACCAGAACATGGTGAACCATAGACAATGAATACTTTCTTCTTGAAGTTCCTTCCAGCTGATGTACTGTTATAACCAAACCTTTCATGTATCTGGTTATGACATTTGAAGTGAACACATTCAACATTATCCGGATTAAGCGCAATAGTAGCATCATCAACATTATCTTCAGATAGTTCTTTCTTGTGATGCACAATTAGATCATAGTTCTTTAGAATAGGCTTATTACATATAGCACAGTAAATAAAACCATCCGGATTAGTGTGTTCTGATATAACAACCTTTCTAAATGATTCCCATTTCTTTGACTTATAAAACTTCTGCAATGGATCCAAAAACAAACACCTTCTTCCTGAATGTTTAGTATTTATAAACTTATTGCATGAAATAAAGCGCACATTGCTGTGCGCCTTTTATTATTTTGAAATTACCCATTGACCATTCTGTTTGATCCAGATGCATTTAGCACGCTTCCAGACACCATTTACATTGATCCATACTGAACCAGTATTCCATGCGTTATTAACTCTAATATCCATAGCACCGGAAATAGTCAATGTGTTTGATTCTTTCCAATCTGAAGCATACTGACCATTTAAAGCACGAATTCTATATTGAATTGTTTTTCCGGATCTATATGAAGTATCAGATAAAATATCAGTAAAACTACTGCCTGATCTAACAGTGCTTGCAGACCATGAACCATTATCATATCTGAACTGTGATTCATAACCAGTTATATTTCCAGAAGCACCTGACCAGCTACATGTGATGGTATCACCTAATCCAACATAATCACCATTATTAGCTGTGATATTAAAAACAGCTGGTGCATCTGGTGCAGTATTAATCTGCGTAAGATCAACATAGAATCCATTAGTAGCTGTACTGAATCTTTGATGACTGATGGAAGCACTAACATAGATTCTTTTAGATCCATCAGGATTATGTGGAATAGTTACTGTTTTATTAAAAAGGATATTGTTACTGTTATAACTAATTGGTTTTTCACCATATGCCCATGAACTAGTATATGTAGTTCCATCAATTTTAACAGTACATGTTCCAGAACCATCAGTTGTATATCCGGTATTAGTTCTCCAAACAATAACATACACACGAATTGTAGATGAATTTTCAGCTTCATTTACTGATGTTTCATCTACATGGATATCATATTTTATGTATTGATTAGTAGTTGAAAAATAAGGTGAAACTGCCATTTATATCACCAACCTTTAATACTGAATATAAATATCCCCATTAGAACCACCTGAAGGTGCAGATGTTCCAGAAGTAATTGCTTTCTGATGTCCTGAAAAAAGACCACTTGTAGAAAGTGTAACTTTTTTAGCAGCTGTCATACCATTCTGACAATTAACATAAAAATCAATGTCTGTATCACTGCCAATTGTCATCTTTTCTGTTGCAGCTGCAGATCCGGAAGCAGGTGTAAGTAATCCAGCAGCTTCACCACTAGCAATTACAGTTGCACCACCTGCACCAATAATAACTGCATTTCCTTCATTATTGCCATTTACAAACTTAATTGCATCTGAAGTATAGGATCCTGAACTGTACTTGATATTTCCGGTTAAAATACCACCAGCTAAAGCAAGCACTAATTCTGTTACATCTTTTAAACTTTTATCTTCACCAATTACAAAAAACTTCATCCTTTTTTACCTCACTTTTATTTTTTGTCCTATATGAATTACATTAGGATTTGCAATTTTATTAAGTTCTAGGATTCTTGTAAGTGTGATTCCAAATCTTTGCGCAATCTGCCACAAAGTATCACCTTTAACCACTGTGTAATAATCAGCAGCTGAAGATCCATCAGAAAGCTTAACTAACCAGCTGCAGGTACAATAACCAATCTTTCCAGAATAGCTTGTATGCGCCCAATCTGTAGTTCCATTTGCCCAATCACCTTGAACTATTTCAGTAACATCCAAAATAGTGCCATTAGGAATATTGGCAATTATTACAGATCCGGTTAATTTAGGAACATTTCTTAATGAAAGTGTTCCACCATTAGTTTCAACCTTATATTTAGTTGTAGTAGGTTCTGGAACTGGTTCTGGTGTAGGATCCGGAACTATAGGTGTAGGTTCAAGATATTTTCCAGATGCATATCCGGTAATACCTTTATAAGTTGTTTTGATCCATGCATTACAGCCTTTAATATCTTCACCTTTTACCACTTCTGAAGCAGTAACATTGGTTTTTGGTGGAATTTCACCTACATATTCACTTTTAGTTGTTGGTTCTTTTCTGATTTTCAGTGTATCACCTGTTTTAGTAACAACTACATACTGATCTTTTGCTGGTTCAGGTGGAACAGGAACTGGTTCATCAGAATACTTGATCAAATGGCATTCTGCCCAATATTTCCATCCACCAGAACTAAATGTGGATCTAATAACACCATAAGCATGACCTTTTGCTTCAACTACAGTATTATTACCAACATAAACACCAACATGTGATTTAGTTTTGTCTGTACCTTTGAAAACTAAAGTTCCTACTTTCAAATTGTTATTAGGTAATGAACCTTTAACTTTTGCCTGATTATAAAAACCAGTTGCACCATAATCCTGACTAGATTTATAAGTAGGTGTTGTATCATTAATGCTATCTGTCCACAAATACGCTTTAATCAATCCAGCGCAGTCAAATACCTGTTTTGGATGATCTATTTGATATTGAAAATCAGATGCAGTGTAGTATTTTGGATATTGTGCTTTTTTAGCTGCATACAATCCTTTTTGATTTGACATCTGACTAAAACAGCCAAACCAGTAATAACATCCAACTTTAGCATTTACATATTCAACTAATCCGGTATTAGTTTTAGTCATTTAAAAATCCTCACTTTCTGCATGTTCTTTCTTAAATTCAAATTCTTCCTTTTTCAGCTTCAATGTAGCAGGATCAGTACACCATTCAGTTTCTTTATCCCAATGCTTTAACAACATCATTGCAGCTGTAGGATCTGGTGGAAGATATCTGTTATAAGTAGTGATTTGTGTGCCTTTATCATTCATTACTGTTGTAGTTTCTTGATAATGAAATCCTGTAGCACGCTTGAACAGTGCAGCTTTTATCTGCTGCACTGGTCTTCTTCTGGCATTTTTAACTAAATCATTTAATTCTTTATATTCACTTTTATATTTGCAGAAAACTTTTGGATTCACACCAAGATTGTCACAGATTTCCTTTTCAGTTGCGCCTGATTCAAGCCATTCTGTAATTTCATTAAATCTTGGTTTTACATGTGTGTAATACTTGTTTGGTCTACCTGCCATTATGGATCACTTCACTTTATTCTTTTTTCAATATCTTCAACCTTTTGTTCAAGCTTGAAAGTTCTTTCTATAACGGCATTATGCTTATCCTGTTTGCATTCCAATCTTTTGATATCTTCTTTAATTTCACCAATCTGATGTGTAGTGATTAAAGCTTGTTTTTCCTGTTCTGTTTTTAAATTAAATAGCATCTGTTCATGACTTGTTTTGACAGATTTTTTAACTGCAAGATATGAAAAACCACCTGTAATAAGTGCAACAAAGATTGGTACAAACCAATTCATCAGATCATTCAATTCCATCATTTTCACCTGTCTTTACTTCCGGAAGACCTGCTAATGATGTAAGCAAAGAAGCTATTCCAGCTACACCTGATACAGAAGCAACCATTAACCAATTAATGTCCTGAAAAGCTGCACCAACAGTAATCATACCAAGTGCAGTCTGTGCAACAGTCTTTAATGCACGAATGCCAGCTGCCTTTAACCACTGAAGCCAATAATTTTTATCTTTCATTTAGATCACCTTCCTTTGTGAATAGTCTTCTTCAACTTAATTTTGTGATAAATCATATATATGTACCATACCCACCAAAGCAACTAAAAAAGCACCCATTTTCATGGATGCTTTTAAAATTTAATGTATATTTTTTTAAATGTAAGTAATGTTTTTAAAATTAACTTAATTACATAACTTACAAAAGTTATATATTTTTATCGAACAAAATACAGCTGTTATTTGTCTGAAAAAATCACATGTCTTTCCGGATCAGATCTTTAATGTAGCCTTGAACATTATCTTTAGATTCCAGATGCTGAATAATATCTGCATCAGTTTTCTTATTAAGGTTCAGCTTCACCTGCTTAACATTTTCAGCATTGTACTTCATAGAAGCTTTAACTTGTGCCTTACTCATTGCTTTCACCTTTCATTTCATTAAAAATTTGTTCAACGATTTGTATTGATTCTAAAAACGCTTGATTTCTTCCATAAGCAATAGAATTTCTTGTGCGCCAATTCTTTTTGCATCTTCTTTGATGCTTCAATTCAGTAAGTATTTTATCTTTAAAAATTTCAATTTCAGCCATTGTTCTGTTCCATCCTTTCAAAGTATTTACTTGTGAATTCCATAATTTTTTCATATTCGCAGATTCCAATGCCACCACAATCAAACTTTTCCTGAAGATTCATAAGGCATTGATGCATGTATCTGTCATTGTGCCAGTCTGGAAATAGCTTATTATGATCAATAGGTTTATCAGTTAATAACCGGAATATAGTTGGCTTCATTTCATTGAGTGACCAATAAAATAAATTGTTTTCAACTTCTTGTATAGATTTATCTGAAACTTTATAACCACGTTTCTGCATTTCCTTAATAACTAATATGCAGTATGTTTCAAAACTGGTTATTCTATAATCCATGATTTTATTAACCAGCAGATGGTTTGGTGTACCATTAACTGCAATATTCCTTGCAATACAGCAGCATTCACGCCATTGACCAAGCAGCTGCTGTTTAGGTAATACCGGAATTAAATCTTTATGCCATAAGCGCATTCTAATCACCTACCTTTCATAAAAGTATAACGTATGTACAATTGATGAATCCTTGATATTTCTTATGTTCTATTTTGTACTTTGGTCTTAAACCATTGCTTGATAATTTATTAAGAAGCTTTATGATTGATTCTTTTTCTTTTGATTCAGTATATTTATTACCAGAATATATATTTGAACCATCATCATCAAATTGATAAACCATTACTCTTAATTCTTCTGTATTACTTTTATAGTATGTTTTATAATGTTTATCCTGATTGATTATTTTCTTAATTTTCTTAACTTCTGCAGGTTTCATTTTATTCACCATCTTTCTTATAAATTCTGGTTTAACCGCCCACCAGAAAGGTTTTTGATTTACTTTAATGTGAATACGCTGAATATATATTTTCCGTCATCATCATATCTGGATTCTACATTTGTTACATTTTCAAGTGCCTGACTGAATGCGGATCCATAAACACCTTTAACATATAATCCTGCTTTTTCTGCCATATCAAACATTAAATTTGTATATATACCTTTGCAATCATGTTTCTTAAACTGTGCCTTAATGAAGTTTTCGCAATACTCAATCTTCTTTACTTCTGGAAGCTGTTCAAATGTGTTTTTCATTTTCTTTATTTCCTTTCTTGTTTATGCTTTAATTATATAAGTGTACACTTATATTTCCATTGACAATTTATATAAATGTACACTTATATTTTTATGCAAAAATTAGCAGCAGTGCCATGCCCGAAAAACACTGCTGCCATTCCCAGAGGATTCAATAATGGATTTGACCAACAAACAAGGTAATTTTAATATAAATGAAAATCACATTATTGAGTATTCCCACCAATGCAATATATCTTTACATCATTTTTGCACCACAATGACAAAAGGGATAATCTTTCAATGTTTGCAAATCCTCAATCTCTATTGATCTATTGCATTTTGAGCAAACAAAATACTTGCTATCACCTAAACTATATTTATATATCCATTCACCTTTCGGTCTTGCATTAGGACAAGGTGACTGTAAGCAAGGTTGTTTAACTTCATCATCAGACAATACAGGACATATATTGTCTGTGATTACTGTGCCATTTCTCAATTCACGATATAACGAACCACAATAGGTTTCATTTTTTACGCTTTTATATAATTCTTTATCAACTTCAATCAATAACTTAACCTTGCTCATTTCACACCACCTTTTTCTTTATACTGGCATAATGTTTTTGCCATAACACAATCTATCGGAAAACGATATGTATTTGCCATACATCTTTGAATTATTCTTGACGTATAATACACACCACTTTTTACACAGTGTTGTTCAATTAACATTTCCGGAGAACCGCAATAAAAGCAATTATCACAACTATTCATCATTCCACATCTTCTTTTTGCATATATTGGATCAGCTGATTCATATCTATAGATTTCAGATTTTCTTTAAGGTTTTTAGCAGTATTAGTTATTAATTCACACATATTTACAATCACTTCATAGCATGATTCCAGAACAGGTGGAATCTGATTTGTAATTAAATCAATTACTTCATCATAACCTAATGCTTTAACCCAATCCCAATGGTTTTCCTTCATCTTTTTTCTGCACAATTTATAAGACCATCCGGTAATATCATGCAGAAGCTTAATATCTTTATTTCTGGACATTGTAATCACCTATACATCAGTATTATCAATTCAATTAAAACACCAATAACAAAACCAAGAATTCCCAAAATAACTGCCATTCTTATATCTTTCTTATTCATAATTACTTACCCCAAATATATGGTTAAGACATTTCCATTATCTTCAAATGATTTAACTTTTCCTAAATTAAACCAATCTGGAATATTAATTGAAGGATTCTGGAAGATCATATTAGTTATTGAATTATTATTTATACTGTAATTTACATATTCACAGGTGAATTCAAGCTTTTTATTAGCTGCATTAACTATTATTACTTTCATCATTTTTAATTACTTCAGCTTCCTTCAATTCAGCATTACATGCAGGACAAACAGTGGTATATTTATAAGCTTTTCCACAAACAGGACATTCCATTATTTTTGTATTTTTATCACTTATCATCAGGATCACCAGCCTTCAAAAACATCTGGAATTCTTCAATTGTTTCACATCCGGTATTTTTCATACTTTCAACAATTGTATTAATCATTGTCTGCGCAAACTTCATGCAGTCAATTGCCACATCATAAGCTTCAACTATTTCATCAGGATCCTGAACTAGATCACAACACTGGCATCCGCATTCATCCCTATTACACTTATCTGTATCTTGTCGCAGAACACATTCTTTTTCTATCTTCATTAGTTTCATGGCTTTTTCAATTGATAAAGATGATTGTTCAGGTTCAAAAAACATACAATAGCCTTGTTTACCACAGGCAGCTGCACTTGGAATGTTATAGTTGATTTCACCATTCATTGAAAAGTGATGCCCACAATCACCTTTTTTAAATCTGCAGTTTTTGCATTCACCCATCTTCATTCCGGATCACCACCATTCCTGTTAGCAATCATAAGTGCTGAAAAGAAAAATCCAAGAAATAATCCCAATGCCATACCACCAATAAATGTTATTAAACCATCCATTATGATCACCCCCAATATTTCACACAAACTTCAATGACATCCTGCACTTGGTATTCACTTTCATAGGCTTCTTTAATTTCCTTCAAAATTGTTAGCCATTCTGCCAGCTGTTTATGTTGTTTTGCACATTCCAAGCAATCTACCCTTTTATTCCAGTTACCATCAAAATAGAAATCTTCATCAGCTTTGCAAAAAAGTTCTTTTGCTTTGTCATTACTATGTTTAATTGCTTCATCCAAAGTTATTGATTCATTCAATTCCATGCTGATCACCTCACTTTTCCAGAAGTTCCTTCAGAACATCTTCAGGAAATAATTCTGATGCAAGGATCTTTACCAGCTTATTGCGCTTCTTACTAATGTTCTGGTATTTGCAGTCATAGATATCACTGATTTCTGTGATGGTTAATCCGTCAAAGTATCTGGATGCAATAACATCACAATAATCATCATCCTTGATTTTTTCCAAAGCATCTTCAATGCGCTTTCTTTCCGGATGTCCTTCAGGAAGCTTTGGATATAAATACAGAAGTTCTTCTGTCTTCTTAAAGGAATTACTAAATACATAAGTAACCCTTCCAGCTTCCTTTAACTTTTTAAGTGTTCTTGCTGCAGCTGCTTCAGCTGCCTTATTAACTAATGCTTCTAATTCATCAGTTGTCATCATTACTGCATTCACATCCATTTGCTGTAGTTCCTTCCTTTCTTACAAATATCCTTGTAGGTTTTCCTTCATATCTAACTGTCTTTATTTCATATCCAAAGTAATCCTTAACTTGTTTACTGAATTCCACATGGGAAATTGGCTTCATAGCATTTTCAAAGCAGAACTGATCATACAATCTGTAGCACTTCTTTGTTGGCTCATGTTCCATGCTGTCACCCATTTCTTCAAAGAAGGTGCTGATAGGATTAATGGATTCTGCATAATCAGTAAGTTCCTGCTTAATAGCTTCAGTAGTGGTAAAGCCATTATTGGTTAAAACCCTTTTTAAGCCTTCAATGCCAATCTTCACCAAATATTCCATACATTCATCACTGCGCAGATCATACTTAATCCAAGTGTTGTAATTTTCTCCACCATTATGGAAAGATGCATTGAATGGAACTATGATCAATCTATCAATGATTGCATCTGAATCCTTACCCCTTCCTAATCTTGGAATGGTATTACCGGAAAAGATCAGCTTGCAATATGGATTAAATTCAATGGGCGCAGAAAACTTAACATTAGCAGTCATTCTGTCACCAGAAACAACCTTCTTGAAGATTCCAGCTGATGGAATGAATTCATCTTCAATATCATCACCAAGATTTGCCAGCTTTCCAAAAATAGCAGCTGATTTGTATTCATGTGATAGATCAGATAGATCCAGTGCGCTGATGTTATCTTCACCAAGTAAGTGTGCAAGCATATCCAAGAATGTGGATTTACCATTGTGCTTCTTACCTTTTAGCATGAAGGCTTTTCTTAACTCATTTCTTCTGTAGAATGTATAACCAATCAATTCTTCAAGAAGCAGTCTGACATTATGATCATTACAAGCTAAATTATTAAGAACATGATCTACTAATTCACTGTATGCATCCGGATTATAATTCCAGTTGATCTTATTAGTAATTACTTTATCCTTACTAAATGGATCCAGTTCATCCTTACTGATATCATAGATTCCATTCTTAAATGCTATGAAGTTAGCATCACTAACCACAGTGTTTTCATTTATATAAGCAATCATGAATGATAATACTTCTGTGCGCTGCTGCTTCTTCAGCTGTGGAAGATGCTTAATCATGATTCCATCAATGTTTGCAGGAACATACACACCATCTTTAAAGTAATGAAGCACACCACCAATCTTAATGATGTTATATTCACTGATCAGGAACTGACCAAACTTATCATGCAGAAAAGTTCTTCCATCAAAGAATACTGGCTTCTGGAATGCACCATCACGCAGAACTGTTTCTAATTCACGTTTACTTAATGGTTTCTTCAGGATGAACTTATTGATAATTGTGATGCATTCTTTAGCTTCTTCTTTACTAAATCCACTAGATTGCAGCTTCGGGATGTAGTTAAACAGTTCCTGATTCCTTCCATCACCTTCATCCATTCCAAGAAAATCAGTTTTAGCTTTTACCGGAAGCATCCATTTAGGAACTACAGTATAATCTTCATCATCTAACTTATCATAAATAATTTCACGTTCTGCACCTTTATACTTCAAAACAGAATAACTGGTTTTGGATCCAAGTTTACCATCTGACAGAAGACCACATGCTAATGTTTGATGTGTCCAGCACTTATCATACCTATCATCATTCTTGAATAAAAAATGCATTCCTCTTGTAGTTGCATAAACTCTACAAGCCAGCTGTTTTTCTTCAACAATGTTAAGCATGATTTCTGACATGTCATGATCATCAATATCAATCAGGATGGTATTATCATTCAGAATTCCTGCATATTCTTCATGCTTTGAAGCTTCACGCAAATTAAGCAATTCTTCTGATGATTTACCTTTAAATGGCATGGTACATTTTTTATTTTTTGTAGGCACATAACCTTTAAAAAGTTGGTACATTATATATTCTCCACACCAAAAGCCTTTAATCTGGTTTTGGCTAAATCTATGTAATATTGTTTATCTAGTTTGGCTGGAACAGTCACATCATTAACTGATGCATTCCATATAAAGCAGTGGTCTGGTGTATTAGCGAATTTTTCAACAACTTCACCATCTTTTTTAAGCTTCACTTTTCCTATAATTGAATCTTCAAGATTAGAACTAGCAAATACTCTAAATGTCTTTTCAGGAAGCTTATTGCCATTGTGCCAACCACAGATAAACTTATTTGAAACTTTAACTATCTTCTGGAATTCCTTCAGCTGATCACATTCATTGATTGTCTGATCTACTGGAATTCCATCTGTCATATACGCAACTAATGCTTTATTAACTATAGGAAGATCATTATCAAGATCATTAAGTTCTTTTAACCAAGCACCTTTTCTTTCAATCTTTCCATCTTCACACTTGAATAAGTAATTGTTGACATCCTTCTGCCAGATTTCAGTGATAATATCAAAACCAAGCTGCATTCCAGTGCGCTGTTCCCATTCATAACAAATATCATCAACAGTTTCAAAAGCTTCATCTGTATCAGGAATTTGAATGATCAAACCATCTGTATTAGACTGAATTAATTCACAATGACCTTCCAGATGTTCCAGAAGATCCAAAAGCAGCAACATACCATTGATACAAACATTATTTGCATTTCTAGGATCATAAGCAGCTGATGTAGGATCCTTACAGATTCCAAAAGTAGCATTAAGAATAATCTTATAAGGTGCTTGTTCTGCCTTCTTACCAGCTTTTTTCAAAGCTACTCTAGTATCATAGATCTTCTTATAAACTGATTTATCTTTAACATTTCTTGAAAGAAAATCATATCTGATCATGATGCTTGGATAAAATGAAGTAACATCTACATGCAGAAGTAATCCTGTTCTATGTATCGGATGATCAATTGCGCCATGTAAACCACCCCATCCAAACAAATGTGGAACACCACAAACATTAATCTGAAGACTGTTGGAATAGTCATCATTAAAAGGATCCTTAAACCAATCAACTACTTCTTTATATTTAGTAATGCGTAGTGTATCAACAATTTGAATATCCCATTCATCAAGCCATTCCTTTTTAACACATCCAAGCGCAAGCGCAGATAACTGCGCCTGTGTTTTGGATATATTGGATAATGGAAGTTTGAATGTCTGAAGCAGATCCATGTGTGCATCAAAATTGGCTTTATTCCGGATGAATACTTCCATCAGCTGTTCTGTGTCATGCGTACAGTATTTAACAATCTGTTCCAGTTCTTCTTCTGTTAATTTCCTATCAATATCAAAAGGAACTGTAGTTTCACGCATATCATTGCCCATAAAGCCTTCCAATGTCTTTAAGGAATGATAAGAATCCATTGCATCATAGTTGAATAAAGGAATCCGGTTAAATAAGCTGCTGTATTCCCATCCTTTTCTGCCTTTAAGAACAATCCAGTCATTTACTTCTTTAGGATCTATATCAAGCAGAATTGCCTTGAAGATGTACTGGTCATAAGACCTGCCATTGTAACTGATCCAGATCTGATCTTTGTGATGCTTATGATAATATTCCAGCTTATCCTTATCATTGATAATAACTGTTTTTGTCTGTTCAATTGGATTAATAATTACTACTATCCAATCAAACTTATAAACTTCAAAATCAAAGAAATTCAGCATGATCAGTACCTTCCAACACAGCTGCACTTACTCAATTACATCAGTTACTTTCAAGCTGGTGTATTCACCATTTTTGGATTTTTCAACTTCAAACTTCAAACCAGCTGATTCTGCTTCTTCTGCAATATCAAGCAAAAGATTTGCAAAATCCTTGTAATCACCATTGAAATCAATATCTGCATCTTCAAACACTTTAAGACTACGCAAGAATTCCAATCCTTTATGAATAGGAAATCCAGATCCACTTGCTGATCTGCAGAACAGCTGATTAATAAACAAGCACTGCTTCTTATGGGATCCTTCCATGATTCTGAACATACCAGTAATCATTGGCTGTCCTTTCTTGGATTCACCAAGTTCAAGCTTTTCCAGCTTACAGATGTATGTACCATCCGGAACTTCTTCATATTCCTTGTTCTGCTGCTGTGCTTCCTTTAAAGCATTAACTGCTTCAACACCACCAAACTTCTTATTAAAATCATCATAATTAACAGGCATTTCTATTTACCTTCCTTTCTTATACTTCAAAGGGTAAATCATAATTCTGTGCAATACCCTATTCTTCAACCAACTGTGCAACTGACTTATCATCAGTTACTTCTGTTCTACGCTTCCTTCTTCTGCGCAGTGGTTCTTCATCATTCCGTACATTGTTGATGCTTGAATCTTCTTCAGCTGCTTCTGCTTTCGCTTCTTCAGCAGGTGCTTCTTTGTGGACTTCTTCTTTGTTTTCGTCATTCCTTACCTTCCTTCTGCGCTTTTTGGCATCTTCATGTAAAGCTTCAATACTTTCAACTGCTTTCATGCGCTGATCAGTTAATTCCATAATTTCCTGAAGTTTCTGATCATCAGATGTTATTTCAGTAACTGTGTTATCAGATGCAGTAGAATTGTTATCAGATGCTTCATTTTTGTTATCAGATCCTATTCTAGATCTGCGCCTTCTGCCTTCTGCAGATGGTCTTTCAACATCCGGTTTAGCTGATTCCTGATCCATGACTGCAAGTGCTTCATCAGATGAATAATCACCAAGTTCATAGTAATTTCTGATCTTTGCATCTACATACTTCAGATCATTATCAATGGCATAAGTATCAAACATACCAATTGGTGATTTAACTGTGTCCTTACCGGAATTCTGTGTAATGAAGCAATATTCACCATCCTGCACTGATGTCTTCAGAACTACTGTGAACAAGCCTTCCAAAGTGATCTTTTCATCCAGCATCTTACCCATTGTTTTCAGCTTTTCCCTTCCTTCTTCATCACGCTGGATGTGCGAAAGAATGTAAACTGTAACATCAGCTGGAAGTTCATCACAATGCTGGATAATGTTAAAGAAATCACCCTGAATATCATTCCACTTATCCCATCCATTTTCCTTGATTCTGCGCATATACTGGAATGACATAATATACTGCGCATCATCAATGATGATTACCTTCTTGGATGTAGAATCCATAGCCTTGATAACATCAGATGTCATCTTGTTAAATGCTGGTGTTACGCATTCAAAGTGATTCTTGAATGGTAAAGGCTTACCTGCAGCATTGATAACCAGAACTTCATCCTCATTAAAATTGCGCAGTGATGCAGATTTACCTGTACCAGAATCACCTAAAATAAGAATTTTAACTGCCATTATTGATTACCTTTCCTTTCTTTTTAAAAGTTCTTCCAGTTTTCCTGAAAGTAACTGTATGTTGATCCGGTCAATGGATTACGCTTCTTTTTTGCAACCCTTGTATGACCAGCTTCTTCCATTTTTCTTCTTGCAGATCTTCTGCGAATTGATCTTAAAACGCTGCTCATTTGTTTATTTTCCTTTCTTTGAAATCCAGCAAATCATTACTATGGTTAAGCAGATAATTGCTGTTATTGTTACTGTTGTAAGATTCATGTGTGTTACCTCACTTGCACCAGAAAAATGCAATCTTCATTTTTGAACCTTTTGTGTTTGGATTCTTAAAATAAAGTTCATCATTCAGGATCCAACATACTGTGTGCATAATATGTTTTTCTGATACCCTAAAATACTTCTTTGAAGCTTTAACAGATTCACCATAGTTTTTTCTTAAATCAAACACCAAATATGTTTTCTTCTTACCTTCAATGCTTACAAAAACTTCATACATATCTGTTTACCTCACTTAATTCTTAAAGATTCACCACGTTCACCAAGATGTGCATACTTTCCATACTTATCCGGATAATTTGCAAGAAGAATACCAATTTCTTTTAAGTTAGGTTTTTCTTCCACAATTACACATTCATCAGGAAGCTGATCAGTAGGAACATCCACAACAACAGGAAGTGAACCACCATTCTTCTGAATAGCAACAGTGAACAGTTCTGTTTTGATCTTTTCCATATCTAATGACTTCATGGAATCAAAAAGATTAGCCTTCAATCTGTCTATACCGGATTTACATGCTTTCTTTTTAGCCTGTAATCTGGCAATTTCTTTATCAATGGCTTCAACATTTCCTTCAAGATTCTTAATAACCTTGCAGTAACCATCAGCTTTTACTTCCAGTTCTTCTGCGTAATCACTAATGGCATCTTCAACCATCTGCTGATCTACTTCAGGATCTTCCAGAAGTGACTGAAGTGTAAGCAATGATGCTGTAATATCATATAAATACATATAAATACCTTCTTCCTTTTACTTGATGCCACGCATCAATTTTTCAATCATTTCTTTGAATTCTTCAAACATATGTGGATAAAGAACAATTCCTATTCCACCTGCTTTCCTGATCTGTTCCAGATTCCACAACTGCAGCTGTGAAGGTTTTCCATTTTCTGCTTTAAGTTCCAATCCTATAAAGAAACCATTGCAGCAAATAAGAAGATCTGGAACACCATCTTTAGTAAACTTCTTGCCATTCTGCGCTGTACCTGACCAATACTTTACAAACCAGCAACCTTGTTCTTTCAGATATGCCTTTACTTTGTTTTCAAACAGTTTTTCCGGATTCATTTCTTTTCCTTCCTATTCAAAACTATTGGAAGCGGAATACACAAAATACATCCAAGAATTATGATTAACCAGCTATCAGAAGGTTCTTGATGAAGCTGCATAACATAGTAATCATCAGTTCCTACAGTAAGCAAAATAAGAGTTAATCCAATCAACCAAAAAATGACTGCTAAAACTTTGATGAACTTATTCATTTTCTTCACCTTTCCGGAACAATTCTTCTGTGTAGTCTTTACGCATTTCTAATGTTCGTAAGATCTTTTCTTCAATTGTTCCTTTACAGATCAGCTGATAATAAAAACAAGGATGATTCTGACCAATTCTGTGGATCCTTTTCTTTGCCTGTTCAAAAAGTTCAGATGATAATGGAAGTGTAAAAAAGATCATTCTTGAAGCCTTCTGAAGATTTAAACCCATAGCACCTGCTTGATATTGCACAAAGGTTATGCTGTTACTAAACTGTTCATAAGGCTTTAAATTCTTTTGTTCACCATTTACTGCACCATGTGGTCTGTTTAAATCATTTGCTATCATTCGCAATTGATCTAATTCTGCAGTGAAGTTATAGAAAACAATCAGTCTTTCTTCTGTGCTTTCTAATAAATCACGGAATGCATCTAACTTATTTATGGAATACAAACCACATAGCTGCCTTTCATAAAGCATTTTGGTTAATGTAGTATCACCAACCAAAGTTTTATCATCCATAACTGCTACACAGTCTTTATGAAAAGTTCTGTACAATGTTGAAGGCTGGATCTTAATTGTTTGGAATGTCTGTTCAGGAAGATCAAATACTTCTTCAGTTTTTAAGAACTGGCAACCATATAAAGCCATCTTATACTTCAATCTATCAACATTCTTATATCCGGATATTGTTGAATACTTATTACCATGAATATCTTCATTCCATGTAAGTTCAACATACTGCTTCCAGAAAAGTTCTTTGCTGATATTCCAACCTAAAAGGTGAAGCTGTGACCAAAGTGTTTCATACTTTCCACCAGTAGGTGTACCAGATAACAGAATTACATTTTTTGGTTGAAGTTTCAGAATAAATTTACTACGTTCTGAAGTTTCATTCTGAATTAATGAAGATTCATCAAGAACCAATGTAAAATCCTTCAGCTGCAGAAGTTCCTGTCTGCGCCAGATCAGATCATAGTTGATAATACCAACTATTCTATTTGAAGATCCATGTGTGAATGCAATGTAATCTGATTTATTAGTAAGATCAAACCACCAATAACTATGATAATTTTCTTCAAAGTGATCTATCCAATCATCAATTTTGGATTTCTGACAAACAATTAATGTTACTTTTGCACCAAGCTGAACTGCTTTTTCTGCACCAACAAAAGTTTTACCTGTACCCATATCCCAAAAGAATGCAACATGGTTCTGGTCTTTACATAATTCCAAACCTTGTAACTGATGGTCATACAGTTTCATCTTTTTTATTTCCTTCTTCATTGATCCTGCTGATAACTTCATAAAGAACCGGATTATCTTTGGCATGTATTACTTTTCCGGTAATGTCCTGAACTACAGTTCCATCTTTCAGAACATGCTTGATCATGTTTCACCTTCCTGATAGAACAATTCTTCAAAAGGCATATCTACACCTAAAGCTGATTTGATCTTGATTGCATCTGCCACTGACATTGGAGAATCACCACGAATTTTGTCTGCTAAAGCCTGATATTTAATTCCTGTGGCATTCGATAAATCTACAATGGTCAAATTCTTTCTAGCCATTTCAGCTTTTACATTGATAAACATTCAATACAACCTCACTTTCATTAGATTTAACATTTTTACGTTTACTTCCGAATGAAGTTATCGTATTTATGTTAATTATGATTTTATACATATTTGTGTTAATGTCAACATATTTTTATCGTATTTCCGATAATTTGTAATAATCTTGCAACATTGTACAATTAACAAAGATTTAGTACATTTAAGATAATTTTTGCTTGTTTTAACAAAAATCTGATGATATTATTTTTTAATAATTATGAAAGGATTTAATATATGACTACTGAAAACAAGCTAAAACAGCTGATTTTATCGCATTATAAATCTGTGCGTGAATTTTCAATTGAAGCTAAAATGCCTTATTCCACTGTGGCTTCAATCTTCAGTAAAGGAATTGATAAAACCAGCATTACTACCATGATTAAGATCTGCAGCAAACTAGGAATTAGTTTGGATGAACTTTTAGAAGGTAATATTGTTTTTCTTAATGAACAATCCAAAACTATTAAAGTAGAAGATCTAGTATTTTCTTTTAAAAATCAGCTGCTTAACTGTGAATTAACATTAGATGATAAACCTATTGACCAAGCTACAGCTGTAAGAATAGCCACTTATATGGATGCATTAATTGAAGCAGAAAAGAAAAACAATAAAATATGATCAAAATTGCCATTTATGTTCGAGTATCAACACAAGAACAAGCCAAAGAAGGTTATTCCATTGGTGAACAAACTGAAAGATTACAGAAGTATTCTGAAGCAAATAGATGGAAAGTCATTAAGGTTTATACAGATGCTGGTTTTTCCGGATCCAACCAAAACAGACCTGCACTTCAGGATCTGATCAGTGATGTTAAAGCAGGAAGAATTGATAAGGTTCTGGTGTATAAACTTGATAGATTATCCAGAAGTCAAAAAGACACACTAGAATTGATTGAAGATGTCTTCCTGAAGAATAACTGCGACTTTGAATCTATGACAGAAAGATTTGATACCAGTACAAGCTTTGGAAAAGCCATGATTGGAATTTTAGCTGTATTTGCGCAGCTGGAAAGACAACAGATTAAAGAAAGAATGTCAATGGGTTTAGATGCACGCATTAAAGAAGGTAAATGGCGTGGTGGTGCTAAAGTTCCTTTTGGTTATAATTATGATCCTGTTCAGGAAATTCTAATAATTAATGAATGGGAATCAATGATTGTAAAATATATCTTCAAAGAATTCATAAATGGAACATCAGTAATCAAGATTTCCAACAATATGACTGATACCGGATATTCTTTCAGAAATGGATCTACTGATACAAGAAAGATTAAGTATATTCTTTCCAATAAAACATACTGTGGATATCTCAAAAGCAAAGATAATTGGTATAAAGGTAAACAGGAAGCAATCATTGATGAAGAAACCTTTAACAAGGCACAAATTATCATCCAAGATAATAAAAGAAGATTTAAAGAATCCGGAAGAAATTGTGATGATACAATAGCTTCACATTTAGGTGGTCTTATTTACTGCGCTAACTGTGGTGCTAAATATTGTAGAGTAAGAAGCGGAACAGAAAAGTATGGATTTCATTTTAACTATATCTGCTATTCCAGAAGCAAAAGAATCAAACACATGATTAAGGATCCTAATTGCCAAAACAAGTATTATAGAGTAGATGTGCTTGATGAAATCATCTTCAATGAAATCCACAAATTAGCAATTGATCCAGAATACTTGAAATCAGTTCATAAGAATTCTGATAAGCAATTTGAACAGGAACAAATTAAAGCAATTCATGATGAACTTAAATCAATTACCAATCAAATATCAAGATTCATGGATCTATATGGATTAGGGAAATATGACATTGAACAACTGGATCAAAAAATACAAACACTAACTGTAAAAAAATTACAGCTGCAGCAGAAGCTTCAGGAACTACAGGAAGAAACAAAGCAAATGTCTGATAAACAAATAGTTCAGCTGGTTAAATCATTTGATGAAGCTTTAAAACATGGAACATTTGATGAAAGAAGACAGATCATTGAAGCACTGATTGATAAAATAGAAATTGATAATGATGACATTACAATTCATTGGAATTTCACATAAAAAAGGCACATCCAAAGACATGCCTTTTTTTAAAATACTTTTTGAATACCATCAAACACTTATGGCTTTAGCGAATGGTGCTTGATGTGATTTATCAAGAATCAGGATTTTCAACATGTAATACCACAAAATCAATTACTGCACCAGCCTTTTCAATAGGTTTAGCCAAAGTAACCACATTATTGGTAAGTGTATATTCATTACCAGTAAGATGGATTCCATTAATATATACATCTAAAACATCATATGCAAATGAATACTGTGGAACATAAGTTGTAACATTGAATGTAGATTCATTATCAGTAAGTGTTGTATATATGCCTTCAAGCTTTTTAAATGTCTTAAAAGCATCAAACTGACTTTGAACACTGGACATCCAATCATTAAATCTTGCTTCCTGCTGCTGCCACAACGAAGTAGTATCAATCTGCTGAATCAATCCCTGTACCATTCCGCACAAAGTGCTATTAATTCTAGTATCAGTGATCATAGCTGCAGTAATTTCAGAAGTTTGCTTATCAACCCTGATCTGCGCTAAACAAAGTTCATATCTGGTGCTTGTTCTAGTCATTGAAGGTGCAGTAGGTGTAGCAGCTGCTGTACCATTCTTCATTTCAATACCCATAGTTCTATCAGTAAGATCAAGATAGAAAATAACTGCATCAATTCTGTTTAACACTACATCACTAGTTGTAACAGTCAAAGTAAGATCAGCTGTATTTACCATCTTATGTCCATTAATCCATCCGGATCCTGCACCAACAATAATGTTCATTCCACTAGATGCACGAACCTGAAGCTGTGTTGACGGATTAGGAAAAACACCATTACCAACCAGAAGATTAAGATAAGATGTTATATCTTCAGAATTATAAATTCTGTCATACACACCATCATTAAGCACTGCATCAAAGAAATAACTGTTAATTGCCATGTTTTATTACCTCACTTTCCAAATGTTGGAACTATTGAATAGTCACCTGATTCATCTACACTTTCTATAACTTCAACCAGTCTGGTATTGATATAAATACCCCAATTAGAATTTTCAATTACACACAAATCACCCACATTGATATCGGTTTTATATTCTATATTGTCAAAAAAGACAGAACCAGTAAATGCAGTAGTGTAACTGGTCAATGATTCTTTTCCGGATTCTTTCAGAAGTTCTGTGTATTCTTCTTCCGGTATTTCACCATCATCAGATCTAATATTGCGCTGATCTTTATACATTTCATATCTATTAATTCCAGTTGCATTAGATCTAGTTGCCCATGCAGTTTTTCTATCTAATCCTTCACCTTCACCAGCTACTAGAACAGCATTTACCATTGTTCTGTAGTTTTCTTCATAAGATGAAGAAAGAAGATTGTCATAAGTATCACTGAAAATAACCCATGTATTAACTGATTGATCATAGGTTCTATTAACACCTTCATACAGCTGAAAAACAAATTCATGATCATAATTAAGTGTTACCTTATAGCCAATTCCATAGGTTTCACATATAGTTGAAATAGTATCAAGCAAGTTCTTACCTGTATACTGTGCTTGCATTGTAGTGCTGATTTCATAACTATTAATAGTGAAATTGGAAATCTGCCTATCAGAATCATCCGGATTAATAATATTATCATTCAGCAGCTGTTCAATACATGCGCTGATCTTACCAGAAACAGTAGTTTGAACTGCAATGATTCTTCTTCCAATAATGGAATCCAAGAATCTTCCTTTAACAATCAGGATTTCTTTTGCATCCTCATTACGTTCAATTTTAATATCTTCAATAATACCAACATTTTCATCATCATCCCTTACTACATAGTAATCCTTCTGGAATAATGACTTATTTTTGATGTTAGCATCAACAATCAGCTGAAAATCACCAGATGTATAATATCTAGTTGCCCATATGAAAGAAGAATAATCATCAACAATTGCCAGTCTTACAAACTGGTCATTCATTATGACTGGCAACATCTTTTTCATTGCTTAAACCCCTTCATAAATATTTGTGTGCTTAAAAGCCACATTAAGATTTGCTTCACTTCCTGTTCCAACTTCATACACAAAAGTACCACCTTCTGCTGGAAGCTGCAGCCATGTGGATCCCTGCATTACATTGTTAAAAACACTAGATTCCACACCACTTCTTAAAAGTGTAGCTGTCTTATGTCCTTGATTAGTATCAATGGTTATCAGATCAGCTGCTTGCATTGATATTTCAATTCCTATGTATTCCTGTGTTAAATAATTGAAGATCTTTGGATTACTTATTGCATCCCTAGCATACAATTCAATTATCATTCCACAGTCAACATCACTATCATTATCAATAGTTATACCAACATCATTATTAATATAACTAAAGACTAATTGTGGTGATGCAGTAGATGCAAATGGGAAATGGAAAGCTGGAACAATGCTGCTCATTTCATTTACTATCTGCTGCGCTTCTTTGAAATATGGTGAAGGACAAAGTATTGAACATGTCACAACCTGCTTCATTTCAAAGTAAGTAATATCAATACTTTGAATATACCCCTCAATGTACACATGTCTATACTGACCAATGTATGTGAATTTTACCCACCGTTTTGATTTCAGAACCTTATAAACTTCAATTCTGTTTTTAGCAGCTTGCACTTCAATAGCAAATGCCACATTAATAGTGCGCATTTGCATCTTTGAACTATTAAATTTTTCACCATCCATTAATGCCAATGGACTTGTATTAATATTGGCTTCTGGTGGATTCAACCCTTGAATTTCTGTAACAGTAAAAGGTGAATTCTGATCAAATGTAAGCTGATCACCAGCTTTGTTTTCAAGTATCAGTTCAAACATTGCCTAACCTCACTTTTGCTGTAAATAACAGACTATTAGTTTCACGATATAATGTCATACCATCAACTGCTTTAGGTGAATTTATAGTCTGATTAAAGTTAATTGTAGGACTACTACTTCCACCAATGGATCCTGAAGATGATCCGGAAATATTAACATCACCAAGCATTCCTTGTGCCTGAAGTGCAACATCTGTTTTCAAATCAGAAACAGCATCAGACATTGTATTCTTCATATCACTTAATGCAGCTGGCATTGCTTTTTCAAATCCGGAAGCAATACCACTAGGCATCCATTTACCAACAGCATTAGCCAGAACTTTACTAGGACTATTGATTCCTAGTGCCTTCTTGAAGAAATCAGTTACATTTCCAACCCATTCCTTAATTTTACCTTTGATCCAGTCATAGGATTTGCTAATTGAAGACCAGATTCCAGCTACCATATCAGATCCAAAACCACTAACTTTTGATACCAGTTCTTTAAAACCAGTAGTAATTTTCAATTTGATATTTACTATCCAATCTGTGATAGCATTCCTGATGTTATCAATCAGACCAAATACAAATTCTTTTGCCTTATCACCCCAAGATTTAACTGTATTTACAAGTTTTTCAATGCCAGAAGCAACTTTAGGAACTATCCAAAGCAAGAATTCTGAAAATAGATCTGCCAGATTTAAAATTGAATCTTTAATAAAATCAATCAATACCGGAACAGTATTTACCAATGCAACAAAAATAGCAGTTGCAATTTGTAATACCGCTGTGATCAGTAATTTTATATTTTCTGCTGACGTAAGTGCTAATGCTATCTGGCTTAAAATTTCCACTATTGCCGGAAGCAAAATTGGAAGCAATTCTGAAAATTGTGATGCCAAAATTGACACCATGCTTACAATTCCATTTACCAGCTGTGTGGCATTATCACCTTCTGCTAACCATGTAGCTATATCTCCAATCAAAGTAAACAAACTTTGTGTGATGATTGGAAAGCACACAAAGATTAATTCCATTATTTTCTGTAATGCTAATTCAAGTGAAGGTAAAATTTCTGGAATGACAGAAACCAAAATTTGACCACCTAAAGTAATTAGATCAGGAAGCTTTTCAAATACTGTTTTTGCAATTTTTCCTATAGTGCTTCCAATTACTTTGGAAATCTTATTCCAATCACCATTAGCATCTGCAATGCCCTTTGTGAATTCACCAAGAAGCTGTGTACCAGAATCTGCTAAATTCTTTAATTCTGGCATTAATACAGTACCAAGCGCATTTTTAACAGCATTTGCACCTGATTTTAATCTTTGAACAGAATCATCAAAAGCACCAAGATCAGTAAGCTGGTCATCTGATAGAACTGCGCCCATTTTTTTAGCTTCTTCTGTGTAAGCAGTCAACTGTTCTTTTCCGGCTAGAATAAGAGGATTCAAATCTTGCGCTGACTTACCAAAAATGGACATGGAAAGACTATCACGCTGTGTTTGATCCTCAATCTGTCCTAAAGCATCCACTGCTTCCCAAAAAACAGTTTCACTATCACGCAGATTGCCTTCAGAATCAACAACTGATATTCCTAATGCTTTATATGCTTCTGCAGCTGATCCAGTTCCTTTTGCTGCGCTGGTCATTGACTTTATATTTTTAGCCATAGAACCAGTTAATGTATCTAATGAAACATCAACCAGTTCAGCTGCATAATTATATGCCTGAAGTTTATCTGTACTTATTCCAGTAACAGCTGATAATTCAAGCATTTCATCAGCATATGAACCAGCATCAACAGAAGCTTTAGCTAATCCTGTTACTGCACCAGCTATAGCACCTGCAAATCCAATAATTGCACCTTTAGCAGCATCCCCCAATGTGGATGCAAAATTCTTAAACTTTCCAGATGATTTATCAGCAGCATCACCAGCTTTATCTACTTCTTTTCCAAGACTATTTGCTGCATCAGATGCATCTTTAGCCTTACCTTTGTTTTTATTCAGTTCACCGGAAAGCTTTTCAATCTGTTTAGCCAAAGCTTTAGCTTCAGATGAATTCTTACCTGACTGAAGCACTGCATTTGCATAAGCTTCCTTCAGATCCTTCATCTGTGCTTCTTGTTCAGCTATAGTTTTATTCAGCTGATTCATTGGTGAAGCAGCTGCTTTTTCTTCCTTCTGAAGCTGATTAAGCTGATCATTAAACTTACTTATTGATGCTTCAGTAGAATTAATTGTTGCTTTCTGATTTTCTATCTGAATGCGCAATTTCTGTGCTTCAGTAGAATCAGCACCCATTTCTTTAGCAACTATTGCATACTGCTGTTCCAGCTGTGAAAGAATTGCTTTCTGCTGTGGAAGAACAGTATTCAGCTGCTTCAACTTTGCTTCAAGACCAGTAGTAGAATTCTGCCACTTTTCCATTCCGGATGTAGCAGATTTAAATTCAGCATTAGCAAGTGAAATAGATCTTTTGGCATCTGTCATAGCTGCTTTCAGCTGTGAGATATCCACTCTCCACTTCATTGTAGATTCATTATCAGCCATCTACCAATCACCTGCCTTTATTACCACCAGTTATCATTTTTTGCTTCTCGTTTTATGTGTGTATTGCCTTTAGCATCCTTCCACACCTTATCTTTTCCGGTCACACCTTGTTTCTTTAAGTTGTTGGTATTGATCCAAACCACCAGCTTGATCACTTCACCAAACTTTTCCCTTCTGACAATAAAAGGTGTTAAAGCCGGATATTTCTGACACAAATTATCTGCCAGTTCATAAAAAACATCTTGTAATGATGTGGCAGCAGTGCTTCTTCCTTCACTACTGCCATTCATCAGTTTTTTGATTTAAAGGATTTCTGCACATATGCAAAAAGATCAGTGAATACTGGAATCAGTTCTTTGATCTTAATCATGCGTAGTTCTTCACGCTTCATGCCATCAGAACTGAAAATATCTAACAAAAGATCTTCAAGCTTAGTTCTGTTCTTCTGGATAAGTTCAAACAAAGTGGTATTATTCATTGATTCAAGATCATCAACTTCATCCATAATTGAAAGAATATCCTGAACAGTTCCATACATAAGATCATAGTTATCTACTTCATATGTCTTTGCTATTTCCTTCTGATTCTTGTAAATGTTAAGTTTCATAATTCTTTCTTCCTTTCTTTATAGTGAAAAGTGAGTAATCCGGATCAGGAAGAAGGCACAATCCAGAAACACACTGCAGTATGCTGTCCTCACATTTTCTTCAGATGCCAAAGATGCGATAATTTCCAAAAATATTATCGGATTTACGCTAACTTAAACTAAAATTTTTACTGCGTAACTGTAGCTGTAGCAGCAATAACAATATTTCCAGTAACACTAGCAATGGAAATTGTGCTTGTTCCGGATGTCCATGCAGAAGATGTAACATCCTGACCATTCATTACTACTGTAACATTTGCAAGTGTGTAACCTTCATCAGCTGTAAGTACACCACTGTAAGTACCACCAATAACAGCTGATCCAGCCATATTGGAATTCGTTACATGTGTAAGCGAATTAACAACTGTAGCAAGTGTAGAACCACCAAATGTGTCACAAGTTGTAACAGCTGCAAAGAAAGTATCAAGATCAACAGAAGTAGTTCTTTCATCAACTACCAATGCTTTTTCACTTGTACCTGTCTTTGTGAAGTTATGCATTGTTGCAATGCCAGTATAAGTAAGCTGCTGATTATTAGAATCTGTACCTGCATTTTCTGTCTGGCTTGTTTCATCAGGAATTCCAAAGGATCCTTTATATCTCCAAACATATCTGTAAGTACCATCTGTTAAGCGCAGTCTGTAACCAAGCGCAAAATACTTTGGTGTTCTTTCACCATCCATGAAAGCACCTAAAGTGCTATCATAATTCTTTCCTGTAATATCAGCTAAAGTAGCAAGATCAAGTGCAGGAATAGTAAGTGTGATGGTATCAGCACCTTCAGCATTAATAGAAAGCGCAGGTTTATTGTCATAATACTTGGTATCAGATGCTGTTTCAACAGTCTTGCTGATTTCAGCTACTGGTGCAAGTACCTTAACATTTCCGGTAACATAACCATCTGTATTGTTATCCTTAATGACTTCAGCATAAACAAGATGGTCTGTACCTCTAAATTCATCAATGTACTGTCCCATGTTTTTCACCTCATTTAATTTTTTGTATGTACAGTAAATTTATCCCTCTACCAGTATGTGTAGGTTCATCAGAAATTACATCATGACCGGATCCATCTACGATAAATCCAGCTGCCTTTAATGCTGATTTAGCAGTTAAAAGAACTGTATTAACATTAGTAGGATTATTGGAATAAAAGTTCAAATCAAAATCCCAAATGGTTTCTGTTTCAGAATTATCATAGAATGCGCTATCTGAAGAATCATTATTCCAGTATGTGAAAAAATCTGCCGGATAAGGATCTTCAGGTGCAATAGAACCCTGTAAAAATACAGGATAATCTTTGAATGTTGTGTTCAATGTATTAATAAGTAAAAGCTTAACATCTACAATTGACATATCATTCACCCTTTAATTACACCATAAAAATATCCAGACAGTATGCTTTCTTGTAACATTGCAATTGAATGCTGTGTCCTAGTTCCTTTAATAGAATTGTAAAGCTTCTGATCTTTAGCAATTCTAGGTGTTCCATACATTACAAAGATAGAATGAAATCCACCTTTTTCATTAAGGTTAAAACCAACACTTACTTCAGCCACAAATGGTGTTTTCCAAATAACTGGATTATCTTTCTTCAGTGCATTAAACATATCACCAGTAGCATATCCTTTTAATCCACCATCCTTATTTGCATAAGGAAGTGCAGCTTCATTAACATGTCTTTGAACCATTTTTCCAGTTTCAGACAAAGCTTCATTAACAGCAGGTTTTACAGCTGATGGATCCATTTCTTCCACCAACCTTAATGCATCAGCAAAACCATTAAATGTTATGCTCATTCTAGCCATTAAGCTTTTCCACCTACTTTTTGAACTTTAAACTTTAAATACTGATGTCTATGATCAATATCTTCTGGTGTACCTATAACATCATATGTCTGTTCAGTATCACAAATGTATATTCTACTGTTAGATTTGATATCCGGTCTGTACCAAGTATCAATTACAGCTGTATCAATTACAGTATAAATATCATTCTTAACACCTTCAGTACCACCAAAAGTTCTGAATGAACCAAAGAAAACCTGATTATCAGGAATATCTTTTGGATCAGTATAAGCTTTTGTTGGAACACCATATGCTGATCCATCAACAGGAACTAAAAGCTTCATTGCGACTGTAAAAGGTGTAGCTGGTCTGTAAGCCATATCAATCACTTACCTTTCACTGCAAGCTGTGTAGCACGCATCATGAAGTAAGATGATAACTTACCTTCACCAGCACCATAATTCCACAGATCTGCAACACCTCTAGCAATGACACCACTGGTGATGCTAGATTTCGGAACACCAGCATCTACAAGGAAGGCTTTGACTTCAGCAATATACTGATTCAAAGTATTATCCTGATAAGTTCCTGAAATTCCTAAAGAATTCTTCACATCATCCAGCACTGCCATTTTCCTTACCTCACTTCATCAGAAACCAACTTTGGAAATTGTGATATCACCAGATGAAAGAACAGCACTGTAAAGGCTGCCATCTGCAACTACATCAACACTTCCACCTGCAGGTGTTTCAGCAACACCATCAATGGAAAATCCCTTATAGCCATCATCAGCTACAAAGAATACTGTGCATCCAGAAACACTGGAAGCTGTAGCATCAATATTACATGATACCAACGGCTGATCTGCAATAACTATTGCTGAATTAGTCGTTACCTGATAGTTACCAACAATGTCACTAGATACAAGCTTTGCAAGTGAACCATAGCTGGAATTCTGCTTCAGGATCAATCCATAAAGACTAATAAGATCTGTCTTTGTTACAGGAACAATTCTATTTGCATTAATCATATTGCATTACCTCACTATTATTATTCTTTTGCTGCCCAACTAAGTGTAGTACCAGTATTGGACTTAACCGCCTGCAAATTATATGTTCCATTTGCAGTAGGATTAGTAGGAAGTTCTTTTGCTGTAGCAGCTGTAACAAGTGTTGATGCCAATGGTGCAATTGCATTGATCATATCCGGAATCAGTGTAATATTTGCAACATCATCAGCTGAACCACCAAGTGCTACATATAAAGCCTTCAAAGCATCTACAGTAAGATCCATAACTTTCACCTTACCTTTCTAGCCATCAAGATGTAGCTTTCTTAATAAGAACATAACCATTAGGATTAAGGATCTTACCATCTACAACAGCAATTGCCTTATCAACCCATTCATTGGTTTCTTCATCAAAATATCTGCGCATTGTGAAACCAAAGTTTTCATTGATAGCATATTCATCCGGCTGCCAGAAAATACCAATTACATCATTTGCAGATGCAGTATCAAAATCAGGAAGGATTTCAGGTTCAACCAAGCTGATATCCCTACCAAAGAATCTACCATTGGGATTAGCTGCATCACCATCATTTACTTCAAGACCTGTAGCCTGTCTGAAAATAGGATTATTATTAGAATCTGCCATTGTTTCAAGATATGATTCTACAGTAGACAAAGGGAAGATGAATTCACCAGCACGATAACCCAAAGGAAGCTTTGCAAAGAACTTCTTTCTCCAAGCTGTCCAGTTACCCATATCTGCAGCTGTCATTGTAACAACATTAGTTACTCTAGCATCATTAAGAATACCAGTCATCTGACCACTACCAGTACCAAGAACAATGCCTTCATCCATTGCCTGAAGATAAGCAATAGCAATTACTTCTGCCATCTTAACTTCAAAATCTGAAAGTGTAACAATGGAAGCAACAAAAGACTGTGCAATGCGGATTTCACAACCATAGTAGTTGAAAGAAACCTTACCAAGCTTATCTGTCTTCTGTCTAGGTGAAACAGTTCCTTCTGTGATCCACTTAAATGTAGCCTGAAGTGCGCCTACAGGGAATTCAACACCACCCTGAACATTCATCTTACGAACCTTATTGTAAAGATTACCATACTTCTTACGAACAGTATTGATGATCTCACGCATGATAGTAAGAGGAATAGCTGCGCCTGTTTCAGCTGTTGTATTAGCCTGACCACGCAATTCTGCAGGAATAGGTGTACCAGTCTGAACATAAGCCTTGAATGCATTTCTATATTCCATAGATTCAAGAATGGATTCATCTGATCTTACATTTGCAGCTGGCATCTGTGCAGAAGCCTTAACTGTTCCATTAACCAATGTAGCATTTGCAGGAACTGCAGATCTTGCTTCTGTAGATGCAGCTTCAGCTGTTTTTGCTTCTTCTGCTTCAATGGAAGCAAGCTGTGCTTCAGCTTCACGGATTTCTGCCTGAATTGCTTCTGCATCAGCAGTAAGTGATCTAACTTCATCAACAGATGTAGATGCACTGATCTTTGATCTGATTTCAGAAATCTTTGTCTGCTTATCCTTGATAAGCTTCTTCAAAAAATCTTTCATTTTGTTTACCTCATTTCTGTGTAAAATAATGCTTTTGCTTTCGCAAGTTCTAACGCATCACTATCCAGTGATCTTCTAGCACTATCCAGTGCCTTTTTAGCATTCTCCAATGCTTCTTTATTTCTAACGCTGATTGAAGTATCTTCATATGCAGGAAAAGTAACTGCAGAAACTTCTACAACATCTGAAATCTTTCTAACATGCCTTACAGGATGATCTGATTCAAGATCTGTCCATTCTTCATCATCTACCCTGAACATAAATGACATACCGGATATATCACCACGTTCAATAGCAGAATAAAGGTTTCTGGCATCACTATTATTCTTTACATCAAGATTAACTCTTATAAGCATTCCCTGATCATCAATAGTCATCTGCATTGTACTATTGGCATTATTATTGCGTGATCTAGCCAAAGGAATCATACTAGTATCATGATTAACCAAGAATCTAACATCCTTTAGATCAGCACCATTTAAAGCACCCATTTCAATGACTTCATCAAAATATCCAAGATCAGTTTTGGAATTATAAACTATCGGTCTTCCAGTAATGATTCCAACTTCATCTTCAGTCTGTTCTGAACGAATTTCAAAAGAATAATATCTTTTTTCAAATAATTCATTCTTTAACATAACATCACCCCACTAAATTATTAATAATTTTCCAATATTCCTGCTGCAATTCTATGACCAAGAATTGCACGACCTTTTACATTAGGATGTAAGCCATCTGAAATCGCAAAGTATTCCAATCTGTTATACTTGTTTATACCAGCAATAGTATAGTTATTTACACAAGGTAAATGAAATTCTGTATAAACTTCTTCAACTGCTTCAACATAATCATTAAGGTACATTCCACCAATTGTGTGTTCATCACTATCATACAGAATTGTTCCACTTTCTGACCAAAAACGATAACAAGGTGTAACACCAATGATTTTAAGATTCGGAAATGCCTCTAACAATTTCTTCAAACAATATCTAATTGCACCCTTGAATGTTTCAACATCATATGGATCATTCTGATTATCAAGTGGAGTAGCACTTGAAAAGTCATTTGTACCATATGAAATAGAAACAAAATCAACATTGCTGAAATCAATGGTTTTAATAATCTGGATCTGATTGTACTGATTTGTATAACCACTTACACCATTGATTGAATCCGGTATAGTCCAATCCCCTGAAACTATTGAATCAACAATGTTATGAAAAGCAAAAGCATTAATATACTGATTAGAATCATCACTATATGCATATCTACCTGATGATAAACCAACATTTTGAGCAAGTATTCCACTATCAGACTTTATAATATCTGTATATCCACCATATGTAATACTATCACCAAAACATACTAACTTCTTGCCATCATACTTTGATTTCTGAACTAATGGTTTCAACCACGGAACAACAATACCAAAAGGTTCATATGTATATGTATAGTTGTCCTTTTCAGCAACCACAAGATTGTCTTTTTCAGTAAGCTGATTACTGACGATCATATAAACAGCATTGTTTGGTGTTGTGAACTCAACATCTGTGCCATTTAAGTTTGCACCTGTAATATACTGATAATCGCTATCGTAAACCGCATAACGATTGCCCTTGCTCATTACATAAACTGTGCTTGGCTTAACCTTAATGTAATCACTAAAGAAGTAAGTTCCAGATGTTGCCCTTTCTCCAGTATCATGTTTTACATAATATCCATCAGTAGCAGTTTCCTTATTAAAAAGATTGGCATAATACGCACCCCATCTATCAAATCTTTCAGGATTTATCAGATTTGTATTATCAAGCCAAGAAAAACCAATTCCATAAGCCTTACTGAATGGTACAACATATCCTATCCTGAAGAATGCAACATCTTTATTGACCTTTGTAGAGTCAACACGGATATATCTAGCATCGTTAGGTGCTAAACCACCAACAACAGTATTGGAACCAGATATATATTCCTTATTTTCATTAAACCAAGCATAATGATTTGTTTTGAAACTCACATAATACTTCTGTGGTGTAACCGGAATAAAATCAGATGTAAAATAGTTATGATCTGCAACTAGATTTCCATTATTATGGTTAAGATAATAACCATCTATGCATTTCAATGAATCAATTTCATTATTTGTAATTTGTGCATCTGCCAAATGCAAAGGTTCTTTTAGTGCAACTGCATAATCATCCAATCTGGATCTAGCACCAGCATCAACTGTTTCAAAAGTTTTACCACCAATTGTTAATGTTTTCATTTCATCCATGATCAATTACCCCCAGCTTCAATTGTTGACCATTCATATGTAGGAACATCTTCAACAACAGTTACTTTTAACACATAAGTACCTGCTTCTTCCGGCAAATTAAAAAGCTTTTTTTGCTGTTCCAACAATTCCATTAACAAAGCTTCAATTCTGCTTTCCGGCAAACCAAGTTCATTTGCTGCGCCAAGCATGTTTTGAAGAATTGATTCATTTCTACTTTGTGGATTACTAAAATCAGTTGCCATAATTTATCACCCCAAACCAATAGTTATATTTCCTAAACCATCTGAAATAGCTACTAATTGACCATTAACTGCTGATAATTTCAGATTTTCATCAACATAATTGTTAATCTTTGCATATGTACTATCTGCATCATATTTCATAGATATATTTTCAACAGAATCATCATTTGACCAAACATTTGAAATAATATCAGGCAAAGTAGGATAATTAGATCCAGTAAAAGTTATTTCATTATAAATATTAGTTGCAAAAGAACTTGCCCATGTACCCACTTCAAGCTGTGGATATACTGTTTCATTATCAATAGTAGTTCCACTTTCCTTTACAACTACACTTGCAATACAAGAATTAACTGTTTTTATAATTACAAAAGAAACTGCTTCATTTTTAGATTCATATACGGCTGTACTATTATCTGAAAAAACAAAAGACAATCTTACACACACATTTCCAACTGTTTTTCCTGTAAATAATGTATATGCTTTAGCAATCAAAAAAGCATTCTTATCAATATTACAAGAAACCAAAGCATCTGTATCAGAAGAAGTACCATTTGCAGTAATGGATCCATCTTCATTTTTAGTAAAAGTGATATTCTTTGATGTAGTTTGTGCAGAAATAAGATCTGATCTAAATAAATTCTTATTTGTTACAACAACACTAGCTGAATCAATTGGATCACCATTTCCATCAAATAAATCTAAATCCTTAACTTCTTCTGGAACAGCATCTACTACATTAATAAATTTACCAGTAACTATAGTTTCACTGATAGTTGTAGCAGTTATATTCATTGAAACTGGTGCAGAACCATCATATTCAGTACCATTTAAAGTAAGCTTTTGTGGATTAGGAAGCTTTGTAGGAATTAAATTATTAACTTCCTGCTTTGTATAATACTGTGTAGGATCAAACATTCCAGAATCATCAATCATCTGAAGTATCTGTTCAATAATATCCGGATTATCCTGAACTACTGCTTCTGATGTTTCAAGACCTTCCAATACTGGAAGCTGATATACAGTAGTATTAAATTCTTGAATTACTTCACCGGATTCATCATCATTAAACTTCTTCAAGCATACAATAAACTTTACATATCCTTTATAGGCACATGCATTCCTACCAACTATCCATGTAAAGGTTAAATTATCACCATCTACAGTTAAATCCTGTGCAATATAAAGATCACCTTCATTTTTAGCATTAAGATAATTAACCCTTGCTTCAAAAGTTGACAAATCATACCCATTATAGGTTTTAGGCATCATGAAAGCTATCTTATTTACATCATCATCAGATTCAACACCAAGTATTGAAATATCACTTGGTATTGTCATTGTTCTTAAATTGTCATCAATAACTATATAAGACATCTGATCACCTCAATTATTCTTCTGTAATGGTTTCATTCTTGGTTTCATCAACAACATTCATCTGAACATTACCAACCTTACCCATCTGATAAGCAGCTGCCATATCTGCATCAACCCAATTCAATGACATATAACGCTTACCTTCAAGTTCTGCTAAAGGCATCATTCCAAACATGCTGCGCTTTTCGTTTTCAAATAAAGCACCAGTTGGTGAAAGAAGATTAACCAGTTCTATCTTCTGTGTAGTAGTCATGAAGATAAGATCTTTTGGATAAAACTTAACTTCATTTCCAAAAGATCTTTCACGATCAGTAAAACACTTCTTTGTAAATGCCTGTGATAAAGCTGTAATCAGTGGTTCAAGTGCCTTCTGATAGAAAGCTTCATACTGTTCCTTTGTATAATCACCAGTAAGAATTGCCAGTGAAATACCCCATGTGCGCAATATCTTTGTGTCAATGAATTTCAGTGTTCCTTCATCAACCATCTTAATATCTTTAGGGAATGGTATAAATTCACCTTTCAGATCCATAGGAAGAATACCGGATTCAGAATTCTTCAGCTGCTGTTCAAGCTTTACTACATTAGCTTTTGTGGATCCATCATCAATAATAGTGTTATACTTAATGATTCCATTGACTGCATAAGAAGCCTTCATTGCTTTTGCAATACCTTTAAGCATGTCATCATTCAGCTGCAAAGTTCCTACCAATGACTTATGATCCGGCTGACCAAATCTATCACCACCCATGTATTCATTCAAGCTGTATCTATACTTGATATGAATTACATCATCATAAGGAATAGTAGTTGTTTCACCATTCCAGAACCAGAACTTTACAAACAATCTACCAGTTGCATCTTCAATGAAATCTACCTGTGTAGGATTAATTGGATATAAAGACTGATAATATCTTCTTTCCACACCAGTCTTATCATCAATCCATGTGTAGTATGTAGGAATAATAAAAACATTGTAGTTAAGCAAAAGCAACCACATTGTTTTTTCAATAAAATCAGCTGTAGTCATTACCGGATTAGGATTATTAAGAACATCACCTATACTGCTTTTAACCGGAATGATATCATTTCCATTTTTTCTTACATGCGCTGGTTTCAACTTCTTCATTTCATCAACAATGCAAGCTAGTGCCTGTTGAACTACATCTGAAGCATATATGTCTGTTCCAAACTGGCTGTAAATAGGCATCCAACCATCAAATGTAGGTGCTGGTTTTGAATTTTTAGGCTGTCTTCTAAATAAACTATCAAACCATTTAGCCATTGATGCCATTACCTCAATACTTCTGTTTTATATCTTCTGTACATTTCTTCACACATGATGAAAGTTAATGTACCATCTATTCTTCTTGATGCCTGACCTTTGATCTTTATTGGCATTATGTGTCCAGTATCAAAAACCTGCACTGAAGTATTCAGCAAACACCAGTGATCAACCACATTATCATTAAATGATATTAACTGATCCCTGATATCAGCTTCCAAAAGTTTCATTGGTGATGACAATACATATCTGTTCTGATAGATCATTTCACAGTCAAAACCATAATCATCCATTCGCTTCAGAAAATCTTTAGCAAATCTTTGATCATAGCCACACTTATATAGCCTGATACCATGATCCCTGTATAATTCATAGAACCAATCAGCTACTGTAGAAACATCTACTTCATTTCCTTCAGTAATCCTGATCAATCCTTGCTGCGCCCATTCAGTATATTTTGCACCAGATTCCTTATCATCACTGTTTTCCAGTTTGCTTTCCGGAATCCAGTACATACTGTGAATGTACTTTGTATTATCATCAGGTTTCAGAAGCAGTATCTTTGCTGAACACATATCTGTAGTTTCAGCTAAATCTACTGCTCCTAATGCTATGCTACCTTTAAAATCATCAAGTTTGTATACCCTGCTATAATCCAATAATTCGCTCATTAACCATGCTTCAGAATTGCTTACTTTGAAGTTGAAATCTTTAGATAAAGTAAACATTCTGTCTGTTTTGGATCTTCTAGCTGCATCAACCTGTTCCTGCATATAATCCCATCTTTTTATTACACCCAATGTAGGATTTGACTTATACCAGCTTTGTGGATCATTCCAAACTTCCTGTTCACTATCCTGTGTGTATAACCACACCAGATATCTTTCCGCTGAAATAGAATCATCTTCACCATTCAGGATCTTTCTTGCCTTAACAAGTTCCTGATCCAAGAATCCATCATTAACAAATCCTTCAGTAGTAATCAGGATCAACTTTGGATTAGGTTTCAATGACTGTGACTGTTCAATAGGCTTGATGATTCCAGCATCCTTCATTTCATGAACTTCATCCACAATTGCAAAATCAATGTTTCTGCCTTCCTTGTTTCTGGTTCTTTCTGAAAGCTTGAATACTTTGGATCCATTCATCTTGCACTTGATCCACTGCTGGTTCTTCCAAGTATCTTGCTGCTTTGGATCTATCATCAAGCGCATGGTATCAATTGCTTGATACAAAATATTAGCTTGATTATCATCATTGCTGGAACAAACAATATCAGCACCATCATTACCCATGATCAGTTCTGTTAATCCCATTCCACTGCAAGTTTCTGATTTAGTATTCTTTCTGGCAATCAGCAGCAGGATCCTTCTGAACCTATCAATAGATTCACCATCATTTGTCTTTTCACCAGCCATCTTGAATCCATACATTGCACTGATGAATGCCTTCTGCCACAACATAAGCTTCATTGGTTTTCCATAGAAAGGTGATTTAGTTAGCTTCACACAGTTTTCCATAAAATCCATTCTGTCATCTGCATCTGTTGTGTCATAGATGTATCTGTCATCTTCCATATCTTCCATCAACTTCTGCAGCTGAAGCTTCAGTTCATTTCCGGCAATGATCTTACCTTCCATGATCTGCTGATAGTATTCTTCCAAGAATCCATTTGATTTAACTATCATGCTTTTTCCTTTCTGGAATTAACAAATGCCCTTAATGGAGATTCTTCTTCTGCAGCATCCTTCCTTACTATTCCAGTTAAGATCTTGATGCAATTGTTATACTGCTGAAGTAATTCCTTATATTGTTTTGCAGCTGGTGTAGCTTTCTGCAATGAAGGATCCTGTTTACTTACCCGAATAAAAGGAAGCTGGCGCAATTCCTGCAGCTGTTCTTCCAAGAAGATCACATCATCAATTAAAGGAAGAATTATGCCTTTTGTATCTTCAACTGAATCAAATATCTTCAGAAGTTCTGCTTTTCGATTACCTTTTTCTTCATTTTTCATGTTTTTTACCCCTTTTTTATGTGTTTGACAGCTGTATTTAATATCACATTTGTGTGGTCTTAAATTTAACAAAAATCGTTAAAAGCATTGTGGTTGACTGATTTTTAAGGTGTTACTAACTGTTACTGGTTTTTAGGCATTAGTAACACACTAGTAACACCTTAAAACCCTTGTGGTTGACACATTTTTCAGCAGGTGTTACTAGTGTTACTAGTTAAAATCAACCTTTTATATTTTTTTAGAAAAATTTTGTGTCTAGTTATGCTATATAGAAAAGAAATATATATATAAGTAACGTAACTAGTAACATATTTAGTAACGCAGTTAGCCAATGCTAACACTACAAAACACCACACTGGTGGCAATACTACATATTGTGGTTTTGTCATTTCTGGACTAATCATTTCTTTAACCTCAAAAAATCAAATAAAATCTTTTTTAATAAAAAACAATAAAATAACCCCGAAAAATCAATTTTTTACCGCATAAAATTT